>JBBQLX010000129.1:0-18017 GCA_038328375.1 Aggregatilineales bacterium | reverse complement strand
TTCGAATATCCGCTCTTAAATAACTGCGGGTATTGGTGAATGAATGTAACAGCCAAATCCTTTTTGGAGAACCTATTTATTAGTGACTCAAACGTCACATTAATAAAACGAAATGTTTCAATCCAACTAGCCGTTTGAGATCTTGGGGTAAGCTGCTGCTCTATAAAATCAATGAGGGCGTCTTTATTCATGCCCGAGTATTCAGCTATATAGCGGTAAGTGAGTTCGTTAATTACTTCAATCTCTTTTGGTTTTTGCTTGTTGCCACTCATATTTAATCCCTCTCCTCCAGCGGCTCATTCTTTCGGCTAAAAATTACCTGCCGCGTTATGAGCTTGGCGGATGGGTTCAGGCAAACGATACTTGGGTGTGCAGCGCATGACCAAATCCAAAGCCGTGGGCAAATCCGCTAAATGCCCCGGTGAAATGTACACGGGCTTTACACCGATGCGCGTCCGCAGCACCGCGCCGATGACATCCCCTTTGTGATGCACCAGACTCCATGCACCACGTTCTTGGGCAGGCTCATCATACGTTCCTAGAAAATAGGTCTTGCCACAGCCGATGGTCGGTTTTTGCA
This sequence comes from Aggregatilineales bacterium, assembly GCA_038328375.1. Lineage (GTDB taxonomy): Bacteria > Chloroflexota > Anaerolineae > Aggregatilineales > Phototrophicaceae > CFX2. The sequence goes on along the minus strand of JBBQLX010000129.1, from coordinate 17,437 downwards.
ACCACACGCCCATATGGCTGGCGATACCTATGCGACGCGGGTGCATGATACCCATGCCATCAAAGATGAACACATCCGGCTCATTTTTGAGGTTTTGGAAGGCTTCTTCTAACACAGGCCCTTCGCGATAAGTGAGCAAACCCGGGATATAGGGAAATGGTGTGGGACGCTTTGCCAACACCGTTTCAATTACTTCCAATTCGGGGTAGCGCAAGATGACAACCGCCGCCTGCGACACATTATCTTTAACACTGACATCCACACCTGCAACCAATTTCACCGAGGTAATATCAATCGGTTGGTTGTTGATGACTTCTGATGCCAATGTTTTTTGGAGTTCAATCGCTTCTTGTGGACTAACGTTCCAATCATGTCGATGATGAATGTGCATATCTTATTTCAACATCTCCTCAACAGGTTTCATTATAAATAAGGTAAAAACGCGGGATTATTTTTCAAAAAGATACACTAGCGGTCTACTTATAGTTTATTATAAAGTTTTCGTCATACAAAATTTAATGAATCTTTAGGCGTTTACTTTTATAATTATAGATTGATGCCACTGGTCGTTTATAGGTCTATCGGCTCATCTTAAATCCATAACAACATCAGATAGGAAAAAGATGTCATTTTCGCAAAACAGCTATCGTCCAAGGGTTTACTACCTATTTGCCCTCGGCATGATAGCAGTGCTTGCAATCGCCAGCTACGTGGCTTTACGGGATGTTACAGCTTCGCAGGAAACCTCTGCTCGCCTTATCAACATCAGTGGTCGCCAGCGTATGCTGTCCCAGCGCATTGCTTTGTTAGGGCTTTCACTGGCAACCACATCCAGCCCATCTGAACATGATGCTGTCCGTACCGAACTCAACCAGCGCATCACGGAAATGAATGATGCTCACCAACGCCTGATTACGGGCGATTTGGGTGATGGGCTTACCAATACACTCTCTCCTGATGTTAACGCCCTATATTTTAACGCTCCCCTCAACGCCGACGCACAGATTAAAGATTATCTCAGCCACGCAACGACTTTACTTCAGCCAACCAATGAGACATTAACCACTGATAATGTTGACTTGACTCAACTGCTCACAGAAGCACCGTTGGTGTTGACGACACTCGATCAAATTGTCTCTCAATATGAAATCGACAAAAAGAACGAGGTCGACAATATTGAGAATGCGGAACTCGTTATTTTGATTGTCACCCTGTTGGTATTGGTGCTGGATACATTGCTAATCTTCCGCCCGATGGAAACCCGAATACACGCGCGTGAAAAGCAGCTTAACCTTGAAATCGACGAACGCAAAAAGATCGAAGGCGCACTTCGTTACAGCGAAACCGCCTACCGCCTTGTTATCAGCAACATGCCTAATTTGTCGGTCATTTTATACAACCGCGATTTGCTGATCACCCTAGCCGATGGCCCTTTCCTCGAAGAAGCGGGTTACATCAAAAGCGAAATTGAAGGCAAAACGATTAAAGACATCCTTCCATCTGCTTCCTATGAGGCACTGTCATCGGCTTACACGGCAACGCTCAATGGCGAATCGAAAACGGTGGAGCGTGATCGTGGTGATCTCGTTTACTTCTCGCAGTTTGTACCCGTAAAAGACGAAGTTGGAAATATTGTCGGTGGTATGATCGCGTCACTCGACATTACCCGGCGCAAACGGGCTGAAGATGCCCTACGTGCCAGCGAAGAACGCTTCCGCGAACTCGCCGATCATGCGCCTATTGGCATCTTTCAAATCGATACAGATGATCAATATACGTTCGTTAACCCTCGTTGGAGTCATCTCACAGGGCTTTCAATTGAAGAAGGTTTGAGCAGACGTTTAACCTCCGTGATTCATCCTGATGATCGCGAGGATGTTCTGAAACGCTGGACAGTGAGAAAAGAAATCGACCGGGAAATTGTGAAGGAAACACGTCTCCAAAAGCCAGATGGTGAATCCGTTTGGATTATCGTGAGTATCATGCCTGTTCATGATTCTGCTGGAAAGATCATCAGCTATATCGGCACGATAACGGATATTAACCAGCGTAAACAAGCCGAACAAGAGCTTCAGGAAAGCCGCGACTTTAGCCAGAACATTACCGATGCGACACCTGATCTAATCTACATTTACGATATGGTCGAACAACGTATTACCTATACCAATCACGATATGCATCAGTTCTTTGGTTATACTTTGGAGGCGTTTGAAGCGGCGGACGGTCGGTTTATTTCGAACCTCATTCATCCAACGGACTACATGCGAATCTATTTGCCGCATCTAAAAAATCTGGCAAAGGGTGAAGGGCATGAAGAAATTCAGTATCGTATGCGTGACGGATCAGGTCAGTGGCGCTGGTTTTACAGCCATGACCGGATGCTGAAATATGCGGCAGATGGTTCGCCGTTACAAATGCTGGGCATCTGCCACGATATTACAAGAAGCAAAATGGCTGAGCAGCAAGCGATGGAACTCGAACTCGAACGTGAATCTGTCAAAATGATGTCCGAATTTATCAATAGTACATCGCTCGAACTCCGTACCCCACTGAGCGTCATTAGCACCAATGCTTATTTATTATCAAGATTGGATACACCTGAAAAACGGCAAAGCAAACTGGATGTCATTAACGCGGAAATCAACCACATCAACCGCTTGATTAATGACTTTCAAATCATGGCAGCTCTCGACAGCAACATCGGACGACATGTAGAGAGTATTAATCTGGTTGATCTCATTACGAGAATCTCTGACGAAGCAAACACGCGCGTGATGCACAAACAAATCCATTTCTCGTATCAGGTTGATCCCAAATTACCCTCGATCAATGGCGATGTAACACAGATCAACAACGCGATCAATCATCTGGTGGATAATGCGATACGATTCACGCCTATTGGGGGGCAGATCTCCATTCAATCCACATTGGAAAAAGATGTGGAAGGCTACAGCGCTGTCATCAAGATTACCGATTCGGGTTCGGGGATTAGTGCCACCGATATACCGTATATCTTCAAGCCACTGTATAAAGCGAACGAATCGCGAATCCATGATAGTGGCGGATCAGGCATGGGTTTGCCCATCGTCCAAAAAATTATTGATTTACATCTGGGCAGCATCAGTGTTGACAGTGAACCGGGTAAGGGCACAACCTTCATCGTCAGCTTCCCGATTGAAGATTGGATAACCACCTCCGAAAATTGAGTGCGCTTTACTTCTATCGGCACACAAAATAAAAACGCCGTATCGTTTCCAATACGGCGTTCTGTGCTGCTCTAGATTTGGGATTTAACTTCCCAAGTTATTCCATATTGTCTCCGGCGAGGCTCAGCAAGCCCGTACCCATCTTGGGCATCCGTGACTTCTCTTCGTCCTTACCGAACTTGATCACTTCACCGCTTTCGGAAATGGCTTCGACCGCCAAACCGAGGCTCTGGAGTTCCTTTACCAACACGCGGAAGCTGGTGGGGATACCCGGTTCTTCAATCGGCTCACCCTTCACAATCGCTTCGTAGGTCTTCACACGCCCCTGCACATCGTCAGACTTGACGGTAAGCATTTCTTGCAGCGTATAAGCCGCACCGTAGGCTTCCAGCGCCCATACTTCCATTTCACCGAAGCGCTGACCACCGAACTGCGCCTTACCACCCAACGGCTGTTGTGTGACCAAGCTGTACGGACCAGTCGACCGGGCATGGACTTTGTCTTCGACCAAATGCGCTAGCTTGAGCATATGGATCAAACCGACTGTCACCGAACGATCAAAGGGTTCACCGGTGCGTCCGTCGTACAGGGTGTGCTTGCCATAAATCGGCACAGGTTTACCGGTATCAAACATGGTTTGGTCAGCAATGCGCTTCAATTCTTTGTAATCAGCGCCTTCAGGAATTTCCTGTTCAGGATTCGCCCACATACTCCACTCACGCAGTGACAGCAGCAGTGAGTATTCATCGCGGCGTTGACGTTCTGGTATAGCGAGGCCAGTCGTATCGAAAAGTAACGCACTTTCGGGATCGTAACCCTTTTCACGCAGCCACTCAGCCAAGACTGCACGACGTGCATAGCCTTCATCAGTACGCAGCAAATCGGCATCGTACAAGCTGTTCTGACCCAGCCAGTCTTGGATATACAGGCCGCGAATTTCCTTGTCATCTTCAAAGTCGTCAGGGTTATGTTCAAACCCATTCAACCAATCCCATGCGCGGTCGGTGATTTCCTTCCATGCACGGTCAATCATCCAAGCGCGACCGAGTTCAGCCTGAATTTCCGATTCCTTCGCGCCATCAAACACGGGTGTAATCGCGCGGAAGCCCAAGCGGTCAGCCGCCCAACCCAAGTGAATTTCCAACACCTGACCGATATTCATACGACCGGGAACGCCCAACGGATTGAGGATGATTTCAATGGTGCGACCGTCCGAAAGATAAGGCATATCTTCCACTGGAACAATCTTGGAGATAACACCCTTGTTACCGTGGCGGCCTGCCATCTTATCGCCGACTGTCAGCTTACGCTTCTGGGCGACACCGACACGTACCATCTTTTCCACACCCGCTGGCAGATCAGGATGTTCGTCGCGGGTGAAGGTCTTAACATCAACGACCTTACCCTTCTCACCATGCGGCAAGCGCAGTGAGGAGTCCTTCACTTCACGAGCCTGCTCACCGAAAATGGCACGGAGCAGTTTTTCTTCAGGGCTGAGTTCTTTCTCGCCCTTGGGTGTAATCTTACCGACTAGAATATCATTCGGGCCCACTTCCGCACCGACTCGGACGATACCGAATTCGTCCAAGTCCTTGAGGGCATCTTCACCGACATTCGGAATGTCGTAGGTGATTTCTTCCGGCCCAAGTTTAGTATCGCGGGCTTCGAGTTCGTGCTTCTCAATGTGGATGCTGGTGAACTTGTCGTTCCGCAGCATTTCCTCGTTGATGAGCAGCGCGTCTTCGTAGTTACCGCCGTCCCATGACAGGAACGCACCTAAAACATCGTGACCGAGTGCCAAGTGACCATGATCGGTTGACGAACTATCAGCGATCACATCACCCTTCTTGACATACTGCCCCTTGAACACAACCGGACGCTGGTCAATACAGGTCGATTGGTTGGAACGGTTGAACTTACGCAGACGGTAAATGTGTTCGCCGCCAGTTTCCTCGCGCAAGATGATACGATCACCCTGCACGCTGATGACTTCACCATTACGGTCGGATACCAAGACCTGACCGCTATCATAAGCGGCTTGGCTTTCCATACCTGTGCTGACAATCGGCACATCCGGTTTCAGCAAAGGTACTGCTTGGCGCTGCATATTGGAACCCATCAAAGCACGGTTGGCATCGTCATGTTCCAAGAAGGGAATAAGCGCGGCGCTGATACCCACGATCTGTCGGGGTGCAACATCCATATAGTCAATGCGGCGTGACGACATCAGCAAGAACTTCTGGTTGAAGCGTGACGAAACGCGTTCGTTGACAAATTGATTGAGTGCATCCAACGGTGCATTGGCCTGTGCGACGATGAAATGATCTTCATTATCTGCCGAGAGGTAAACATTTTCCTTGCTGACAAAGGGCATCACCGGCACTTTTTCGATGCTAATCTTTTGCAGTTTCTTGATGAGATCGGCATCAATGATGTCGCCATCAGAGGCGATGACTTTGCCAGCTTCATTTTCAATGTCTTCACGCAAAGTACGACCCAGCAAGTTTGGATCATCAGGCGGAAGGAACTTGATGACCAAGCGATAAGGTGTCTCGACGAAACCATATTCGTTGACACGGGCATAGCTTGCCAGACGACCAATCAAACCGATGTTTGGACCTTCTGGTGTTTCAATCGGGCAAATACGACCGTAATGGCTGTGATGCACGTCACGGACATCGAAGCCTGCGCGTTCACGGCGCAAACCACCGGGGCCAAGTGCCGAAAGGGTACGCTTGTGCGTCAGTTCTGCCAGCGGGTTGGTTTGTTCCATGAACTGCGACAACTGTGATGATCCGAAGAACTCACGGATAGCTGCAACCACCGGACGAATGTTCACCAATGTTACGGGTGACAGGTTATCCGACTCGCGGATGGACATACGTTCCTTAACGACACGCTCGGTGCGACGAAGGCCGACACGCAGCTTGTTCTGGATCAATTCACCGACGGTCTTGACACGGCGGTTGCCCAAATGGTCAATGTCGTCTTTGCCAGCCTGACCATTGTTAATCATGATCATGCGTTCGACCAGTTTGACGATGTCCGACTTGGTCACAATGCGGACACGGCGCGGAATTTGGTTATCCAAACTCAAACGCTGGTTCAGCTTATAACGACCGACACGCTCAAGGTCATAACGGCGTTGGTCAAAAAGCTGGCTGACCAGATATTCACGCGCATTATCCAATGTTGGCGGGTCGCCGGGGCGCATACGCCGATAGAATTCCAGCAGTGCGGCTTCCGCAACGGTCTGTTCCTTCTTCAATTCCCATACCGGTTCCATCTTCAGCGTTGCCGCCAAATATTGATGGTCAGGGTTGGTATCGACACCGGCATACAGTGCCATCAGTTCTTCATCGCTGCCCGTTTTAATGGGTGACCATTCCGGCGGCATACCATCGTCTACAGCGGCGAGTGCGCGTAGCAAAATGGTGACGGGAATGGTGCGCTTACGATTGAACTTGATGGTCAAATAATCGGTCTTGCGTGTCTCGAATTCCATCCATGCCCCACGATCAGGGATCAGCTTGGCATTAGAGAGCAAACGACCGGTTGTACGATCTTCATCGGCATCGAAATACACACCGGGGGAACGGATCAACTGGCTGACGACCACGCGTTCCGTACCATTGATGATGAACGTACCTTTGTCCGTCATCATGGGGAAATCACCCATAAAGATGTCGGAAATCAGCACTTCGTCGCCAGCTTCACGGTTGACCAACGCCACCCGCAAATACAGCGGCGCAGAGTACGACATATCGCGTTCGAGGCAGATTTCTTGGCTGTACTTCGGTTCTTCGAACCAGTACTTCAAACCCAATTCCTGCGACTCACGGCTCGTACCCGGTAGATACAGCTTCAGGTTATGGTTAAAACTTTCAATCGGGCTGATCTCATCAAACAGTTCCGCCAAACCATTCTCTTGGAACCACTTGAACGACGTAAGTTGCACCTCAATCAGAGACGGTAGCGCCTGCACATCCGCCGTGCGGGCATAGTTCTTAATATTCTTAAGTCGGTCCAATGTACCACTCCTTATTGCAACCACTTACTTTATGAGGACATCGAGAATCAAAATGTTCCGGGATGGAACCTATGTTAAACGAGTTGTTAGGGGCTACTGCATTTTCACCGCATGACTTCTGCTATAACGGTTAAAATGGTTCAAAATGAAAATTGCGCGAATGACAATTGTATGAAATCCCAAGAGGATTGTCAATACATTGGGACACATTTTGATGAGAGTTTGTTCCGAATGGTGTGTTCTAAAACTCGACCGAGGAAGCTATTCTTAACACTACTTACAAACCTTAAGACTATCTTCTACAATGATGTGCAATCTTAACACTTATAGACCTCGTTCAATCCGAACACTGCCATCATGTAATCCACGTCGCACCTCATCCGTATCGAGGTCAACAATCCCTTTTCCTGCTATAGAGATCGTTTTGCGATCAACATTAACCACATAACCATGCGCCAGAATACGCTCTTTTTGATAAATTTTGATCACCTCGCCCACGCGCGGCATCCGGTTTTCCTGAATACGTCGCAGTACACTCATCTTAAATCCTCGAAACAATTACACTTCTTTTGCATTTGGCTAACGACTATCAGCTAAAACTACTATCCACTATATCACTTCGTAAGATTTCCCCCACAGCATCGTTGCATCCGCCACAATCGACTGTGTACCCACGATTAAGACTGTGCCTGTTGCCCCAACCTGTGCTTTAGCCTGCTCTACCGCCGCTGCCAAGGGCTTTATATAGCGCACATCATGGTTATAAACCTGTGCCGCTGCGACAGCCTCATCTTCTGGCAGCCAATGTAAAATGGGGTTGCGTTCGGTTTCGGTCAATATCACCGATTGGCTGACCGCGCCTAATGCTGCGTACACCCCTTGGTAATCCTTATCGTTCGGCACAGCGATAATCGACACCACAGGCGCTTTCAGATTATCGCGCACACTGTCGACCAGCAGACTTGCCGACTCAGCGTTAATCGCCCCATCCAGATATACCGCCGGATTGTCCTGCAATTTCTGGCAGCGTCCCGGCCATGTCACATCCGAAAGTCCCGCCCGTATCGCTGTGATGTACTCGGCTGTTCCATGATGTACACCACGCAGCCGTCCGTGCATGTTTCCGGCTGCGATCACCGCCAGTGACGCGTTCGCAATCTGATAGCGTCCCATCAAAGACAGCGTTGCCACACCATAGCGACCCAAGTCAATACGGATGCCATCCTCGTCCGTTCCAACGTACTGAGCCATATCCCGTTCGGCAATCCAGTTAAACTCTGTCCCAACCGCGTCCGCTTCGGCTTGCAGCACATTCAATACCTCTAAGGGCTGCGGCACACTGTAAGCATAACTATATGGTTTTATAATCCCCGCTTTATGCCAAGCAATCCGATCCAGCGTCGGCCCTAAATAGTCGGCATGTTCCAGCATAATCGGGGTGAACAACGACAACTTATTCGGCACAACCGAAATATCATCGAAGCGTCCGCCGCGTCCCACTTCCAAGACCGCCGCCTTCACATTATTTTCATCGAACCAGCGCAAGGCAATCGCCAGAAAAATACCCTGTGGGCTAAAGTATTTATCGCCACTCAGTGTCGCCTCGATAGCATCAATTTCCGGTGCGAAAATGTCCAGCAGTCGCAAGAAATCTGGCTCCGGTATCGCCTGTCCATCGACGCGGATACGTTCGCGCCAACTGACCAGATGCGGGCTGGTAATCGTCCCAACATGATGTCCCAAATGTTGCAGCAGCTTGGAGGTAATGACAGTGGTCGAGCCTTTGCCCTTGCTGCCTGTAACCACCGCGTATTCTCGCGGCGTATCCAATAAGTTATGCGCCATCAACAAGCGCCGTGTTGGGCCGACATCCCGCGTTTGTTCGTCAAACCCACGCTGTATACCACGCAATTTCCGCATCGACCGGAAAATATAAGTTACGGCCTCTGCTTCATTTTGAAATCGCATTCAAAACCGACTTTCCGACTATAATCGCTTCAATAAGTATTGATTCTGTGGATTTTAACAAATTATGCTATACCGTATTTTGACGTTATTCGTCTGCACTATGTTACTCATGTCTTCGAGCATCCATGCCGAGGATAATACCCGCTTAATGGTAGCATGGCTCGAAAATAATAGTGTTATGGTCTGGCATACGGGGGATGCTGCGCCTACCCCTTATACGGCTGCCGATAATATAGTTGGGAATACACGCCAGCTCTTAATTTCATCTGATGGGCAATATGTCGCTGTGAATGTGGTTTCCCCCGGCAGTTTGTGGTTGGCAACACCCACCGATGCTAACCTCATTGAGTTTGTCCCTAACCAAGCTATACATACACCCGATGATCCGAAATATCTACGTATCGGTACTCTGCAACGAGGAATGGTCAATACTTTCTATTTCAACACCTATGATCAACCTTCACATTATAGCTTTCAACATGATGATCTATGGATGGCAGATACCGCTGCACGGACTTTCAAACAACTGTTACCGTCCCAACAAGGTGGGTATTTCAGCGTGAGTCCTGATGGTCAGCATATCGTCATCATCCAATCCGGTGAATATGGGAAGAAGGATGGCACAATCAGTCTGGTTGATAAAGCGGGTCAAAATCGGCTGGATATATTGAGTTTTCCGGCTGTGAGTACTGCCTCTGATTACAACTTCTACCCACAACCTAATTGGGAACCTGATAGCAGCGGTCTGACCATCGCTATCCCTGATAAAGACCTTATCTATCATGACGACAGTGCGTTAACCACGCTGTGGCATTTCGGCGTGGACGGCAGCCACACTCAATTGGGCACAGTTCAAGCCTCATTTTTTGGTTTGCCCCAATGGTCGCCCAGCGGACGAAATTTAGTCTACTTGCGGCACAAAGGTGACATCACCACCAACTTATTCGAACTCGTAGACGGTTTTGACATCTATGCCACAGGCTCAGCCGGAAGTCTGGGAATAGCTCAATGGTTGCCTAACAATGACCAAGATCAATTCATTTACCCGCAAGGCGAACCGGGAGATTATTGGCTCGGCACACCCACCCAAATAGCGATGCCGCTATCCAAAAACATGTACAACCCACGCTTTGTGGACAGCACCACTTATGTCTACACCACGACTGCCGGTGATGCTTTTGAACTACGCTACGCTAAACTTGGCGAAACGGAGTCAACTCTTATTGCCACAGTCCATAGCGCCGTTCCAATTTTTGATGCCTTATTAACGCCCTGAACCACTTAAAGTCTATAGCATCTGCGCTAATCATCCCACCAATCAAATCCCGCTGGCAGGTTATCCATACCCGGCCCACTGCCATCTTGAAGCATAGGCGGCGCATATTGGCGTGAAGCCGAACGATGCGACGGTGAAATAGCCTTCACCCGTAAAGCGGACTGAGGAACTTCTTCGCGTAAAGCCCGTAACTGATTATTGATAACGATCAGTATGGCTCCCAAACCTGTAAAAGCCGTTATAGCGCTCACGATAATCCCAATCACGGGCAGCGAGACCACGATGGATAATAATAAACTGCCCACGATCAGACTGATAAAAGCTATGCGCTGGCTGCCATTGTCACGCATCACCGCCCGCACAATAATTCGTCCAATGAACAAACCGACCACCACGCGACTAATAAAAATCGCTGTGAAATAAAACACACTCGCCGCACCACCCCATGCCCCTAGTACGGTGCCACTAAACAGAAACACAAATAAACCGTCCAGTTGCAAGATAACCAGCGGCACAATCAAAACAAAGACGATTAAAATCAACATCACAATCGTAATAGGAAAGGAAATAATAAATGCCAACAAGCCCATACCTGCGCTGGGCAGAGTCCGGCTTTGCAGTGTCCGCAGCGGCACTTGAAATTGACGCGGCAGAAATACCAGCCCCAGAACACCGATCAACACCAATATCGCGAACTCATGTATGGTTGCGCCTGCCAGTAATCGGACACTGTCACGATTCTCATTCAGGATAATCTCGTTCAAATCGGGCTGCGACGCGACCTTTGTGAAGACCGTTTCCCCATTGACCTTGCCCGTAATCGTACCCTCGGAGACAGCCGAATATTTCAGATGCCCGCCAATCACCCCTTTGTCACCCACCACCAATCCGGGATTCGTCAGTTCAACATCCCAGCCGAAGGGGACAATCAAGGTTTGGACTTGGGAAACACCTGTGGATTGCGAATCGCCCACCGCGCTGTCCACATCGCCGCCAACCGCGCTGTTGATCACCAAGGCCGATCCCCAGAAACTGACTTCGCCGCCAACATCCCCGTTGACGACCAATTGATAGCCTGCCGAGGTGATATTTCCCGGTACGCTTGCCCCTGTGTCTAAGGTGGTACTCAGGCTTAAGCTCATCACATCAGAGGTTGTACTGGTCAACTTCGCCGTGGGTTGCAAACGCAGCACCGAACCTGCGAAATTCACATCTTGCCCGACCTCACCGGAAATTTCGAGCTGGCCTGCCAACACATAAACATCACCTGTGACTTTGCCGGTGATTTTGGCATCTGTAGCGGCGGCTAATACATCGCCGTTGACCGTACCTTTTATTTGCAGCGTCCGGCACATGGCGAAAAGATTCCCTTGAATAACCTCGGCTGTGTCAATTAGGCATTGATCACCCTGCCGGATCGTCCGCGCCCAAGCCGTGCCGCGTCCAAACAGTAGTAAAATACTCAGGAAAACAAAACCCAACACCAATCGTCGCATGAACAAACTCCTTCACTGCCCCGATTGTACGGGTAATAATAACTGGTTGCCAATTTCCACATCGTCTGCCACAATGATATAAAGCATTTATACGTGAAACAGAACTCCTATGTTGCCTGAATCTGATCCGCTCGAACATGGCCTATCAGATGAGTCTTTGAATGCGCCTAATACAGAGCATTCTGTCTTTCCACGCACGGTTCGTCTGACCTTACAAATCCTTCCAAATGGCAACCGTACCCTCAAGTTTCCCCACAATGCGCGTATTCTGGTGGGTCGTGCTGATGACGAGGAATCCGCCAACGACCTGATGCTGGAACTCTCCCATTACGGTGGCGAAGGTAATGGTGTGTCGCGGGTTCACGCCGCCATCCATGACCAAGAAGGCATGGTCTACATTACCGACCTGAACAGCACCAACGGCACACGCATCAATGGCCTCTTGCTCATATCCGAACAGTCTTACCGCTTGCGTGAAGGTGACGAACTTCAATTCGGCAACCTCACCCTCATCATTACACAGCTTGCACGCTAATTACTCAACGACTAGGTGAACTGTAAAAGTCATAGAGCAAATTATACTGCTTATCATATCCTTTTGAGCCAATTTCTGTGTGATAGCATATTGCTAGTCTTGCAACTTGTCACCTGTAACTCTGCACTTCTAACTTCTCGCTTGCCACAAATTACCCACTGAGGCTATAGTTATGTGACTCTATTTTTGTGGCTTGCTATAAGTGAACAGCACACGGCTTATACCCAATAGCATTACCAAACGGATGACTGCTTAGTAATGTATCGTAGCTTTACAGATCGTATATTCGGCGGGGTTTGCGGCGGATTAGCGACCATCATTCCATTGAATGTGTGGTGGTTTCGTTTGGCCTTCGCGCTCCTTACGCTCATCACAACTGGCGCGTTCGCCTTGCTGTACCTGCTTTTCTGGTGGATCATTCCCCAAGAATCGTTGGCGGTTCGGCAGTCGGGTGGTTCAGGCCGCTTGTTGCTGGTCGTCGTATTGGCGCTGCTAACGCTGCTCGGTTGGATAGCCTCTATCACAGGCAGCTTGCAAAGCCCATCAGGACAAAACCTATTCGCGCCGATTCTGCTACTCGTATTAGCCATCGCGTTCTTCCTGAGGCAGGTGCGCGGATGAGAGTACCCCGTCGAACCAACTTACTCTTCGGCCTGATCGGGCTTGCCGTCGCCATTGTGTTCTTACTCAGCGCTTTGGGTACTTTCCCACCGGGTATTGCTGATCTCATCAACCGTGCATGGCCGGTTGTGCTGGTGCTTTTCGGCCTCGGCATTTTTCTGCGAGATCGTGTTCGTCTGGGGGGGCTGATCGCACTTGTGGTTAGTGGTCTGCTGGTCGGCGGAATGGCGGCAACCGCCTTCTCCAACCGTGCTACAGGTCAACGAAGTGACTATACCGCGCCCATCGACCAACCGATTGCCGCTGGTATCAACCTGCTAAGAGTGAGTGTTCAAACCCTGAGTACTGATGTAGAGATCGTGCGCTCCTTGGATGCCACAGCCATCAAAGGGGAGTTTGTCGGCAGCAGCGAAAGCCTACTGCAAACCAACTACACTGAAGGTGACGACAAAACCGCCAACCTCACCATTACTGAAACCCATCCCAACCAATTCCCGCTGTTAGAGCGCATGGGACGTGGACGCTTCCGCTTGGAACTACCCGCTAATATGCCGCTGGATGTGGACTTCAAAGGGGGTGACGGTACACTCAGCCTGAACATGAGCGGGCTGGCAGTTGAGCGTCTCAACATGGACTTGACCAAAGGCAATGCCCTCGTCACTTTGCCAGCTTATCAACCCTTGGGTTCGAGCGGAGATGCTTCGCTTGGTTCATTTGTTGTGCGTGAAGGCGATATAACCGTCTTTGTACCCCAAACCGTCGCGGCGCGTTTTGAACTCAATCGTGGTGGCAGCGGACTTGATCCCAAATTTAGCACGGTCGATTTCAATTATCTGGTTGGTGACATTCTCGAAGCCCGCAATTTCGATACCGCCGAAATTAAATTGCGTTACGCCATTACCGCCCCGCGCGGTCAAATTAGCATCGAACCTTCCGCTACACAATAGGATTTGAGTTTTAAAATGACGACACTTATTCAAAATAATGCTTTGGTGTTATTTCAAGGCGACAGCATCACCGACAGCGGGCGCAATCGTCAAGAGTCTGCCAGTTTGGGAGATGGTTATGCGTTCATCACCGCCGCTTGGTTTTCGGCTTTGTATCCAACAAAGAAGGTATCGTTTCTCAATCGTGGTATCAGTGGTGACCGAGTAACCAATCTGCTTGCGCGTTGGGATGAGGATTGCATCGCTATAGCGCCTAAGACCCTTTCAATTCTGATTGGGGTCAACGATATGTGGCGACGTTATGACAGTAACGATCCCACTACAACCCAATCATTTGAAGGCAATTATCGCCGATTACTCGACCAAACCGTTTCCGGTTTAAATCCGCAAATCATTCTCTGTGAACCGTTCTTGCTGCCTGTTAACGAACAACAAAAATCTTGGCGCGGCGACTTAGACCCCAAAATCGAAGTCGTCCGGCAATTAGCCAGAGACTATAAAACCATTCTCGTGCCGCTGGATACGATTTTCGCTGAAGCCGCCCAACAGCGCGAACCCGACTATTGGCTGCCGGATGGTGTCCATACCTCACCAGCAGGCGCGGCGCTTATCGCCCAAGCGTGGTTAAAAGCGGTCAATGCCTTATAAGCCCGACTTGTAATACTTTGCCACCTCCGGCGTATTAACCTGTAACGTTCACTACCACACCTTACAGGAATCAATATGCAATATGTGATCGCCGCGCCAGATAATGAATCCTACTTAGTCAGGCAAGCTCAATCGGATGCGTCCGCCTTCGCGCCCATCTACGAATTTTATTTCCCTCGCGTTTATAACTATGTGCGCTATCGGGTGCATGACCCGCAGATTGCCGACGACCTGACTGCCCAAATTTTTGAGCGTACCCTCGCTAATATGCAGCGCTATCACGCCAATCAATCCCCTTTTGGAGCATGGTTATTCAGCATTGCTCGCAACATCACTAACGACCATTTCCGTGCTCAAAAGCGTCGTCGTTGGTTCTCGATTGATAACCTCTTTAACCATCCTGCCACTGATCCGCCACCTGAACATGCTCTAGCAGACAACGATCAAAAGCAGCAGCTTCTATGGGCTGTATCACGCTTAAGTGAACGTGAGCGAGACATTATCGGACTCAAATTTGCCGCGCAGATGAATAACCGTCAAATCGCGGTCATCCTTCATCTATCCGAGCATAACGTCGCCACTATTTTGTACCGTTCTATTCGCCACTTACGGCTGATTTTGAAGGAGGAATAATCATGAATGAACTCGAACAAGCCTTAGAATTTAATACCAAACTGGATGCGCTACAGAATAAAAACGTCACACTGGACGAAACAGGTGATTACACTGATTTATTGAAATTGGCAAACACACTTTCTAAAACCGACTTTTCGGCTGGGACATCAATACGCCAATCTTTGTTTGAGCGCTTAAACGCACATAATCGGCAGCCCTTCCAAAAGCCACCTATTTATCGCCAATACCCATTAGCAGCAAGTCTTATTGCATCATTGCTCGTTATCAGCATCCTATTTACACTGCCGCCCGTCCGCACCTTTGCACAGGAAATAATCAAGCGCCTACAAACAATAACCTTGACCAACGCCCCTTCACTTTTTGAGCCTTATCTCACAGCCACACCGACTACCGACCCGAATCACCCGCCAGTCGAATCGTTGAACTTAACACTCGATGAAGCGATTACTAAAGCCGGTTTTACGCCTCTGTTACCCACTTATCTCCCTGATGGTTACAATTTAACGCACCGTGATGCCCGTGTCGGACAAATCACTACAGAGTTCGAACCGGCTGGTGTCGATACATCCAAGTGCTGCATTATTTTCTCGATCATGCAGTTGTGGTCACCCGAAAAAGAAAAACATTCCACCTATAAGTACCCCGTAGGCAATGTTCCGATTGCTGATGTATTGGTACGGAACGTACATGGACTGTGGGTTCAAAACGCCGAAATCGGTATGACTCACGATGAGAATGGCAAGTTTCATATCATGCCAGCTAACCTATTAACTTGGGAAGAAGATAATTTTCTCTTCTGGATGACTAGCTTTGATGTGCGAACAAACATCCCTTTGTCTCAAGAAGAGATGATGAAAGTCGCCAACACCCTCCAAATGCCGACTCATTAAGCGTTTTATCAAGGGGAGCGTCTGGTAGACATTCCCCTTTTCCTTTAAGGTTTGTTTAGCTCGCTTGCACACGACTCGGTTCTCCACTACACTTATCCCAAGTCATCCCGTCAAATATCCCAACTGGCGCAAAGAGTATTGCTATGCCATGGCGCGTACATCTCACCAATCAAGCCATCCAAAGTTTAAATATCCTTCCCGGCAAACAGACTCTACTTGCCGCGTGGACTCAGCGAGATCGTGCTACCTATTTTGACCTCGAAACAGGCATCGAACTGGGTGAGCATCAGCATAAAGCCGTCAGCCGCCAGAGCGACAAATGGGTAGAGTTCATCGCCAGTCTGGTCGCTCCCAACGGCGCACACCTGCCCTTCGTCCGCACGGCACAAGCCACACTCTTCACCACCAATGACGGCAAACTCCGCCTTTATTGGATGACGGGCGACGAATTCTTGTTGGAACTCGACGGTAAAGAAGTCAAACTCGATATGAAGGCCAAGGCCAACATTATTGCGCTGGGATTAGATCGTCTGCTTGGCGCGATTGCCGCACTCGATGCCAAAGGCAAATTACATATTTTCCAACAGAGTATCAGCGTGGGCAGCTTCGATCTCAAGTTAAATCTGGACGAAGACTCACAATCTTCATTAGCAATTGCCAATGGCGGCTCATCCATATTTGTGTCGGATGGACGCGAGATTGTGCTAACGGATACCAGCGGCAAGGTTAAGAAACGTCAGTCTGTTCATTATTTCATCGGGCGGATGGTCTGTTCACCCGATGGCAAGCGCCTTCTCACCAGTGACCCCGAAACCGGTGTCATCCGCGTCTATACCGGTGATGAACTACAACCGACGCACCAACGCCATGCGCTTGATCTGTTGCAAGATGCCGCCCAGTTGCAACTCATTGCTGACCTTCCACCCTTCAATGCTGCCCCCGGCGCACTCGCCATCGACGACAAAGGCAACATTGCCTTCAATATCTCCGGCGTGGTTTGCGCCACAACCCTCAAGCAGCTTGCCGCGCTTCCCCGTCCGCAGCCATTGCTATAGTCGGTAGTCGATAGCTATTAGTCTTTAGTTTTATGTCTAAGAGACTGTCTAAAAAGGTCAATGAGCGAGACGGCGGAGCATAAGGTGGGTCATGGCCGCATAGATGAAAGCTTCGCTGACGCGGGGTAA
>JBBQLX010000128.1:0-18168 GCA_038328375.1 Aggregatilineales bacterium | reverse complement strand
TGTAGTCACCGGGGCGACTGTCACTGCGACGAGCCGGACGAAAGTTGATGAGTATTTGTTCACTATTCTGAGGCTCAACCAAGATTTCAGCACGATCAACCCGTATCCATTCGGCAGGCATTCCGGTTACTTCTATGCGGTAGCGGTGAGGATCGGCAGAGGTGTTGGTGATGTTGACTTCGGCAGACATATGCGCACCGGGAGAAAACGGGGCGGGTGGGCCGATGACATCCAAGCGGAAACTGAGCGCGGCGACTTCGATACGTTGGGTGGTTTCCTCAATCACTTTGATGGGCTGAGTAGCCATTTCATCAAGTTGGTGATAAATCAAGCGCAGGTCACCAATTTGGATTTCATCACCTCCGTCAAGTTCACGAGGGGTGTTGGGAGAGAGGCGCTCACCATCCACAAACGTACCGTTGGCGGAATCCATATCAGTGATTAAGGTTTTTTGACCATCGTGGGTCAGGCTGAAGTGGTAGCGAGAGATGGTGTTGGTTTCGAGCGCGACCGTATTGCCTGTTGAGCGTCCAACAGAGATTGAATTTTCCACCAAAGGGAAGGTCATAAACTGACCTTCGGGCCAAAATACATCCAGCCGACCATATGCCATAACGCAAACGCTCCCCTTTGAAAGAACCCAATACGCTCATTGTAACCGGACGCGGGGCATCGGCAAAGGTGGACGGTGGTACTTTTGCCCAACGCTGAGACTACGTTAGGATGATGGTAATGTGTTTTAGGCTTCCTGTAATGGGCTAGGCGGACAAATATCCTATTTTGACCGGTCGATAGAAGTGGACAAAAAAGCCGGTTATAAATTTGTCCGATCAGGTTATGGAATATCAGTGAGCAACAGGCGATGATGTAACCAAACTATTTTTATGGAGGTGATGATGTCTACACTTATGCGCTTGGCGACCGAGGCAGATGCACCGGCTATTCTTGAGATTTATGCACCGATTGTTAGGGAAACAGTAATCTCCTTTGAGTATGATGTGCCGAGTGAGGAGGAGATGCGAGGGCGTATTCGGAGCAAGCTAGCGCATTATCCTTGGTTGCTGATGGAGCGCGAAGGGATGATGCTCGGTTATGCCTACGCGGGGCGCTGGCGTGACAGGGCGGCCTACGATTGGACGGTGGAAACGACGGTGTATGTGAATTCGGCAGCGCGTCGAGGTGGGGTTGGACGAACATTATATGGAGTATTATTTGAGGTGCTCCGTTTACAAGGGTTCGTGCAGGCAGTAGCAGGTGTGACCCTTCCTAATGATCCAAGTGTGGGGTTGCACGAGGCGGCAGGGTTTATCCCCACAGGTATCACCCACAACGCGGGATATAAGTTTGGTGGGTGGCATGGGGTGGCGTTTTTCGAGATGGGCTTACAGCCGCCACCAGATGTTCCGAGTCCGACACGGGATGTGGCGAGTTTGGATTGGAGTTTTTTAGTTGACAGATACCCCTAACCCCAGCCCTTCCCCCATAGTAACAGGGGAAGGGAGCTAAAACCACATTGCAGTTGTTGCAGATTGTGCAATAAATCCGCTGAAATGGCAGGCGGGTTTGAGGGAGCGAGGCGCTGAAACTGCACAAGTGAATGGCGGCTGGCCCGGCTGATGCCGCTGAGTGCAGCGGATTGTTCGGGTGTGTCCGCCGCGTGCATATATGGGGTGCGCCGCAGCGGGTGCAAGGGAGTGATCCGCTGAAAATGCAAAGACAGTACCCCTAACCCCAACCCTTTCCCCGTAGTAACAGGGCAAGGGAGCATTCGGTGGTTAGCAGCACAACTTTCAAAGCACTCACAGAGGAAAACAAAGAGGTTTAACACACAAACTCCAAGACACAATGACACAGAGATATGAACATCGTAGCACAGATTGAGAGGCTTTGGGTTACATTTTGGTAGCTTTTTGCGAGGCAAGTTGCTAACCATTTTGAGGGAAGATTGCGTGTTAAGAGGTTGAGGAATGGTTAGAGAATGGTATAGGCAAATGAAACTGAATTGACATTTTTCGCAACGATTAGGATTCTGTCAAAATAAGATATAATGCTAGTAATCTCGAGCGCAGCGAAAACCAAAATCAAGCAGATTTTCATCAGCAGGGTTCGTGTAACGATGATATCCTCGCAACAAGAGGCCCGAAAAACCAATCGATCCACCTCGGATCACCCTATTAGCACTAGGGTTATTACTGTCAACTTCTCGACCATCATCTTTCACATAAGGATAAGGTAGAAAGAGACTACTAACCCATTCAAAAATATTTCCACTGAGATCAGAAGCACCTACCCACGAGTCGCCAGCAGGCCGACTACCAACATTTGCAGTTTCATCACTGGATTTATCAGAAAAGACCACATTATCAGCTACGAAATCATTTCCCCAAGAATAAACAAGGTTATCTGGGCCACGAGCCGCATATTCCCACTCGCGTTCGGTAGGTAGGCGTGAACTACGCGTCGCACAAAAATCACGCGCCATTATCCAAGATACTGAATCGCGGGGACGATTGTCTCCCTTAAAGCGACCGAATGACCCATATTGCTTATTGGTAACTTCATAATGATCAATCCAGAAAGGTTCATCAAAGCATTGCTGATTGATAGGCTTCGCATCAATATTGCCATCATTACTGCCCATCATAAAACAGCCTACCGGAACAAGCGCCATTTCAACGCCGTTAAAGGTTTGATATTGAGGAGTCCACTCAGAATTTTTGGTAACTGGATTACCGGAAAAACCCACAGGAATGGGGGTTGCAGTGGGCGTTGGGGTAATGCTAGGTGTAAAACTAATCGTTGGCGTTAATGTGTCAGTCGGCGTTGAACTTGGTGTAGGAGTCGATGTCCATAAGATAGCTGTAGCTGTTAAGCCTGCTAAGAAATTAGCCGTTGCTGTAGCAGCTTGCTGGTTACGATAGGCTTCAATACTGGCGGTGATATTGGGCGTGGCTGTGGCTGTCCATCGGGTAGCGGTTGCTGTTTGGTCAATGATGCTTTGCGTACCAACGGCATAAGCAGTGGCGCGGGCAGCGTCGGTTGATTGAGCATTCTTGGTCGCCTGCTCAACTGTCGCTTGCTTATCGAGCGTTTGAACTACAAAAGCGATTTCGAGCGAGGGGGTGGGTGTCAGAGTCGGTGCAGGTGTTACCGTAATAGTGGGTGTAGATGTCGCTTTTGGCTGGGTCGGTGCGGAAGTAACGGATGGATTGAGTGCCACGTTGGTGGCAGGTGTAAGTGTTGGTACAGGCAAATTGAGACTAGGAAGGACAATTGCGACGAGGACAATTGCGATTAATGCAATTAGGCTTATCAAGAAGATGGGACGACGAAACCATGGTGACCGAGGTGCAAGTGAAGGCGATGTAGGTAACGTTATGGTATCGGGTCGGGGTGGGTTGGCAAGCTCCCGGACGAGTTCTGGTTCCGTGTTGGGCAGCATAGGTTCAGCGATGGATGGAGTAACATCTTCACCCGGACGCGGTTTCGGTGGCGATGCTTTTGCCAAACGCACATAAAAATCTTCTTGTGGTAAATCACCATTACGAACATCCGCGAATTGGGTTCGGACGTAAATCGCCCAATTATCACTGGCGTGGAAATCACCGGAGAGCCATAGCGGAAAAGGCGGAATATGATATTTATCGGCTAAGGTAACTTCACGTTGAACCCATTCGGATGAGTCAGACTCATTAGACATAATTACGACGAAGGCACTGGCATTGCGGATGGCCTGCACAATGGTGCGCCACCAATCATCACCATAATCAATACGGTCGTCAATCCAAACGTCAAAACCTTCGCTCAACAATTTTTCTTTGAGACGCTGAGCATAGTCTTTGTTCTTTTTGCTGTAGCTAATGAAGATGTGCATTGTTTGAAAGCAACGTTGAAGAAAAATATGTAGGAATATTATAGGCGAAATAAGTCAAAAGGACAAAGTTTATGAAGCGTTTGACGAAGAATCGCGTTTGGTGACGTTGACGAGGAGTTCGACAGCGTAATGGTCGGAGAGTTCAACGTTTTTGTTATTATGGGGGATAACCTCTTGGAACTGAAAACGGCTTTGCACATTTACATCATGTGTCTGAGGCGCACGAAGCAGCGCAAAATCAATGGGCATAATATAGCGGCTGGGCAAAATCGAACGTGGGCGCAAAGTAGGATTAAGGTTGCCGGATAAGGGATCGGTCAGGCCGCTTTCTTCGAGGAAGGCTTCATACAGCCAACTGCCACGCGGGATATTAAAATCGCCGCAGACCAGCACTAACGATTCGGGCGGTTGAGCTTGAACAACGGCAGCAAGTTGACGCAACTGATTGTATTCGTGTTTAGCAAAAGCATTAGTACGACTCCAATCACCCATGTAGTTGGCGGTGAGATGAGTATTGATCAACACGACAGGCAACTGCTCCCAATCAAGGTGGGTGATCAGAATACCTTTGTGCAAAATCCAATCGGCTAAGGCGGGAGTGTACCAGAGGCCGCGCTCGGTGTAGATGTTGAACTCGTAACGGACAATGGGAAAACGAGAGAGCGTTAGCAAACCGCCTTTGGGCGCGTGAATAAACGGCTCGAAGGCGTGAGAGGGGTACGTGTCACACTCGCGTTCGAAGAGTCTGCGATGACTATTGGACTGGACTTCTTGCAGGCAGACGGCGGACATATCCAGCGTATTCAGGGTGTGAGCCAGCAGATTCAAGCGACTGCTTGTGCCGGGAGTCGGAACTCCATAACAGTTAAAGGTCAGTAATGAAAATGTGGGCATTATCCCCCATATGGCTCAGTGTTATTGATGTGATGTAGCTTATTATAAGGCTTATGAGCCACGATTAACAAAAGGGAAATCTTTTGAAGCGATCTGATCTAGCACGTTACGGTATCTGGGGAGTGTTGGCGGCAACCGCAGATGCTAACCGCCGCGAATATCATATGACTACGACGTGGCTGCCGCATTTGGTCACCAATTCGATTACGCTGCTGCTGCCGGATGTGCTGCGGCTGTTGATTCCTAAGAAGCGCAAACCGGATAATCTGGTTGAAGGTGTGATGGATGAAATGGTGCGCGATAATCCCAAGTATGTGACTTATGTTGCACCGTTGGCTGCGGGATATATTCTGTCACATCCCAAGTTCAATATTTTCAAAGGCGATATGGGTGACATCCGTGTGATGGGTTTGGGGTTGGATGCTATTCCCCATAGCGCGACCGGCTTTGCGCTAACGGCGTTGGTACAAGATACGCTGCAAACGGCTGCCGAGATCGAACCCCATAATAAGAGTCCATTTGCACAGTTTGTTCGCTGGTGCAATCGGCATCCGGGGTTGGTCACGTTCGGAGTGTTGGGTGCGCTGACCTTTTTCTGGGAATATGGCGAATACAGTGTGCATAAGCATGAGATGGAACTGCGCGGTGGCGACATCAGCAAGATCAATATGATGTGGAGTGTGGATGATACCGTTCGCGATATCATCGCTAATTTTCTCGGTTGGGCCGCGGCACGGTTAATTGGAAGGCGGTAAACAGAACCCCCACCCTAACCCTCCCCCGCAAGCGATGGAGGGAATTAAGGCCAAGAACAAAATAGTTTGAGGTTAAAAATTTAGTGGATGGCGTGAATCTCGACGATTTCGCCGCTGTTATATTCCACAAGTGTCAGCCCTGCCCGTTTGCTACAGGTGAGGTGTCCACTATAGGGAGCGCTATAGCTGCCGGATGTGGGCGCGACATCACGATAATCACGTCCAACGGCGACGGTGATATAACCCAAATGGGGATGACGATTATTGGTGGGGTCGAAGGCAACAGCGCTCAGGCCATTGTCGGTGGGTAACAAGACTTCCACCCACGCGTGTGAGCCGCCCTCACCGAGTAGATGCCCGGACACATAACGTGCAGCTAGGCCAGCACTGCGACAGATCGAGATCATAATATGCGAATAATCCTGACAAAGACCGCGTTCGATTTCCAAGGCTTCGCCTGCGGTAGTGGCAACAGTGGTTATATCCGCCTCGTACTGCATAATCGCATAAATATAATCATTGATACTTTGCGCTAAATCTCGTGGGGAGGTGGATTGCCGCTGCAAATCACGGGCGATGCCATTAATTTGACGATTGGGCGCAGTGAGGGCTGTCGGTTGCAGATAATATTGACTCTTCGCTATCGAAATCGCAGGTCGATGCTCGGTATGTGTATGATTCTCGATTTCCAACAAGACTTCGAAGGAGACACTGTGTTCGGCTGTGGGGATTTCGAATTCGAGGACGCGATTGCCGAAGTGGTCGGTGGCTTGTCGTGTCGTAACGGGTTGTGGATCAACTGCGAGATGATGATGTCTTAAGTGTTGTGTGCCGTAACGGTCGGCGGGGATTACCACAAGGCGCTGTTTCAAATCGTGGATGGGACCGGGATACTCGTAGTGAAAGCGATGATAGAACTGACAGCGTACCCGCTGAACATCACCCCAACTTACGCCGTGGTGATCAATAAAATCCGATTGTTGAGCCATTTGTATCATTGTCATATTATGCTTTGATTTGCAGCGGTGCGTCGCTCAGACGTAAATCGTCCGCAACCTGATCAGCCCAAACTTTGAAGCTGACCAACTGTGCGCCGCCATAAATGGTTGAGAAAGCTGTATCCACCGCGTCCCGACCACGGGCAATTAGAACTCGTCCAACACGCGGGTAGTTGTGCCGCGCATCAAAGGTTCGCCACGCTCCATCTATATATACCTCAAACCACGCATGAAAATCCATTGGGGTTGGATCGAATGGTATATTGATGTCCGGCAAGTAGCCACAAACATAGCGTGCAGGAAAGTTCAAGGCACGGCAGAAGGACACGCCTAAGTGAGCAAAGTCACGGCAAACCCCGCTGCGCTGATTATAAGAATCCCAAGCGGTGGTGTCGGATGTCGTGCCTTTGACATACTTCACGTTGGTGTGCAGCCAATCACATACGGCCTGCACCTGCGCCCACCCGCCAATAATATTGCCGAACAACTCCCATGCGTCAGAAATAAACAAGTCGGATGGGCAGAGACGGCTGGGCAATGTAAAGACGATGACTTCGTCGGGTAAACTTTCGACGGGCGTTTTGGGTAAGCCGGGCAGTATCAAATCACCAATAGGTGACACGTCAGCCAGCGCATCATAGACCACAGACAAACGTCCTTCAGGAGCCATCAAGCGCCAAATGGTATTGCGGTGGCTATCGGTATAGTCGTGTACGGTGACATTGGGGGTTATGATCCGTTGTTCTTCGACAAGGCGATGATTATCAAGCTGCGGGGGGCGAACGACCATCAGCATGGGTGTGGGTTGAGGAAATTCGTATTCGATGTTGCAACCAACACGGACACGCATATGGTTGTGACCTCTATGATTTAACCTACACTCGCATTGTAATAGGTCTGGTGATCCTTCGCAATCAGCAAACAGCAACAATCATTTACCGCAAATATTCGTTAGTTCTCACGACCTGACATCATCGTCTGAAACGCATTCCATATCTACAAAGGAGGTTCTCGAAAGTGATGGAGGGAATCAATCACAATACAGTTCCTTTAAAACGGCGTCCGGCATGTATGCCGTCCCTACAATAAAGGGTGTTTGTAGGGACGCTATATATCGCGTCCGGCATTCTAATCGCAATTTTCAGACAGGTTCTAAAGCACTAAGACATTCATTCTTAATGGAAGGGGAAAGACAAACGGAAAATAAATCTCTAAACAACTTGATTGAAACGTAAACCCCTACTAATGGAGGGGCGCAGGTTAAATAAAATGCGTTATACTTCGTTCAGGAATTGTTCGCGAAAGGGACAAATTATGAGTCCAACAAACGATTTTGTCACGGCGCGTCCGGCAATTTACCAAGCGCGTAAATGGACAGACAGACAACTTGTGGAACAGGAATTTCAATACTATCGCCCTGTTAAACGGGTGACAATGGCACGGGTGCTGCCAGATGCCGAAGCGCCGAAAATTATCAAAACCAGTTGGGATACGATTGTGGCACGCGCGGGCTATATTATCGCGTATGTAGCGGATGATAACGTAAAGCGTTCTTTGGATGACTACGAACCGCGTCCAATTGAACCCAAAATATTCGCCAAGACCTACAAAAAATGGGATGATGCCCGTTGGAAACCCACACCCACGGAACGGCATCTGATTAGTTTGGGCTGCAAACCTTATTATAAGGTGGCGGGTGTTTGGGCTAAAAAGCTCAAGCAAGAGACTTTTGTACAAAGCATCGAAAGCTCAAAGCCGATTATTGCTCCGGTGGGCGCTTGGCTATGCGTCGGTACAGAGGGCGAACCTTGGACTGTGGATGACCATTGGTTCCATACACGCTATTTGCTTCCGGGAAGTACTGTTGGTGGGGTGCGCTAAAGCCGATATGAAATAGCGTTACACTTCGATATGAAAATGCAATTAAACCGCCATCCACAGGAGGCTTCGCAGAGAACGCCAAGAGAATCGGGATAGGATTCAGCCAAAGTCTGTCACAGCAGAATCGTTTTCAGCTTATCACGGTCGATGTTGCCGCCGGATAGGACGCAAACAACGGTACTGCCTGCCGGAACATCCACTTTGTGAGTCATGAGCGCCGCAAAACCGGCTGCTCCCGATGGTTCAACGAACAATTTACTGCGCTCCATAATCAAGAGCATCGCTTCTTTGATTTCTTCGTCAGATACCAACACGACTTCATCCACATAGGCCTCGACATGTTCCAAGGTATGTTTACCTGCGAAGGGTGCAGCAAGTCCATCCGCAATGGTATTGAGTCGTTCTGCCGCCATCACTTGATGGTTCTGCAAACTGAGGAGCATTTTGACTGCTCCGTCTGGCTCAACACCGATTACCTTCGTTGCGGGATGCAGAAGCTTAACAGCGGTCGCGACTCCGGCAATGAGGCCACCACCACCAACCGGAACGAAGATAAAATCCGGTGCAGGAACATCTTCAAGGATTTCTAAACCGACTGTACCTGTTCCAGCAATCACCATCGGGTCATCAAATGGATGCACAAAGGTCAAATGCTGCTGTTGGGCTAATTCCATCGCTTTAGGGACAAGGTCTTTGCCGACACCATGTAAAATCGCGGTTGCGCCATAAGCACGAGTTGCGGCGACTTTACCTTTGACTGCTGCTTCGGGCATGACGATGGTGGCCTTCACCCCCATGATGGAGGCCGCATAAGCCAAACCTGCCGCGAAATTGCCCGCAGACATCGAAACCACACCATTGGCGCGTTGTTCGTCACTCAAGCTATTGAGTTTATTGATCGCACCACGCGGTTTATATGAACCTGTTTTCTGAAACAATTCCGCCTTGAAAAGCAGATTTACGCCGAGCATGTCACCGAGCAGCGAAGCGGTCAGCATGGGTGTACGGTGTACTTTTCCTGCGATGACCTGCCGTGCGCGTTGAATATCGTCTAGTGTGATGAGTGTCATGGGTATTTTATTCTTTGCGTTGTGGGTCGATTGATTCGGCTTCTTCCGGCACGAGGAACACTTGCCATGTGCCGTGCATACCACTGTCGGTCACGCCATAGTACACACGTAGCTGTCCATCTAAACGCTGCACCAAGTCATAACGGGTTTCGCCATTTTTGACGTAACGCTGCCAGAGGCCAATATCACCCTGCCAAGTTACTTTGTCGGCGCGTGGTCGGTTGCCTTCGTGCTGCTTAATGGCATAGTGCCACAAACGGCGGGCGGATGAACGGGTAACATTCTGGACGATGTTACCATTTCGCAGATCGCGCATGGTGTAATAGCGTTCGTCGCCGCGCTGTTCTTCACCAATGATCTCAACGCCGCCGGTTGGTGGTGGTGATTCAGATACGATAGGCTCAACTACCGGAACGGTTTCAGCGACAACGGGGGCAAAGCGTTTGGCTTTGGGACGAGGCGGTTCAACCGGTGTGGATGGTGGTTCCGGCGGCGCGGCATCGACCTGAATCTTCAAGCCCTGCCGTACCAGATTCACAATCTCGTCACGCACTGCCAACGTGGTATCAGCTTCATCACGAACATAAATTTTATTGTCTTCGATAGCATAGGGGCGATCACCACCGGATGGGACTTGCACACGGATAATCGGTTTACCCTGTGTTTCCTGCACATCCACTTCCACATCCAAGCGCGGGCTAATCATGCGGCTGATTTCTTGTTGCAGCGCATCAATCCCCTGTTGAGGGGTCTCGATACCTATGGGTGGGCGTTTGGGGTCGGAGGTCAGGCCAATGTAAATCGTGCCGCCATTGGTGTTAGCGAAGGCACAGACATCAGCAATGATACTGTAAAGACGACCGCCTGCTTTGGTCATAATTTCGTGGAAGGACTGAACGAGCGATGCACCTTCTTCACGAGCGGCCTGAATATAATCCAAGGGTTGGCGGCTGGGGGTGTAAGGCCGTGTGCGCGAGAAGTCTGTGCCTTGAAACATTTCCAGCAAGGCTTCAAAGGTGCGTTCCGGCAGCAATACTTCGGTGACACGATCCCCTACGCCGAGATTAGCGTTCTTGGCGTTCTTATCGGCGTTGGGCAGCGCATTCAGGCGATGAGCATCTGAACCTTGAATACAGCGCATCCGACGATCATAACCGGATTTTGTACCGTTGAAGAAGCGTTCGGTGCTGTTGCGATCTTGCCGCCCCAAATCGGTTACTTCGAGGGCGTGGAGATAACGATCTTGGGTGTAAGCAATCTTGGTTTGTCCACCGAAATCGAAGCCGCGCATAGCAACACCATGACTGCTGTTGACGTGAGCAGCGATACAAATACCACCGGAAGTATTGATGGTTTCGTAAGCGGTTAGGACATCTGCCGACGCGCCGACTTCCGAGTTACCTTGATCCAAGACATGCGCGGGAACGTTTAAGCTCAGTAGCAAGTGTTCGATCAAACGTACTGGAGTTGTGGGAGCAAACACTCCCAAAATATGAAAGCCAAAGGTGGCGGTGAATTCAAAACCGGGCAGTACTAGAACTTTCTCGAGCAAGCGGCGATATTCGACCAACCTTTTGAGTTCGTCCGGCTGCGCCCGCCCTAGCCCTTCCAAATAGGTAAGCTGTTCGATGTCGCGCATCATATGGGCATAACCCGCCAACGAATTGTGGTCGGTCATGGCGATAATGTCGATGCCACGATATTCAGCTTTCCGCAAAATATCGAGATAAGTCGTATTGGGTTCTTGATAGTCTGCTGACGCAGGGGTATGCAGATGTAAATCCATCCGATACCACTGGTTGCGCGACTTCTTACGGGATGACATAACGGTTCAGATTCTTTATTTAGGTATAAAAAGGATACTATAACTCATTGTTTGAGCAATGGCATTAAATAGGTGATATATTCGTCCAAACAGGCTGGATCACCTTTTGGCGGCAGCAAGATGACCGAATCCGCACCCGCCTCGCCTAAGCGGGTAATGGTCGCTGCGGCTTGTTGGGGTGTGCCAGAAGCAGACAGTTCATCGAGCCATGCTTCGGGGATTTGCTCGGCGGCTTTTTCTGGCCCATATTGGTTAAACAGTTGAGCGGCTTCGTCAGCAATGCCGAGTGGTGTCAAATGGGGTTTGGCCCATGTTAAGGTTTCAGCGAGGATTTTGCGAATTGGCTGCCGCGCTTGTTGGCTATCTGTGCCAACCTTGGCGTAGGTAAAGACCACCACTTTATTATCTTTGCGTCCACTTTCAGCCATGCCAGTGTTAATATGCTCACGCGCCCAACGTACATAAGCGGGTGACGACATCTCGGTTAAGATCGTACCATCTCCGGCACGTCCTGCTAACTGCATGGTTTTTTCGCGCATCGCTCCGATATACAGCGGTGGCTGCTGTTTGGGTGTCACCTTCATTTGGACATTTTCGAGATGCACATAGTCACCAAGCATCGTCACATTTTCACCGAGCAACAATGCTCGAACCGCGTTCACGGTTTCTTCGAGCGCTTTCATGGTGGATTTAGGTGCTGCACCGATTTGTTTCAGCCAGCTATCCACACCATGCCCGAAACCGGGCAGGAAACGTCCGGGATATAACCGGGCTAAGGTTGTGATTTCCATCGCGAAAAAGAGTGGGTTGCGTACCGTTGCTGGCATCAAGCCAATGCCAACTTTCACACGGGATGTGGCGGCTAGCATAGTCGCAGCGGAGGTCAATGCACCTGCCCAAAAGGAATCTTCCCACAGCCAGATTTCATCAAAACCAGCGGCTTCCGCTTTGTGGGCAAAATCGACTAATGTTTCCGGTGGGAAGGTCGGGTGAAAAATCACGCCTATGGATGGTTTTGTCATAAAAATCCTGTCACAAAATAAAATTAAAATGCAGTGGACACGGGGTTATATTATGTGATACGACAGCAAGTTAGATCACAATGAATTGATGGTTTTCCCACATCAGGCTAAAGCCGTGATGCTAACCAGAAGACAAGTCCACTAAAGGGACTTCAAATACAGTTGATCCAAATTAATGTCGTTTTGTTGATATAATCCTATGATGCTCAACACATGCCGTGTCCCTATGAAAATCAATATTTGATCTAACGTTTATGCCACGCTGTTAACATCTCGGCTTCTTTTTCCAACGTGACTGCTCGTGCTGCGATCCGTTCCATCACTTCCGCGCTCTTGAGGCCATCTTTACGTAACCATGCCAGTGTTTCTGTGATGGTTTGTTTCAGAGGACGCTCGGTGTAACCTGCCGCGAACACCTTATCGACATTGGCCTGCATAAAGCCGCGAGCCTCTGTCGGAACCCAATAACCCACGCCATCAACCGGCTGAATATCATGCATTTTCATCAATTCATCATCGGTGTAGGTAATAGTCGTCGCTTGACCTGTTACCTCAACCACTGTATCCAAAAGGTCAACCATTTTGATGGGTCGTCCGGTCAGATTATACGCGCCGTGATAACCTGCATCAACTGCCCTCAACAACCAATCCGCCATATCACGAGAATGGATGACCTGAACAGGTTGGTCAGGCAAACCAGCTATCCGTTCGCCTTCGCGGTCATAACGCCACAATAAACCGGGCATACGGGGTGAGCTATCATACTGTCCAACGATGAAACCGGGACGGGCATTTAAGCCGCGTTCGCCGTAAAGTTCGGTGATGACATTTTCGCAAGCTACTTTTAACGCGCCATACTGCTTAGGAATGTTTTCACTGGTGGGATCGTCCAGCAAATTCAGAGGGGCATTTTCATCAGCGTTATCCGAGTCGACGTAGACTGATATGCTGGAAATAAAAATGTATTTTCCGACTGCATCTTGTAACAATTCCGCCGACTGACGTACCACACGCGGTAAATAACCACTGGGGTCGAAGGCTACATCCCACTTGCGGCCTTTGAGCGCGTCGAGGTTGCCATCACGGTCGCCAATGAGGTGTTCGGCCTGCGGATAGAGTCCCGGCCCGGTTTTCCCACGATTAAACAGCGTCACCTTATGTCCAGCTTCTAAGGCTGCTTCGGCAAGATGTCGCCCTACAAATTGTGTTCCGCCAATAATGAGGATGTCCATTAACCCAAACCTTTAACCTGTTGTGTCGAATAGAAATACGTTTGGGAACCTAGTTGCTCCCCTCGTCACTATCATTACACGAGGGAATGAGGTGAGGTTCAACGGGAAAATTCGTGAACCTCATACAAGCGTTTTTAGAGAGTCAAAGCCCCAGCAGTTTATTAAACAGTGGCGCAAGATCACCGGGTTCGAAGGGTTTAATCATGAAGAAGTTTACCCCCGCCGCTTTCGCTTCATCTTCCACGTCTAAGCCAGAGGCCATGACAATGGGAATGGTTGCAAAAGTGTCCGTCAAGCGTAATTGGCGAACGACATCCACACCATCCATATCCGCTAGATGATAATCCATCAGGAATATATCCGGTTTGGCTTGTTCGGCGATGGGCATTACATCCGCGCCTCGTCCCGCAACTACGACTACGAAGCCGTCCAGTTCCAGCAGCGTTTGCAGCAGCTTCACTGTATTACGGTCGTCATCTACAATCATTACTTTCGGCACGGGTCATCTCCCTGTCAATTGAACGGCAAGAATAGGGATAAGTAATGCCTATCCCTAACCCTCAATATACACTACTTTTTGCCCTTATGCCCGTTTTTTGTATGGGCTACAGGTACTAGAGCCGCGTCCAACACATCCTGTACATGTTCCGCCAGCACGAACTTAAGCTGCTTGCGAACATCAGCCGGAAGATCATCCAAATCGTTGGCGTTCTTCTTGGGGATGATGACGGTATCCACACCAAAACGGTGCGCCGCCAGAATTTTATCCTTGATGCCGCCCACAGGAAGTACCTGTCCACGCAGCGTGATTTCGCCTGTCATGGCAACGTTGCTCTTGGTAGCGCGACCTGTGATGAGCGAGGCTAAGGCTGCCGCCATCGTCACACCGGCGGATGGGCCATCTTTGGGAACAGCACCCGCTGGAACATGGATGTGGATGTCGTTCTTTTCGAAAAACGTCTGGTCAATGCCGAAGTCATCAGCCTTCGAACGGATATAGCTCAAGGCTGTCTTGGCACTTTCCGCCATAACATCGCCAAGCTGTCCGGTGTATTGGAAGCCCTTGCCACCCGGCATCCGTGCGGCTTCGATGAATAGAACATCGCCACCCACCGGGGTCCATGCCAAGCCAGTTGCCACACCCGGAATATTGGTACGTTCTTCGATTTCCTCACGGTAGCCATAACGGGGTTTACCGAGCAGTTCGCGTACCTGCTTTTCCTTAATCGTGACCTTACGCGTCTTGCCTTCAGCGATACGTGTCACAACCTTACGGGCGGCGCGTCCGATCTCGCGTTCCAATGTACGCACACCAGCCTCGCGGGTGTAATCACGGACAATGGTGGTCAGCGCTTCATGGGTGAACTCGATTTCCTTGGGACGCAGGCCGTTCTCTTTGGTCTGGCGTTTCACCAGATATTGTTCAGCAATCGCGACCTTTTCGGCCTCGGTGTAACCGCTGAGTTGAATGATTTCCATACGGTCACGCAGAGGGCCGGGAATGGGTTCCAACTCGTTAGCGGTGGTGATGAAGAACACATCACTGAGGTCAAAGGCCACGTCAATATAATGATCACGGAATTCGGCGTTTTGTTCGGGGTCAAGCACTTCCAGCAAGGCGCTGGCAGGATCACCACGGAAATCACGCCCCAGCTTATCCACTTCATCCAGCATAATCACCGGATTGCGTGATTCGGCACGGCGAATGGTTTGGATCATACGACCGGGCATCGCGCCAATATAAGTGCGGCGGAAGCCACGAATTTCGGCCTCGTCACGCACACCACCCAAACTCATGCGGATGAACTTGCGTCCCATCGCCCGTGCAATCGACGCACCAAGTGAGGTCTTACCGACACCGGGTGGGCCAATGAAGCACAAGATCGCGCCACGTCGTTCACGGCGGATACTGTCGTTTGCTGCCTCAGCACTTTCAATTTCTTCCGCGCGTTCATTACGTAGTTTGCGAACCGCCAGATATTCCAGAATACGTTCTTTAATATCCTTCAGCCCGTAATGGTCTTCGTCCAAAATCTTTCGCGCGTGGGCGATGTCCAGATTGTCATCAGTGGTTTTTGACCAAGGTAAGGTCGTCATCCAGTCGAGATAGGTGCGGATGACTCCGTACTCGGCGGCGGCGGTTGGTAGTTTGGAAAGACGATCAAGCTCGCGCTCGGCTTCTTTCTCGGCTTCCTCCGGCATACCGGATTCGGCAATCTTTTTGCGGAAGGTTTCGACTTCCACCATTTGCTCATCGGATTCACCAAGTTCGCGCTGGATGGCTTTCAACTGTTCGCGCAAGTAATATTCGCGCTGCACTTTTTCCATCTCAGTCTGGGCTTCGGTCTGGATTTTGCGACCCAGTTCCAGTACTTCCAGTTCTTTACTGAGAATGGTCATCAAACGCCGCAGCTTGGCATCGGTGCTTTCCAGTTCGAGGATGGCCTGTGCGTCACCTAGACCGATGCGAATGTAGGTCGAGATGGCATAAGCGAGTTGCAGCGGGTCAAGTTCTTCGACATTAACTGCGTTGGTAATCAATTCACTGGGAATATTCGGGACGAGATCAGCCAGCCGTGTGAACTGGTCAGCGACGTTGCGTACCAGCGCCTCAACCTCAACCGTATCTTCTAAGGTTTCGGGGATGGCAGTCACACGCGCGCGCAGATACGGTTCATTTTCGGTGTACTCATCAATGCGAATACGAGCTAAACCCTGAACCAGCAGACGAATCGTGCCATCGGGCGCACGGAATAGACGGTGAATGGAGGCCAGCGTACCAATCTGGTAAACATCATCCGGCCCCGGTGTTTCCATGTCAGGGTCTTTCGCAGCTACCAGCCCGATTAGCCGGTCACCCGCGATGACATCATCCACCAGTTTGATGCTGCGCGGCTGCCCTACGGTCAGGGGGATTGCAGTCTGTGGATAGACTACCAACCCACGCAACGGCAAAATCGGGATAATTGCCGGAATGTCGCTCTTAGACTGCTTGCCATTTTCAGATGGGGTTTCGGTATCATCTTCAACGGTAATATCTAACTCGGTCGTAGCCGTTTTCGCCTCGTCTTCGTCTGCGAAATACCGGGCTTTGGTCATTTCTGTCGTTCGTTTCGGTGTCATCTTTTCGCCTTTATGCGTCACCGCTGACATCCACTACAGGGATGGTGCGGGAAGTCTTACGTGGTAGTTCTACAGCCAATAAACCGGCTTCATAAGTTGCCGTAACAGCGTCGCGTTCAATCGTCCACGGCAAGTCCAGTTCGACTTTAAAGTCGCCGAAGCCGATTTCCAGTTGATGATAGGCAGCTTGATGATGTTCGGGCTTTTTGCGTTTGCCGCTAATTGTCAACCGCCGTTCGTGCAGGCTGATGTTCAAATCGTCGGTTTGCATCCCTGCGATTTCCACCAGCACCAATATCTTGTCCGCCAGTTCAATCACATCCGTCGGCGGACGGTGCGTTCGGGTTGAACGGATCATAAAATTGTATCTCTCGCCAATCGTTGGAAAACGGATAAGTGTCTATTAGATGCACTACTGGTGAGCATAGCTTACCGCTTGCACGTAAGAACCTTGTTAGATTTTCCTAAGGCGATGTATTATAACAGACTGAGGCAGAAATCAGTTGGCGCAGATTGCTTGTGTTTCGTAATATGAGGTGAAAAGCAGAGGTGTTTCGAGGATAACGACAAACATCGAGTTGACGTTCAGATATGGGAGCGCACAAATAGTTTATGGGCAACCAAAAACGAGCTTATGAATAGCTGGTTAACCAAACTAAGCGCTTGGGAATTATTTTATCTGTCCAACGTCTAATCTACGTGCTTTGTATATAGGCGGCAATCGATGTGCTAATGGTTTCTTCATCGATTGTCCCGAACCATTTTTCAATTATTTCCCCCTCAGCGCCAATCAAAACGTATTGTGTAACACCCGTTATGGTATAGGGCGCAGCCGCCTCAAGCACACCTTCGCCATCTACATTTAGATTGATGAAATCAACTCGATCCTTGAACTGTTGACGAATTGCATACAAAACCGGATCATTCTGTTGGCAATAGGGGCACCACGTAGCGTAGCCGTTCAGAAATTGCGGACGGCCAGTTTTGGCGATGTCAGCAACAGTTAAGGGACGATTTTCTGATGCAGGTTGAGCCCGAACTCGAGGCTGCTCTGTTGATAGCGCTGTGTATGAGGTGGCGATTGGGGCGACAAACTGGCTTGCAACAAATATTCCAAATCCGAAAATGATAACGAGACACGTAGTGATTAAAAGAAGTTTTTTCATTGTTACTCTTTGCCTAATAAACCTAATTCCCCGGTATCATAACGCAAAATTATTACGACACCATTACCATTGCTTTAGACAAATGGGTCATTAATAAAAACAGGGCACATCCTTGCGGATACGCCCTGTCATTTTCAAATCGGACACATCATACCGTGTCCCTACGGAAGTCCTAGTACTCTGGCATCTGGGGAGGAGCAGAGTTCCCAGCAGGTTCCTTCACGTCGGTGATCAGGGCTTCGGTGGTGAGGATCATGGCGGCGATAGAGGCCGCGTTTTCG
This sequence comes from Aggregatilineales bacterium, assembly GCA_038328375.1. GTDB lineage: Bacteria > Chloroflexota > Anaerolineae > Aggregatilineales > Phototrophicaceae > CFX2. The sequence continues at coordinate 47 of JBBQLX010000128.1, read as the reverse complement.
ACTGCACCACGAGTCACCTTAGCCGGATCAGGGAAGCCAGCGTCAAT
>JBBQLX010000127.1:0-18690 GCA_038328375.1 Aggregatilineales bacterium | reverse complement strand
AATCCTGTTTGCTCCCCATGCTATCGCGCCTCAGTGTCAGGTACGGCCCAGCGTGTCGCCTTCGCCACTGGTGTTCCTCCGGATCTCTACGCATTTCACCACTACACCCGGAATTCCACACGCCTCTACCGTCCTCTAGTCTTGCAGTATCCGACGACCACTCCCGGTTAAGCCGAGAGATTTCACGCCGAACTTACAAAACCACCTACACGCCCTTTACGCCCAGTAACTCCGGATAACGTTTGTCTCCTACGTTTTACCGCGGCTGCTGGCACGTAGTTAGCCGAGACTTATTCCTGTGCTACCGTCCGTTCTCGTCACACAGAAAAGGGTTTTACGATCCGAAAACCTTCTTCACCCACGCGGCGTCGCTGCATCAGGCTTTCGCCCATTGTGCAATATTCCTCACTGCTGCCTCCCGTAGGAGTCTGGGCCGTGTCTCAGTCCCAGTGTGGGGGGTCACCCTCTCAGGTCCCCTACCCGTCGTTGCCTTGGTGTGCTTTTACCACCCCAACTAGCTGATGGGCCGCAGCCTCATCTCAAAGTGACCTAAGCCTTTTCTCGCAACCCTCTACAGGTCGGGAGCTTATGCGGTATTAGCCTGTCTTTCGACATGTTATCCCGCGCTTTGAGGTAGATTAGCTACGTGTTACTCACCCGTGCGCCACTCAAATATTGCTATCTGCGTTCGACTTGCATGTGTTAGGCACGCCGCCAACGTTCATCCTGAGCCAGGATCAAACTCTCCGTTTGATTTTACTCTCGAAACTGACAAGGCTTGCTGCCTTGTTTTTTGTTACTTGGCTGATTAGTTTTTGTTTTCCGCAGTCCTAATCGACTGCGTCTCTTCCATCTCACTCTTCTGTTGTTAAGTTGCGTTTCACACATTTTTGTGTGTCGCGTTTGTTTTTCCGCGATGAAGAGAAGGATACCACCGTAAAAATACCTGTCAACCCTGATTTTAACGTAATTTCATGAGATTTAGGGTCAAATTGACGTTAATTTCCACTTGACAGCAGCTCAATCTCACGCGTATGAGGCATTTCGGAGGGTTTATCACCCAAAATGTCTTTAATGTAAACTTCCTGTACGAGTACCAACAAAATCGCAATCATGGGAACGGCGAGCATAATTCCCAAGAAGCCGAAAAAGACTGCCGCAAAAATTTGCCCTATCAACACCAAGACTGGAGGTAAGTTGAGGCTCTCTTTAAAGAGCAGCGGCGCAATAAGCTGACTTTGAAGGAAAGATGTGCCGTAGATAATTAAGATGATCCAACCAATGTGTTGGGGAGATTGCACTAAACCGACCACGAGTGAAGGAACCAAAGCAGCAATCGGGCCGAAGTTCGGGACAAATGAGAATAACCCTGCGAGAACGCCAAGGGCTAAGGCTTGATTTAGGCCAAGAATGGCTAACCCTAACCATGTCACAAAGCCGGCAAAGATCATCAACAGCAACTGCCCTTGCAACCAAAGGCGCAGCGTGAAATCAATACGGTCAATGATGACGCGCACGCGGGGGCGATACCATATCGGAAAGAGTCTAATCGCACCTTCCTCGTACTTATCAGGCTCAGCCAATAGATACAGCGTCAGAAAGATAACGATGATGGCACTCAGTAAGGTACTGGCAACACCGCTGACAACGGGTAAAACTGAGCCGCCAAGTTGCCCGGCAGCTTGACCTAGTTGGCGCGTGACCTCCGTAAATATCTTATCGAGGTCATTTTCACCAAAAAAGTTTTTCATTAAATCTTGTAGGGTGGCGACATAGGGAAATGTCTCGCGCATTTTAGAGTCTTTTTGAATCTGCTGCCACTGCGACACCACTTCACTCACGCCCTGTTGAAAGTCGGTTCCAAGAGTTGAGAACTGTTCAAGGAGGGAGGGCAACGCTAACAGGATCAGCAATATAAAGACACCCAATATGCCTAATAGTGAAATGATGGCAGCCGGTGTGCGCTGAAAACCCAGCCGTACCAGAAAACGAATAGGCATGGTCACTAAGACGACCAAAATGATGGAGGCCAAGACAAGCAAGAGCGTGGTATGGACTTCCCACACTGCGAGTAACAAAACCACAGTCGCGACCGTGGTGAGTACCCAACGCATAATACGATTATTGCCTGAATTCGGACTTAGGCCGGACACACCCATGCACACCTCCGAAATATTTTTAGTTAACCTGTATAACGAACGACCATCAAGGTTAAATCATCAAAGGGAACAACACCTTGAGCAAAGTGGTCAACAGAATCCAATATATGTTGCAGAATATCACCTGCTGACTGACCCGCAGCTTCTTCAACCGCACGGCACAGTCGAGCTTCACCAAAGTTATCTTTATTCACATTCTCGGCATCGGTTAGACCATCGGTGTAGTAGACGATGACATCTCCGGGTTCGAGGCGAAGCTCCGCTTCAGACAATGGATTATCAGGGAACCAGCCAATGGCTCGTCCACCCTGCGACATGAGGCCAGCTTTGCCTGTTGAGGCATGAAACAAAACCGGAGGATTATGCCCTGCGTTGATATGAATGCTATGTCCATCGTCGTAGAAAACACTGTGATAGACGGTGACAAACATCCCACTTTCAGCGTCATCCAGAATGAGATCATTGGTCTGGCTAAGCGTCTCACGCGGGGACAAACCCGCGAAGGCATAGGCACGAATCATGCTGCGGGCGACTGCCATAAATAAGGCGGAAGGCGCACCTTTATCTGATACATCGGCGATGACTACGCCGAAAGACTGCTGGTTGAGGTTGAAGTAATCGTAGAAATCACCCGCCATTTCACGGGCAGATTGCCACACGGCTTCGACTTCATAACCGGGTAACTGCGGTTTGTGACGTGGGAGCAAGCCCTGTTGAATCTCACGGGCAAGATTAAGCTCGTGTTCCAAACGCCCCTTCTCGACAGCGACCGTATAAAGACGTGAGTTTTCGAGGGTGATACCGGCTTGATTAGCGATAGCACTGAGCAAATCACGGTCGGCTTCAGTGAACGCGCCCGTTCGCATGGAGGTATCGACATAGACCACGCCTACGAGCCGATCCATAGCCATCATCGGCGCACAAAGGATGGCACGGAGGCCGCGCATGATGATACTCTGACCGGGAGTGATGCGTTCATCAAACATGGCGTTATTGGTCAAGAGGGGTTGGCGGGTCGATACCACTTGATTGACGATGGTGGTGCTGTAGGCTTCCTGCTGGGCCAATTGTTCACCCGCGATTCCACGCGCACCTAAGAGCCGAAGCTCACCTGTTTCTTCATCAAAGCCCATTAGCACACCGCGCTCGGCTTTGGTGGCAAGCATCATGGCATCAATAACGTTGGCGAGTGCTTCATCAAATTGGAGACTCGAATTCATGGTCATCGAGATTTGATAAAGGGTTGTGAGATGTTCTAAGTTGAGTTTCGTAGAGAGAGTGGGCGCGGTCATGGTTGGCCTTTGCGAAACATGTGATTTAAGAGCGCATTATAGCATCAGGCGGGTGGCCTAGCGAATTAAAAAAAGACGATTTACTATTTGAAAAGATTGAACCGCAGAGACGTGGAGAGCGCAGAGTAAAACAGATGCAATTTGATGTGACGATTTTCCCAAAAACGTTAAATACGGCAGGCGACATCGCGCGGCAGGTTGAAGATTATGGATTTGGTGGGTTGTGGACGGCAGAGACTTCGCATAATCCATTTTTGCCATTGACCCACGCAGCTAGCGCGACAAATCGGATCAATCTGGGAACGGGGATTGCGGTGGCATTCCCACGCAGTCCGATGGTGATGGCGCAGACGGCTTGGGATTTATCCGAGCAATCACAAGGGCGATTCATATTGGGTTTGGGAACGCAAGTTAAGGCGCATATCACCAAACGGTTTGGCAGTGAGTGGAGCGCACCCGTTCCACGACTGCGGGAGTATATCGAGGTGATGCGGGCGACTTGGAATACTTGGCAAACGGGTATACCACTGCGCTATATTGGGGAGAGTTACCGGATTATCTTGATGACACCCTTTTTTTCACCGGAGCCGATGCCCTATGCGGATATTCCAATTTATATCGCGGGGGTGAATGAAGGGTTGTGCAGGCTGGCGGGTGAGATGTGTCAGGGCTTCCATGTGCATCCTTTCCATACGACGCGCTATTTGAAAGAGCTGGTTATTCCGAATATCGAGATAGGGGCGCAAAAAACGGGACGGACGCGACAGGATGTGAAGCTGACATGCATGATTTTTGTGGTGACTGGTAATACACCAGAAGAAATCCAGCAGAGTACGATTGCGACCAAGAGCCAGATCGCGTTTTATGCCAGCACACCCAGTTATAAGGCAGTGTTGGAGATGCACGGTTGGGGTGATATTGCCGAGCGGCTGACCAAAATGATCCGCGAGAACCGTTGGACGGAGATGTGGACGGAAATCAGTGATGAGATGATGAACGAGATTGCGGTAGTGGCTGCTCCAGATGAGCTTCCTTATAAGGTGAAGGAACGCTACGAGGGATTACTTGATCGAGTCGGGTATTATTTTCCGTTTGTGCTGGATGAGGCGGATAAAAAGGTGATCTGGGAGCAGGCGGCCAAGGTGTTTGGTTAGAAGTGGCAAAAGACAAGTTACAAGATAAAAAAGGAACAGAGCGATATTGCACAAAATGCGAAATGTGCAATTTATCCGCTGAAATGGCGGGCGGGAAGCAAGGGAGAAACCGCTGAATTGACATTTTTGAATGGCGGCTGGCTCGGCTGATGCCGCTGAAATGACACAAGTGCAGCGGAAAGCTCCCGTATGTCCGCCGCCGAATGTAGGTTCGGCGGGTGCTAGGGAGTGATCCGCCGAAGATGCAAAGGCAAATGCATTTTTAACACATAGGGAAGAGAATAACCGCAGAGGCGCGGAGAACGCAGAGTTCAGAAGAGTGTTTTTCAGTTTTGATGTAGGCAATTGGATAAGCATAGAAAAGTTCAGATGAGTGATCGAAATTGACGAATGTGGTCATGAGATACGGACAGCAAGAATGCTGTCCCTACAAAGTAAATTGATTTGCACGAAGGCAATTGGCCTATGGTGAATATTGATCAATACCAGACACAGCATGTCGATATAATTGTGCAACAAATTACCACATTATTATAGAACAAAAGTTTTATGCGGTCAAGTTCGGGGTTGTATGAATCGGGTTAGAGATGAGGGAAGATGAACAATCAAGCATTGGATTATATCAAGATTCATGAGGACGCGTTTAAGGCGCAGTTGAAAGAGCTGTTGAGCATTCCGAGCGTCAGTACGTTGGTTGAGCATCAGGCGGATTGCGAACAAGCGGCGGAATGGCTAGCAGCCGATATGAGACGGATCGGGTTTGATACGGTTGAGGTGATCCACACAAAATGGCATCCAGTGGTGTTCGCCGAATGGATGGGTGCGGGGAAAGATGCGCCGACGGTTTTGGTTTACTGCCATTATGATGTGCAACCTGCCGAGATGAGCGATGGTTGGCATACGCAGCCATTTGAGCCGACCGAAAAAGATGGCAAGGTGTTTGCGCGAGGGGCGATTGACAGTAAGAGCAATGTCATGGCGCAGTTGAAGGCTGCCGAAGCGGTTATCAAAACGGGCACATCACCAGTCAATATCAAGCTGATGTTCGAGGGTGATGAAGAGTCGGCATCCGAGAATATGACAGTGTTTGTGCGAGACTACGGCGACCGTTTGAAATGTGATGTGGCAGTGATTTGCGATGGCAGTATGTCCGACCGTGAGCAACCGGACATTGCTTACGGGCTGCGCGGTGTAGTCACAATGGAGTTGGAAGTTAGCGGACCGAAACAGGATCTACACAGCGGACATTTCGGGGGAACTGTGCATAACCCGATCCAAGCACTGGCGGAGATTATCAGCCAACTGCATAACGCGGATGGCAGTGTGAGCGTGACGGGATTTTATGACGATGTACTGCCGTTAGATGATGAAGAACGGGCGGAATTGGCAAAGGCGCTGCCGTGGATTGAGACCGAATGGAAAGATGTGGCGGCGGCTCCACAAGTTTGGGGCGAGGCACAATATAATCTGCACGAACGAATTGGTGCGCGACCGACGCTGGAGATCAACGGGATTCGAGGCGGGTTTGCGGGTGACGGATTTAAGACCGTTTTGCCGGGAATGGCACTGGCAAAGATTAGCTGTCGATTGGTGGCAAACCAAACTTCTCAAGTGATTTATGAACGGCTACGCGATTTTATCAAGACGATTACACCGCCGACAGTCAAGGCGGAACTCAGACTGTTGGAGATCGGTGAACCAGCGCTAATTGATCGACACAGTCCAGCGGTTGAGGCAGCACGCAATGCTTATGAGACGGTATGGGGTAAACGTCCACATTTTGTGCGCGAAGGCGGTAGTATTCCGGTGGTGGTCGATTTGCAGCAGGCGTTGGATGCTCAATTGGTATTATTGTCGTTCGGTTATAAGGGATGCGCGGCACACGGGCCGAATGAGCATGTATACCTCGACATGTGGTATAAGGGCATGGCAATTACGATTCAGTTTTATGAGGAATTGAGTCAGCGGATGGGGAAATAAGAACCCCCTCCCTAACCCTTCATCAGCTATCTTCGCAGGCTCAGTCCGCTGATAGCCCGCAAGCGATGGAGGGAATAAATCATGATGTAATGGTTGAGTGAAACTTTGAGGGAAGGGATGAAATACAGATGAGCCAAGCACATGAGTATGTGAAAGCGCATTTTGATGAGTTTAAGGGGCAGCTTTTTGATCTGCTGCGGATTCCGAGTATTAGCACATCGGTTAAACATGCGGGTGATGTGCAGCGGGCGGCTCAATGGCTGGTAGATGATTTGGAGCGAATCGGGTTGCACTCGGTTGAGATTATCGCAACGCCGGGGCATCCAATTGTTTACGGCGAGTGGATGGGCGCTGGATTGGACGCGAAGACGATCCTTATTTACGGTCATTATGATGTGCAACCTGCGCTGAAAAGTGACGGTTGGATCAGTGAGCCGTTTGAGCCAACCGAACGCAATGGACATATTTATGCTCGTGGGTCATCCGATGATAAAGGGCAAGTTTTCGCGCACATCAAAGCTGTCGAAGCGGTTTTGGCAAATGGAGGGAAAGCACCGGTCAACCTCAAATTCTTGATTGAAGGTGAGGAGGAAATCGGTTCGACACATTTAGCGGATTTTGTGGCAGCTAACCACGAGAAGTTGAAAGCGGATGTCTGTGTGATCTCGGACAGCGGGATGCCCACTCCCGATCAACCGTCGATTCTGTATGCCCTGCGCGGTTTGGTGACGCTGGAAGTCGAAGTCTACGGACCAGCGACCGATTTACACAGCGGTGTCTATGGTGGCTCGGTGCATAATCCGGTGCAAGCACTAGCTGAGATCATCGCACAGTTGCACAAGCCGGATGGGAGTGTGGCTGTACCGGGATTTTATGACGATGTGCTGCCGCTTTCGGACGAAGAACGAGCCGAACTTCAGAAAACAGGCATGAGCAAAGAAGCTTGGCGACAAGCAACAGGGGCATCACAAGAATGGGGTGAAGCGGAATTCGCTATCCACGAACGAACGGGTGCGCGACCGACATTGGAAATCAATGGGATGGCGGGCGGATATTACGAGCCGGGATTCAAAACGGTGCTGCCTTCAAAAGCGTGGGCGAAGATAAGCTGCCGACTGGTGGCGAACCAAAATCCAGATGTTATTGGCGGATTGGTGCGTGACACCATCATGAACCTCAGTCCAGCAACGATCCGCACGACGGTGGAAGTGACCAAAGGTGCACCAGCGGCCTTTGTGGATATTCGGACACCAGCGATGCAGGCGGCAATTCATGCCTATGAGCAAGGTTGGGGTGCAAAACCTGTTTTTATGCGGGAAGGTGGGAGCATTCCCGTGGTGAGTGACTTCCAGAAAGAACTGAACGCACCTGTGATCTTGATGGGATTCGGCTTGAATGATGATGGGGCGCACAGTCCGAACGAACATTTTATGGTTGAGATGTTCCGCAAGGGCATAAACACAGCGATCTATTTCTACGAAGCGATTGGACAGGAGAATCCATAATGACGAATGCACATGAATATGCGAAAGCAAATAGCAAACAGTTCGAGACACAACTCGACGATTTACTGCGAATCAAGAGCATCAGCACGCTGCCGGAATGCAAGGCAGATGTGCAACAAGCGGCGGAATGGGTTGCAACAGATATGAAGCGCATCGGGTTGACTAATGTCGAAATCCTGCCAACGGTTGGACATCCGGTGGTATATGGCGAGTGGTTGGGTGCGGGCGAGAGTGCGCCGACGGTGTTGGTCTACGGGCATTACGATGTGCAACCTGCTGTTAAGAGTGACGGTTGGGATAATGAACCTTTCGATCCGGTGATTCATGATGGCAAAATCTGGGCAAGAGGATCAAGCGATGACAAAGGGCAAATGTTGGCACAATTGAAAGCTGCCGAGTCGCTGCTGGCGAATGGAGGTAAATCACCCGCCAACATGAAGTTTTTGATCGAGGGCGAGGAAGAAATCGGTTCAACCAACCTCGGTAAGTTTGTGGCGGAAAATCGCGCCAAGCTCAAAGCGGATGTGTGCGTGATTTCGGACAGCGGCATGAAGACGATTGACCAGCCCGTAATTGATTATTCGACGCGCGGCTTGATGTATTTGGACTTCGAGGTATTTGGGCCAAAGCAAGATTTGCACAGCGGTGGTTACGGTGGAATCGTACATAATCCGGCGCAGGCGATGTCGGAGATTATCGCTCAACTGCATAACGCGGACGGCAGTGTAAATGTGCCGGGATTTTATGATGAAGTGTTGATTATGAGCGCCGAGGAACGGGCAGAACTGCGGAAAAATGCACCTGCAAAATCGACGTGGGAAAACGCGACAGGTGTACCTGAGTTCTGGGGCGAGGCGGATTATGAATTACATGAGCGGATTGGTGGACGACCGACACTCGAAATCAATGGGTTCGTCAGTGGGTTTTATGGCGCGGGATCAAAGACGGTTTTGCCCGCAAAGGCACTGGCAAAGATTAGCTGCCGCCTCGTTCCAAACCAAGACCCGAATAAGATTTTCGAATTGGTCAAGGCACAACTGCTGGTGTTAACTCCGGCAACCGTTCGCAGTGAAGTACGAATCCAAGCATCGGCCTACCCTGCGGTGATGGATACACATTCGTCAGCGATGACTGCGGCTTTGAATGCCTATGAAAAAGGTTGGGGCAAACGTCCGGTGTTTGAACGTGGTGGTGGAACGCTGCCGATTATTGCAGACTTCCAACGTCAATTGGATAACCTGCCTGTCATCTTGATGGGATTGGGATTAGCAGGTGACGGCGCACATGGGCCGAATGAGAGCTTTACGCTGGAGATGTTCCATAAGGGCATTGATACGGCGATTTATTTCTATGAGGAATTGGGGAAGTAGTAGCCTCACAGAGACATTCGGGAGGGTCACAGACCCTCCCCTACGAGAAAAACATCTCATCTTTTGAAAAGTGTCATCTCCTGAACCCATAAGCAAGGGAATAAATTCAATTTGCCCAGAGTTGTTTGAGCTGCGACCAATCATCGTCATTCATTTGGGACTCGAAGTAGATGGCAATGCCCTTCACATATTTGGATGACGTTGAACTTTCGGTGAGGCCAGTACGGATGCCGGCAACGGCGGACGGGATGTTTTCAACGTTGGTATCGTGGGTCAGGGCTTGGGTATCGTAGGCCGGAACACCGATGAGTAGTTCAGTTGAAGCAGGGACACCGCCAGCGGTTTGTAAACCGGCTAAAGCACCTGCAAACGTTTTGACTTGATAGGCCATCCAAGCGGAGTAATCGGCACTGGTGGCAATACCGCTGTTATAAGCAGTCACAACTACTTGATCGGCAATCAAGGCGACACGCTGCTTATAGGCTTCATCCCAAATCGTGCCGGGTTCGATGCGGGGAGGCTTAGGGATGTTGACTTCGGTGGGTGTCCAATCCGGTGGGACGGCGACTGCAAGCGAGGCTTTCTCGCCAATGCTGCTGTGAACTTTCCGCAACACCGACAAATAATTTTCATCGTTATTGAACACTGGAATGACATTGAGCATCACGCCATCAAACTTGAATTCGGCGGTCATGCGCTGGCTGAAGTCGGCTACGATTTGCTGCATCGAGGTATCAGCAAGACGAACATTACTATCAACAGGCTGCGCATCAATGCTCAACCAGCCATAAAGTTTGACTTCAGGATAGAGGCGTTTAAAGCGCTGGACAAATGATTTTACCGAGTCAAGTTTATTAGTGTCCGACCACGCATTGTTGGATTGAAGCAGGCTGACCCACGCGTAGACAATACCGACCTGATGATCGCGCAATTTTTGGACGAGCGCGGTTAAAGCGGCATCGTCAGGGCTATCATATGTCCACTGCGTACCGATCCAGATGGCGTTGGCGCTGGTCTTGGGCGCGTCATTTTTCAGCCGTCCGATGAGCATAATCACCACAATGAGGAATACTGCACCCGCGACACCATAAATCACAAGGCGATTGACAGGCATACGCACTTCGGGGAGTGCATAGCCACCGGATGGTCTGAGCTGGCGAGGCGTGTTGGAAGGCTGCGCCATGCCCTGTTTGCGCCGTTGATGGCGTTCACGGGCGCTATTATTTTTACGCGGGGACTCTGATTCGGATTGTGGGGTTTCTTCCATAATACTTTCTCAATAACCGAATTTATGCAAAAGCGGCGGTCCCAATATCAATAAGCCTACCAGCACTGAGGCAACCGCGCCAAGTAATACAGCGGCAGCCGCCACATCTTTGGCGACCTTAGCCATCGGGTGAAATTCGGACGTTGCCAGATTGACGACTGCTTCCACCGCCGCGTTCAAAAACTCAGCCATCCAGACCGTGGTGATTGTCAGAATGAGGATCGCCCACCTTGTGAAATCAACTTGCAACCAGAGCGCCAACACAAAAATGACCAGACTCGAAACTGACATGATACGAGTGTTCTTCTGGTAACGCAACATATACAACCAACCCGCCAACGCATAACCCAAACTCTTAATCCGGTTGGGGCTGACGTTCAGGCTGTACTCATCGGGGTTAATTTTCATGGTGCTGGTGAGTTCATCCAGCACTTTCTTAGTGCGGTTGGTCATGATCGCTCCCTTCGAGGGCGGGAACGATGGCTGTTGAGATACCGAGTGCAGTTAGCGCCGCGTCCTGTGCCGTCCACATTTCGGCACGATTTTCGGGCGTGTCGTGGTCATAGCCGAGCAAATGCAGCGTACCATGTACGACTAGCAAGGATAGGCTGTCATTCAGGGCATGACCTTCGCGGGCGGCCTGTTCCGATGCGTAGGGATAGGCCACGATGAGATCACCGAGATAGGGCGGCTCATCCTCAATTTCAACAGGCGGTTCATCAGCCGGAAACGAGAGGATGTCAGTCGGCGCGTCGATGCCCCGAAATTGGAGATTCACACTTTGAATGTAAGCATTGTCTACAAATACGATGCTTAAGCTGGTATCAGGGTCAACATCATGTTGGTTAAGTACTTGCTGCGAGGCGGTTTGCAAACGGGCAGCATCAAAGGCGTAATTGGCTTCATTTTGAATGTCGATGGTAAATGTCATATCACTATTCTTCTGAGGCATCCTTTTTCAACGGTGCTTTGTCATTTTCGCCGTTGTGTACGGTTCTGTATTCACCCGTGCGAGGCAGCGGCGGAACATCCGGCAGCGGGGCTTCGTCTTCAGCATCCAGCATGATTTTTATAGCAGGCATTTCTTTGGTGAGGACTTTGGAGCTTTGCGGCTCGGCAGGCATAACCACGGTTGGCAAGCGATCTCCATCCGGCAAAGCTCTTGCTCCGACAGTCTCCTGCGTGACATTTGGCAAAGTGGGAGTACGTGGCGTTTCGGCTGACGATTGAGTAGATGGCTTAAGCTGGGGTGGATAATTGATACGCGGGTGGAAAACAGCTTGCAACATATCTACAAATATTCTACGGATGGTGCTAAGGTCGTTCAGAGTCAAACCCGACTCATCCAATTGTCCTGATTGAATTTTACCTTCAATAATGTGGTGGATAATTTCGTCAATTTCTTGTTTTTTGGTGGGCTTGCGTGAACGAACTGTCGCTTCAGAACTATCAGCCAACATTAAAATAGCAGTTTCTTTGGTTTGAGGCTTGGGGCCGGGATAGGTGAACTGTTCGATGTCTACGCCCTGCTCACCACCAGCACGTTGCACGGCCTGCTGGTAAAAATACAAAACCTGCGTGCCATGATGTTCGAGAATAAAATCCCGAATACGGGCAGGTAGACGATACTGACGAGCCATTTTCTCGCCTTCAGTCACATGGCTGATGATAATGGCAGCACTGCGAGCAGGATCATCAAGCGCATCGTGAGGATTGATGCCTTCCACTTGATTTTCGGTGAAAAAGGCGGGGTTAATCATTTTGCCGACATCATGATACAAGGCGGCAACCCGAACAAGGTCTGCATTCACGCCAATGGCATTGGCAGCCTGTTCGCTCATATTTGAAACCTGAAGCGAATGTTGATAGGTGCCGGGGGCTTCGCGCAGCAAGCGCTGAAGCAGCGGTTGATTAGGTTGGCTGAGTTCAACCAACTTTAAACCTGTGGGAAGGTTAAAGACCAGCGTCGCGATATAAATGCCCGCGAGTGAAACAGTCCCAGCCAGCGCACCGTTCACCAAACTATAGATGATAAGTTCACCGACACCACTGGCATTACTGCTCGAAGTCAAATCACCCTGAAAAAAGATGAGTACCACCGCAACATTCGCCAAGCCGACCAACAATCCGGGCATGAAATAGCCGTTAAGCCGTTCGGGGCGGCGCAAAGTGAGAGTCGCTAACAGACCACCCACACCAACCAACATCGCCATTTCGAGGGAGTTATTTTGCATGAGGCCAACAAGCGTAGCCAGCCCTAGAACACCAATGACCGAGACTTCCGCACTGGCTAATGCTGCAAACAGAATTGCCATGGTAGCGGTCGGATAGAGGTAGATTTGCCCATAAATGACCGACAAACGCGCGCCCAACAATGTCAGCAAAAATAGTGCAGCCAAGAGCATCATAAAGCGTGAGGAACGCAGTAAATCCGGCTTAAAACGACTGAGATATAAGCCTGTCACCACCAAAACGATGATGCTGGCTAAAGCAGCTCGCGCAAATTCTTGTACACGCTGATTGGTTGGCTCCAGCAAACCTAAGATACTTAATGCTTCGTAGGCGGCGGCATCTATTTTTTCGCCGGAGCGCAAAATGACCTGTCCCCGTTCAAAGCTGCGGCGCACGGTGATATTGGCTACGGCATTCTGACGGGCTTGATCGGTTAAAGTTGCATCAAGCAGCGTGTTGGGACGGATTAAACCCTTAACAACCTGAACGATAACATCGGCCTGATCCTCGGAAAAACGCACACCGACTTGCATGGGCAGTTGTGTAATGACGGACTGTATATTCGAGTCACGAATCTCACCGCGCATGACGCGTTCAAGTATGCTGGTAATCTGATCGGTGATATCTGTCCACGCTTTTTCATCCAAGCCCAACAGTTGAACGATGGTCGATTCTGGCAAGGTGAGGTCATTGATGGCGTGGAGGTCTTCTATCTTTTGTTGAGATGTGCCGTAAGGGTCATGCCGAATATTCTGGATATAGGCCAAAATCTGGCGGGTCATATCCGACTGTTGACGCGATACAGCCGGATTGGGCGGGAAATAAATATCAGGAATACCTTGCCGTATTTCCTGCTGACGCTGCTCGGTTAGCACTTTGCTCACAAAAGGCGAAATTGTAATCGGCGCACGAATATCCTGCGGCGCAGTATCACCGATTTGCAGAGCCGAGAGATTGTTAAAGCCTAAGAACACGCTGTCGTAAACGACCAACAGCGTGGCAATTAAAACAAATGAGGCGGTGGCAACGATTGTCCCGACCCAATGCAAGAGGTTACGCGAACGCCCCGGTTGGATTCGCAAAACACGCTGTAACAGTCTTGTCAGCCAATCAATCATAGCGACACCCGCAGCATTACTTCAGTAGTTCCCGGACAACCTCGTTGACGAGTTTGCCATCAGCCAGCCCTTTGACTTTAGGCATGAGCGCACCCATCAATTTGCCGATTTCTTTTGGTGAGGTCACACCGGTTTGAGCAATCGTTTCTTGGACGATGGTCGTCACCTGTTCACGCGACAATTGAGCCGGCAAAAAACCTTCAATGATAGCGAGTTCGATCTTCTCTTGATCGGCAATTTCGCTGCGACCCACTTTGACAGCTTCGTCAATACTTTCGCGGCGTTTCTTGGCTTCCTTTTGGAGAATGCTGATCGTGTCTTCAGCATTCAAGGTTTTCTGGCTGTCGATTTCAACCTGTTTAACGGCACTCAATAAACCGCGAATGACATCACGGCGCACGACATCTTTATTGATCATTGCCGATTTGAGGGCAACTTGTAATTGTACTTTGGGTTCTTCCATGTTCTTACTCCTGTGCAATCAGCATCAAGGTCGCTGATATTGTCGGCAGCTATTATAAAGTAGACTTTGTAATTATGGCATCAGTATAGCGGAGATTGATGAAATCGTCTTTGGAGGGTGAAATTAGGTCTATTGATTAGATGCTTTGTATTACGGAAAAATGACTTCTTTTAGGATGGGCCGTAGACAACCACGTTATCAAAATCAACGACTACGCCCTGCTCATCCAACGATTGAGCGACGACTCCAAGTTGACCGTTAGGAATTGAGGCATCAACCAGTGTATCCAGCATTTTGCCGCCGACACATTCTCCGGTTACTGGAAAAGTGCTGACTCCGTTCGGGTCATCAGGAATGCAAAGCTGAACCTGTTGGTTATTAATGAAAAACTGGAACTGGTCGCCTTTGGCATTTACGCGGAGGAAGTTGGTCGCGCCGATGTGCTGGTTGATTAGGGACGATGGTATCCATGTACTGAGTTCTTTTTGATCATTTTCGAAAGAACGCAAAACTCGATAATAGCCATCACTGCTGATCTCGAACAGATAAAAATCGTCGTCGGTTGGCGAGGTGTTGTCTTTATTTTGCAGGCGAAAGATTAAGCCGAAGCCATTGCTTTGGGGGCCGTCAACAGCCGCAGCCTGCGCCCGCATATCAAAATCTCCAAAATAGGGTTTGGCTTGCGAGAACGGCAGTTTATCCACATCACCGACCGTGATACGCAGCGAACCCGAATCGAGAATCTGTACTTTTAGGCGACCATCGGTCTGCGTCCAATCCGATTTAAAATCATCAAAGGTGGCGATGTAGGCTACTTTACCCGCCTCAACAGGGACAATGTAATGCAGATGTGCGGTCAAGCGATTTGCCAAATAGGATGCACCCAGTAGGAGCAGAAGAACCAAAAGGATGAGGAAACGGCGCAAGGCAACACACCTCGTTTAGTTGGTGATAAGAGGCGATTGTAGCACGGTGGTCATCGAGCGTAAACGTGGAGTTAGGGGGTAGCTGTAACGATGGAGATGGAAGGTTGAACATAAAAGGCAGTGAGCATTGCCTGAAAACGTGGGTCATTATTGGAGAGGGTAACGGCGGCTTTATACCAATACTCGGCTTTAACGGCATCGCCCATGCGGTCGTAAGTGGTGGCTAACTCGGCAGCAAAAGCCGGATTCAACGGGTCAAGAAGGGTGGCCTGCTGGAGCGCAATCAGGCTGGCCTCTTCATCACCAACAAGATGCAAGTGCAAGCCTTGTAGATAACGAACTTGGGCGTTATTCGGCGCGATGGCAACGGCCTGCTCAATTTGGGAACGACCATTTTTAGCTTGCTGATCGCGGGCAAGCCCAGCATAGGCCAAGGCTACGGGCAGCTTAGGGGAAAACGAGGCGGCATATTGGAAAACGTATTCAGCCGCAGGCCACAATTTCGCACCTGCCAAAACAACACCGACTTGCATAGCGCGGGTAACGTCAGAGGATTCATTTAGTACGGGAAGCAACTGAGCTATAACGGGTTGGTATTGCGGATCACGGGCGGCGAGTTGTAGGTGTTGAGTGGCGGACGAGGAATCAAGAACCGATTGCAATATACCCAACTGGAAATGCGCCCAATTATCATCGTTGGTTTTGAGGAGGCTGCTAAGCGTTATGACCGCTTGCGACCAGTGTTCCAAATCCAAATAGGATTGGGCTAAGCGACGGGTCAACTGCTCATCATCGGGTTTTAACCGGACAGCAATTTCCCAATAAGAGACGGCACGGGGTAAATCGTCCAGCCCTTCCCATATATCGCCCGCAGATTTAGCGAGGTCAGCCGTCCAACCGGATTGAGCAACCTGAGCATCAATTTGGTAGAGCGCTTGCATGGGACGATGAGCGGCAAGATCGACCGTTAGGGATGAGGGGATGGGTGGCGGTGGGGTGGAGGCTAATACCGACAACGCCATGACCAACAAAAACGCCCTCATGATGAGGGCGCGGGAAAATCGAAACGGTTTCATGCAGTCTTACTGCGAATGGCGGACATCACAACCTGTTCAACTTCATCAGAGGTAAACGGTTTGATAAGGTAATTATAAACCCCTTGGAACTTGGCAACCAGACGATTCGCAGGATCGCCGTAGGCCGTAATGACGATGATGATAGGCATATCGTCCTTGTGCTTTTCCTTAACGGCTTCCAAGAATTTCCAACCGGACATATCGGGCAGACCAATATCCAGCAAGACCACATCAGGGTGCATTTCATCAAAACGGGTGATGGCTTTGCTGCCATGTGTCTCGTGGGCGGTGTGCATATTCATGCGTTCGAGCGTGGCCTGAATGACTTCGGCCAGTTCAGTAGTGTCTTCAATAATGAGTATGGACGGCATATGTTCTGTCATCGTTTGGGTCGCTTTCTGATTGAGGGGTGCAACCTGAGTTTCAGCCGTCGTGCGAGATGCATCCTGACCTTCGGCATAATCGTGACCTTCGTAGGGCGCAATGAAAACAGCGGGTAATAACCCTGTTTCAGCCGTCGGTGCATATCCGCCGTTCGTTCTAATAACTGGAGAGGTAGTGGTCGTTTGCGGATTGACCGGCTCCTTTATTTCCCCCAATTCTGGCGATCCCTCCCCTATTTCATCCCGGATATTGGATGAAAAGGTTGCGAGGCTTTTTTTCATTTGTTGCCCCTGTTCTGGCAGCACACATACTCTGTAGACACTATATCATACCTATAACTATTCTCAGCGTTAAGTGTACCAAATTCGCACTCTAAAACACATGTTTTTATGCAATATCAACAAACTCTAACAAGATTGAAAGCCATGCAAAATAGATAAACCCGATATGAAACGTTTCAAATTCGGATGTTATAAGGCTGCTAATAAACAGTGGTTCGTCACGCTTCAGAAAACCTGAGATGAAGCGACAGGCATTATTTTGTGCTATGCTTGGCGCAATGTGAGCAATCATTCAATACGCTATGACACTTCCTTTCTTTCAATTCATTGCAAAGCGCGGTCTACTCCGCAATATCTGTTGGGTTGTGCTGGCACTCATTCTTATTGGTGGCAGCAAATTGACCGCCATGAGCAGCGTGGTCGAAGTCTGTCCATCGGGCGGGATTCAGGTACGCGGCAGCCAATTTACGCCGGGTGGGATTATCCTGACGGCCTTCGATAAAGCCAGCATGTGGGTCTACAACATTGATACGAACAGTCGTTATCCTCTACCTGATACACGTCCGTGCGGCACAAACTGCCGACTTTCACCGGATGCCGAATGGATAACGTATGTTGATTCAGTCAGTGAGGGTTATTCCAAGATGCGGGTGGACGGAACCCAACGTACACCCTTGATTGATTATGCAGCAGATGTCGAGTGGTGGACAAATGATACGCTGTTGGTATGGACACCGGGGAAAGATGCATATTTGCAGCCCGAATCTGGCGGTGACCGCGATTATTTAAATGTGACGAGTGTAGCCACAGTACAACCGGGCGGGAAATGGGGCATCAAGGTCAGGCAGGTGGAGGACACATTCCACCGATTGATGGTGAATTTGGCAGCAGGCGATGAGATTGATGCAACGGGCGTTGATTTAGGTGTTGACCTTCCTTATTACGACTCGGCAGCTTGGTCGCCTAATGGACAATGGCTGGCTTATGTCGCGCCAGTAAGCGTTGACAGCAATTCAGGTAAAACGGGCAGTGAAATTTATGCAGTGCAGCCGGGAACGACTTACCTACCCGCTAAATGGACAGACCTCACTAGTCAATATGGCGCGGTTCGCATCAACGGATTAACCAGCGGCGACTTGAGTTGGTCACCGGATGGGACACACATCGCGTTTTGGGTGATGCGGTTAAGTGGGGATAATCCAGAAACTGATGCAGCGGCAGCCAGTATCCACGTTTTGGACATCAGCAGCGGAGAAATCCAAAGCTACTGCGGCTTCACGACAACCGAACACACCCCTAACCCGCCGCGTCTGATCTGGTCACCGGACAGTACCCATGTTGCTTTTGGTGGCAATGTGCCGGGGGATGATAAGGGATATTTGTTGCTGGCGCTGGACATCAACAGCGGGATATTTACGCAGCTTAGCGAGGGTATCTTCCCAACAGCCCAAAATTTATGTATAAATGACACTGCGAAATTTCA
>JBBQLX010000126.1:0-18693 GCA_038328375.1 Aggregatilineales bacterium | reverse complement strand
TTGCTTCAACGCTCCGTTGCCGCTTGGCAAACCAAACGCAATCTTCGTCAAGTCAAAGTCGATTGGCAGTTCACCACCGCTGATGCTCGTATTAAGCTTAAACGTCTTTACCCTTCTATTCATGACTGTTAGACTACTAGGTAGAGTATTAACCGATCTCCCTAGCCAAAATCTTAATGTTAGTGCGCGTCAAGCGCCATCTTCTGCTGCATTTTGACGGGTGTATTTTCGAGCAACCACGCCTCAGTCCGAGCCGCGATCTGGGCCGGCGTTTCGTCATATTTGTAAGTTTCCAGCAAAACCGGAGTCCACTTCTTGCCCCAGCGGACGTGGTAGTTCTCATCGCTCCAGTCGTAGCTGACGGCGGCGGCTGAAATTTCGTCACCGATTTCTTCCCAATGTTCGCGATTGGTACTTTTTTCAGGCATCCCATTGGGTTCAATCACTGTCGTCAGCAAAGCATACTGGTCAACGGCTGGTAGTCCCATCATCACATTGTAAATCTGTACAACCTGCGGCACATCCGAGATTTTGAGGCCAAGCTGCTGCACACGTATTTGCCCAAGCTGGCTGTGACGAATTTCATCCCAGAGATGGCGCGAGACGTTGTGCTGATACTCCCAAGGCATTTCGGGTGTCATCCACAGGATTGAACCGAGTGTTTCGGCGGCTGTCATCTCATTCAGATAATGCTTGAAACGCCACAAGCGATGCGCTTCGGGTTGGCTTTTACGCTCCGGCTCAACATCCTGATTGGGGTCAAAGATAGGCCAGTCTTGCATCCGCTGACAAGTTAACCACGGAAGCAGCAAGTTATGGTTATCTGGTCGCGTCGGTAAGGCAGATTTTGCATCAGCACTGCCCATACCACCATCAGCCAACAACAACCCGGCAATGTAATCTCGCCACGTTTGCCAACCGCTATAATTTGCTTCAATACTGCTGAAAAAACGTTCCGCCCACGCAACCTGCTTTTCAGTGATTGATACCAGCCGTTCAATTAGTTTTACGGTTGGACGGTCAAAATCAGCCCAAGTGGTTTCAGGGTGTTGACGGTAAGCATTCAATAAACTTCTTTTCACAACGAGATAAATCGTCGAAATAATTTCAGTGGTGTTTTGTCCATTATCCAGTTCAGTTCCAAGCGTTTCGAGAACTGGGCTGATGCCCCGTTCGGGATTATGGCAACGCAGTTCGCGCAAACGGGCGCGTAATTCATCAGCAGCATCGGCGCTTTCCCAAATATGCAAGCCGATTTCGTTCTTGGCTTCCCACTCTGGAATACCCGGCAACCAACCGGCGAGAGTACGCATACAAGCGCGTTCTAGAAAAGCATAACGCTTCAAATATTCGACATTTTCGTCAATTGTAATTCGATTTTTAGGTTCGGAACTCATAAATCATATTCCTTGAAAAGTTTCTTAAGCCGTAAATGACTGTACATTTAAATCCTGAATGTTTAGTCACAGTTTATTCAGCGTGTGGCACACTGTCAAGCATTTTACAGCCATATTCTAGAACCACAGCCGAATTCTTGACAGATTCATTTAGACTCGATACCCTAAATGTACAGACAAGTTTTAGAAGTGTTACAGACAACACTTTTGTGTGATAGCAAGGAGGTTCGTCAAAGTCATTAAGAAAATCGCTTGGTTATATAGATTGTAAAATGCGTACTTTTCAGGTTGGAGGAACAAATTTCATGTCTCGTAAATGGTTTTTAGCACTTTTTATGACTTTACTTCTCATTCCTACAGCGGCAGTCACCGTACATGCCCAAGCAGCAACTTGTACAGGTGACAAAGTTACTTTACGTGTTGACGACTGGTCGAGTGGTGACCGTGTGGATTATATGAATCAGGTAATTGATGCTTTTAAAGCCGAAAATCCTTGTATTGATGTGACCCTTGAACCGAACATTGGTGACGACCAGAACACCAAGCGTTTGACGTGGCTTTCGGCTGGTACCTCTCCAGACCTATTGGCTTATCCTCCTGAATGGGCGGCTCTCTACATGGAGTCATCAGGTGGCAAAGCCTACATGGATTTGACCTCTTATGCCACTGGCGCAGATGGTATCAAGGTTGGTACGGATGTCTATGAAGGCATTTACAATCAAGGTATGTATGACGGCAAACTGGTTGCACTTCCAAAAGATTACAGCACCAGTTCGTTTTATATCAACACAGCTTTATTTGATGCCGCTGGTATTAAATATCCGACCGAAGGTTGGACTTGGGATGATGTCCTAGACACTGCACAACAGCTTACGGTTGATAAGAATGGCAACAATGCAACTAGCCCAGACTTTGATCCCGAAAATATTGTCCAGTGGGGCATTGACATCGTGAACGACGGTTGGTGGCGTGCGTTCCAAAGTTATCTTCAAGAGTGGGGTTCACTGACCATTAGTGATGATGGTAAAACCACCACAGGCATCTTGAACAGTGATGCGGCTGTGAAAGCATTGGAATGGTACCGTGACCTTGTATTCAAATATCATGTTGCCCCTTCGGGAACGACCGTTGGCGCAGTGACCACCGGTATGGGTGGGCGCGTGCAAATGTTCCTCGATGGCAAGATTGCAATGGGCGCAACCTTCCACGGTCCTTGGTGGCAAGATGTCATGAACCAGACTCCAAACCTCAAGTGGTCTGTCGCTCCCGTTCCTGCTGGCCCCGGTGGACACAAGAGCGTCCTCATGTGGCTCGGTTGGGGCATCTCAGGCCAGACCAAGCATCCTGACGAAGCTTGGAAGCTGCTCAAGTGGCTGACAACCGAACCCGGTCAACGTGTGTTTGCACTGAAGGCACTAAGCGGTAACCCGGTCGTCTCACAAGATATGCAGCGCGACAGCGATCCTTACTGGGGCGTATACATCAAGGAAACTGATTTCCTTGGGCCGCTGGAAGAACTCAGAAGTCCATACTATAGCCCTTGCGTCGCAACTCCGGCTGGTGATCTGATGAAGCGGGTGACGGCTGACGGCGGCGACCAAATTGACATCAAAGCCGAGTTAGACAAATTGACTGCGGCTGCCGATAAGTGTATTGCCGACGGTGGCAAGGCTTAACTTTAAAATGGGAGTTGGGGAGGATCGAGTTGCCTCCCAACTCATGGTCATCTAACAAATAGTTTTATGTAAGTCAAAATGGGGTGTGATACTGACCGAAATCCGTGTCACACTCCTCGTTATCAAGGACGAAGTCATGTCATCGCTGCTCCGTAAGTATGAGTTGGGTTCACGGCTAGCACGGCGGGAAGCCTTATCGTTTTACGTCCTGATTTTGCCTTGGGTAATTGGGTTTTTAGTTTTCCTCGCCTATCCCATGCTGCGTTCTTTGTATCTATCATTCACTTCGTACAATCTGTTGTCGCCGCCTGAATGGGTTGGCCTTCGCAATTTTCAACGCATACTCGCAGATGAAGACTTCTGGCAATCACTCAAAGTAACACTTTTCTATGCGCTGGGCAGCGTTCCCGGTGGAACGATCATCGCATTGGCACTAGCGATGGTGCTGGCGCAAAAACTGCGCGGCGTTAATTTCTGGCGCACCATATTTTTCCTACCCTCGATTCTCAGCAGCATAGCCGTCGCGGTATTGTGGCTCTTTATCTTTCGTCCACAAGACGGATTATTGAATATGGCACTTGGCTTGTTTGGTATCGAAGGTCCCGATTGGCTCTTGAGCGAACAGTGGGCATTACCCGCACTCATTCTCATGAGTTGGTGGAGTGTCGGCGGACAGATCGTTATCTATCTAGCAGGATTAAAGGGCATCCCTGAAGTCCTATATGAAGCCGCAGAAATTGACGGTGCGACTGGATGGGCAAAGTTCCGCTATGTCACCGTCCCGATGCTGAGTCCGACTATTTTCTTTAATGTCGTGTTAGCCATTATCGGCGCACTTCAGGTTTTTGATGTCGGTTGGGTGATGACACGAGGTGGCCCGAATAAAGCTACCCTCTTCTATATGCTCAACCTATACGAACGTGCCTTTCAGTTGGGGCAAATGGGCTATGCCTCGGCACTGGCCTGGATTCTCTTCGTCGTTATTATGATTATTACTCTCCTTGTAGTTCGATCCTCCGCAGCTTGGGTTTATTACGAAGCGGAAGTACGTTAGGTTTATGGACACCACAACCCAAAAGTCATTAGTCATTCGCGCAAAAACAAGCTGGCAAGACTATCGAACCTCTAAAACTTGGCAGCGCAACATCCGTTATACTATCAGTTACGCTATCCTCTTGCTGGGAGCGGCTTTTATGCTCTTCCCCATGTTGTGGATGATTTCCTCCAGCTTTAAACCAAGCTGGCAAATTTTCACCCAACCACCCATCTGGATTCCCCAACATTGGGAAGAGATACGGGTTGGGAACACCAATAAGATGATCAGCCTGTGGCAAGTTCAGATCAGCGGCGAAACGCAAAAGGTGATTCAGATGGGGCTGCGTCGTTACACGACCGTCATCAACACCGCGTTGCTCAAAAACTTGCAAACTGCTCCATCTGCCGAAGTGAGTCCAGCGACCGCCACAACCGTTGGGGATCTCACATTAAACATTCGCAATTGGACTTCTAATGGACAAACTCGTCAGGTGGTGGCACTGGCTAAAGGCGATAACAACACCTTGATTGTTGCGGATGTAAACGATCTTCAAGGCGCTACCATCCGTGTACCGCTCGATGTGGTCAATAGTGGTAAAAATCTATCGTTAGAAGTCGAGGGCATCGAATTTCGGGGTCGTGAAGTCGCTTTAGAAAGCGGCACAGTTCAAGTTCTGCCAATTGGCCCTGAGTCACAACTTACGGTTGTAGGCACAGTAGGAACCGCTTCATCAGCAACATTAACCGCACCAGAAAGTTTAAAAGACGCTGGATTTGCGGCTGTCGGTCATACCGAATTAGCGCTGGTCACCATCGGAGATCAAGCTGCCAAATACATCATTCTGACAAAAGAAACCTGGCAACCAGTCGTGAATGAAGATGAATTTAATGCCAACGCCTTCGTCGCCACACGAACCGAGTTAAGCGACATCAAACCAGTTACCGTCAATGATGTTGTATTGCAGGGTGCGACTTATACACCTGAGAATGGCGCGCCGAGCCAAGTGGCGATACTTATTAGCGGTACCGAACAAAGTGCCGTCATTCCAGTTGACAAAGCAGGCTCATTGCATCTGGCACAATTAGGCGGGCTTACAAGCACTCATGGGGCGCAGCTTAAACGCAATTCCTATCGTGTCCAAGATGGATACACGCTGAACGAGACTACGCGCTCGGTGGCTTTGGTTGGTGAACCTCGTGATATGGCTTTGGTGATACCGGAGTCGGTGGTTAAAGATGCATTCGATGTAAGTCCAGACCAATTACAACGTGCGCTTTACCCGGAACTCCGTTTCGACGGTTACAAAGAAGCCTTGCAGACCAAAGTCGCCGAAACGTATTTTCCTACCTTTTTCCGCAACTCTTTCGTTTTAGTTTTACTCAACACTATTGGACACGTTCTATCGTGCGTGGTGGTAGGTTATGCCTTCGCACGCTTACGCGCACCGGGGAAAAATTTCTTTTTCGTCCTGCTGCTGGGGACAATGATGTTACCCTATCCGGTGACGCTGGTTCCGGTTTATGAAATCTTCCGTGACTTAAAGATGGTCAACACACTCTGGCCGCTTTTCTTGCGGTCGTTCTTCGGGAATGCATTTCTTATCTTTATGCTGCGGCAGTTCTTCTCAACTATCCCGCGTGAATTAGAAGAAGCCGCCCGCATTGACGGGGCGCATGTGGGGCAAATCATTCGGTATATCATCATACCCTTGAGCAAACCCGCGATTGCTACGGTGATCATCTTCACCTTCTGGTGGACGTGGAACAGCTTCCTCGAACCCTTTATTTACCTAAGCAGTCCCGATCTGTTTCCGGTCTCGGTCGGGTTGAACTTCTTCAAAGATCAGTACGGCACGATCTATTATGACCGTCTTATGGCAGCATCGGTATTAAGCATGGTTCCGATGATTTTGATCTTCTTCTTTGCCCAGCGGTACTTCATTGAAGGTATCCAACTGACAGGCACGAAAGGTTAACGCTCACATGGTTCTCGGCATGAGTACACTGGCGAGTTTGCCTTTGCTGCGCCCCGGTGTCAAACGACAGCGTTTATCCAGTTATGATCCGCTCGGTGGTAACAGCGATTGGTGGGAATTCGAATCCGGTCAATCGCGTGACATCGCCAGCATTACAGGCGCGGGCTGCATCAAACATATTTGGATGACCATGTGGTCAGACGATAAATATGCCCTGCGCAAAGTGCTGCTTAAAATGTATTGGGACGGCGAAACCTCGCCGAGTGTGGAGACACCGCTTGGCGATTTCTTCGGCATGGGACATAACCTAACAAGGAATTTTGTGTCCCTACCCCTTCAAATGAGCCCTGAAAACGGACGCAGCTTCAACTGTTGGTTCTCGATGCCATTTGAAACAGGCGCACGAATTGAAGTGGTGAATGAAGCCAATAAGAAACTGAACTTCTACTTCTATGTCGATTATGAAAGTTATACATCTGGCACGAGTATGGCGGATTATGGACGCTTCCATGCTCATTGGCGACGGGTAAATCCCACTCCCGGTTGGCAAGAGCCTAACGAACGCTGGGAAGATAATCATGATCGAATGCGGGAGGTATGGCGTACTCCGAACACAACCGGCGATGCCAACTATGTGATCTTAGAAGCCGAAGGACGCGGGCATTACGTTGGCTGCCATCTGGACATCGACTGCTTCTCGCGCCAATCCAACGATTGGTACGGCGAAGGTGATGACATGATCTTTGTGGATGGCGAGTCATGGCCGGGGATTCATGGCACAGGTACGGAAGACTATTTCAACACTGCCTTCTGCCCAACGCAGGAATATAGTGCGCCGTATCATGGCTTGATCTTGTATCAAGGGACAGCCGATTGGCCGTGGCGGGGTAAGAACACGCTTTACCGTTATCACATCGAAGATCCGATCTTTTTCGAGAAATCGATTCGGGTAACGATTGAACATGGTCATGCCAACAAACTCACCAATGATTACGCATCGACAGCATATTGGTATCAGGCTGAACCACACCTGCCTTTCCCGCTGATGCTGCCAATTGAACAACGACTGCCGAGGTTATAAGTCATGCAGCAATGGCATAATGACCTTGCACAATCGCTGTCACTAAATGGCGAATGGCAGTTCTCGCTGGATGGACAGAATGGCTCACTTCAAGTTCCCGGTACTTGGGAAGCACAGGGTTATGCTCGCAGCGTAGATGGCCCAGCGATTTACCAACTACGGGTCAATGTTCCCGCGACATGGGATGGTAGCACAATCCAACTGCAATTTGATGCGGTTAGTTACCATGTAGAAGCCGAGATCAATGATATTGAGGTCGGTTCACATACTGGACTATGGACACCTTTTGCCTTTGATATTAACCAAGCGGTACATCCCGGCGTAACCAATGTTATTCGCCTGACCGTCTACAAACCGGGTAAACATTTCCCGATGCGTGAGTCACTGGCGGGTTTCCTCCCCGATGTGTGCTTGCCATTTGGCGGGATATGGCGGGATGTACGATTGGTGGCCTTTCCAAAAGCTGCGATAAGTGATGTCAATCTCAAGAGTGATCCTCAATCGGGTGCAGTCACAGTCAAAGCTAACCTGCATCATGCCACAGGTTTGACCGTTTTAGTTCGCATCTTTTCGCCTGATGGAAATGTAGATGTCCCATGGCAATCAAGCGCTGCTGAAAGCGAACTTTCTGCTGAATTATCAGTTGACAACATTCAAATCTGGAGTCCGCAGAACCCTGCACTTTATAAAATTGAAATCACTTTAGAAGATGAAACAGGTTCGAGTATTGCTCAGATCAGCCGTTCATTCGGATTTAGAACACTCTCCCATCAAAATGATCAACTGCTGCTGAACGATAAGTCGATTTTTCTACGTGGCGCACTCAATTGGGGTTGGTATCCAGAAATTTTATGTCCCGCACCGGATGAGGCAATCATCCGCGACGAATTCCGGCGTGTGCGCTCGTTTGGCTACAATATGGTCAAATTGTGCTTATATGTTCCTTCTCAGCTTTACCTCGATATTGCTGATGAGGAAGGCATGTTATTGTGGCTGGAGCTACCGATGTGGCTGCCGGTGGTCAGTGAGCGGTTACGCCAACAAGCACCCCAAGAATACGCTGATATTCTGGCGGCTGTGAACCATCATCCGTCAATCATTATTTACAGTTTAGGTTGTGAACTTGGCTCGGCAGTTGATAGTCAGTTATTGGGCGAATTAAATACGATTTTACGTGACCAAACAGCAGGCGTTCTAGTTTGCGATAACAGCGGATCAGGCGAGGCTTATGGCGGGTTGGCCTTCGATTACGCGGATTTCAATGACTATCATTTCTACGCAGATTTACACTATTTCAATCCTCTGCTCGACCATTTCCGTCGCGACTGGCGGCCTGCCCGTCCGTGGATATTTGGTGAGTTTTGCGATGCGGATGATTATCGTGATCTCGGTGAAATCGCATTCGCGAATAACGATGAATTACCGTGGTGGTTAGTCGAACAAAATCCCATTCATGCCTTAAACGCGATTGCCTATTCGCAGCAGTCGATACGAATGCCAAAGCTCGACATTCCCTTTGACGGGCAAGCGTTGCAAAGTATCTCACGCCAGCAATCATTCGTCGTCAGAAAAACCATTCTGGAAAAAGTCCGCGCTAAAGCCAGTATGGGTGGTTATGTGGTCACTGGCTTACGAGACACGCCGCTGGCAACCTCATCCATGTTCGATGATTTAGGGCGCGCCAAATATGATGCAGATGTTTTCCGTGAATTTAATGGTGACTCGGTTCTGGTTCTTGAACAAGGACGCGGACGCATCTGGAAAAACGGTGGAGATCGCCCTGCTCCGGTTGATCGAAACAATCACTTATCAGGATCGAAACTCGATTTTCGGATTGTGCTATCGCAATCGGGAAACCCGCTGCCTGCCGGTAATATGCAATGGCGATTGACCGACTCCAATAATCAAACGGTTCAAAGTGGAACAAGCGCCTATTCAGCAAAATCAGCCGGACACATTCCGACCGAGGTTGCTAGCATTTATTTCAGCGCGCTGGAAACCGATACCGCGCAACAATATACACTCGCTGTCGAACTGGACGGTGGCATTCGCAACCATTGGCCGTTGTGGATTTATCCAAGTGTAAGACAATGGTCTAGCGAAATTGCCATTTATGATCCTGCGGGAGCGCTTACCGGCTTGGACGATCAGGTTCAAAGCGCACAGCATGATACGAGTGTAACTGATGTGGGCGAATCGCTGCTTATAACCAGTGCCTTCACGCCGGAAGTCCACGACTATGTTCACAGTGGTGGTCGCGCGATTGTCCTCCAAACGGGCGCTGGCAGCCTGCCCGTTAAACCCTGCCCATTTTGGAGGGAGTCGATCAAGCTGATTTATGACCATCCAATTCTGGAAGATTTCCCACATCAAGGGCATGTTGACTTACAGTTTTATCATCTGGCTAGCGATTACGCTGTCGATACCGAACGACTTGTGTCACAGTTTGCCGATGTCGGTCAAATTCGCCCGATTATTCGGCGGTTGGATGCGCGTCAATTCACACTGCTCGACTATCTGGTTGAAATCCAAATCGGTCAGGGGACACTCTTGGCCTCGACGCTGCGATTTAGTGGTGGCGTGGGTGACCAAGTTAATGGGCTACAACAAAACATCGCCGGACGACATTTGCTTTCGTTGATGCTGAATTTTCTCTCGGAATCAGAGACCGCTAAAAAAATAGGGATCATTTGACGGTGTATTTGACACTTTCTATAGTATGCAATGGTATGGAGAATCTATCGGAATGGCTAACTCAAAGTGATAACTAGGTTGAAGCAATCATGATTGAATCTTTGGATAACGGAAAAGCTGCCGAACCGAAATATATTCAGGTTGCCAATATTATCCGGCAGAATATTTTAGACGGTACATGGCACGAAGGCGATGCGATCCCGCCTGAAAAAACACTCTGCTTGCGCTTTAATATTGCCCGTGGCACCATGCGTCAAGCGCTACAAATACTGGAAAACGAAGGTTATCTCGTCCGTGAGCAAGGACGCGGAACCTTCATTCGGCTGGTCGATCACCGCAGCAATAATGGTCATAATCACCATCTAGCTTTCGTCGTACCCTATATTCGTGATTCGTCGGTATCAACTATTCTGGTAGGCTTCCAACAAGTCGCGGAACAGGCAGGCTTTTCGGTCGTCTTTAACCACGTCAATAATGATCTCCAACAGCAGCGAGATGTGGTGCATAAGCTGGTACAACAGGGTGTCATGGGGATCGCGCTGTATCCGGTTGATTCTGAGTCGCTCACAGGCATCGACAAGCTAGTCAATGCCTCTTATCCCATCGTCCTCGTAGACCGTTACCTCAAACAGTTCTCAACCGATTATGTGATTTCTGATCATTTTGGTGGGGCGCTGCGCGGTGTGCATTATCTCATCAATCAGGGGCATACAAGGGTCGGATTTGTTACTTGGCTCTCACCCGCCATCAGTATGGATCATCGTTTGCTTGGTTATCATCAGGCCATGCGCGAACGGGGTATTCCAGTTGACGAAAATCTCATCTGTCGTGTAGAGGGTTACCCAACCGTAAATCACGATCCACTGATTAGTTACCTCACAAGCGAAAACCGACCAACCGCCGTGTTTGCAGCCAATGACCAGATTGCGATTGCCATTTATCGGGCAGCAGCAACCGTTGGCTTACGCATCCCGCAAGACCTCTCGGTGATGGGTTTTGATGATCTCGACATGTCCATCAACCTTGATCCACCTCTGACGACGCTTGCCCAACAATTCACAGCATTAGGGCGGCAAGCAGCGGAAGTTCTCTTGAGTCGTATTCGCGGTGAGGTTCGCCCATTACAACAAATCACGGTGTCACCTGAACTGGTTATCCGCGAGTCATGTAGACCGCTTCTGCATCATGACCCGATTGATTCCACAAAAGAATGGAGTGTAACTTGAGTTCGGCAACCCTAACCCGAAATTGGCAAGTGAATCTGATCAGTCATACTCATTGGGATCGCGCATGGTATGTGACCTTTCAAGAATATCGGATGCGTTTGGTACAGCTTATTGATCGGCTGCTCGAAATCCTCAAGAACGATCCCGACTATTGTTATTACATGCTTGATGGTCAAATGAGTGTGCTGGATGATTATTTCGAGGTGAGGCCGCAGCGCAAAGTCGAACTTCAGGCTTTGACGCGCTCTGGTCGGGTACAAGTCGGCCCATGGTTCGTGCTAGCAGATGAATTCTTGGTCAGCCCAGAATCGCTGATTCGTAACCTGATGCTCGGTCATCGTATCGGGGAAGATTTTGGTGGGGTGATGAAAATTGGTTATGTGCCCGATGGCTTCGGACACATCGCTCAATTGCCACAAATCTTGCGGGGATTTGGCATCGACAACGCTTTTTTCTGGCGCGGGATGGGTAAAGAAGGCGACGAGTTAGGAACCGAATTCGAGTGGGTTGCCCTCGATGGTTCAAGCGTCACCACCATTTTGTTGCCGTGGGGTTATCACACCGCCAGCAACATCGGTTACGGTGTTCACTGGGGTGACTTTTCGCAGATGGCCTTTAACCCCGATTTGGCTCAAGAAAAGCTGGATAAATTTATTGATAAGCTGACCCCGATGGCGCACACTGACGCGATTTTACTGATGAATGGGATTGACCATCAAGAAGCACAACCACAAATCCCATCCATTCTGGCGCAGGCCAACGTCCGCAAAAAATTTCATATTGAACAGACAACACTTAAAAAACATTTGGATCGTGTTCGCGCTTATGCCCAAACTCATGCCATAAGTTTCCCCAGCTTTCAGGGAGAATTTCGCTGGGGATGCTACTCTGAAATTTTGCAAGGAATCCACGCTACTCGCCTCCATTTAAAACAGCGAAATCATCAAATTGAAACGCTGTTGGAACGCGTCATGGAGCCTTTAGTAGCGATCGCTGCGTTGGCTGGAGCAACCACAGTCGAACAGCAAGCCGGTACAGATGATTTGGTTTGGACGGCTTGGCGCTGGCTATTATTGAACCATCCGCATGATGATATGTACGGCTGTGGAATTGACGCGGTGCATGAGGAGATGGCTTATCGGTTCTGCCAAGCCGAGCAAATCGCAACTTTTCTCTCACGCGATAATCTGCGTGCGCTCACCCGCCATGTCGATTTCACAGGTCAAGGTGGCATTCCGGTTATCTTTGTGAACACGCTCAATTGGAAACGCGACGAAATCACCGAAGTTGACATCGACTTTGATTATGATGATTCGGTTGCAGACAGCTTTGAGTTGGTCACACCTGACGGCTTTCCGGTGCCACATCAACTCCTGAGTGACGAGCAAACCTTCTGGATGGAAACGCTTAAGGCCAACCGCAAGCGCCGTGTGCGTATTCTTGTTCCAGTGAGTATTCCCGCTTGTGGTTACACAACACTATACGTGCAGCCAAAACGTCATCCACGCATCATTGCCAACGACTGGGCAGTAGAAACACAGGCCGCAGAGAACCGTTACCTCCGATTGAAAATTGAGCGTGATGGCGGCTTAACCGTCACCCACAAGGCCAGCGGTAAAACATACTCTGGTCTTAACCATTTTGAAGATGTGGCGGACGCAGGCGATGCTTATACCTTTTGTCCCATTCAAGGTGATACTCCCCTATCGACACAAGGTAATCCGGCTGAAGTTCGACAGCTTTGGGTAGGTACAAACGCGGTTGCCTATGAGATTACCCATCAGCTTAAATTACCCACGCAAATTTCAGAGGGTCGTCTAACGCGTGAAGGCGAAACGAACATCACAATTACATCAACAGTCACTCTCAAGCGAGACTGTCCATATGTTGATGTGCGAACGACTTTTTACAACTCTGCCCGTGACCATAAATTGTCGGTTGTATTCCCTACAGATATGACGGTTCAAAAGGCAGCAGTTAACGAATCTTTTGCGGTAGTTGACCGTTCGATTGATCTACCTGTTTCTGATGGTTGGGTAGAAGACCCCACACCGTTGATGCACCAACGGGCATTCACTGACCTCAGTGATGGGCAGAATGGCTTAGCGATTTTTAATCGCGGGTTAGCAGGCGTTGAAGTCACACGAACGGCTGAGGGTACACGAACGGCTGTACCGCTGGTTCGCTCGGTTGGCTGGCTCTCACGGGATGATTTGTGGGTGCGGCGGATCGCAGCGGGGCCACTCGTCCCAACGCCCGGCGCTCAATGTATCGGTGAGCGAACGGCTGAATATGCCATTTTCCCACATGCTGGCGATTGGCAATCAGTCTATGCACAAGCTTACAACTATGTCACACCGATTACTGCCGGACGCGCGGATACTCACGCAGGCATTGATCTACACGATATGAACATTACCCGTGACGATCCATCCAAAATTACTTATATCCCCTTCCCACGTGAAGGCGAACTGCCAGACACCTACAGTTTCGTACAAGTCGAAGGTGATGGCATCATCCTCAGTGCGTTGCGTCGTGCCAAGAGTGGTGAGTTGTTGGTTCGCTTTTTTAATATCAAACGAGAGGATACTGTTGCCACAATTGGCTCAGTTAAAGCGCTTGTGACCGCCAACCAGTTGAACCTTAATGAAGATATTGAATGCGTTCTACAAATAGATGATGCACATCGGCTTACTATTGCGGTACGGGCTGGTCAGATCGTTACAGTAGGCTTGACGTTCGGCGCATAAGCCTGTTATACACCACCAAACGTTCAAAATGTTGCAGTTGTTGCTGCATTTACTGCATAAATTGCATAATTCCGCTGAAATGGCGGGCGGATGTGAGGGAGCGAGGCGCTGAATTGACATTTTGTGTCGGCGGGTAGCTCGGTGAATGCCACTGAAACGACACATTTGCAGCGGGAAGCCCGCTCAATGCCACCGCCGTGCAATACGGGTGTGCTGCTGCTGTAATTGCTCTCATTTTAGGCACCAGTTGATGGGCGGTGAATGCCATTCGATGTTCTCCAAAACGGTTCTATTTCTAGAACTATTTTAGAACAAAAGTTCATATTCGTCAAGCAAAACTGGTTTGAGTCTTCCAACCTTAAAAGCAATTGGATAATTGAAAAACAGCGATGTGCAGATCGCTGTTTTTCAATTATCCATAACTCAGGTTATTTTACATATGCATGTCAGGAACCATTGTCCGATGGCGTTCTACAAGTGCTTTCAGGTGATAAATCAGCAAATCAACTTCGTGACTGGTGCTGTGCTTGCCTAGCACAAACCGCATTTGCCCCATGAGGCGATCTTGATCCACATCCATCGCCAACAGCACATGACTCGGTTCTTGCTGTCCAGTGGTACAAGCGCTGCCACCACTCGCACCGATGCCAACTTCATTGAGGTCGAGTAAAAGCGAGTCGCCGTTCAAGCCTTGCATGGTAAAGCTGGAATGTCCAGCCAGTCGTTCAGTGGGATGACCCGTCAAACCAGCTTCGGGGATAGTTGTTACCACACCTTCAATAAGCTTATCCCGCAAAAGAATCAGCCGTTTAACCGTTTCTTCACGTTCAGTTTCGGCTAGGCGTAACGCCTCCGCCAAACCAGCGATGAGCGCAACGGGTTCTGTGCCGCCCCGTCGATGCGCTTGCTGACCACCACCAATGAGCTGCGGGGTTAAGGCAATCGTGCGGCGTATGTAGAGCAGCCCGATACCTTTTGGCCCATAAAATTTATGTGCCGAGAGACTCATCAAATCGGCATTGAGCGCTTTGACATCGAGTGGCAGCAAACCCGGCGCTTGTACCGCATCCACATGGAAAGCGATGCGCCGTTTCTTCAGTTCTGCGCCAATCTCCGCAATCGGATTGACCGTGCCAACTTCATTGTTGGCGTAAATGACACTCACCAAAACGGTATCATCGCGCAAAGCAGCCGCGACTTGCTGCGCGGTGACACGACCGGATTGATCGACAGGCAAAAAGGTGACTTCGAAGCCATCCTCAATAAGTTCCTTAGCCACATCCATGATCGCGTGATGCTCAACAGCAGTCGTAATGATATGTTTGCCACGTCCACGAACACGCATTCCCTCGGCGACACCGCGCAAAGCTAGGTTATCACTTTCGGTTCCGCCGCTGGTGAAAATCATCTCGGCAGGATTGCAGTTCAAAACCGATGCGATTGTTTCCCGTGCCTGAGCCATTGCGTTCTTTGCGGCTTTACCGACTGCATGCAAGCTAGAGGCGTTGCCAAATACAGTCGTCCAATAAGGCAGCATGGCATCCACGACACGCGGATCAGTCGGTGTGGTGGCGCTGTGGTCAAGATAGGTAAATTGTTCGGTCATATTGGTTACCTTTCCGCCCTTATCGCCCCATGACGCTAGGCGACATTTCGGTCGGTTGATTTTCTGCTGGAAGCGAGTCGGTACGGTAATGCGTTCCACGGCTGACACGGTTATGCTGTGCGGAAAACGTCACAATCCGCGCGACTTGCACGGCGTTGCGGAGTCCTATCAGTTCATCATTCAAGCGCTGGCTGCGATAAAATTCTTCGATCTCATGCCACAAATGACGAAGCTCCCGTTCGGCACGGGCGAGACGTTCAGCCGTGCGAATCAAGCCGACATAATGCCACATCACATTTTTGATGGTCATCATATCGACTTCAATCAACGCTGGATCGGGCTCGGTTTCGCCACGATAAACCCACGTTGGCACACGCGCCTCATCAACCGGTTCTCGCGGGTTTTGTTCGATATATTCCGCCGCGCGATCACCCCAAACCAAACCTTCGAGTAAGCTGGTACTGGCAAGACGATTTGCACCGTGCAGTCCGGTGCAGCTCACTTCACCAACCGCGTACAAATCACTGAGTGAAGTCCGTCCCCACTCATCAACCAGCACGCCGCCACAAAAATAATGGGCAGCAGGCACAACCGGAATCAGATCGCTGGTTGCGTCAATACCATATTCGGCACACGACTCGACCATCTGTGGGAAGTGGTGACGGATAAAATCCGGCGGACGCTTGCTGGCGATGTCTAGATAGACATGCTCATAACCATGTTCGAGCATTTCCATATGGATGGCGCGGGCAACCACATCACGAGGCGCGAGGTCTCGCCATTCGGGTGCGTAGCGTTCCATGAAGGGCTTACCATCCGGTGTGACCAGAATCGCACCTTCGCCGCGCACGGCCTCGCTAATCAACAAATTCGGTGCGCCGCGCACACTCAAGGTTGTCGGATGAAACTGGATATACTCCGAGTTGACGACTCGTGCGCCCGCCCGCCATGCCATCGCCAGACCATCACCACGAGCGCCTTTGGGGTTACTGGTGTTGCGGAAAATCTGACCGAGGCCACCGGTTGCGAGGACGGTATGTGCGGCTAACACTCGGATAATCATTCCATTTTCGCGGTTGAGGACATATGAGCCCTGACAGGTGATTGAGTCATAAATGGCAACCGGATCAAGTGCATGATGTGGGAAGGTAATCAGATCAACCGCCGTGTGATCCACCAAGAGGGTCACGTTGGGGCGAGTCGCCATTGTATCCAACATACCTTTGACGATTGCGCCACCGGTTTTATCACCGACATGGATAATGCGGCGGACGCTGTGAGCGCCTTCTAAGCCGTAGACCAGTTCGCCGCGTTCGTCACGGTCAAACTTCACGCCGCAGCGTTCCATCAACACCGAGCGCACCAACTCCGGCCCGACTTCGGCTAACAATCGCGCCGCTTTGGGGGAACTTAGCCCCGCGCCTGCTTCAAGGATGTCATGCACCAGCAGATCAGGTGAGTCATCCAAGCTGCGGGTGACGATGCCGCCCTGCGCCCAACTGGAATTGGTATCCGCCGCGTCCGATGCCCGTGTGATAATCGTCACATGATGATTGGGGTTATCACTCAGGCGTAAAGCGGTGGCTGCGCCTGCAATGCCGCAGCCGATAATCAGTGTATTAGTTCGTATATCATCCACAGGCTAAACTACCTTGGTATGGAAAGCATCCGGTCAAGTGACAATTTCGCGTTACGTTTCACATTTTCGGGGACAAAAATCTGGTTAATGATCCGACCTTCAACCAAATTCTCCATGACATTCGCCAGATCAATCGGGCTAATGCGGTACATGGTGCTGCACAGGCAGGAGAACGGCGACAAGAGTTCAACCATTTTGTCGGTGTATTTGTTCTTGAGGCGGTTTACAAGGTGCATCTCGGTTCCGACTGCCCACTTACTGCCCGCAGGTGCTTGGTCAATCTTCTTGACGATGTAAGAGGTTGAGCCAACGAAATCGGCTTTATCCACGACCTGCATCATACACTCAGGATGCACCACCACGTTCACGTCAGGGTGATGCTTGCGCCACATATCAATGTGTTCAGGCCGGAATTGTTGGTGAACACTGCAATGACCTTTCCATAGAATGATCTTGGCGTTGCGAATTTCGTCGTCGGTCAGTCCGCCGTAGGGTTTGAAGGGATTCCAGAGTACCATCTGGTCTAAGGGAATACCCATTGCCTTGCCTGTATTACGTCCGAGATGTTGGTCGGGGAAGAAAAACACTTTCTCACGTTGGGCGAACGACCATTTAAGCGCACCATCTGCGTTCGATGAGGTACAAACCGTCCCGCCGTGTTCACCCACAAAAGCTTTCAGGTCAGCCGCACTGTTCATATAGGTGACGGGCATGACTGTGTTTTCGGGGTCGCTGCCGAGTACATCTTCCAACTCTGACCACGCAGTTAAAACCTGCTCCAAGTTCGCCATATCCGCCATGCTGCATCCCGCTTGCATATTCGGCAGGATCACCACCTGATTTTCACGGCCTAAAACCACCGCGCTCTCCGCCATAAAATGCACACCCGCGAACAGGATGTACTTGGCTTTAACCTTCGAACCTTCTTGGCTCAATTGGTAGCTGTCGCCCTGAAAATCGGCAAAACGCACCACCTCGTCGCGTTGGTAATGATGCCCTAAAACGACAACATCGTCACCCAATATCGGGCGGAGTTTTTGAATGCGTTTAATCGCTTCAGCTTCTTGCTGGACCAGCGTTTCATTAGCCGTTACATCGACATCCAACGGCATGACCATTTCTGCCATTTATCGCTCCTTTATCCGACTTTACAGCCGGACAATTTTCATTGACAAGTCGAGCGCTGGAGCCGAATGAGTTAGCGCCCCAACACTTATGTAATCCACACCTGTTGCCGCGACACTCGCCACACGTTGTAGGCTCATGTTGCCGGATGCTTCCAGCTTGACGCGCCCATCCGTTAACTGAACTGCTTCGCGCATCTGATCATCCGTCATGTTGTCGAGCAGCACTCGATCAACATTGAGTAATAACACTTCACGCAGTTCATCTAAATTACGCACCTCAACCTCAATCGGAACGCCCGATGCAGGTTGGTAATCACGAACGGCTTCAACCGCTTTTGTGATGCCGCCCGCGCCGTCGATATGATTGTCTTTGATCATCACCATATCATATAAACCGATGCGGTGATTTTGCCCACCGCCCTGTGTGACTGCATACTTTTCCAGCATCCGCCATCCGGGCGTAGTTTTGCGTGTATCCAGAATAAC
>JBBQLX010000125.1:0-18707 GCA_038328375.1 Aggregatilineales bacterium | reverse complement strand
AGCGTGGCTGTCAGCGATGGTGTAGCTGTCAAGGTGGGTGTCGAACTCGGCGTGACCACCTTGGTCGAGGTAGCCGTGGGTGTGTTGGTTGATGTCGGCGTATTGGTCGGTGTATCCGACGGTGTGAGTGTAAAAGTCGGTGTCACAGTCGGCGGCGCGGCTTCCGGCAGATCAAAGATATTGCCGGACGTGCTAATCACGGGAGAATTGCTGGGCAGCCAACCCAACCGTCCATCTGCCAACTGCACTTGGAACCACGCGCCATCTTCGCTAATGCCCAGAATATCAACCATATCCCCGGTCGCGAGTGTCGTCAGCGGTGGGTATTGCGAACCCGGCCCCTGCCGTACTGACAACTGCCGCCGCATGGATGCCACTGGAGTCGCGGGCGTGGGAGTCAGGGTGGGAGCATCGGTAGGGGTCGCGGTTGGTGTCTTCGAAGGAGTGACGGTTGGCGTGTTCGACGGCGTTTTGGTGATGGTGCTGGTCACTGTCGGACGTTCTGTTGAGGTTGTAGATGGTGTTTTTGTCACCGTCGGTTCAATTGTACTTGTGGACAGCACGACGCTGGTTGATGTCGCTGCGGGTGTATC
Source organism: Aggregatilineales bacterium (assembly GCA_038328375.1). GTDB lineage: Bacteria > Chloroflexota > Anaerolineae > Aggregatilineales > Phototrophicaceae > CFX2. Next base: position 18,114 of record JBBQLX010000125.1, on the reverse strand, counting down.
CGACGCGGAAACGATCACCGAAGCGGATGTCGCGGAGGCTTCAACCCCTTGTGATGCAGGGGTATCCGATGCCGACACGACTTGAGTATCGGTCGGCGATATTGTAGTGGGTGTGTTAGTGGCATCTCCAGAAGGTGTATCGGATACCGAGACAACAACGGCTGCTGATGTAACGGTCGCGCTGATGGCACTTGGAGTCACATCGGTTGTCGCAGCGCCATTACCGCGAGATGCAAATAAGGCGATTAATCCGATGACCACGACTGCCGCGACCACGCCAATAACCGCCATACCGCCACGTCTGCCACCGGATTTTGGAGTTATGCCGCCTTCGTAGGCGTTCTGTCCAGTCTTATTTCCTGAACCGACATAGGGCGGAATCGCTGCCTGCCCACCTGTTGGCGCTTTAGCAGGTGTTTCGCCGGTCTTCGGCACCACTTCGGTCGGGCCATCATCATCTGAAATACGGCTTGCTGTAGGGGGCGCGGGAGGTGGTGGACGGGTCGGCGTATTCGGTGAACGTGTCGGCGTAAATTGTCCGGGTTCACCGCCCTTACCCACATTCATCGTGAAGAAACCAGTCATGCCACCGCTGGCATCGCGTACTGTGCGGCTCATATCGTCCGCGAATTCCAACATATTCGGATAACGGTCATCTGCTGACTTACTGATGGCACGTTCAATCACGGCTGCTACCGATGCCGGAATATCCTCGCGGATGGCGTTCGGCGGCACAGGCACTTCATTCATATGCTTGAGCATCAGCGCGTAGGGTGTGGGCGCTTCGAACGGCTGCCGACCTGTGAGCAAGATATACATCATCACGCCCACGGCATACTGGTCGGTCGCTGCCGAGATTTTATCGCCGCGCCACTGTTCGGGAGCCATATAGGCGGGCGTACCCATCACCATGCCGGTGCTGGTCATGTTGGCGGAGGATTCTAACAGTTTGGCAATACCAAAGTCCACCACATAGGGTGTACCGCGATTATCAAACATGATGTTGCTGGGCTTGATGTCACGGTGGATGACACCCAAACTGTGAGCATAATCCAAGGCACTGGCGACTTGCCGCAGCAGTTGTGTTACTTCACTGAGAGAAGGGGGCGGTAAGTTATTCTGCTGTTGATGATGCAGCCGTTCACCGACTGTGCCGCCTGTGAGCAAGCGCATGACTACATACGTAATCTGGTCATGCGTACCGTAATCGTAAACTGGAACGATGTTCGGATGTTCCAACGAAGCGGCTGTACGCGCCTCACGGTTGAAGCGTTCGGCGTAACCCGGCTCATGCGTCAGCGCTTGGCTCAGAATTTTGACCGCGACCAAACGCTCAAGGTTTTTTTGGTGCGCCTGATAGACCGAGGCCATACCGCCCACGCCGATCACTTGGCGTAGTTCGTAGTTTCCCAGCGTCGATCCCGATAAATTATTCACACTCATAAGCGATTTTTGCTTTACTGTGGATCATCTCAATATAAAGTAGCTTAACAGAATTTTCCCGAAAGCACCAAGCGACAAGCGCTTTACAAACCGGTTCTATACGCTTTTCTCATGTTCAGAACATGAGGTTTGCGCTTATTTCTATAGAGGAAGCATTTAGATAATTGTATACCGATTTTGACCACGCTATTAATTTACGTCCGCTTGCGGGTTTTACGCAACCGTCGAATTGAAGTCTAACCCTTTTGTACGACTACCTTTATATACATGCAAAACTGAATACTGTAGGGAACGATCTGAGACCGTTCCGCTTTTTGGCTTCCCTCCACCCATTTGCGCCCAATAGTGTCCCCTGCAATAATATACTAAAATGACGTATTCATCGGATTAGCGAACTTAATGCCGCACTTCTTCATCTCCTATGCAAAAAAAGACACCCGCCAGTTGGTACTCCAATTGGAAACAGCGCTCAAAGCGCTGCCAGATGTCACCACGTGGGTTGATAAATCCCTCAAAGCAGGCCGCAGTTGGGAAATCCAGATTCAAACTGAAATTGACCGCTGCGATTACATGATTGTCCTTTACTCGCCAGACATTAACCGTCATAAACAAGGCGAAGATGAAAGTTATGTCCTAACCGAAATCAGTTACGCCAAATACACCGCCCACAAACTTATCATTCCGGTTATGGCACAAAAAACCGATGCTCCAATCAGTCTCACAACCGCGCATTACATCGACTTTACCCTGTCGGGCTTAACCCTGAATGACATCATCGCTGCTATCTGTGAGGAGGCGGGTATCCTTGTAGGGGCGCAAGGCTTTGCGCCCACTGCTCCCTCTATCCGTCCCACCAGCCTCTCTATCATGCCCGCGCCTTTCGCATGGATCGACATCCCCGGCAAAGGCTACAGCATCGCCAAATATCCAATCACTAATGCTCAATTTAAAAAGTTCATCGAGGCAGACGGTTATAAGCAGAAAAAATGGTGGACTGACATAGGTTGGCAGCAGCGTGAACAAGACAAGTGGCTCCAACCCCGTTACTGGACACACTCACTATGGAACGGTACAGAACAACCTGTAGTCGGAGTATCATGGTATGAATCGGTGGCCTTCTGTTTGTGGTTAAGCGATTTCACACACGAAAAAATCATGTTGCCGACCGAAGACCAATGGCAGTACGCCGCTCAAGGTGATGACGGCAGAGATTATCCGTGGGGTAAGCAGTGGGATGCCAGCCGTTGTAATAACAATGTCGATGGCGAAGGGATTGGCAAAACGACTCCAGTGCGTCACTACGAAGGCAAAGGGGATAGTCCCTTCGGTGTGGTTGATATGGCAGTGAATGTCTGGGAGTGGTGTCTGACGGATTTTAAGAACAAGACCAACGATGTTAATAGTATCGCTTTTAGTCGCGTCCTTCGGGGCGGGTTTTGGAACTATAATAATACAGATTCCTTCCGCTGCGATCACCGTCTCAGCAACCTCCCTAACGACGGGTACAGCCTTGGGGGTTTTCGCGTTTCCCGCTCTTAATTAGCATTTTGCGGCATTTTTACACGCTCTCCGTAGCAAGGTTGGGCGCTAGACTCAGACTGTGGCGAAGGGAGGCTTGTGACGCCTCCCTGTTGCAAAGCGCTACGCCTTAGCAGGGGCGGATAGCTGTTGATACACCGCAAAAACGTCATACATCGCCCAATTTTCAACGGCCTTAGTCCCCTCAAAGCGAAAGATGCCCATCCCCGGCATCACGATTTTGCGTCCTGTCGCAGGTATGCCCAAGAAATCACCCTCGTGGGTTCCGGTATACACCACGCGCAGCACAAACTTATCCCCAGCCATGAAGCTGTCGAGCGTTTCTTGGTGCATATCCGGGAAAGCGAGGTAAAAACCTTTCACGTAGGCTACGAAGCTGGCGAGATCCTTGAACTCCAAACCCATTGGTTGGTCAGTTCTGAGATTAGGCGAGAAGATTTCGTCTGCGATACTCAAATCCGGCGTATTAAACATGTCATCAAACCGTTTAATAAAATGCTTCAGCTCTTCCGGTGTCATGGAATTGTCCCTTTCAGTAGATAAACTTATATCGGGGTTCGATTGATCGGTAGAAGCAGTGAGGAGTGTGATGCACCGCAGATTATTTATCAATTTTTGAAAAAATACCATTAAATAAAACATTACTTTGCAAATAGTCAGATTTCTGTAGTTGAAAACACATTAAAGTTGTGGGCAGTTTCCCTCGCGAAAAGCTGCCCACAAGGAACTTATTGCCTCACAGTTTCAGTTCGCTATCCATGCGGGAGTCACATTCGCCTGACCGGTTGGTGCAAGCATCTTTAAATCACTGCCATCAGCATTCACCACATAGATGAAACCCGGCCCGCCGTTGGCATCCGAGTTCATAAACATCTGCATGACAATTTGGCTGCCATCCGGTGACCATGCGAACGATGAGACAGAAGATATAAATCCCCCAGCGAAAGTCTTGAAGTTATCAAGCACCGGCGGCGATTGCGTAAGATCAACGGTCATCACTTGCAGTTGTTGGTTATCGACGAATGCGATTTGAGTGCCATCTGGAGAAAACAGTCCGCTGCCAATGCTGCCGTTCAACAGCTTTTCAATCTTGCCATCGGTCGATGCCAGATATAAACCACGCCCATAGAGCCACTTATTATTCTTTTTGGTGGGCGCTTCCGTACCTTGAACAATCAACCACTTGCCATCCGGCGACCAATTGCCAACGCGTTCAAGCGCCAGCGGGATTTCACCGATGACATAAGCCGTACTGCCGTCGATTGGTGCAACAAACACCTCTTTTCGCATGACCGACGCGCTGCCTGTGAGATCAAAATCACTTCGAAGCTGCCGCTTATCTGTCAGGTAAAGTGCGCCACTGCTATCTGGCAGCCAACTGGAATAATTCGGATTGCTGGCTTGTCCACCCTGCGTCAAACGCTTTTGACCGCTGCCATCCACATGAATGACATACAAATCGAATGAGTTTTGATCGATAAACGCAATCTGTGTGCCATCCGGTGAACTGCTGACTGCCAATGGTGATACTCCGCCTTTGGTCAGGGCATGGCTGTCACTGCCATCAGGATTCATAATCATCAACGTGTTTTGCCCACCTGATTCCGCCACATAAGCGATATGTCCCGCGCTGGTGCTGATATCAGGTGTGGCTTCTTGTGCCAGAACTAAACCCGTACCCGCCGCGCAGCAGCACAGCATCAGAAAACGTATAACCAACCGGATTGAATGGCGCATCGAATATCATTCCTTATGACTCAATTGCACATTCGGTCAGTTTACTTATTTCACAAATTCAGTCAAATTCTCGCTCAAAATGCTTTTGTTGTGAGGTTATCTAGGAGTTACAGCGAAGTTCGATCTTGCAACTACTCTGCCACTAACGCCGCAATTTGGTCATCAAGCTGTACTTCCCCATCCACATCATTGACGATGACCTGATAGGGAATATGCGGTGTCTCGAACATGGTGATCATCTTGCGCGTGTAGTCCGGTTCAAGAGGTTGGTTGGTGCGCCGTTCCAGTCGCAGTTCGCGGATCGGGTCTTCCGCGACAACCAACACAAACTGAGCATAAGGGAAATGCTCTAAAAATCGGCGGCGATATTTCTCTTTAATGAAGGTCTGTGCCACCACCAGCTTAGGATGCTGAGGTAGGAGTTGATGAACATGGGCGATGATCCGTTCGAAAAATTCATCCCGCATCGTATCGGTGACAGGTTGCTGCGTACTAATCGCCTCGCGCATCTGATCCGGTAAATCATCATCACCGTCATGCATCGTAAAGCCAAAGTTCTCAAATAAACGGGCGGCATAAGTCTTACCAGCACCGGGCAAGCCAAACGTTACAATAAGCGTGGGTGTTTTTGTAGGCATACGAAGCGGATTCCATCACGTTGCGCCGGATGTCGTCACATCAACAACCGGACTAGAAATAAAACTCAACCAAAATCTACTCAATAAGGCTTAATCCGGCTCAGTATACCGTCTGGCCTCTAATTAAGAAATTGCCTATTGAACCAACTCTAGAGCCAATTCGTCAACGATATTCATGCACTTCTCTAATGCCAAATAGAACAAATGTACATATCGTTTCACCCGCCATTTATGCTATAGTATAACTCCTCAAAAGTCGTTTAGTGGGTCACAAATGTACGCTGAAATCGCGGTCAACGCCGCCGTCAACCAGAGTTATGATTACGCTGTTCCGCCTGAACTTGCCACCCGCATACAGGTCGGTCAAATGGTACAGGTTCCCTTTGGCACAGCCATCCAACATGGCATCATTCTGACTCTGCGCGACCATACTGCCATCACCCAAACCAAACCCATTCAGGCTATTCTCGACCCCATTCCAGTCGTCAATCTGTCGCAGATTGCCCTCGCCCGTTGGATGAGTGAGCGCTACCTCGCACCGATTGGTTCCTGCCTGTGGCTGATGCTCACACCCGGCCTTACAGGTGGACGTGACATTCGCGTTACGTTGATTGACGACCAAGCCACCAGCAAGGATGCCGTCGAACAAAAGCTGCTCGACTTACTGCGTCGTCGCGGTTCGATGACAGGCAGACAGTTAGAAATCACAAAAGCCTTACAGGGGCAGAACTGGCGACCTGCGGTTGATGCCTTAGCCAAAGAAGGTATTCTCGATGTTGAGCGCATTCTGACACCGCCGCGTGTCAAACCACGAACCATCCAAACCGCGCTGCTGGCGATCCATCCCAACCAGATACCCAACATCATGCGCCACCTCGGGCGCGAATCCAAACAGGCCGATATTCTCGAAGCGCTTGCCGTGATGCCCGTTGATGAACCTTTCCTGTATCAGGTTGCCGAAGCTGCGGATACCACCGAAGCGACTATCAAGAAATTTGAAGCGTCGGGGCTGATTAAAATTGATAAACCGGACAAAAAGCTGCCCGGAACTGTTATGCTCACCATCCCCCGTGATGGTATCTTGCCAGAAGTCATCAAACTCCGTAAATCGGAAACCGAACTGCATGTGCTGCGTGTGCTTGCCCGCCAATCTGAACCGATTGAAGTCCAATGGGTTTATGCCCAAACCGGTGCAAAGCTGGCTGACCTCAAAAAGCTCGAAGAAGACGAACTGATTATGTTGGGCGAAAAGCAAACATGGCGTGATTCGCTGGCGGATCGAGACTTCGTGCCGAATATGCCGCCAGCCTTAACACCCGAACAGGCCGAAGCATGGAAGGTCATCGAACAGCATATTAAAGGTTGGGGCTGGGGCAAAGCCGCCGATACCCGTCCGCCCGGTTTGTTCCTGCTGCATGGGGTAACAGGCAGCGGCAAAACTGAAATCTACCTCCGTGCCATCGAACTGACCATTCAGCAGGGACGCAACGCGATCTACCTCGTGCCGGAAATCGCCCTGACTGCCCAAACCATTCGCCGTGTAGCCGCCCGTTTCCCCGGTCAAACCGCCATCATCCACAGCAAATTGAGCGAGGGTGAGCGTTACGACACATGGCGACGCGCCCGTGAAGGTTTGATTCAAGTGGTGGTCGGCGCACGTTCAGCGTTGTTCACACCGCTGCCGGATGTGGGCTTGGTCATCCTCGATGAAGAACACGATAACAGCTACAAACAGGGCGAACCGATCCCGCCGCCTTATTACCATGCGCGGGATGTCGCCGAACAAATGATGCGCCAGAATAATGGCGTGCTGATTCTCGGCAGCGCTACGCCCGACCTCGAAACGGTTTATCGTGCGGGCAGACGCGAACTCCGTGCGCTGGTTTTGCCTACCCGTATCATGGGGCATCGCCTCCGTATCATGGAGCAATCCGAGCGAACTGGCGTGAATACCCACTATCATCCCGCCCGCGCCGCTGATGCCATGTCAATTGATTTACCACCCGTCGAAATCGTGGATATGCGCCAAGAACTTCAAGATGGCAACACCAGTATCTTTAGTTATGCGCTGCAAAATGCGCTGACCGAAACCCTCAAGCGCAAAGAGCAGGCCATTCTTTTCATCAATCGGCGCGGCGAATCCACTTATGTTTTTTGTCGTGACTGCGGTTATGTCGCCCTATGTCCCCGATGCGACAGCCCCTTAACGTTCCACAGCGAAGGATCGTCACTGCGCTGTCACCGCTGCGGTTTTCAAGGGAAACAGCCGCAAGTTTGCCCCGAATGTAATTCCCGCCGCATCAAATACTTTGGCGCAGGGACGCAGCAGGTCGAGGCCGCCATGCACGCCGAATTTCCCAAAGCCCGTACTCTGCGTTGGGATGCCGATACCGCTTCCGATCCTGAATCACATGAACTGTTCTTGCAGCGCTTCATCGACGGCAAAGCGGATGTCCTCATCGGCACACAAATGGTCGCCAAAGGTTTAGATTTGCCATTGGTGACTCTTGTTGGTGTGGTCAGCGCCGATATGGGCTTGAACCTCCCCGACTTCCGCGCCAGTGAGCGTACCTTCCAACTGTTGACACAGGTCGCGGGACGGGCAGGGCGCGGTTTACTCGGTGGTAAGGTCATCCTGCAAACCTACCAACCCAAGCACTATGCCGTACAAATGGCTGCCGAACACGACTTCGCCAACTTCTATGACACCGAAATCGCTTACCGCCGTGACTTGGGTTATCCGCCGTTCCGCCGATTAGCCCGCATCGTCTTCCGCGATGAGAGCGAAAGCCGCGCCCGTTCGGATGCCGAAAGTGCCGCCAGCACCATCCGCGCCCGTTTGGCGAAACTCTCGATGACCGCGACTGAAATCATCGGCCCTGCGCCGTGTTTCTTCAACCGCGTCAATAAGGTTTACCGTTGGCACATCATCCTGCGCGGCCCTGATCCGTCGGCTGTCCTACGCGGTTGGGACATCCCCCGTAGCTGGCATGTCGATATTGATCCGGTGGATGTGTTGTAGAAAGTACCAAAATGATTTATAGCGATCTTGACCTCCTTCAGATGCAAGCCGAAGCCCTCTTTGTGCATGATGCAAATTGGAGGCTTCTCCGCATCAATGAGCCTGATCCCACGTCGCCAGCGCCTCACTTTTTCTTGGGTCGAACAGCAGCAGGCAACATCTGGCGCACACGCTACGATTTGCCCGTTGAACTTGCCACCGAATTTGAACGACTGGCATCGCATGAACCGATCAACAGCAATTTATCTGAACCGCCCCATTTTGCAGCCGACTATATGGAACTGTTACAACCATACGCGCCGCTTGCCACGATCAACGCTGGCCCCGCCTACTATCTACCCGAATCCGATATGCCGCGCGATGTTGTGACAATAACATCTGAAAACATAAGACTCGTGCAAGCCTATTTCCCTTGGCTGTATGAAACCCTTGCCGATTATGCTCCGGTCATAGTTGCCGTTGAAGATGGGAATGCCGCAGCGGTTTGCTTTTGCTCGCGCATCACACCACGAGTCGCTGAAGCAGGGGTCTATACGGAAGCCAACTATCGTGGGCGAGGCTATGCGACGAAGGTGGCGCAGGGCTGGGCAGCAGCGACCCGTTCAACCGGACGAATGCCGCTTTACAGTACATCATGGTCGAACCATGCCTCGCAGGCAATTGCGCGTAAACTGAGTGCGGTGCAGTATGGGGCGGATTACAGCATTACGTGATGCGATGGATGTGTTGTAGGAGACAATATGCGCTTGTGGAAAAATGGGCTGTTTCAATTGGGTTTGCTGTTGGCTGCTCCTTTTCTAATCGGCGCTTTATGCCTAAATTCGTCGTTCGCTGTAAATCAGTCAATATGGAATAACAAGCATATATCGAATTACACGATGACAGTTATAGGTTTATGGCTACCTGCACCTGCTAGCACTGTCCAAGTTGTGGTGCGAAATGGCGAGATTACGGGCGAGAAATTATTGGAATGTGAGATTGGTCAACCTGAATACTCAGCTTCGACGTGTAAAACACTAACAACTTATTACTATCTACCTGATGGCTACCGCACATATACAGCAGATCGTCTTTTTCAAATCGCTCAAATGTGCACTGACCAGACCAATCAAGTAGTCAAACACTATGGTTTACCTTATCAAATTGGTTTCACAGGTTTTATATCCTCAGACGCGCTGTACGATTTTGCAAGGGCTTATCGTGCTTCGCTCAACTATTCAGATAGGCTCTGTTCGGTCGAATATGACCCTGAGTACGGTTATCCAAAACAAATCGTCATGTATATTCCAAATGTAAATGATGGCGGAAGCGTCATTACAGTCAAGAATTTCCACGTCGATGATTGACAAAATTCTCCATTTCCAATACCCTTAATTTGAAACCGATCAGTCTCAAAGGATTAGCGCTTGAAAAAGGGTGACGAAACCCGCCTGATGATCTTGCAACGTGCAGCCGAAGTCTTTAACCGCAAAGGCTATTCGGGTGCGTCGATGGCGGACATCATGCAGGCGACAGGCCTCGAAAAAGGTGGTATCTACCGCCACTTCGATACCAAAGATGACCTCGCCTTGGAAGCCTTCGATTACGCTGTCAACTTGGTCGAACTCGAATTCATCAACGCCCTCAAAGACAAACGCGATGCCATTGATCGCCTTCGCGCCATTGTCGGCGTTTACCGCGCCATGCCCGATGGAATGCCGGTTGCAGGCGGATGCCCTATTCTCAACACCGCCATCGAAGCCGACGACACCCATCCTCTCTTGCGCGATCATGCCCGCCGCGCGATGGACAAATGGCGCGAATACATCCTGCGAACCGTCACCAAAGGCATCGAACGCGGTCAAATCCGCCCTGAAATTGTGGCGGATGACCTCGCAACTTTCCTCATCGCCACCCTCGAAGGCGCGATCATGTTGAGCAAACTCTATGACGATCCGCGTCATATGAACCGCGCTGTCGAATATTTCCAAAGCTATCTCGAAACCAACATCCGATTATGACAACCCTGTAGGGACACGGCATGCCGTGTCCGATATTTTGATTTAAAAAGAGACCGATTAGTCGCATAATTCAAGGAGAAAATCATGTCCACCGAAATCGCGCTACCCAAAGACTTGGAAACCACTGCTATCGTTCGCTTTCAAGATTGCGATCCATTCCAACATTTAAACAACGCCCGTTATATTGACTATTTTATGAACGCCCGCGAAGATCAGCTCAAGCAGTTTTACAACTTCGATATTTTTAAAGAAACTCAACGCACCGGCCAAGGATGGGTGGTTTCCAAAAATCAACTGGCCTATCTGTATCCGGCTGCGGTACAGGAACAGGTCATCATCCGTACTAACCTCATCCAAATGACCGATAGTGTCCTCGTCGTCGAAGGCTTGATGCTCGACAGCACCGCCCGTCGCCTCAAAGCGGTCGCGTGGATCGAATTCACTTTCATCAGCGTTCAAACCGGACGCACAACCCATCATCCCGACGAATTTATGAGCATGTTCCGTCAAGTCGTCGTGGAAGATGCCTACACACCTGATGGCTTCAACCACCGTATAGACACCCTCAAAGCTCAATTTCGCCGCCAACCTGTCCCCGAAGTGTAAAACCCCTCTCCCAAAGTAATAAAATGAGGCAGCCTATAAACCTGCCTCATCAGAATTACCCCCGATATTAGGAATAGGTTGTACTGCTGCAACAAAAATTTACGCAGCGGAATCCCCACCATACGTTTTTTGTCGTACAATATAGAATACAAAATATTAATATCAAAAGCTGAGTGATATGACACATCTAGTACTCTCACCTCATTTTGATGACGCAGTTCTCAGTTGGGGAGGCACAATCCACCAATTAGTCGCCGCTGGTGAACCAGTCGATGTGCGGACGGTCATGGCTGGTATTCCCCACCAGTTACCCGACACTCCATTCGTTCATGAGTTACATACACGCTGGCAAGAAGATACCAACCCTGTGCAAGCGCGGATGCAGGAAGATGATGCCGCTCTCCAAAGCCTTAGCGCGAAAGCGAGTCGCATGGTCAATTGGCTCGATTGTGTCTATCGCATAAATCGCGATGGCGAAGCGCTTTACCCCGACGAAAACAGTATCTTTGGGGAAATTAACCTCAATGACATCACGGCTCAACTCTTGCCGACCATCGTTTTAAATGCTTATGAAATACCGCGCTTCATCTATGCTCCCTTAGGAGCAGGTCATCATATTGACCATCAAATTGTGCGGAACTGGGCATTAACCTTAAAACTATATTACCCTTGGGTGGCGCTGAAATTTTACGAGGAGTATCCTTATACAGAAGAGCCAGAAGCAGTTGATAAAGCACTCGCCTTTTTCCAGCACACCTATCCTGCACTGAGTCTTAAATTGGAGATTGTTTCACTTACTGAGGCGGATATACAAGGTAAGCTCGATGCCATTGCCTGTTATAAATCTCAAATTAGCAGTTTTTGGACGGATCACCAACAGATGGAGTCAGCCACGCGCCAGTCGCTTGAACGGGCCGGGGGCGGAACACCGGGCGAACGCTACTGGGTGGTTGCCTAGCTTCAGTACCTTTCAAGATGCCCGCTTATCAAAACGAGTTTTCACAATCCACTTCCAAGGGATTTTTATCAAGGCTATCGCGACACCCAATCCCCGTATAATGGATGGTTATGAGCGAGAGCCGTCACCGCAGAGCGCTTACAATCAATAACTAATTGCCACCAAAGGATCACTTGATGACAGACGACGCGCTGGCACAGGCACACGCCCTCCTAAATGAACTCACAGAAGCTGCCCGTAAAGGGCAAATTATTCCTATTCGCTTAACCGGACAGTTGGAAGCCATCGGCGCACTGCTTGAAAAAGCCCATGAAGAACGTGCCGCTAGCACGGATTCGCCTGATCTTGAGACTTACAAACAAGAATTTGGCACGATGCTTTCGCACGGTTTTCACGACTTGCGCCTGCCCTTAACCAGTATTCGGGGATATGGGGATATGCTCGGTAATCCGGCAATGGGCGAACTGACCGATATGCAAAAGCAGTTTGTGACCACCATCCGTACCAACACCAAGCGTATGGAGTCCTTGTTGAATGATGTCAGTGACATCAGCAAACTGTGGAATGGAACCATAAAACCCGGCCCCAAAATGGAAATGTTTAAAAATGTGGCTCAACATGTCGAAAAAGCCATGCGCTCAACTGCCACCGAATTGAACCGCACCCTTGAACTTGAGCTTCCTCAAGGTCTGCCCATATTGAATGTCGATACCGAATTACTGGTGAAAGCCCTCAGTAAAATCGTTGAAAATGCGCTGCGCTACTGCCAACCTGAAGGGGGTATCGTCCGTATTGGTGCATCGGCTGAAGACAATATCCTCCACATCCAAATACAGGATAATGGCATTGGCATGACCGAAGAAGAACTGTCGAAACTCGGCACACTTTACTTCCGTTCAGACAATGAATTGGTTTTAGGTTACAAAGGAAGCGGTTTAGGTATCCCGATTGCCTATGGAATTATTCATCTGCTCGGTGGCGATATTCAGGTCAACAGCCAACCGGAACAGGGAACTACGTTTACCATTTCTTTGACGGGTATGAGTTGAGAATATGGACTTTATGGAACCGCGTATTGATCTTGATCAAGCCTTAGACATCCTGAACCGCCTCACAACCGCAGCGCCGGGGAATACGGCTGCTAAACTTGCACAGGTTACAGCGCTTTTGAAGCAACTTTCCGATGAAAATACCTATCTCAATAGTCTGGTACTGGATAACATACCGGCGCTGTCCGAGCCATTGCAGCCTGTGCCACGCGCGGTTTCTGATATTCCCATTGATGATTATTCCAACTATGTTAACCTCATGGATACCGATCCGTATCCTGAAAATCACTATGATGAAACTTCAACTGCGGATACACTGCCGCCTGTCGAGGCCCTGCCACTTTTCAACGGATTAAGTGACTCGCTGCGTCCACCGTTAGTTGCTATTCGGGGACGTGCCGAATTGGTTCAAGGTGGCCTACTGGGGCAGATTACACCGGAACAAGATACGTGGCTGGAAGCTATTCAGGAGAATACCCGACGGGCTTTCGCGGTACTCGACGCGGTGCAGGAAATGATCGCCATTCAAACCGGCAAAATACGGATAGAACCGGTCAACTTTCTCTCGACCGATTTATTGAGTGAGGCGTGGGAACACACGCGCGATCATGCCAAACTATATGGACATAAGATCACTATCCAAGCGCCGGATTTGGTTCCTTTGGCACACGGCGATTTCTATCAAAGCCTCATCATCTTGACGAACTTGCTGGATAACGCCATACGCTATACCAAGCCCGGTGGTCAAATCAAGCTGTCGGTCGATAACTTGGGGACGCATGTGCTGTTAAGTGTGGCAGATAATGGCATCGGCCTCAAACCAGAAGACTTGGAAAACATCGGTAAACCATTTTGGCGCGGCAGCCACCATAAGTTGGTACGCGCACACGCTGGCACAGGTTTACATCTCTACCTAGCCAAGCATCTATTGGCACTGCAAGATGGCGAACTGATTTTTACAGGTGAAATAGATACGGGCAGCACCTTCAGTTTTACACTCCCGATTCCTGAATGACACAATCCCCCAATTCTTAAGGGACATAAAGCCCTGTTTATGTATTAAGGTAGATCACATATGTATTATGCGAAGTAGGTGTGTATGGCTGAAATTGATGTGGTTTACATTGAAGATGATGATATTGAAGCCGAACTTTTCAGTCTTGGTCTTTCTACGCGCGGTGTGAACGTTTTGCATATTCCAGATGCCGAACCTAAAAGTTTGCATCTTCTCCAAAAAGCGCCTTACGCGACCGCCCGTGCCATTTTTATTGATTTCTGGATTGGTGTGGTAAGTGGGTTAGATGTGGCGAGATCACTCCGTGAAAATGGCGATATTCGACCCTTTTTCCTGCTAACCGCTGGAGAAAACCCCGACCCCAATATGCTCAAGCAGTTGAATATTGTCTACTTGCAAAAGCCTGCTAATTACAATAAAGTCGCCAGCGCTATTTCGGCTTTATAAATTCTCACGTCAGCCCAAGTGAGGCTGCTAGGCTTATCGAACATAGCATATTATCCTGATATGCTCGTATAATTATCCCCATCCGTCAGATCATCCGCCTCATGGATTAAAACATATGCTGCTTGGCTCACTCAATGCAATCTTCGCGATGGCCGCTTTCTTTCTCTCGAGGCGCGGTTTGGAACGCGGATGGCCTTTCATCAAGACCGGATGGCTTGCCATTCAATCGCAAGCTGAACACGGTGATGTGCGGGAAAATGTTTTCCGGCGTTTAACCGCTAGCGAAGGCGGACGCTTCTTTCTCGGTGGCATAGGTTGGCTAATCATCGCTATCCTCGCCTTACTTGCAGGTATCTACTTCACCATTGTCGCCTACCAGACTTTGTTCAGCGGCGTAACAACCTAGACGATCAATGCGTCTATATAATGTCGGTGTTAGATGGGAGACAAATCAAATGCTAAATATCCCCCTTAAATTTGATGACCTGCTTAAAGTCGTGGATACCTTATCTCCCGAGCAAAAACGCCTGCTCCGCCAGCATCTTGCTGATAATTGGTCAACACAATTGGGTAAGGCTTTGGATGATATACAAGCGGATGTGCCAAGTGGTTTATCTGATGAAAAAGTACAGACTGATATTGAAAATGCCATTGAAGATGTACGTTTGGTTCAAACACAACGAATTCTAGGCTTACACATGGGCGCAATGTGGACGAGGGATGACTTCGATGATCCCCTAGAGTTCAAATAGCGAACCCATCCTGACCCCTTGCCAACCTAACGATTGACATCTGAAATCCTCACCCCTATACTGATTTCACGCCGCCCAAACCTCAAAACAGGCTCGTATTCCCTGTTGTCTAATTGAATGCGCCACCTACCCAACATGTTATCCTGAATCTAATACCAATCATTTATAATCATCTGATTATCGACTACTGGAAATATCACACGCATCATGATTAGCGAAAAATCGACGCAGACGCTCGAACTGCCTAAAATACTCGAGCAATTGACCAAGCACACAACCTTTTCGGCAGGAGCAGAACTCGCAAGAGCGCTCCATCCGACGACCAACCTTGACCAAGCGGAAACGTGGCAGCGCGAAACGGCTGAAGCCCGTGCGCTGACCGAGAACAAGGTCAACTTTACACTGGGTGGCGCGCGCGATGTGCGTGAGCCAGCCATACAAGCCACACGCGGCATAATGATCGAACCACAGGTTTTGTTGGACATCCGGCAGACGCTGCGACGCGCGACAACCGTAAAACGTACTGTAGGTCGCATGAAGGGCAGTTATCCACTCCTTTCAGACATCGCCAACCAGATCGAGGAATGTAATGACTTACAGGACTCCATCGCACGGGTGTTGAATGAAAAGGGTGAAGTACTCGATACCGCCAGCCCGCAACTCGCGCTTATCCGACGTGATTTGAAAGTGGCCTACGATAAACTTCAGACGCGCCTCATGCGTTTGATCGGCTCAACCACCAACGGGCAGTTCCTCCAAGAAACGATCATCACTACCCGCAACGGACGTTACGTTATCCCCATCAAGGCCGAGTTTAAAGGTCGCATCCCCGGCATTGTCCACGACTCGTCCTCATCGGGAGCAACCCTATTTATCGAGCCGTTAGCCACCGTCGAATTGAATAACAACTATCGCGAACTCCAACTCAATGAAGAGAAGGAAATCCGCCGGATATTAACTGAGTTGAGCGCAGAAGTTGGCTACGAGTCCGAGCGCATCGTGCGGACGGTGGAAGTAGTGGGCTACCTCGACTTGGTGTTTGCGAAAGCGCACTATGCCGAGCAGTTGAAAGCCACCGAACCAATCCTATTTCCCTTCCGGCAGCGCCCCAATAATCCGGCACATCCCGGCAGCACCATCACCCTCAAAGCCGCACGACATCCTCTGCTCTCCGGCAACGTCATGCCGATTGATGTAGAGTTCGATGAGGCGACGTGGGTGCTAGTCGTGACCGGCCCGAACACTGGCGGTAAAACAGTCGCAATCAAGACCATTGGACTGCTAACATTGATGGCTCAGTGCGGCTTGCAAGTGCCAGCCGACGATGCCAAGTTGAGCGTGTTCGATGGAGTCTATGCCGACATCGGTGATGAGCAAAGTATCGAGCAGTCACTGAGTACCTTTTCCTCCCACATGACCAACACCATTTCGATCATGCGCGAGTGCGATAACAAATCGTTAGTGCTGCTGGACGAACTGGGCGCGGGTACTGATCCCGCAGAAGGTTCAGCGCTGGCACGGGCGATCTTGACACACTTGGTGGATCGACAAGTCACAACCGTCGTGACCACCCATCACCCTGAATTGAAAATCTACGGCGTAGAAACGCCGGGGGTTCGGAACGCCAGTGTGGAGTTCGATCTGGGAACGCTGCGCCCGACCTATCGCCTGATTATCGGGCTGCCGGGGCGCTCCAACGCGCTGGCGATTGCGACGCGTTTGGGCTTGAGCGACGAAATCATCGACCACGCGCGGAGCATGGTGACGACCGAGGACTTGGTAGCCGACGATTTACTCGACGAAATCCAACGGACTCGCGAGGAAATCCGACGTGATCGCAGTTTGATTACGGCCCTGCGTGAAGAAGTTGAGGAGCAGCAGGCCGAACTTCAAGTGCGCTTGGATAAGATCGAAGACGAGCGGCGCAACATCGTGGCGACCGCCCGACGACAGGCCGACGAGGAAATCAAGACTTTTCAGCGCGAGGTGAAGCGTCTACGCAACGAAATGCGCTCGGCTTCGCTCCCCTTGGACATACTCAAGCAGGTGCAAGAGGAAGCGGCTTCGTTGGCGGCGAATGCCCAGCAGAGTGTGCCGGACGAAAGCGAAACCATTGTCGAGAACTCATGGGTTCCGCGCCTTGGTGAGACGGTTTGGCTGGCGAAATTGAACGCCGAGGGAACCATCACCGAGTTGGAGCAGAACAACGCCTCAGTACAGGTTGGAACCTTGCGGGTGCGGGCAGGTTTGGATGAAATCAGCCACCGGACACGCAGCGAGAAGCGCGAGATCAAACGCGGGCATGTCCGTGAGTACGAGAAGTCACCTGATCCTGTTGCCCCACGCGGACAATCACCGGGGTTGGAACTCGACCTGCGCGGCGAACGAGTCGATGAGGCGCTTCGACGTTTGGAAACTTATGTTGACGCGGCCTATATGAGCGGTTTGCCTTTTGCACGGATTATTCACGGCAAGGGAACCGGTGCGCTTAAAAAGGCCGTCCGTGAACGGGTCGAACAACATTCCTTGATTAGCAAGGTAACAGAAGCCCTGCCTCAAGAAGGCGGCGGTGGCGTGACCATCATCCACATGGTTCCGATTACATAATTGCGTGTCATTGTTGGGGCGGAACATGTTCCGCCCTCCCGTATTTCTCCCTTTCCCCGTAGTAACAGGGCAAGGGCTGGGGTTAGGGGTCTGATTTTTCTTTCTCCGCCTAATTGGCTAAACGTCATCATTCCTCCCGCTGCATTGATCTCCTCGTAGGGGGCGGGATTAATCCCTTGAGCATCAAGATAAGCCTTAATCCATAAAGGCGAAAAAACTAGAAGGTGCTTTCTTACGTTTGTCTTTACGGGCAAAACGTTTGAAAGCATCTTCGAGACAAAAGGTAAACTGAGCAATCGTT
>JBBQLX010000124.1:0-18952 GCA_038328375.1 Aggregatilineales bacterium | reverse complement strand
AAGGGAAATGTAAGGTGTAAAGCTTTACTATTGGGACAGATGTTGTCCGGGTCATACCAAACGAGGTTTTATGCCCATACGTGACACGGCGGAAACACGCGTCGTGACTCTGGTGGATATTCCATTGGTGAGACGGCTCAGCGAATCGGGCGGCATGGTATTGGATAGTGAACTATTCTATACCGATGCGACTGGCGCACAAAGTTCTGGCCTGATTACGCTGCTTCTGCCTTACCGCGGCGTATACACGATGGTGACGCGAACCGAAAATCAGCAAGTTGCTGGACAATTCCGCCTGCGCCAAGATGATGCTTACGCACAGATTACCTATGTCGCGCCTGCTCCCCAAGAGGGAGAAAGTGACTCGGCGTGGCTGCATATGCTGGACTCGATGGCAGCCGAAGCCGGTAAGCGTGGGGCGCATCTGTTGACGGCTGAAGTTGAGGAAAGCGCACCACTTTTCAAAACGATGCGTACAGCTAGTTATGCAATCTATGCGCGGCAAGAAATTTGGTGTCGTGCGCCAGAGGAGGCCAAAGCCTATGAACCGAGACATCCGGTAGAACTGACACATACGACCGAAGATGATATGCCGGGGATCTATGTGCTGTATGGTAATATCGTTCCCAAGCTGGTACAACCCGTGACCGAATTACCCGGTGAGGGCGAAGGGTATGTTTACCGTCGTGATGACCGTGTTGAAGGTTACATCGGGGCAGTCGATGGTAAGATGGGTGTTTATTTGACACCGCATCTGCATCCAGACGTTTTCAGTGATGCAGCAGATGTGATCGCTGCTGCTATCGCAAAAGTTGAGCGCACTGGCAAAGTTCCCGTCTTTGTACGGGTACGTCGCTATCAGGATTGGTTGGATGATGCGCTCGTCGAATTAGGATTTACAATTTGCGCCCGTCAAGCTGTAATGGTCAAGCACATTGCAGCCGGGGTACGGGCTGCTGCCTTCACACCGCTCCGGCAGCGGTTAGAGGCTGTACCAAGTCCGGTAAAACCACCGAATGGCATTACTGAAAGCCGGAAATAATCGCGTGTATGAATAAGGGGCGGTATGTAGGGGTATTTATCCCCGAAACCAATTAAACCCTGTTCCGCTGCACCTACTATAGAGGAGTGTTCTAGAAACTTTATGGAACGCCGCATTACAGATAATATCTACGAATTACGCCGTGTTTTGCCCCCGCATCTGAACGCAGCACTTGACCACATCGGAAATACCGACGACCTTCTGGAAATCGTTCTGGACTTGGGGCGTGTCCCGACTGCCCGCTATGTTGAAGGTGAAGTTGTTCTGCTCGAAGACGAAGTGACCCGTGACGATATTGATGCCATCGTCAACAATATCAGCTCATTTGATGCTGATAACCGTGCGGGTCTTGAGCGTACACTGCACCGTATCTCGGGTATCCGCAACCGTCGCGGTGATGTGGTGGGGTTGACCTGCCGTGTTGGTCGTGCGGTTTATGGCACGATTGATATTATCCAAGACCTGATCGAGTCCGGTCAAAGCGTACTCATCATGGGGCCTCCGGGTGTAGGTAAAACCACCATGCTGCGTGAGGCTGCGCGTGTTTTGGCCGAGAAGAAGCGTGTGGTCATCGTCGATACCTCCAACGAAATTGGTGGTGATGGTGACGTGCCGCATCCGGCTATCGGTAAGGCGCGTCGTATGCAAGTCTCGCGTCCTGAACGCCAGCATGAGGTGATGATCGAAGCGGTTGAAAATCATAACCCTGAAGTCATCGTCATTGATGAAATCGGGCGTGAACTCGAAGCGCAGGCCGCCCGTACCATTGCTGAACGAGGTGTTCAGTTGATCGGTACAGCGCATGGTAATGCTCTTGAAAACCTGATGCTCAACCCGACACTGTCCGACCTCATCGGTGGTATTGAGTCGGTGACGCTTTCGGATGATGAAGCGCGCCGGCGTGGTACACAAAAATCGGTGCAGGAGCGTAAAGCACCGCCGACCTTTGATGTGTTGATCGAACTGCAAACCCGTGATCGCTTGGCTGTGCATGAAGATGTCTCGTCAGCCGTTGATGGACAACTGCGTGGTCGTCCGCTGCCGATTGAACTGCGGGCGCGTAACGCACAGGGCGAGATTGAAATTGAAATGATTGTGCCAGAGCCGCGTATCAGCAGTGAGCGCAGCGGACGTAATCTTCGCGAAAAAGATAACGGACTGGTGAGCGAAAATAGCAACAGTGGTAGTGGTCGGCGGGGTAAAGTTGCACCGCCAAATGGGTTTAATACCAATACAGTTAGTAGCACCGGCCCCAGTAATGGTAACGGCAAGGTTGGTAATGGGAGCGCTCCTAGCCCCACACCAAATGCTGCTTTGCAACCGCTGCGTTTGTATGCCTATGGTGTTGCCCGTAATCGCTTGATGCAGTCGGCTCGCCGTTTGCATGTTCCGGCAACGGTCGTGGATGACTTCAACCAGACCGACGCGATTGTGACCATCAAGAATGATTATCGCCGCCGTCCGAAGTTGATCGTGGATGCCGAACGTCGTGGCACACCGATTTATGTGCTGCGGGCGAATACCGTTTCCCAAATCGAAAACTTCCTGATTGATCTCTATGGGCTTGAGGACATTGTTCGTCCCGACGATCCGTATGGAATGGCGATGGAAGAAACCAAGTCGGCTATTTTGCGTGTTCGTAACGGCGCCGAGTATGTGGATTTAGACCCACAAGACCCGGATACACGTCGCCGCCAGCATGAGATGGCGCGTCAGGCACGGCTCTACAGCGAAAGCTATGGTGACGAACCGGAACGCCGCGTCCGAATTTTGCGGGCGAACTAACAGCGACTCGAAAGTATGAATCAAGATGAGGGCAGGGCAAAACCTGCCCTTTTCGTTACCTATGGATAAGAATTACCGCGAGTCATTTGATACTAGAGTCATCAAAATTGGGAAGTCGATGTTATGGTATTCCAAACGCGATTTATGACCGATGAAGAGTTTGATCACTTCGTTGCACTGCCAGAAAACCGCGACCGAAACTTTGAACTCATCGCCGGGGAGATTATGGAAGCAGTATCAAACAGTAAAGTTTCTCGCACAGCAGTTAAGATGTTGGCATATGCTGGTATCCACATTAATGATAATCATCTAGGCCGTTGCACAGGAGCAGATGGTGGTTATATTATTTTGGGGGAGAAGTACGTTCCAAAGGGTGCTTTTGTATCCTACACTCGACAGCCTGTAGCACCAGATGTTGACTACAACCCTATTGCACCTGATTTAGCCATCGAAGTACTTGCCCTCGGCAATACTGAAATAAAAATGCTCCGTAAGATTGGGAACTATCTGACGGCTGGAACGGTTTTGTGGCTTGTTGACCCTGAACAAAAAACAATTGACGTATATATTCCTACCCAACCGCGTAAGACTTTGAGGATCGGGGATTTCCTCGAAGGTGGGGATGTGTTGCCCAATTTTCGTTTGGCACTCACCCAAATTTTCAAAGATTAGTTTTTCCTCTTCGCAAAACAAATTAGCACTTAATTCAGGGCGATCCGATGGGTTGCCTTGACTGTTCTATCGCGCCTGTTGCCTGTAAACTGGTGGCGGATTATTTATTACGGAAACAGGTTTATGTTTATCACATTTGAAGGACCGGATGGCGGCGGTAAAACCACGCAAGTTGCCATGACCGTTGAGATGCTCAAGGCGCGTGAACATAATGTTCTCCTAACACGTGAGCCGGGTGGAACCGATATTGGCAATCAGATTCGGCATGTGCTGCACGATATGAAAAACCAAGCCATGACTCCCCGTGCTGAACTGTTGATGTACAGTGCGTCACGGGCGCAAATCGTCGAGGAAGTCATCAAACCGCAGCTAGCGAAAGATGGCTTGGTCATCTGTGACCGCTTCTTTGACTCGACCTACGCTTATCAAGGTTATGGGCATGGCCTCGATCTCAATCAACTCAAATTGATTACCGAATTCGCAACAGGTGGACTCAAGCCCGATTTGACAATCTTGCTGGACATTGCGCCTGAAGACAGCCTTCAACGTCGCTTGAGTTCGCTGGATAAAGGTGGCGAATGGAACCGTTTGGACGCGATGGCTTTAGATTTCCACAAGCGTGTCCGTGATGGCTATCACGCGCTGGTGGCTGCTGATCCGAACCGTTGGGAAGTGATTAATGCGGCGCAATCGGTGGAAAAGGTTCAAGCGGATATTTTGGCGGTGTTGGACAAACGGCTGAAAAAAACTACGGAATAAGATTGAGGGCTTGCCAGCGGCAAGCCCCTACAACAATTCTTATTGCTTATTTGTTGTTAGGCCATATCCAAACGAGAACAATGGAGCAGCATCGCCTTCGGTGGGTAAGTTGTTAAAGTCGAAGGGCAGTTGATCCATCGAACGAGGCCACGTATAAGGCAGTTTACCAGTGAACGGTTGGTCACCAAATAGATTATCCGCCACGCCTTCGCCTTCTGTACCGGGTAACCACGCCGCCACAAACGCATCCGATTGATCGAGTGCCACACCCAGAACCATCGGACGACCGGAAACCAAGATAATCACCAGCTTATCGACACGGTCGCGCACCCGCGAAATCAAGGTGAGATCGGATTTGGACAGGCTCAAATCTGCCGCATCACCTTTGCCTTCCGCATAAGGCTGTTCGCCAACTACCACAATACCCACTTCGGCATGGAGTGGATTGCCAGCCGCATCGACCGCTTTTTTGAAGTTACCAAAGCGGTCAAATGTGACTTCGGCAGTGCTGCCAACCAGATTTTTAATGCCTGCTTGAATGGTGGTTCCGGTGGTGATTTTGCCTGCACGACCTTGCCACTCAATCGTCCAACCGCCGGATTGCACACCAATATCATCGGCTGAACCGCCTGCGATGAAGATATGCGCCGTATCTTTGGGGATCGGCAGTGTGTTATTCGCGTTTTTGAGCAGCACCAGCGATTCGCTCACCGCTTGCCGTGCCACTGCCCGATGTTCATCTGAACCCACAGATGCTAAATCAGCCTGATCGCTCATGGGATGCTCAAACAAGCCCATCATAAACTTGACACGCAAGATACGGCGCACGGCATCATCAATCCGTTCCATCGGAATATCGCCCGCTTCGATGGCTTTGGTCATCACACGGATGAAGGTTGGATAGTTGGTGGGAACCATGTTCATATCCATGCCGGCATTGAAGGCCGTTACCACATCCTTGGAATAATCACCGGAAATTTGGTCGATGGCTTTCCAGTCGGAAACGGTGAAGCCCTTGAAACCGAGTTCGCCCTTGAGGACATCGGTAATCAGATATTTCTGGGCGCTCATCTTCATGCCACCAAAGCTGGAAAACGAAACCATGACGCTCATTGCACCTGCGTCGAGAGCCGCTTTATACGGCGGCAAATACAGGGCGCGTAGATTGGCTTCGTCGCCCTGCGTCACACCTTGATCGAGCTTGTAGGTGTCGGTTGTGGAGGTTCCCCAGCCTGTGCCACCGTCACCGATATAATGTTTGGCGGTTGCCAACACTTCCAGCTTGTCACCTTGCAAGCCTTTGATGCAGGCTGCACCCAATTCCGAGACCAGATCAGTATTTTCGCTGTAGCCTTCGTAAGTGCGTCCCCAACGGATGTCTTGCGGCACAGCAATCACTGGCGAGAAATCCCAAAAAACCCCGGTTGCAGCCATTTCTTGGGCGGTCACTTCACAGGCTTTTTGCGTCAGTTCGGGGTCGCGGGTTGCACCCATTCCAATGTTGTGCGGGAAGATCACCGCACCTTCCAAGTTGTTGTGACCATGAACACCATCCGCGCCATAAATCAACGGAATCGCGAGGCGGGTTTTAAGGGCTTGTGCTTGGAAGTTATCGGTCATCTTTGCCCAAGCCTCGGCATTGTTCTTGGATGGGTATCCACCACCGCCGCTGAGCAGTGAACCGATGAACAAGCGATCAATATCGGTTAGCTTGATGCTGTTCTTTTCAACTTGTGTCATCTGACCGATTTTTTCAGCAACGGTCATGCGTCCTAGAAGGTCATCGACGCGATCTTCAATCGACAGTGAGGCATTTTTATAAGGTGCATCGTCAGGCGGCGTTTCAGTGGTTTCCTGTGCCAGCACCGGAACAGATAACAGGACGAGGAATGCGATACATAACAGAGGGGGAATAGTTCGAAACAAGTATTTCACATTAATCTCCCAATAATAAACTTTGTAAGAGAAGTTTAGATATAGTCGAATGTACATCAGAATTCAACACTAAAAGTTAGTTAGCCTAACCCCTTGATGATTATGCTAGCACATATCCGCAGATGTGTTTCGTGCAACCAGTCGTTGTGCCGACACAAGGACTCCATTTAATTCTTCGCCCTATCATAACCCAGATTTAAAGAGCGGTTTTGCGGCAAAAGGAGAGATCTCGGTTACAATAGCGTCAGCCTCTTTCGGCAGTTAAAGGACAATCTTATGTCCGCTCGACGTTCTGTTACCATGACCCCTTCGCAAATCATCACCAGTTATGTCATGCTGGCTATTGGTGCGACCATTGATGCCGCCAGCGTCAATATATTTTTTGCACCCTTCAAAATCGCCCCCGGCGGTGTCACCGGTGTGGCGGTGATTCTCAACCATCTTGACGTGCGTTTGCCCATCGGCTTGGTTATCCTACTCGGCAACATCCCTATCCAAATACTTGGCTACCGGATGCTGGGTGGCTGGCGTATTGTAGTGCGTACCGTGTTTTATATTTTCTTGTACTCTTTTTTGGTCGAGTTCCTCAAGCCCTATACCGCAGGCGTTGAAGTTGGCACGAACGTGCTGTTGAATGCTATTTTTGGTGGGATTCTAGGGGGTATTGCCGGGGGACTGGTGCTGCGGGCAGGTGGCACACAGGGCGGAACATCGACTTTAGGTCGCATCCTACAACAGCAGTTTGGGATGCCCTTAAGCGCGACTTCACTTTATACCGATACGGCTGTGATTATCTTGGCGGGCTTGGTATTTGGTTGGGAAGGCGCACTCTACGCGATTGTTGCCTTGTTTGTGGGTGGTGCAACTGCCGATTATGTCCTTGAAGGGCCGAGTGTGATTCGCATCGCCACCATCATCACCGATAAACCGGATGCGATTTCCGAGTTGGTGATGGATGATATGGGGCGTGGTGTAACGGCGTGGCAGGGTAAGGGCATGTTCACCGATCAAGAACATACGGTGCTGTTTATCACGATTTCGCGGGCGCAGGTTAGCAGCTTGCAGCGGCTTGTCCATTTGGCTGATCCAAATGCCTTTATGGTCATCGGGCAGGGACATGTGGCATACGGAGAAGGTTTCCGCCGTATCAAAAACTGAGGATGGTTCTTGTGGCAATTTTCTCAAACAGTGCCAAAAATAGGCCATTGAGCCAATTTTGGGACGCAACAAATCGGATAAAATTGCGTAGAATGAATTTGGATCATCAGAGGGTTGTGGTGGGGTACTCGGTGTGAGTGTGTGTAACTCACGCGTGGTTTGATCCTACCCTTGCCACGTCTTCTTAATACCGATAGACTCTTCCGAATGTTGCTCAATCTACTCACTTTCCTGTATGTTTTTTGTGCTGTCTCGCTCACTATCTACGCGTGCAGCCAGCTTTTTTTATTGCTTGTTTATTTCCGTCATCGGCGCGACCCCGTTCCAACACCGCCTGTTGAGAAGTGGCCGACCGTTGTTGTACAACTGCCGCTTTATAACGAACGTTATGTTGTCCGGCGCTTGTTGGACTCAGTGGCTGCTTTGGATTACCCCCGTGAACTCCTAGCCATACAGGTCTTGGATGACTCGGACGATGAGACGGTCGAAATCACCGCCACTAAAGTCGCAGAACTGTCCGCCAAAGGTTTGAATATTCAACATGTCCGCCGCCCGGAACGCAAAGGCTACAAAGCGGGCGCGATGGCTTACGGTATGTCATTGGTCGAATCCGAGTTTGTGATGGTCTTGGATGCCGACTTTGTACCCGCGCCGGATTTTCTTCGCAATACGATCCCGCATTTGGTCGCACGGCCTAGACTCGGTATGGTGCAAACCCGTTGGGGACACTTGAACCCCTTCAATAACTGGTTGACTTTAGGCCAAACATTGGCGCTCGACAGCCACTTTGTGATCGAGCAAACGGCTCGCAGTCGCGGCGGTTGGTTGATGACCTTCAATGGCTCTGGTGGCGTGTGGCGGGCGCAATGTATCCGCGAAGCAGGCGGCTGGCGTGACCTGACTTTGACCGAAGACTTAGACCT
The DNA here is from genome assembly GCA_038328375.1 of Aggregatilineales bacterium. Taxonomy (GTDB): domain Bacteria; phylum Chloroflexota; class Anaerolineae; order Aggregatilineales; family Phototrophicaceae; genus CFX2. Next base: position 10,678 of record JBBQLX010000124.1, on the reverse strand, counting down.
GAGCTATCGGGCGCAGCTTGCCGGTTGGGAATTTTTATACCTGCCGGATGTGGTTGTACCGGGCGAACTTCCGCCTCAGATTGCGGCTTACAAACAGCAGCAAGCACGTTGGGCTAAAGGGACAACCCAAACGCTCGGTTACACATTTCTCCCATTATGGCGTTCCAATTTCAGCCTGTCGCAGCGCTTTATGGCAACCTTGCATCTGTGCCAGTATATGCCACACCCCTTGATGATTATGCTGCTCCTCCTAACACCCCCTTTACTCCTTACCCACAGCCTCCAACATTTATCTTTAAGTCTTTTAGGTGTTGTCGGTTTGGTAACGCCCTTGATTTATGTGGTGAGCCAACATGCCCTTTACGACAATTGGGCGCGCCGTTTGATGGCCTTTCCGGTGTTGATGGCGCTCGGCACGGGCATCGCATGGAGCAATACGCAGGCCGTCATTAGCGGTTTGCTCGGTCGCAACACCGAATTTCGCCGTACCCCCAAATTCGTGCAGGAATGGCAGGGCAGCGGTTACGCACTCAAACGTGATCCGGCGATATGGCTGGAACTGTTGTTAGCGGCTTATTCGCTCTGGGGAACCTACTTGGCCTTAAAGCTCAGTCCAGCACTTGCCCCTTGGTTGGCGGTCTACAGCTTTTCGTTTGTGGTAATTGTGCTGTGGGGATTGCGTGACCGGCTAGCTCTGCGGCGGGCGCAGGTTGCCGTCGCGCACTAATGTTGTAACCGGATGAACCGCCTACGCTGGCCTTTCTCCTCCCCTGAATCTAGCTTTTTTCATCCGGCTTATTGGTTTGGCAATACCGATGCCCGACCATTAGGTTTGTTTCGGATTGCCTTCGCCGCCTTGATGCTGAAGGAAGCGCTCTATCATATTTTTGTGGCAGACATCTGGTACAGCGACAATGGAATGCTGCCGTTATCGCTGCTGCCGCGTGTTTCCCCCACCACACCCACCTTGATGTCCGGCCTGAGTGCGACGTGGATGGCGATGGCCTTCTTTGTGCTATGGGCAGTCGTGGCGCTGGCACTGCTGGTCGGTTGGCAGACGCGTATCATGAGCATCCTCAATTTGGTGCTGCTGGTATCCGTCATTAACCGTAATCCACTGGTGGTGACGGGCGCAGATAGTGTGATGCAGGTGTTGGCCTTCTGGAGCATTTTCGTACCTCTAGGGCGTTGTTACGCTTTAGATGCACGGCGGCGACCTCCTAATCAACATCCGACCACTTTCGCCTTTCCGGTGCGAATGTTCCAACTCCAAATCGCGCTCATCTACATTTTTACGACGGTATTCAAGCTGCAAGGCCAAACGTGGCCCAGCGGTGATGCCTTGTATATGGCGATGCAGGTACGGATGCACACCTTCCCGCTGGCGGAATGGTTGTTAGCCAATGCTTCAACCAGTGTTCTTCGCACCTTTACCTACATGGCTTTATGGGTAGAAGGCGGCTTCCCGCTGCTGGTATTCGCGCCTATCTTCCAGCCGTATTTACGTCGGATCGGGTTGATAGCCGGAATAATGCTGCATGTGGGCATCGGGTTGGTGATGAATATCCCCAATTTCCCATTAGTCATGATTATCAGCTATGTGATGCTGCTCGATTCTGGTTGGTTGGATTGGATAGACAAGCAGCTATTGATCAACCGAATGCCCGTACAAGCGTTAGACGCTTTGCCACCTAACCAAACGAAGCAGGCAAAATCCGGCTGCCTCGGCGCGTTATTAGCCATGCCGCGCGGCATGATTCACGGAGCCTATCGCGGGCTGTTGGCTTGTGTCTTGGCGGGGATCATGATTGCTGTCATCTGGGGTAATTTTCTCAATAACGACCTGTTAGCGATTCGGACGAACACGCCTGCTATGCCAAGTATGATAGAGGCCAACCTGCGGGCAATCGGTTTATGGCAGTCGTGGGCGTTGTTTGCGCCTGATCCTTTGGATCACGAAGGCTGGTTCGGGCTGAACGGCACTTTCCCGAATGGCGATACCCATGATCTGCGGAGTGACTCTGAGCGTCCACGCTGGTACTTTGGACCATTCGCTCGTTGGGGCAAGCTGGAAGAAAACATGATGAGCCGAGACAAGGATGATCCACTTTTTGCGGAGTGGGCGCGTTACACTTGCCAGCAGTTCCGATCACAGGATTTAGCGAGTTTGCAGATTGTCCTCTATAGTCGTCCGACCACGCCGCCCGGAAAGCCTTTTGCGCCTTATGAAACGGTCGTTATGCAAGGTGGCGATTGTCAATAGAGTGTGGTTTGCGAGTAAATGATGACGAATGATGCACGGTTGGCACGTATTGCTAAGACTATTAGCGATCAATCACTTTTAGTGGATGGCACACTGCCGGAACTCGGTACCGACATTGGCTACCGGATCGAAAACGGCGAGATTGTCGAGCTTTCACTGCGCGGTTGTGATTTACACGAGATGCCCGAAGCGATAACCCGCTTAGAATCGCTTCAATATCTCGATTTGACGGGCAATCATCTGCGTGAATTGCCCGACTCTATAGGTCATCTCATCCAACTGAAATGCCTCTATCTCGATGACAATCAACTCGCTGCTTTGCCAGCCTCATTAGTTAATCTCACCCAACTGCAACAACTACATCTCGATCTCAATCAGTTGGTCGCGCTGCCCGAAAATATTGGTAATCTCCATAAGCTGACTCATCTCTACTTACGTCGTAACCATCTCACTCGTCTACCCGCTTCACTGTGGACGTTATCGAACTTACAAATCGCCTCATTGGGTGAAAATCCCTTGGGTGTGCTGCCTGAAGCAATTGCAGACTTACCTAACCTGCGCCAGTTGTATATCCACAACAATGATTTAACCGCCCTTCCGCAGCGCATCGGCGCTTTTAAGCAGCTTCAAACGTTGGACATCGGACATAATGCCTTAGCGTCCTTACCCGATAGCCTCGGCAATCTCACCAGCCTGACCGACTTCCTCTACATCAGCGACAACCAACTCCACCACTTGCCCGACTCGCTAGCAAACCTGACCAACCTCACTTATCTCGGTATCACCCACAACCAATTCACAATACTCCCCAATTGGATTGGCAGCCTGAGAAGCTTGCGTGAACTGCGAATTTACAACAACCAATTGACCACCTTACCCGATTCGATTGGGCAGTTGACGCACTTACGCGAAGTTCATGCTAACGCCAACCGCATCACCGTTCTACCTGACTCGATAGGTCATTTGAATAATCTCCGTTTGCTCGATTTGCGGAACAATCGACTGCGCGGTTTGCCCTCATCAGTCGCGGCACTGAGCCATCTCGAACAACTCGATTTGCGCTCAAATCAACTAACTGCACTCCCCGACAGCCTCAACCAATTACCTCACCTCCAAAGACTCGACCTTCGCTGGAACAAAATCCGCATCAAACCCGACTGGCTCACCGCTCTAAATGAGCGTGGCTGTACGATTTATCAATAATCAGTACAATGGTGTCTACTGAGTTATTGGTAGGTGATTTGTGACCACGACAGCCGACATTATCCGCAGACGACGCGCCCGTAAAGCCCGCAAGCAGACCGCCGAAACCCGCACCCGTTGGCGCTTGGGACTGTTGACTCTGGCCTTTGTGGTTTTGGGTGTGCTGCCCGTTGGCATAACCTTGGGCGGCGCAATCGCCATTTATCGCGGCGCGACCCGTGATTTGCCATCGCCGCAGGAAAGTCTCTCGCAAGGGGCGCTTGTTGGCCTAACCGAACTCTATGACCGCAGCGGTGATACCCTTTTGCTGGCAGATGCCTCAACCACCAGCAACACATGGCTCACGCTCGCACAAACACCCGCCTTCGTCTTGAAAGCCACGCTCCGCGCCGAACAGCCCAATTTCTTGGCGATTAAACAGCCCAATATATTTAATGCCTACACCCGCTTGTGGGAGAATGTGCTGTTTGGGCCGCTGTCGCCCGATCAAACGCTAACCGGACGTTTGGTGCGCGGTGTAATTGCTCCTATGCCCACCATACCCAACACCGATGCGGTCGGTCGCGAGATTGCGCTTGTCACCGAGATCGAACGCCGCTACACCCCCGAACAAATCTTGGAGTGGTATCTCAACACCGCCGATTATGGCAATGGTGCGCGGGGCATTGAAGCCGCTGCCCAAACCTATCTGGGTAAGGATGCGACAGCCGTAAGTTTGGATGAAGCCGCGATGTTGGCAGCCATCCCTTTGGCGACCCAATACAATCCATTGGACAACGAAACCGCCGCGCGTGGACGGCAGCGTGATTTGCTCCGAGCGATGCGAACTGGTGGTGACATCAGCAGCACTGAATTTGATGCCGCAGCCAGTGTACAAACACCGATACTATTAGCGCTCAATCAACCGGAGCAGATAGCACCGGAGTTTGTAGCCTATGCCCGTCGGCAGGCTCAGGACATTCTTGACGGACAAGGACGCAACGGCACCGAGTTAGTCGCGCGTGGCGGCTTAAAGATTATCACCACCCTCGACCTCGATTTATATTACCAATCGAAATGTGTCCTGCGAATCCAGTTGGCACGGCTTTCTGGTAAAGCGACTTCGCCCGATGCCGAGGATGGCAAACCGTGTACCGCGGCAGGCTACATGCCGACGACCAGCGCACCTTTAAGTGGTAACGCGCCCGATATGGGGACAGTCGTCGTGATGGATGCAGCGACTGGCGAGATTAAGAGTATGGTCGGGTCAGCCACCAAACTCGACTCGCAGCCGGGGCCGACCTTGTATCCGTTCGTCTACTTCACGGCTTTCGTGAGGGCGCAGGCCAATCCTGCCACGATGGTGCTGGATATTCCGCGTAAATTCCCCGGCGCGGCGGAAGGCTTGATTTATACACCGACCAATCCCGACGGACGTTTCCGTGGGCCAATTAACCTGCGTGATGCCATGAGCGCTTGGCTGCTGCCGCCTGCTGCCCAGATTGCCAGCGAGCGTGGCATGGGAACGGTGTTGTCATTGGCGCATCGCATCGGTTTGAACAGTCTCGGTGAAGATGGACGCTACGACCTGTCACTGTTGGAACATGGTGGCGCAGTCTCGGTGTTGGATATGACCTATGCTTACTCGGTATTCGCTTCAATGGGTGATATGCATGGCATCCCGACTCAGGCCATCGGGCAGGGCTACCGTCAGCGTAATCCGGTCGCCGTACTGCGGATTGAAGATGCCAGTGGCAATGCCATTTGGGAATATAACGACGCACAAGTCGCCCAGAATCAGGTGGGTGTCTTCACAAATGATGTCGGCTATTTGGTGAACAGTATTTTGTCCGACCAGATCAAGCGCCGTCAGGTGTTAGGGGATAGTGTATCCGTGCTGGAACTGCCCCGTGCCAACGCTGTTGTATCGGGATTAGCGGGTGATAAATCGCAGGATTGGACAGTAGGTTATACACCGCAGTTAGTGACGGGTGTCCATCTGCAACGTTCAGATGATACGGCGATGGCACTTGATCCGATGGGCATGGATGGCGCGGCACTCATTTGGCGCGGCTTGATGCAGTACGCTCATGACCGTGACTCACTCCCGAATGCCGATTGGACACGTCCCGATGCTGTGACCGCCTTGAGTGTTTGCGACCGTTCCGGTTTGCTGCCCAATGGCGATTGCCCAACTCACACCGAACTCTTTCTCACTAGCAGCGGCTTCCAACCGCAGCAGCAGGATACCTACTGGCAAAAGGTGCTGATTAACAGCCAGAGTGGGCAGCGTGCGACCGCCAGCACACCCAACCAATTACAAGTCGGCAAACTCTTTTTCGTGCCACCTCAAGAAGCCTCTGATTGGTGGCAATCAAATAATCTTCCGCTGCCACCGCTTGGATATGATAACGTCAGTCGACCAGAACTCTTTAGCGATGTCCAGTTGTTGCAGCCGCAGCCTTACGCCTATGTCGGTGGTCCGGTCGATATTCGTGGCACGCTCAAGCCCGAAGACATGCAGTACTTCCAATTGTCTTATGGTGAAGGTGCAAGCCCCGGCGGTTACCTGCAAATTGGTAGTCAGCAAACCACATTTACCGCAGGCTCAAGTCTAGGCACTTGGGATACCACCGGACTCAGCGGCTTGTATACACTGTTATTGACTGTCGTGCATAAGGACAATTCTGCCGAGTCCGACACGGTGCAAGTCATTGTGGATAATACGCCGCCTGCCATCACTTTGAGTACGGGTGAGGTTGGTAAAATTTACCGCTTCCCGCAGGAAGATACGCTCACTTTGAGCGCCAATGTCAGTGATGATTATCAGGTGCAGCGCGTCGAGTTTTACCGTGATGGCGAGTTCCTCGGCACAGATACCGATAACCCTTACAGCTACACCTACACCTTGCCCGGAACCGGAACCTTCACTTTCACCGCCGTAGCTTTTGATGCGGTCGGCAATCAAACCAGCAGCACCACCACTGTCGAAGTCACGCGTGGATAAATCATGATTGTAAGGGCGCAATGCCTTTTGCGCCCTCTGGTTTCTCTTTACCCCTTATTGTGCGGCGAACCTGCGAATAATTCCTCTACACGAAGGGGTAATGTTGGCAAACAATCTAAAACCAGTGTCTCGGCAGTCGTACAAATTCGGGGTTCGCCGTACTGCCGGTTATCATTGAGTTGATAATGTCTTACAGTTCGTGTAACCGGATCAATAATCAAATATTCGGGAACACCAGCATTTTCATACGCCGCTTTTTTAACTTCTTCATCGTAGTCATGATTACCGGGTGACAATACCTCCGCAATCAGATCAGGTACACCGCGAATCCCACGCTCGTGAATGATTGATTCCCGGCCTGCGCGGACAATAACAAAATCAGGTTGAATCGGGTCACATCCCGGCATCACCACTCCGATAGGCGCGAAGTAAATATAGGCAAGACCTTGTTCTTCGGCTTGTGTACCAATCTTCGTCACTAAGCGCTTGATAATCCATTGATGAAATGCGCTTGGCGAGGTTGACATGTAAACCACTCCATCAATGATTTCATAGCGATTGCCGTCTTCAGGCAGATTTTCCCAATCGGCATATGTCCAGCGTCCTTGCGGAGGGCCGACGACTTTAGGTGCATCTGTTGGCATAACCAGTGTGACCATTTTTTATCCTCACACCACTTTTATTAGACTGATTATACTTGAAATCTGCTTATCAAACTGTTGACTGCACCACCGTATTCGTTGCAAACGACTGCACCACATCAAACACGATGCCCAGCGATTTGATGTTATCTTGGCAAGTCGTCGCGGGCGCTTTACCCGTGATGACTGCCTCATAAAACTCGTGCAGTAAATAGGCTTGCGCTTCCCGTTCCATCACCACTGGAGGCACGAGCGTTAGCGCATCATTTTGGGTATGACGGAAGCCCGGACGATCTTCAACGCCCAATAAATGTTGAACATGAACGTGGTCATCCTTGAGCGTGACCACCCCTTTTTCACACTCAAAACGCCAGTTCGCGTTCCAAGGCGTTTCTTGCCCGTTTGAACACCATGATCCGTTGTAAGCCACCACCGCGCCGTTCGCAAACTCCAATGATACCGAAGCCGACGCATCACCCTTGTACCAGCTCCACGGCGGATTCCAACTGCGTCCAAAAACCGACACCGGATCACTGCCGAGGAAGAAGCGCATCAGGTCAAAATGATGAATCGACATATCAATAATCAGCGGGTAGGGCATCTCTTCGCGGAAGCCACCAAAGTGCGGCCCTTTGAAGAACTCCACCGTCACCGCACCAATCTTACCCAGTTCACCGCTATCAAGGACGCTTTTGATCGTTTGCGTCGGCACATGGTAACGGTAGTTTTGCGTCACCATATGCAGTACGCCCGTTTCGTCGGATTTGCGGACAATCGCCTGTGCATCGCTCAGCGTTCCCGCCAACGGCTTCTCAGATAGAACTGGCAAACCGGCATCCATCGCGAGGCACGACACTTCTTTATGAAATTGCGGCGGCGTGACATTGATAACGGCATCGGCGCGTGTCTTTTTGAGCGCGATTTCCAGCGACTTAAATATCTTTGACCGATCCATATCGTAACGAACGGCTTGTTCTTCAATAATCGCGTCATTAACTTCGACAAATCCTGCAAACGTGACTTCTTTCGATTGCAAAACGGCGTTAATCCATGCGTTCCCCATGCCGCCGATGCCCACCTGAATGACTTTCATGATGCCTATCGTCCTTATGCAAATGTGATTTTTCTCGCTTGGCAAAGAGTATACACGCGATAGCCGCTCTTTACTTCCTTAACCCAAAATCCTCTTTTTGTAGGGGCGTGGATTTATCCCGCCCAAATTAACCGCGAAATAGCTGCTTTTGAAGTGCCTTTAGTATGCTTGACTGTCTGTTAACCGGGTGGCTTATGGTTGTTTACATATTAAAATGGTAATCGCTTATGGGGGATTTTATCTCTCAAACGAGCGAATTTCGTAGGGACGGGATACATCCCGTCCGCCGCCTAATTACCACCCAATTTATAAATCACCATTATCCTTTCCGCGCAAATCAACCGCGCCCCCTCCCACATTAGACTCGGTACTCAGAACTTAGTACTATTTTTTAGGTTTATTTTCGGTTAACCCGACAAACGGTTTCTAAACCATTCACCAACTTTCATGCCTTGCTACCTCCCTTAATTCGGTTAGTCCGAACCCCTCGCAAAAGCTACCAAATGTTCTTCCAAATAGTAACCCATTCGCTCTGCATATCGGCTATGCTAGATACAGAAGAGGTATTGACTCCCTTGCCCTGTTACTACGGGGAAAGGGTTGGGGTTAGGGGTATCTCCCCGCGCACTTTAACATCGCCCAATTGTTGTAAATATGACAAAAATCGTCTTGTCACAACAACATCAACAGCATTAACAGCATCATTTCTGTCAAACGAATTTTCGTAGGGATGTAGCATGTGTTTACAGATCAATTTTAAAAGTCTGATCTTTGCCTTTTGAGATGTACCCCGGTGGGTCAGAGCATACTTTAGTATGCTTCCCACCGGAAAATGGAGCCGGATGGCTGCTTAGGGGGTCGGCGTAGCCGACTGAAGGCAGCTTTGCTGCCCCCGCGCTAAGCCTCTGGCGGAAAAACGATGACAAATTCTACTGCTGGCATTGCCGCTTTCGCGCCAACGGAAGTCCGGTGGGCTAAATGTCGCGCCGACACCGCCGACACAAAACTTCACTTCCGAATCTGACGAAATTGCAGAATTTTCCGAAATTTCGGCATATCGCTCCCTCAAACCCGCCGTTAGAAACCGTTGCCCTGATTCAGTTTATTCACTTATTGCAATAATTTGAACGTTTGCGCCTTTTAAAAGCAAATCGCCAATCATTGGTCACTTCTGCTAGTGACGAACGACTGGCGACTAAAGACATATTACTATTAAATGGCTGAGCAACCTGAGAACTGTATTTGACTCGGTACTCGGTACTCAGAACTCGGTAATGTTTGTCTTACACTGACAAATGTTCGCGGATAATATCCTGACTCAGTTCGGTGGTGTTGCCTTTGGACACAATATGTCCTTTTTCCATCACATAGCAGTAATCAGCAACGCGCAGCGCAAAGTCCAAGAATTGCTCGATCAACAAAATGGAGATGTCACCTTTTTTGCCAAGTGTCATGACAAGGTGTTCGATTTCTTCAACGATGTTCGGTTGGATGCCTTCGGTGGGTTCATCAAGGAGCAACAATTTCGGTGAACGTACCAGAATCCTACCAAGAGCAAGCTGCTGCTGCTGTCCACCGCTGAGCGTTCCAGCGACTCGCTTACCCATCTGTTTGAGGACAGGGAATATCTCGTAGACTTCTTCCACTTTTTGATCTGAATTTTTGAGTTCGCTGCCGCTCAGCGCTTCCAAGCCCATCAGCAAGTTTTCATAGACACTCAGGTAAGGGAATATGCCACGACCTTGAGGAACATAACCCAGTCCCATTTGTGCCCGTTTATGGGTTGGCATGCGGGTAATATCTTTGCCTTCGTAGGTGATCGTCCCTTTACGTGCTTTGAGGTTGCCCATAATGGTCTTGATGAGCGTGGTTTTACCCACACCGTTACGCCCCATCAAACAGACGATTTTGCCTTTGGGAATTTCAATGCTCACATCGTTAAGGATGCGGCTTTCCCCATAATATACATACACATTGGATACACTGAGCATGAGAGAACTCCTGCCGTCGAAGAAATTTCCGTAGGGAAGAGTGTAAGACCCTTCCTTGGTTAATGATTTACGATTTAATGTCCGCGTCCAAGATACACTTCAACGACACGCGGATCACTTTGCACGTCCAGTACTGGCCCTTCGCACAGCAGTTTGCCCTGATGCAAGACCGTTACCGTTGTTGCAAACTGACGGACGAACACCATATCATGTTCGACCACCAACACCGAACGGTTCTGACCGATCTTTTGGAGTAACTCGCCTGTACGGTCACGTTCTGCCCGCGACATACCCGCGACTGGCTCATCCAACAGCATCAGCTTCGGCTCTTGAATAAGGATCATGCCGATTTCAAGCCATTGTTTTTGCCCGTGCGACAATGTGCCAGCGCGTTTGTTGGCATCTGTGTGCAAACCAATCAGCATCAGCACTTCTTGGATTTTGTCTTTTTGCTCACTGGAGAGGGTTTGTAGTAACCGCCCCGTTGCGGAACGGAAACCA
>JBBQLX010000123.1:0-19057 GCA_038328375.1 Aggregatilineales bacterium | reverse complement strand
CTAAAGCGATGAGTGTACGCCGGAGAATATATTTACCCATGCGACTATCCCCTCACGGATAGATCAGACCTCAAAACTTATAAAGTACGGCAAAGTGGGGTTCACCTTGTGGTAAACCCCACATCAATTCCGCTAGAACTTACTTATCGAAGTAGGCATCCCAATATTGGAATGTCAAATCGGGTGTGATTCTCCAGTCATGGAGTTCTTTACGAACGCCTGTCAATGAAGGAGGATCAACAAGGAAAATCCACGGCGATTGATCAATCACGTACTGGCTGAGTTCGGTGATGGTCTTATACCGTGTATCCTGATTCAGATCGGTATCAGCCTTTTCCAACAACGCCGTCAATTCATCGGTTGAGAACCAGGCGCGGTTGCTGCCGCCCTTGCGCGACGGATGGAAAAAGTAGGTCAAAATACTGGGGTCAGAGTACCCATAGTTCAGCAGGAACAAGTCATGTTTGGCAGTGGTCGTTAGAGTGATGAGCGCACCACGATCCATACCGTCCAGCTTGGTTGGGATACCAACAGCACGCCATTGAGCATCCAGAATTTGGGCGAGGCGGCTGTATTCGTCCGAAGTACCAAAAGCCAAAGGTACATCCCACGGCTTGCCATCAGGAGTTTCACGCAGGCCATCACCGTCTACATCCTTATAACCCAGTTCGTCCAACATGGCTTTGGCTTTTTCGGGGTCATAGTGATACGACTTGGCATCCAGATCGGGGTTATGTCCCCAAATGGTTGACGGAAGCGGTTGGTAAAGCGGGTCAGCTAAACCGTCATAACCGGATATATTTACTTCGTCACGGTCAGTAGCATAAGCAAATGCCTGACGGAGTTTCGCGTTGTCCCAAGGAGCTTTGGAGGTATTGAAGCCGACATAACGAATTTCTTGGAGTTTGGCCTTGTCAACGGTGATGTCGGTGTTGGCTTCAACATCAGCCAAGTTCTGGGTCGGTACACCTGCGACCGTTACTTCGCCCGTTTCCAGCGCCGAAAGAATGGTCTGGTCTTCGCTCAGGAACAAAATTTGCATTTCGTCCAGCAAGACCGGGCCAGCATTCTTCGTCAAACCTGCGGGAGCCCATTTGAAGTCAGGGTTCTTTTCCAGCAGAATGTAGTTATTGGTGTTCAGTTCCTTCAACTTGAAGGGGCCAGCACCCACTGGATTCAAGCCAAAGTTGTCTTTGCCTTCTTTTTCATAAGCGGTGGGCGAGACAATTTCCAAGCCCGACAGGGTGTAGAACAATGGCGCATAGGAGGAAGCCAAGTTCAGCTTGACGGTGTAATCATCAACCACGTCGGTGCTGAGCAGCAGGTCAATCAAGTCCGCACCTTGTGCTGCGCCGGTATCTTTGTTGGAGTACTTGTCCAGATTGAATTTAATGGCTGCGGCATCCACTGGCGTACCATCAGTGAAAGTGGCTGTTTTAATCAGATTGATGGTCAGTGTCTTGCCATCGGCTGCGGTTTCCCACGTATCGGCTAAATAACCGATGTAGCTCAGGTCTGGAGCGCGGGTGAACAAGGTCGCGAAAATAGCATAATGAGGCCAGCTATGCCACGCCGTCACAAACGGATCAAGCGAGGTATTGGACTGAGCATCTGCAACGACCAGACGACCACCTTTTTTGCTGTTGTCCTGCGCCGCAACGCCGAACACGGTAGAAAGCAGCATGGTGAGGAGTAGTACCACGACCACGAGCGAGATTTTTCTCTTGGATTGCATAACCCTTCCCTTTCATAAGACAATGACAGTTTCATTTATGGGGACAATGTGGTGGTTTTAATCGCGCCGATAACTAATCCTTTCCCTTTTGCCAATGTCATGAGCGAATGCCCACAGAGTATACCGATTTCGTGTAAGTTGTCAGCAAATTAGAAACCCGTTTGCAGACTAACCGTGATAGTGATCGTAAACCAGCCGCCCAATTTTCCCGATGGCTGATTCGACTTCGAAAACTCGCTGATACCGACCGACAGGATCATTCCAAACGGCTGCGGCATCCCAGAATGTAAAGGTGGTCACAATAACATGGTTGTTATCGTCGATGGTCATCACACCGCTGTCATTGAAGTGACCGCCAATTGTGCCTGTCTTGTGGGCGAAACGCACACCCGCTGGCAAGAAACGGGGTAAGCGCTGGTTTAGAGTTTGCTTGTACAGGATGTTCATCATTTCGTCTTTGATTTCACCCTGTACGATGTCGCCGCTGTAAAGCATGTGAACCAGCTTGGTCATTGCCTTGGCTGAACTCACATCGTTATCCGAACCACGACTAAAGGTCACGCCGTCGCGCACCACATCATGGGTGTTTGACCACTCATCAATCTCTTCCATCGACTTGTCGTGAAGTTCCACTGGAAATAAGCCCTTGAGCAGATTCTTGCAATCCATCTTGAGGTAAATGTCGTTCAGCCCCAACTCGTGCATATAGGCTTCAATCACCAACGGCCCGCCTAAAAGTGCCACATTCATATCGGTGGCGGTGTTGTCACTGATGATAATCATCAACGTCAACAAGTCGCGGAAGGTCGGACCAACACCCGGCTCAAAAGCTTGCAGAATACCACTGCCCGCGCTCTTATCTTCAGCCTTCAACGTGATGCGGTCATCCAGCTTAAGCTTGCCTTCTTGAAGCTGCTTACCCGCCGTTGCCAGCACCGGAATTTTGAATACACTCGCCATCGGATATGACTCGTCACCGTTCACATCAATCTGTGCACCGGACTCGACATGCCAGACGGAAACGCCCGCTTCCATATCAGCACCTTTAATCGCCGCTTGAATATCATCTTGAAGTGTCACGAAATAACCTCTCTAAAGTACAACGCTAATCAGTGCTAACCGATTCAAACAGCCATCGGGTCTTCGACCATCGGATACTTGTTGGTATCGGCATATTGATAGGGAATGTTTTTGAAGTCCGGCTGTACTGCTCCCGGCGCAGAGATATACAAGACTTCCGCCGCAATCGGGGCGAACCGTCCGTGAAAGTGCTGTGTCGATTTGACGATCACCAAATTACGTTTCGTCGGATCAATACCCACGTTGGTGAAGAGTTCAGGGCTGAACACTTGGACACGCAGTGAGATCAACACAATATCGATGCCGTTGACGCGCAGCGCCACTGTATTCCCCAATGGATAATCCATCCGTGCTTCATCAGATCCAAAATATTGAATGGCATTCTCCGCGATACCGGTTACTTCCACATGCAGATCAAGTGGATCACCGGACATTGGCCCCATTTTGCCGCCAATCCGCATATCCAGCTTTGCACCCACACCCGCATCCATCGCCACCGAAACCGCAATTGGGTCCCAAATGCCGCCGATTGCCACATTTTCAATTTTGCGTTCGAGTAAGCGCTTCAGCACAAAAGTCGAGTCGCTGGGTGCGCCGCCACCTGAATTATCCGAGACATCGGCTAACACCACGGGCGATTTACCAAAGGCTAAGGCTTCATCCAGCGCGGCATCAATAGTCTGATAACGTGGGTAAACCGTTTCGCGCATGTCATACAACTCACGCCCAAGTGATTCTGCTAATTGGCTAGCTTGCGTCGCATTGTTATCGGTCACAACCAGAGTCTTCGCGCCTAAATCCGGCACATCACCCCAAGGAAAACAGTGTCCGAGTGATACTGAAAGTACACCGTCCTTGCCTTCGAGCGCCTTCATTTTGGCGACATAACTTTTCATCGGCTCGGCTGTGGGATAAAACAAGCCGATCATCCGGCAGTCGAATGTCGCCATCGTCGGATGAATTTTGCCTTCAACCGTGTCGGCGATCAGGTTGAAAAGTTCAAGTGCACGATCAGCCGTATCAGTATGCGGGTACTCTTTGTAGGTGATGATGATACTGGCATTGCTCACCATCTTCTCGGTGATGTGGCAGTGCAAATCCAACTCCACGCCGATGGGAATATCGCCAACAATTTGACGAACTGAAGCTATTAAATCCCCTTCGCAGTCGTCGTAACCGTCCGCAACCATCGCGCCATGCAGATCAAGCAGCACTGCGTCAACAGGCAGCGCGGCTTTCAAATCAGCAAGGATTTCGTCGCGGTAGCCTTCATAAGCCTTGCGTAAGGTAATCCCCGCTGGCTCGGCGTTCGCGATCAAACTTTCAGCTACTTCCCAACCTCGCGCCTCGGCCCAACGGCGGAAGAGGGCTACTGTTGAATCTTTATAAGGCGGATAAGTACTGTAATCCCCATGCCGCGCCACGAAAAAATTCTTTTCGCTGGTGGGCATCGGCGAAAAGCTATTGGTTTCTGTTGCCAAACACGCTGTAAAAAACTTCACTCAAAAATCTCCTACGGTAAAAATTAATTAGCCTGCCCCGTCCAACCCGGCCCGCGTACTACCTGCCCCGGCAGTGCTCCGGTATGTTCGCCATCTTTAAGCACCTGCATACCGTTGACGAAAACATGCACCATTCCGGTCGCGAACTGCTGTGGTTCTTCAAAAGTGGCGTAGTCTTGCACTTTAGCCGGATCAAAAATCACCACATCCGCGAAGTAACCCGCTTCCAAGGAACCGCGATCTTTGATGCGGAGCATGTTTGCCGGAAAAGAAGTCAATCGGCGAACAGCATCTTCCAAAGTCGCTAGTTTTTCATCGCGCACATAATGACCCAACACACGGGCGAAATTCCCGTAGGCGCGTGGATGCGGGTTAGACTTTAAGAACACACCTTCCGGTGACATCGACTCCGCATCCGAGCAAAAGCTGACCCAAGGCAAAGCCACTTGCTTACGAATATTGTCTTCGGACATCATGAAGTAAATCGTGGAAACGCGTCCCTCATCCTCAGCGATCAAATCCATAATCGTATCTTCGGGCGATGTGCCACGAATAGCCGCCACTTCACTCAACCGTTTACCCATAAAGGGCTTGAGTTCCTCATTAGCAAATTCAGCTAACAGGATGTTGTCCGCAGTGCCTGCCTTCAGCCACATATTTTCCCACTCGGTCGATGGGGTATTCATTTCGGTTTTGATTCGTTGGCGTGTTTCGGGATCGCGCAGTCTAGCTTTCAGCGCATCCTTACCACCATCATGCGCCCACGAAGGAATACAAGCTTCTAAACCTGTGCCGCCCGCCGGATATAGATACATGTCAGCGGTGATTTCTTCGCCTGAGGCACGGGCTGCTTCGACGATACGAATAGCCTCATCCATCTTCGGCCAGTTATCGCGACCTGCAACTTTGAGGTGGTAAATCTCGGAGCGGATTTTGGCCTCTCGCGAAATCGTCAGCATTTCGTCAAGCGCTTCGAGGAATTGATCGGCTTCACTGCGAAGGTGTGAGATATACAACCCGTTGTATTTGCTTACAGCTTTGGCAATCGCAATCAGTTCATCGGTTTTGGCATAGCTGGCTGGCGGATAAATCAGTGCAGAGGCCAACCCGACCGCACCTTCTTGCATAGCTTCTTCTGCCAATTCACACATTTTGGCGAGTTCGGCTTCAGTTGGCGGACGGTCATCGTAACCTATGGTATAAGTTCGCAGGGTCGCTGTGCCGACGAATGAGGCGATGTTACAGGAGATGCCGCGCTTCACCATGAAGTCGAGATATTCACCAAGCGTCGTCCAATCAACCGAATATTGAAAATTTTTATCACCAAGAATGCCGTTGGGGTTTTCGGCTTTCATTTTCTCGCTGAGTGGCCCCATCGAGAAGCCCTCACCAACCACTTCCAACGTCACACCCTGCCGGATGTCCCCTTGAGAGCGACCGTCAACAATCAACGATTCGACTGCCCAACTGAGCATGTTGATAAATCCGGGTGCAACCGCCAAGCCCATCACATCGACTTCGGTTTCCCCATTGAAAGAACCCGGTGCGCCAATGGCTGAGATTTTTTGCCCATCAATCGCAATATCGCCTATGAAAGCAGGTTTGCCACTGCCATCGTAAATTGTTCCGCCGCGAATAACTAAATCATGTTTCGACATCAATACATCTCAACTTGGTTGATTTTTTGCCCATGGAATAGTGTAGAGTATATCGTGTGACATAACTTGTGCAAACAAACCACAATTTTGCACAAAAAGTTGCATCATTTCGATAATTTGAAAACATCCGACCTGTGCCAGAGTGTGTTTACCAGCATGGATAGGAATCCAATTATGACTGAAAATACCCCATCACGAGACATTTTGATGTTGATCCGCGAGGCCTACGCAGGAATGAGTGCCGGACAACAAAAGGTGCTGGAATTCTTCCTCAGCCGTCGCTTGGAAGCTGTTTATCTCTCGGCGGCCCGCATTGCCGAGTTAGTGGATGTCAGCCATTCAACGGTCGTCCGTACTGCACAGGCATTAGGCTTTGACGGCTTTCCCGAATTCCAAACGGCCTTGCAAGAGCAAGTTTCAGGGAAGATGAATTCGACAGGCGTTTACCAACTTGGGGCGCGTAAACTTATCAGCGAACTGCTTGAGCAAGACGATAACAGCATGGGGTCAATCCTCGAACGGGTCATGCTCAACGATGCCAAAAATATCGAGAATATGGTGGGGCAAATTCCGGTCGCGGATTTTGAACAAGCCGTGAATATGCTGCTGGAGGCTGAAAACGTTTATGTCATCGGCCTGCGTTCGTCCTCGCCAATGGCAATGAACTTCGCTATGAGTTTGCGTCAAGTACGGGGGAAATGTCATCTTTTACAGCCGGGAGTGGGCGATCTGGTTGACCAAATCGCCTCCCTCACCAGCAAGGATTTATTGTTTAGTCTGTGCTTCGGACGTTACACCAAAGTGACACTTCATGCGATGGATTACGCCCGCAAAGTCGGCGCACAGATCATCAGTGTGACCGACACCGCCGTTTCGCCTGCCGCCCGCCGTGCTGATTTGGTGTTCACCGTGCGATATGGCGTGTGGTTCTATGGCGCATCCGCTGCCCTGTTTAGCTTATTGAATGCGCTGGTGGCGGCGATCCTCGTCCAACGAAATGATGCCGCCCAGTTGCGCCTTGAAACACTCGATAGTGTCATCGAAGAATTTGGTATCTTCGATGATGAAGATCCTCAGTCTACGTAGGTGCAAACCTCACGCCACAACTGCTTGCCATGTTCCAGACGATCCGGCTCTACAGTCACACCAATACCAGTTTCTTCCGGCACAGCGATTGTGCTGTTCTTGCCCAAGACAAACGGTGGTTCGGTCACATCAGGGCTATAGTAACGGTCGGTCGCGGAGATATCGCTGGGCATATTTACGCCCGGCAGCGATGCGAAGGCTACGTTGGCAGCACGTCCCACTCCGGTTTCCATCATGCCACCAATCCACAACGGCAAATTATTTTCGACACAAATTTTGTAGATCTCCAAGCTGTCGACATAACCACCCACACGCACTGGTTTGAGGTTCAGGATGCTAATCGCACCGAGTTCCAAAGCCAAACGGAGGTCACTGGGCGATTTGATGCTCTCATCCAAACAAATCGGTGTTTTCATCATTGGTCGTAATTTGCTGTGTTCATAGATGTCGTCGTCCGCCAGCGGCTGCTCGACCATCAGTAGATTGAACTGGTCAAGCTGCTTGAGATGCTCAGCATCCTTCAGCGTATAAGCGCTGTTGGCATCTAACATCATCACAATATCAGGCAGCGCAGCACGTACACCACGCGCCAGTTCCACATCCCACCCCGGTTGGATTTTGAGCTTGATGCGGCGGTAGCCTTGGTCGTAACGTTTCTGGATAATCTTGACCGTATCTTCAACCGTCTTCTGAATACCGATGCTCACACCGACGCTGGCATACCCTTTGGTAAGGTTGCCTTCGGGCAAATACGACGAGAACAAATCCACCAAACGCATCTCATTGACTTTTGCCAGCGCGTCCCAAACACCGGTTTCCAAACCAAACTTGGTGTGGTGATGTCCGCGCACCTTCTTCATCAAGGCTTGCGCTTCCTGTGGATTGGTGAATGTTTTGCCAACCAACTTAGGCATCAAGAAGTTCTTGGCGATGTGTTCGGCGGTCACCGGTGTTTCGGCGGCATAACCCGGCGCAACTTCCACCGTGATTTCGCCCCAACCGCTGACACCTTCTGCGGTGATGACTTCTACCAACACGGTCGCCTTAACCGGATCATTACCAAAACTGGTCTTCAACGGTTCAACGAACGGCAGTGCAATCGTATGCAACTTAATGTCTTGGATCGTTATAGATTTCAATATGCTATCCTCTACAGTGATTAAGATTTTCCCAGTATATACCAGCAGCGTTTACCATCATCCGCGAAGTCTACCGCTTGGTAACCCGAAACAAGAGCAGCTTTCATGGCCTGTCGTAAATTGACCTGCCAAGCCTGTGCCTGCTCAAGATGCTCGCGTTTGAGTTTCGAAATTTGATACGGAATCTCGACAAAATACCAATCGCTGTTCCACACCGATGGCAATTGGACATGAGTGCCACCGTCATCGTCGCTCCAAAGCAGGAAATTTTCACGCGGGAACTCGATCACAGCGGGCGCAGGTGGCATATGTTCCGCATTGATTACGGCCTCAGCCTGCAAGTCCCAAATGGCTTCCATGCGGTCACTCGGCATTCCAGCATTAATACCGTCGGTCATGGTGCCATAAAAGTTCACATGATAAGTCGATGTGGTTGCCTTTAAAATGTGCATGTTGAAGTTGGCGTTGCCCCGTTGCAACGGGTCGAACGTCCATGCGATCACCTTATAACCATGATCCAACGCCCAAAGCCGTTGGGCATATTTGATGCCTGTGCCAATCCCTTTACCTTGATGCCCCGGCACGACACCCGCCATGTGTGACCACAACCATTTCTCATCACCATGAATGGCAGCAAGCCCCAACGAGAAGCCCACCAACTCGCCATCCAAATCCGCACGAATAACATTACCGCCGCCGTGAATCACAGCGAATAACATGTTATGCGGGATGGCCTCACTAGCAGGCATTGACCATACTACCATTTGAAGCTCAACAATTACTTTCAGTTCTTCAGGGTCGTCTACAACGCGATATTCAATAGTCATAATCGATTTTGTGAGGGTTACCAGCCCGATTGATCAAAATGAAACTTAAGCGAGATCGCACAAATAATCACACCAAATGAGTCTATTCGTCAAGAAACTGGTCTTAGCACATGGACTCCTAGGCAACTAAAAACCCCGGCAACTCACCGAGGCTTTTTGATAGTCACGCAGTTTTACAGAACCAAATTCTGATCAATTATCAGCTAACTGCCAATAAACCGTGTAGCGTTGATGATGCATCCGGTAGAAAGGAATCAACTCCACATCATTCGGTTTGCCAGTGCCTTTGGTATGAAATGTCAGCGGCTTACCTTCACTCGGTTCGATACTCGCCAGTACCGCGTCTCCACCACCGACTAGCACCGGAACAGGCGGCGCGGGCCAACGGTTGATGAGTGCCTCCCGCGTATGATAGTCGGGATTATAAACTTCCGGCATATCATGAGTGCCGAGCGCACCAGCCAGCACGATTGGCCCGTACATTACCGCCACCATATTCGAATCGTCGGGAAGCGCTTCTAGATACAAACTCATCGGCAGTTGAATATCCACGCGGTCGCCGTCCTGCCACTCGCGCTCAATCGTCACATAAGAACCGGCTGATGCATCAACTGCTTCTTGCACCCCATTGACCGAAATACTAAACCCTTTTGCCCACGCGGGATAGCGAATCTTGAGTGCCAATTTAACGGGCTGCTTACACTGGAACGTTAAATGTGTCGCAGCTTCTTCAGGGAACGCCGTTTCCTGCCGCAGCATGATACCCTTCTCATCCCATGCGAGTTCCGAGGCGATAAACAGGTTGACGAACAACGATTCGTCGTCATGGAAATAAATCGTTTCGCCATACTTGGCATGGTTTTCCATACCTGTTCCAGTGCAGCACCAGAAGGAGTTTTCCGGCGTGTTATAGACCTTCACATGACCAGGACGCAGTGACGAGAAATACAACATCATGCCGGTTTTAGGATCTTGCGAACCAAGAATGTGGTTGAACAACGCCCGTTCGTAAAAGTCCATCAATTGAGCTGACGGTTCCCAACCAAACAAATGTCGTGTGAGTTTGAGCATGTTGTAAGTGTTGCAGGTTTCCGCTGTCACACTGCTCAAATGCTGTGCGAAGCTATTTACAGGGAAAAACAATTCGTCATCGCTGTGACCACCAATGGCATACGAACGATACAGCGCCACCCGTTCCCAAAAGAATTGGGCGATTTCATGATAGCGGTTTTCTCCGGTGACTTCGTACTGCCGTGCCGCACCAATCGCCTTCGGAATCTGGGTATTGGCGTGCATCCGGTCGAGGCGATCTTCATGCTGTGACAGCGGGTCAAGCACCACTGAATCATTGAAGGCCAACGACAATTTCAAATGTTCTGGATTACCTGTGACACCGTACAAATTTGCCAGCACTTCGTTCATGCCACCGAACTCGTTGAGCAAGACAATCTGCATGCCCTCCTCGTTCAACTTACTGATGCGAAAGGTCAACCAAGCCGCCATCTTTTCCAGTACATCAAGCGCCTGTTGATTACCCGCATATTGGTAAGCGTCGAATAATCCTGCCAGAATTTTATGCAGCGTGTAATAGGGAGCCCAAACTGATTGACGGCGTTCAACGCGCTCAAAAAATTCTTCGGGATAAGCCGACAAAAAGCCGGAATTGTAACCCTGTGAAGGCATCGCATCCTGGCACTTCGCCAATTCAGCCACGATGTATTCGACGCGCTTCTTGAAACCGTCGTCACCCGTGCTGGCAACCATCAGCGAACAAGCCGATAAATAATGCCCCATGCTATGCCCGCGTAATTCGCCAGTCGGTGACTCCCAACCACCGTAAGGTTCTGCCTCCGATTCCAAGCCAGCCGTCACACGGAAACTGTGCAAAAATCGGTCAGGTTCGAGTTCTAGCAGATATTTTTTATCGCGCTCCATATTTTCTTTAAACGCGCTGTCCAATAAACGAATTTGCTTAAGATCAAACGGTTTGGCTTTTATCATCATTTTGCTCGGTAAACTCTATAAATTTCGTCAGGTAACACAAATACGGCTGGTATAGCCACACCCATTAGTTTATGTTTTTGAACCGTTTTTACGCCAGATGACAAGTTGTAGAATAGGAAGACAAATCCGACTTTGAATCGACTGAAACACTTAGCATAAATAAAAACTCCGGTGTTTAACCGGAGCTTTCACAATCATACTAGGTCTGCACATTCGGTGGTGGATCAGGGAACGGCGACTCTGTCGGTGGCATCGGATTGGGTGATGGTGTAGGCAACGGGCCGGGTGGCGGATCTGGCATCGGCCCCGGTGGTTCGGGTGGCATAGGGCTGGGCGGCGGATCTGGGATTGGGTTCGGTGGATTTGGCGGAAATGGATCGGGTGGCGGATCACCAAATGGCGGCGGAATCTCGGTTGGTGGATCAATCGGCGGAATGATCGGGTTTGGCCCATTCATGCTTGGCATTCGCGATTACCTCCTAAATAAATTGGTCAAAAAGCGAGATCGGATTTGTATCCGGCTCGATTGGCCTCAAGGATGCGGCATTTGTCAGCCGCCCACAACCGCTACCTTTCCTATTTTGCTGAATGTTTACGAACCCTTCATCTCGATACTTAAATATGAATACCAAGTGAGCGAAAACAAAAATCAGCCGAAGATTTATGCCTTCAGTGTCGCTTCTTCCTATTTTTTACGTGTACCTTTCAAGCCCAAACAGTGGCGCGTTGGCTCAGAACATCGACCCACACAAAGCATATACTTAGTTATGTAGACCGAAGAAACACGAGCGTGATTACAAATAAATCAAAATCGTCTTCTAAGGGAAACAATGGTTATGTTTGCGAAAGGAACTTCAAAATGGAATTCAAACAAGGCACAAAAGTCTATACCTATGATGGCAAGGATGTGGGTAGTGTTGATCGTGTAGTACTCAATCCCAGTACTAAGGATGTGACACACATCGTTGTTCGCAAGGGATTTCTATTTATCGAAGACAAAATCGTACCGCTGAGTGTTATCGCTTCAGCCACAGACGAAGGTGTGAAGTTACGACAAGATGCGGGCAAACTCGATGATCTGCCTCCATTCGAAGAAACCCATTACGTCGGATTGGGCGAGGAAGAAACCCGTACAGCGGCTTATCCCGCCGGTATGGCTGCGCCTTTCTATTGGTACGCGCCAACCGGTGGTTGGATGGGTTACCCCGACTATGGCGACCGCTATGCATATCCACCGCCTTACCCAAGTGAAACCACCCAAAATATTCCTGACAACACGGTTGCTCTTCGTGAGGGCGCACGCGTGGTCAGTGCTGATGGTAAAGATATGGGCAGCGTAAAACGTATTTTCACCAAATCGGGAAGTGATCGGGCGACCCATTTTCTGGTCTCTGACGGTCTGTTCTTCAAAGAGCAGAAACTTGTACCCTTTGGATGGATCAGCGAAATCCAAGAGGACGAGGTTCACCTGAATGTCGGGGCAACCTTGCTCAAGGAACTCCCTGAGTTTCATGAGACTCCCGCCTAATCCTTAAGGTTTAACCACTAAAATAAGAATCCCTGCCCGAAACGGCGGGGATTTTTGTTTAGCCATGTTTAGCCCTCACCCTAAATCCATCTCCCTCAGGGCTAGGGACTTTAAAGCATTTTGGCGTTTAGTATTCCATTTTATTCATCTAGAAATTCATTAACACCTTCTGGCAGAAATCAAATGCTTCTAGATTCCTGTTGAGTGTTATTCTAATCAGTGGCATAATCGGCACAGATGTTCTTTTTTGATGTGTAAGGCAAGCAATTATGAGTGAACTACAAGGGCTTTTAGAGGTTGTCCGCAGTGGAAAATTCTTAGTATTGGATACCGAAACCACTGGCCTCGAACGGGGCGAAGTGGTGCAAATTAGTGTGATTGATTCATCAGGCAAACCCCTCATCAACACACTGGTCAAACCCAAAGAGCCTATACCACCCAGCACCACCCGCATTCACGGCATCACCAATCAGATGGTCGCCAAAGCGGCTGAGTTTGAAGAAGTGGTGGAGAACCTGCGCCAAACCATCAACGGTCAACATGTCATCGTCTACAACGCAGTTTACGACCGCAAGATGCTGCATCAGAGTGCCGAGGCAGCGGGTATTGAAAAGACCGACTGGAAAGGTATTAGCCGCTGGTGGTGCGCGATGGAAGGTTTTGCCGAAGTCTATGGCGACTGGAACAATATGCGGCGTTCGTATCGCTGGCAAAAATTGGCGACCGCAGCCCGCTATTATGGACTGCCAATGGTCGATGCTCACAGCGCATTGG
The DNA here is from genome assembly GCA_038328375.1 of Aggregatilineales bacterium. Classification (GTDB taxonomy): domain Bacteria; phylum Chloroflexota; class Anaerolineae; order Aggregatilineales; family Phototrophicaceae; genus CFX2. The sequence continues at coordinate 5,724 of JBBQLX010000123.1, read as the reverse complement.
GCGACTGTTTAACGACACTGGCAATCTGTAAACGTATGGCAGGTTTGACTGAATAACAAATCGCTTTATGCTTATCTCCACTACCCTTTAGTACAGTATTTGAAACATATTACACGTCCTGCACGTAGTACAGGATAATATACAATGCACCAACTACGGAAGGGGAGTTATGCGACAATTCATTGTTTTCGCTTGCATAATACTGCTATTGACCTGCGCGGCCTGCGGAAGTTCAAGTGCGGCTACTGGCGACACATCGTTGCCAGCCGGTGATGCGTCACGCGGCGCAGCCTTATTCACCCAAGCCATCAGTGGTGCGCCAGCTTGTTCCACCTGCCACACATTAGATGGAAGCACCCTTGTTGGCCCTAGCTTGAAGGGATTTGCGGCGGTCGCGCCCACGCGCGTCGAAGGCATGTCGGCACAGGATTATGCCCATAACAGCATTGTGCAACCCGCATCCTATATCGTTAGCGGGTTTCCAAATCTTATGTATGCACAGTACGCACAGCAATTGACACCGCAGCAAACTGCTGATTTAGTCGCCTATTTATTGACACTCTAAAGGAGAAATGATGAACGCTCAAACTATTCTGCTGGTTGTTTTACGTTTACTGCACATTGTCAGTGCTGTTGCCTGGATCGCTCTGGGGGCGACAATGACGCTGTACGTCGCTCCGGCAGCAGTTAAAGCGGGTGAAACAGGCTACCGCTATCTCAAGACATTGTTCACCCGTACTGCCTTTACCCGCCTCATCCCGATGGTTGCTGGACTGACCACCCTAGCGGGCATCCTACTGTACGTCGTTGGTGCGGGTCGTTTCGGGCCAATCGGTAGCGCGGTATTGGGCATCGGCGCTGTCGCCGGATTAATCGCGACTATTCATGGTGGCGCACTGACTGGTCGTGCTACAACCGCGCTCACTAAAGTCCTCGAAACGGTTCCTGAGGGTAATCAGACCATTCCAGCAGCAACCTTGACCGAACTCAATAATCTGGCAACCACGTTGCTGGGTCATGCACGTATTAGCCTAGTGTTGATGGTGGTTGCCCTCGTGTGCATGGGCAGCGCCCGTTATCTGGTGTAAGCATCAACAACCGGAACACGACTCAAAATCCTCACCATACCAGTGAGGATTTTTTGTTATATTTCGCACCACAACTCGCTTGTAGATCAAGTATCATACGTTAGCGGATACGCGCTTTCATCCAGTCATTGCTGTTATGGAAGTCCGCCATCGCAGTACCGGGATGCACCAGTTCATCCAACAAAACACGATCTGTGTCCGCTAGTTTCTTGTCGGCAATAGCCAGCGCGTCATCCAAGTGCGCCATGGTGCGCGGGCCGAGAATGGGCGAGGTGATGCCGGGTTGGTCTTTGCACCACAGCAGTGCGAACTGCGAAACGGTCATGTCACGTTCCTGTGCCAGTTCGCCCAACTGCTGTGCGACATTCACACCCTGTTCGGTCACACGGTCTTGGAAGGTTGTACCCATGCGCTGCGCCCGTGAGCCGTCAGGGAAATGACCCGCAGCCGCACCGTTGGAGTTATAACGTCCGGCAAGGATGCCACCCGCCAGCGGCGACCAAGGAATAATCGCGATGCCATATTTCTGGCAGAGTGGCACCAGTTCGTTTTCAATCCGGCGATCCAGCAGGTTATAGGGAGGCTGTTCGCTCACAAAACGCACAAGATTATAGCGTTCGCTGGTTGAAAGCCCTTCCATCACCATCCACGCGGGGAAGGTCGAACAGCCGATATAACGGACTTTACCGGCGCGTACTAGGTCATCCAACGCCCGTAGGGTTTCATCCTGTGGGATGGTCGAAGATGGGCGGTGAAGTTGATACAGATCAATGTGATCGGTTTGTAGGCGACGCAGCGAGTCGTCGCAGGCTTTCATAATATGGTAGCGGGAGATTCCTTTGTCGTTCTGCCCTTCACCCATCACACCATTGACTTTGGTCGCCAATACAATCGAGTCGCGCTTGCCGTTGGCCTTCAACGCCTTACCCAACACCACTTCACTCGCACCTGCGTTGTAGACATTGGCGGTGTCGATAAAGTTGATTCCCGCGTCAATCGCACGGTCAATCATGGCAATCGAGTCTGCCTCGTTGGTCACACCACCGAAATTCATCACGCCTAAACACAAGCTCGAAACCATCACTCCGGTACGTCCTAAGGGTCGGTATTCCATCAGTCCACTCCTTTTGCAATAACATTTTTGCAGGTCAACTCTAATCTTAGCGCGTCATACCATCTTCGCTAGGGACATGTGAAAAGGATGGACTTCAAATCAATGTTCATTATGGATAAATCAATTCGCATGGGAAACGAGAAAAAACTGATTTATTGTTGTAGATGGTGCAAATGATTCGCAACTATTGCAGAATTTTCATTTTTCCCGCTGAATTGCAGGGCGGCAAGCTCCCCTGTCGCCGCTGAATGAGCATTTTGTGTCGGCGGGAAGGTCAGGTGATGCCGCTGAAATGACACAATTGCAGCGGGATGCTCCCGTGTTGCCACCGCCCCGCAAGGGGACTATAGCTGTGTCACAAGTATCTGCCGCCGCCAACTTTGCAATCATTTTGAGCGACGGTTGATGGGCGATTGGTGACATGCGATGTTCTCGGCAAAACACATTTATCCCATATCTTAATTTTAGAACAAAAGTTCGTTATTTGTCAACCCGAATCGGTTCGAGTTTTCAAACCTTATCATCATAAACCAAATGTAAACCAACAAAAAAATCCCCACCACAGTGAGGATTTTGTTATGCCTAGGTTACAAGCTATAAGCCTGCTTCCGTACCTCTTAACCTTCTTTGTGAGACCCATATCTTTTCGCAATCACCTCGACCAATGTGTACACAAATGCACCCCAAGCTGTGCCAATCCCGTATCCTGCCAGAACATCACTAGGGTAATGATCGCCCACAAATAGACGGCTGAATCCAATGTAGAGGATCATCAACATGGCCAAGGCGATTACGATGCCCTTCCAAAAGCGCGTGGACATTTTCGGCACGAACAGATAAGCCAGTAACCCATAACACAACACAGCCCCGAAGACATGTCCACTCGGAAAACCGGGTGCGGTCATCTGGTGCCATGCAGGAGTAGCAAATACAGGTCGTTGTCGGTTGAAATAATTAGATAGCAAAAGCCAGACTCCTGCCTCGCCGCCCCATGCAATCAAGACCATACTCAGTTCACGCCAATAGCGTTTGTACAAAAAGTAGACGACAAGTACTACACCAATAGCCACAATGATTTCTTGGCCGAGGTAATAACCGATAATCGCAAGTCCTAAGATAGCGGGGATACTGTGCAATGCAACAGTATGAAGGTCGTTAGCAATTTGTGTATCCGTTTGGAGCAGAAACGGACTGTGAGTTTGCAAGGCAATTGCCAAGATACTAAACAGTCCGCCGCCGAGTAGAATCAAAATCAGACCGATGATAGGACTTTCACCTAATAAGCCCGGTGAACGAAGGCCGCTATCATGCTCATTCGATTGCTTATCTTGAACTGGTGAAACGGTATTTGTGTCAGTTGTTTGCACCATGTCCCACTTATCTTTTTAACCGCAGCAAGATACCACTCATGCCTGAATAAATACCAAAGGCAATCAGACCCAACGCGACGATTCCGAGTAGCACCTGACCGAAAGGCTGGTGGAGCAGCGCATTAAGTACGCCATCAATACCTTGTGCCTGACTGGCATCGTGGTTTAAGGCGGCCAAAAATAGGAATAGACCTATCATCGCAAATACCACACCGCGTGAAGCCGTGCCAAAACGCCCGAGTCGGTCAATCCATGTTCGTTGGTAAGGGGTTAATACATAGGGATCAAATTGTTTGTCGAACGTACTTTTTATCCCTTGGAAAACCTGTATGGCACCAATCACAATCACGACTACGCCCGCGATTCCTAAAACCACAGGCCCCCATGAATTGGAAAGAATAGATGCAGTAGACTGCTGGGTTTGGCTGGTTTGAGCGCCATTTCGAGCGGCCGAAGTGCCTCCTGTAATTAGGCCATAAGTCGCAAGTGCAAGCAGAAAGTAGGATACACCACTGGCAACATATCCAACTCTCAAGGCAATGCCTTTGGCATCACTACCTTTATGAAGTGGGTCAGCTAACGCTCGGATGAAGCCCCACAAGGCATAACCAACAAGCCCAATCAAAATGCCGTACAAGACCACGCCACCTAGCGGTGTCTTCCCTAATGCCACAATCGCACCTTGGGGGTCATCTAACGAACCCCCCACGCCAGTTGCAACCTGCAATGCCAATACACCAATCATGCCGTAAACCAAACCACGCACAATATATCCCAAGCGCATCAATGTTTCCATGAGTGGACTGGTTGTTATTTGACCAGCAAGTTGCTTTCCTCCTTGATTAAACTTATTGGCATCTTGCTGTATTTGAGTTTGCATTCCCATATCAGTTATACCTTTCCGGGTAGTCACCCAAATGTCAGTTCAGTGCTTCTGTGGATCATTAAAGTCTCTTTAAATGATTTCGATGATTGAGCATATAGAAGAGTGAATAAGAAATTAAAAATCACAGTAAATACTGAAGCTATACAATCTCCCATTAACATCCTAACCAATTACACAAGCATACTTATCAGCTAGTCGTAGGATATGAGCATAGGAGAACAGGGTAAATTAATCTCTTGACTGATTTAGAATTACAGCAACTTGCATATAAAACAAAAATCCCCACTTCACGCAGAGATTTTTATATGCCTAGGTTACGAACTATAAGCCGCCTTCAGTACCCCTTGAGAAGTGGCAATCATCTATCTGCCCCATCTGTTACCAGACGAAATCAAGCAGCGCACCCAACGCTTGTTACGGGACAGGTCGCCCACAGACCCAATCATAGTGCTGTCACTAAACGCACAATCGTCAGTCTAAATCATCTACAAAGTAATGTGTACCGTTATAATACATCTATCAAAAGTTACCGGAAGTAGCATTGAAAACTAGCCAACTGTCTCATTCTTTAGGAAAAAAATTGTTGTAAGGTTATTGACACTTAGAAAATTTATCTAAATTTGATACATGAAGTTTAGCCCAAACTATTGTGTTAAGGCTAGTTATATGAGGAATTTTTATTGGTGGCAATCCAAATTTTGCTCGTTGAAGATAATCCCGGTGATGTTCGATTATCATCCGAAGCTTTGAAAGAAAGCGATTTGCCTTACTGCTTAAATGTCGTCATCGATGGTGCCCAAGCAATGACCTTTCTAAGACGTGAAGAGTGTTATGGTCATGCGCCTCGCCCGGATGTGATTATGCTGGATTTAAATTTGCCAAGGAAAAATGGTTTGGAAGTCCTGCAAGAAATTAGGTCCGACCAAGAATTAAAAGATATTCCTGTCATCATTTTAACGTCGTCAGATAGTGATTTGGATGTCCTTGTTGCCTATAAGAAGCAAGCCAGCGCCTATCTTGTAAAACCATCCAGCTTAAGCCAATACAATGAGGTAATTGATGCGATTGTGGCTTTGTGTCAATGATTTCATTCGTTTGATCTGTTAGGAACCGTACTCAATGTCGAGCGTAAGTTATCTTAGTACAGGTTGTTGTCTATGCGTCGATTACTAGGTTCTTTTGAACGTTCTCTTTCACTTCTAAATTCAATTACAGATGGTGTAATTGCCCAATACAATGATGATCAGCTCATTTATGTAAATGATG
>JBBQLX010000122.1:0-19145 GCA_038328375.1 Aggregatilineales bacterium | reverse complement strand
CTACGATACAATTCTGGAATGGGTTGGGATCGCATCCGTTTCCTCCGAGTCGGTGTTTGTTTCGCAACTTAACCTTACTCGTGTTTCTTTTGCTTTCCAACCCATTCCTCTCGCTCATCTGTTCAGTGTCCGGTAGCTAGTGCTTCAGACCCTAAAGTATTGGCGATACATGGTTTGTTGCCGCTTGATTATTATCATCAGGCCATTTCCAAACTATCCTCACTAGTCAGCGATCCTCATTTCTTTATTTTTTCCGATGATCCAGAATGGGCTAAAGACAATTTAAAACTTGCTTTTCCGACTTATCTAATGGATTTCAATCAAGCTGTAAAAGACTATGAGGATTTACGTCTCATGAGTCTTTGTAAAAACTTTATTGTGGCAAATAGCTCATTCAGTTGGTGGGGAGCATGGTTAGGCGATGATCCATATAAGCGCGTGTTCGCGCCTCATCGTTGGTTCAATCAACCTGAAATTAAGGATTTCGAGATTGTGCCTGAAACTTGGCAGCGGATCTTTTATGATTAAACTATTGCAGAAAAAATCACGATCGACACACATAGATATCGACTAAATCCCTATGCCCATTATTAGTGTTGTTATGCCGGTTTATAATGCTGAACGATATTTGGCGGTAACTATCGAAAGTATTCTGAATCAAACCTATAGTGATTTTGAACTGATCGCCGTTAATGATGGTTCAGAAGATAATAGTGCTCAGATTCTTGAGACTTACCAGCAACGAGATAAACGTTTGCGCGTTCATCATCAGCCACAGAATATGGGTATTGGTGCTGCTCGAACTATGGGTTGCCAGTTGGCAAAAGGCGAATATATCGCCCAAATGGATTCGGACGATGTGAGTTTGCCTAATCGGTTAGCGAGACAGGTCGAATATCTTCAAGCACATCCAGAAATAGGTGGATGCGGAACTTGGATTCAATATATCAATCGAGATAACGTGTTGACTAACCGGAAATGGCAGCCAGCGACTGAACCGACTGTCTTGCGTTGGTCGTTATTATTTGGTATGCAAATTGCCCATCCAACTTGGATGATGCGCCGAGATTTAGCACAAGAATTAGGTTTTTATCGTTCACTTACTGCCGAAGATTATGATCTGGTCATAAGAGTCAGTCACGTTGCCCAAATCGCTAATGTACCTAAATTCTCTTACATTATCGTTTTTGGAACCAAAGTCATTCCAACGTCAATGCTAAATCTTATGCCACAATATCCGCAAGAACGATGACCGAAGAAATAAATGGCTTGATCGGCGGAAACATATCGTTAGAAGATGGTATTCGTCTACAACAACTCATCAGTGGTCGTTTAAGTGACTCTAGTCCTCAACAGGTAAACGATCTTGCCGCTGTTATTGAGCAGGCTTACAGGTGCTATTGTATACAATTCCCATTGAGTTCGGCAGACACCCAAAAAATTGCTGCTGATGCGGGCATAAAATTGCTTACTTGTGCTGCTCTGATCGCTAGGCATGCTCCCAAAGTTGCCTTGTCAATTATGGGACGTGCCTTGAAAATTAGTCCGGTTGCCCCAATTCAGTTCGCTCAAAAGGCTGCCAAAAATCTCCTCGAACGCCATGCCTCAGTAGAATAAACGGGCGCCGATACTTTTTAGGTATACAACTGTTTTAGCGCTAATTGGCTTACGTTCCGATGCTAATAATTGTCGTTCTTTCCAAAGATTGTGCCACACATCCCACACGGCTCTTAATTTGCGGGTTTTGATAAGCAGCGCAGCACTCCAAATGAACATGATGGTCAAGGGGTATGGTTGTGGTAACAAGCGCCAACCGACCCGACTTTTGTTCAAGGTGTTACGCTTCCAGTAGTTTTCTCCATAGACAGTGCGTCCTGTTTGGTCGGTGTGGTGATAAGCAGCTACAGCCGGGTCATAGAGAATTTTGTAGTCTGCATCAATTAATCGTAAGCACAAATCTATTTCTTCCATTGCATAAAAGAAACGTTCGGGATAATCTCCAACTTCCTTTACAGCTTTTGCCCGTAAGATATGTCCACCACCATAAAAGTAGGGTACTTCGACAGGGTTACTTATGTCTCGCACACTATCCTTATCGGGATGTGTGAGCAGGGATTCAACTTGATTACCTTTTGGGTCAAGTATTTGAATAGCTACGGCTCCACAGGTCACATTAGTATCTAAATGTTTAACTAAACGTGAGGTATCCAGTGTGTCATGCCACGTTGCATCACCATCTAAAATGATCCAATATTCACCCTGAGCATATTTCATCCCAAGGTTGCGCCCACCAGCTACCCCAAGATTTTCAGTCAGTTTTTCGATTCGCAAGGTAATTTGTGGGTTATCCGGTTGAGCAATTTCCACATCATTGCCATTATCAATTACAATAACTTCGAAGGGATAAGGTATATCTTCTTGTGTATAAATAGACTCGAGACAAGCTTTCAGTAAGGGGCCGCGATGGTAAGTGATTACAATGAAGGAAAGTTTCATATTCTATATCCCGCATATTGCATAGTTCACTTCTTGCTTAGTAGGACTGAATAATACTTACCTGGCAAGGTTAAAATCCTGATGGTTGTAATGTATAACCTATGCTGGATCAAATATCTAGAGAGTTAAATGAAATATTTTCTCTTATTGCAATCAATATTTGTGGCAATGCGATTTACTCCACCCATTTGACCGCGTAACTTTTGGCATCAGGCTCGACGAAGCGCACGAGTCCTTCGGCTTCGTTGGATATTTCCTCACGCTGCGGTTTGGTGAGAGGAACGAGGGGTTCGATGAGTAAGGTTGCCACCCCTTTAGCCTTTTCGACTTTCCATACCCCACCGACAAAACCATCGACCAAGATAGTGGCGGCGACTCGAAGCGCAGGCAGATAGACTTTTTTGCGATGCTCATCGGCAAGGATGCGGGTGCGGACTTTGTGGGAGAGTAATAAGTTATCAAATTCTGGTAGGAAGCGTATTGGAGCATCTACATCACCATCGGGTATAGGCGCATCCTTCACATCAAAGAGTTCTTTTTTCTTCTCGTCGCGATAAACAACCAATTTTGACCTGAGCGCTTCGAAAATCACTTTTAAATCAGCCAGCTTGAGGAACGACCATGTTTGCACGTCCGTAATGGTGGCTGGGCCAAAAGCTCCCAGATAGCGCAGCACCAATTCGCGGGTATGATCTTCGGTTGAAATCGGTTTACCGAGCCATTCGTCGGCTAAGGTAAAGGCTGGCGTACCGGGATAACTCCATCCGGTGGTAATCGGAACCTGTACCATCGGGATATGAGTACGCACCGTGTAACGCATTGCACCCACGTCCGAGTCGGGCATTTCGGCAGTGAGCATGGCACTGATTTCAGCAAAGGTGCGCGGTTTCTCAGCGATGAAATCATGCGCGACTTTGAGGACACGTTCCTTATCAATCGGTGTGCGATTTTTAGTAATCGACTCTGCCGCGCCTTCTAGGACGGGATTCATGGCGGTACGGAAATGTAGGTAATCCGCCGCGCTGACGAGGTGCAGCGTCGCCCGCATCAAGGTGGCTTTGACCACCTCACGCCCTTCGATAGCACCGGCAAGATCACTGCGTTGGAAGTCCTTCAAGCGCGTCCATAATCCGACATAGGGTGCGCTGGCAAGCTGCGCCTGCATTCCAACCAATCGCTCAATGGCTTCGGTAGGCGTAATGGTTGAACGTTCCAATAGCATTTGACGTGCTAAAGTCGCCCGATTCAAATCACATAGATTCAAGATACGATCAACCATGTTTTGCGCCCTAAATGAATATATGTTCTAAACCGCAATCTTAGCACAGCTTATCCCAACAAAAAAAGCCACCTGTTTCCAGATGGCTTTCACTTTTTCATATCACTGAGAATGCTTACTCAATCGGTTCTTTGTAGACGATGTAGCGCCCGATGTCATCACCTTTAGCGATGCAGGTTGACAGGTCAATCTTGAACTCGCGCCCACCGGATACCCAACGCAAGCCTTCTTGCAACAAGCCTTGACCGACATAACACACGGCTTTATCAGCCTTGCGTCCCCAACACATCGGGCAGCGTTCCAATGTGTAGATGATACGATCATCACCTTCTTCGCGCACGTTGCTGATCTGGTCACTAAATTGGCTGAAGATGTTCGCCATGGCTGGTACACCGACCTTCAGCTTGGCACTGAGTGGCAGCACCTTGAAGGCCAAGTCGCCCACACCTGCCAACGCACCGAAGCCACGCAAGGCATCCGCGAACAGGGTACGACCGACGCGCAGCGCCAAACCACGACCCCCGCGTGGACCGTACATTTCTTCTAAGGCCACACATAAAGCCGTGAAATCCGCGAAGTCAAAGACTTTATCCAAGTTATCCGGCGGATAATTGCCGATTAAAATATCTAAGTCAGCCAAATGCAAAACGGCGTTGAGACCGTTTTTACCCATAACCTCTTCCATCGCGTCGAGGAAAATACGGGCGAATTTATTGGGATAATAGTAACCACTCTTTACAGGTGGCATAGGGTTTCTCCTCTAAAGCGAGTCAAGGCGCAACGCAGGATAAAGCTGTGGTCACCATTTGGGCGCAGCATAAACTATTTCTAGTCTATCACAATTGCGCCGGACGCGCAGTAAGCCTTAACGCTATTTTCTACAGTCCATGTATTCACCTATTCTAGCCGATGATAAAATAAGCACTCAACCCAATTCTTGAGCGTAAATGAAGGTGCATTACTGTGTCTACTTCTATCAAGGCGTTTATCTTCGATCTCGACGGTGTGATTACCGATACAGCCGAATTCCACTTTCTGTCATGGAAACAGTTAGCGGAGGAAGAAGGTATTATCTTCACCCGCGAGGATAACGAACAATTGCGAGGGGTGTCGCGCCGCGAAAGCCTCAAACGGATGTTGAAAGGCCGCCCGATTGACGAGATCACGGCACTGAACTGGATGGAACGCAAAAATGCTTACTATAAAAATTATCTCAGCGGCATGACCCCCGATGACGTGCTGCCGGGTGTACCGCAGTTTCTAGCGGAAGCCCGCGAAGCTGGCATCAAAATTGGTTTAGGATCAGCCAGCAAGAACGCGGTTGAGGCGCTGGAAAAGTTGCAGCTTGCCCCGGCATTTGATGTCATCGGTGATGGCTACAGTGTAGTCAACAGCAAACCCGCGCCGGATTTATTCGTATGGGTGGCGGGTGGGCTGCATATCCCGCCTCCTCAAGCGGTGGTATTTGAGGATGCCGAAGCGGGAGTCGAGGCTGCATTAGCCGGTGGCTTCTGGGCAGTCGGCTTGGGCAGCGCCAACGTCAAAAAAGCCCATTTGACCGCCAACGGTATTGCCGATTTGAATGTGCAAACGGTTCTCAGTCGGATGGGTTAAGAAGTTTTTAGTCAACAGTTGACAGTCAAAATACGGAAGGGGGTTCACGCACTCCTTTTTGATTCGGAAATTGCAGTTGTTGCAGTTGATGTTGTTGTTACAACATGGTTTTGGCGGCGGATTTAAGGGAGTGAACTGCCGAGTATGCGGAAAATGCTGCAATTTCTTCAGATTCGGAAGTGAATTTTGTGTCTGAAATGTCGTCATAGTCGTCAATGTCAGGAAGGGTTAGCGATGCCGGAGGCTCAAGCCTCCGTCTGAGTGAACAAAGGGTGCTGAAGCGCACTTGAAGGCAAATTTGGCAGCAATTTCGGCAAAAGCAGCAATGGCAAAGGTGCGTTTTTGTGGCAATTTTGCATAGGTGGTGATGTTAAGGTGCGCGAACTACCCCTAACCCCCATAGCGCCTGCCGTGAGTACACTCAGTCGGCACTTACCTTCCGCCCATAGTAACATGGGAAGGGGAGCAAATGCAGGTGGTTCAATGAACAGTTTATATCAAGTGGAGAGCGAATGGGTTACCATTTGGAAGAACATTTTGTAACTCTTTGGCGAGGTTGGCGCTAACCATTTTGAGGGAGTGCGATTGTTAAGTGGGTTGGTAGAGGGTTTATGTTGGGTTGGTGACGGTTTGTGCGTTTAAACCTAGTTCATAATAAAATGGAGTTAGCACGACCACTTATGTTTAGAACGCTACTAACCAGCTTATCTTTGATGGCATAAACCCATAATAGTACGACAACAACGGAGTATAACTATGTCTTGGTTTGATGTAATGCGACATGATTCTGAAGAGAGGATAGATATTTTTGCTAAGTCTGGATTCTTAAATTCACTCTCTCCTAAAGAAGTTGCTGATGTAGTCCGAGTTCTTATTGAAGTGCTTGCCGGAAAAGTCGCATCCAAGCTATTTGAAGGATTAATCCGTTTTGAAATAGATAGCGAAAAACTGAATATCGGTTTTACCTTCTCTATAAACCCTGAACATATGGCAAAAGTTGAAGAGTCAATAAAAAGAAGGGAATTAACCGATCAAAGAGTAACATTCATTATGTTTGTTTTTGCAAATATCGACATGCAATATCGTTTAGATACTTCTTTACCTGAAGGCTTCCGACAAACATTGAATATGGTTGAATATATTCAGTAACCTCATTACTCAATAGTGAAATTATTGACGGACGCAGGTGCCGTGTCCGTACCAAAAGCATGTGAATTGTAGATGTTTTTTATTTGGGAATTCGGCAAGCGGGCGCAAAGCCTTGCGCCCCTACGGTTGTCGGAGATGTGAGAGCAAGTGATACGGCGGAACGGTCTGAGACCGTTCCCTACGGAAAAATGACGAGAATTCGAAGGTGTGGTCGCCTATAACATGGGAAAGCTAACACTCGAATGTCAAGATGAGGGACAACAAGACATCTGCCCCTGATATTCAATTGTCGCTGAGAAAGCGCGTCAGTACCTCGATAAAATGCTCAAACTGGTCGAACGGAATGAAGTGTCCGCTATCTTCAAAGTGGACATATTCGCCATCATGCCAATTGTCGGTCAATGGGGCGACATACTCCGCCAAATCGGTCCCTGTCATTCCCCGCGCGGTCATCAGCAAAATCGGGCAGGTGATTTGCTTGACCATCTGCGGCGTTGCGAGTTGATAATCGACCCGTGCGTTAAAGGTTTTGAGATCAAACTGCGCTGCCGCTTCGACTGAGGTGACATAATCGACTTCGCCCCATTGTGACGATCCCGGTGCAATCAACGCCTGCATCGTGTTCAATCGTTCTTCATGTGCTTGGGTTTTGATTAGCTGCATGGCATTGACCATTGGTTGCAGCCAAGGTGGCGGGTTATCCAGATCGACAGGCGGCAGGTTGAATGGGCGCAGCGGCGGATCAACCAGCACCAATGCCCTCACCAACTCTGGATGGGTGGCTGCCAGCCGTCCCGCGATTTCGCCGCCCATCGAATGCCCTGCTACAAAGACCTGAGGCAGCTTCAAGGCATGGATGAGCGCGGCAATATCCTCAGTCAATATTTCGGCTGAAAATCCATATTCGATGCCTGACGAGAGTCCATGTCCTCTGAAGTCCGGCATGATTACGTCATATCCAACAAGTGCCTCAGCCGTTCGCATCCATGTAATACCCGCTGTTTGGAAACCGTGCAGCAGAATCATAGGCGTTTTATTCCCACCTGTCCGCGTGTAGTGAATGTGGGCATTATCGGCAGTGGTTACAAATCCGCTTTGCCATTCGGGTGGCATGAGCTGCGCCAGTGGGCGATAGTCGGCTAGGTTTTGAGCATCCATGATTACTCTCCTTATCAACGGATGCTCGTAGCATAAACCATGACGTGAGGTGAGGGTCAAGAGGATATTTCTAAAGGTCTAAGGAGGTAGTAACATCCATTCGTCTTAGTCCATCATCGGTTGCAAATACTCCATGGCCTGTTCCATTGTCTGAAAGTATTGGGTGTTTTTGCTGCCGCGCGTATTCACAGCGGTTGTTTCATTCATCATCACTTCCAGCGGATTGAAGCCGACAAGTATGCCGCGCGCCGCCATCGGATGGCTATAAGCACGGTGTCCCGCTTGGCTGCGAAGCACATCCTTATTCCCTTTTGTGACTTCAAGCCAGCTAATCAAGACCATAACCGGAAACGTTACCGTGTCTAAAGCCGTCGCCATATCGTCCAGACAGGCTTTCAGCGTTTCGGGAGTCTGGTGTCCCTGATAGCCGACATACAGAACGCGATCTGGCTTCAGCCAACGAATTTCGTGCGCCATTCCGTCACCGCCTTCATGCTTAATTATTACAATTCACATTATAGGCGGGAAAGGGTGTTTTCGTTCCACAAGATTGCACGAATAAATTTAATCGAATCGTACAAATCAAATAGATTATAGATCAGTAATAGCCTATTTGAGTCTCAGTTAGTGGGGCTGCCGCATGAATTGCGGATAATCAGACGTGGGGCAATCAGCTTATGCTGTGGAGGAGCGCCGTTCTTTTTCAAGACGGTTTCCAACATAGTCAACAGCGCTTGTGAAATTTCGGGAATGGCCTGTTGAAGGGTTGTCAAGCTGGGTCGAATGTATTGCGCCAGTGGTGCGTCGTCAAAGCCGACCACCGACAAATCACGTCCGATCACCATTCCGTGCGCTTCGGCTTCAATCATCACACCGCTGGCAACCAGATCAGTCACACAGAAGACGGCTGTTGGGCGCTGCTTGACTGGAAGCTGCATCCAACAGTTGAAGGCACGTCGTCCAGCTTCTTCGCTGTGTTCGCCACGTTGGATATACGCAGGTGGAATGCTTAGTCCTGCCGCCTGCATGGTGTTGATGTAACCGGCAGCCCGCGCATTACCCGAAATCGAATCTTCAGGCCAAGCCGCCATCGCAATCCGGCGATGACCTAAATCGAGTAAATATTGGACGGCCTGTTCCGTGCCTTGCTGACCGTCAGTATCGACCCACGAGAAATCCCAATCGGGGTTGGAACGTCCGAAGCTCACAAATGGGAAGCCGACATCCAATAAGTAGGGGATACGGTTATCATCATTGGTGGTATCCGACAGTACAAATGCGTCTACACGCCCTGAGCGGATCATCTCTTCATAGACAGGCAGCGGCCCCTTGGTCATGTGAGTGAAGGTCAGCAAATGATAGCCTGCCATCTCAGCCGCCTGCGCCAGATAATAGGTGAAGCTGTCCAGCACCGAGTTCATGCCTGTCGATGGCGCGATATGCCACGCGTAGCCGATCAAATGCGATTGGCTGATCTTGAGGTTACGGGCAGCGGTATTCGGTGCATAGCCGACCTTTTTTACCGCCGCAAGTACGAGGTCGCGGGTGGCAGGGCTGATAAGGTAAGCTTTCTTCTGATTGAGGACGTAGGAGACGGTTGCCGTAGAAACGCCGGCTTCATGGGCAACATCTTTTATGGTGGGCATAAGTGATTTTGCAGCTACTGACTACTTATATTTGTGTTACGTAATTCGCTAAGTATAACGGTTAACAGGTTCATCGCAAAGCTAAGATGTTCGCTATCAGCGTTTCCTGTCTAAAAATTCTGTGCATTCAATAAAAATAGAATAAATACCACTCCCCATCATGACCCTCATTTATTGAGGATGCACAAATGATTAGCACTTGTCGCCAAAAAGCTGGTACACTATTGGTGCTTTCAAGCCCATACGAGCCGCTTCCTTTTATGTTTTACTATTAAAAAGGCATTCGGATTCGCCAAGTGCGATCAGCATAATTCAGGTGCAATATGTTCGTAGACCCTGCAAGACTGTCACCCAGACACCGCAGATTACTACATCCGGTTTCGTCATCGATCTATCAACCTCCTGCTATCTCGCCCAGATTGGAATCGTTGTTCGTTTCGGTTGCTGCATCTTTCCTAATTGATTTCTGATTGAACTACATAGAACTGATCTGGCTGTAATCGGGTTTTAAGAAATCCGGGGCTGGTCGCATCAGTTATTTTTGCGTTCACAAGTGAGGTAAATAAATGTCCGATTTTATGTTTAAACAATTGATTAATGGGGAATGGGTCGATGCCTCCAATGGTGGCACATGGCCTTTGCTGAATCCTGCCACCGAGGAAAAGCTGCTCGATATTCCTTTTGGTAATGCGGCTGATGCACAGGCGGCTATCGACGCGGCGGCAGCGGCTTTCCCAATATGGTCGCGCAAGACACCGTATCAACGCGCCGAGGTGCTGATGAAAGCGGCGGATTGGCTGCTGGCTCATGTCGAGCAAATGGCTGTTATTACCACCGAGGAAAGTGGCAAACCAATTGGTGAGTCGCTGGCTGAATGGCGCAGCGCTGCCAACTATATTATCTGGAACGCCGAGGAAGCTAAACGGGCATATGGTCGCACGATCCCGGCACGGGTTGCGACACGCCGCATCATGGTGGTGCAGCAGCCGCTCGGTGTGGTCGGTACGATTACCGCGTGGAACTTTCCGGTTTACAACGTGGTGCGCTGCTGGTCGGCGGCATTGGCTGCGGGATGCACCGTCGTCGGTCGGCCTTCGGAATACACGCCGCGTTCAGCCATGATGATGGCGCAAGCCTTCCATGAGTCGGGTGCACCTGCGGGAGTGATCAACTGCATCAACGGCGATCCGGCAGAGATGGCGCAGGTCATGTTGAAAGATGCGCGTTTGCGTAAGATCAGCTTTACGGGCAGTACCCGCGTCGGCAAGCTATTGATGGATGGCGCGTCACAGACCGTCACCCAATTGGCGCTGGAACTGGGCGGCAACGCTCCATGTATCATCTTCCCCGATGTCAATGTCGAGGAAGTTGCCAAGCAGTCGGTGGCATGGAAGTATCGCAATGCCGGACAGGTATGTGTCGCTCCGCAGCGCTTCTATATCCATAGCAAAATCGCTGATGAGTTTACCGACCGAGTTGCCAAAGCCTCACGTAATTTGCGGGTCGGTAATGGCCTCATCAAAAGCACCGAAACTGGCCCGCTGATTAACGCTGTTCAGCGTGACCGTGTGGAAGCAATGGTCACCGAAGCGGTCGCCGCCGGAGCAACGACGCTCAGCGGGGGTTCGCGTCCCTGCGATATGCCTGCTGGTTATTTCTACAGCCCGACGGTCGTGATTGGCTTGAAGGACAGTATGCGCCTGTACACCGAAGAAATCTTCGGGCCAGTCATGCCGATTGTCACCTTCGATGACACCGACCAAGTTCTCGCGATGGCAAACGCCACACAATATGGATTGGCGGCGTTCGTCAACACCAATGATTTAAATACATCCGTCCGCATGTACGAGGGACTCGAATTTGGCATGGTGTGCGTCAATGATTGGCTGCCTGCCACGCCCGAAGCCCCGTTCGGCGGCATTAAACAAAGTGGACTCGGTCGCGAAAGCGGCCTTGAAGGTCTGGAAGAGTACATGGAAAGAAAGACCATATTTATAGGAGGTGTACCATAAACGCCAAACATGTTCCGAGGACCGTGGTCGTGCCAACAACGGCAAAGTTTGCCAGTGCGTTGGCGACGATGCAGAGCCTGATTTTCCCGACGCTCACCCATGACGAGCTGCTGCGTGAAGAGCATTACCTGCACCATCTTCAACTGTTTCCACAGGGGCAGTTTACAGCGTTGGTGCATTACGGCGACAAATGGATTGTCGCTGGTTCGACTGTTACCTTCCGCGCAAAATGGACATTTTTTGAACAGCCCCATACCTTTCAGGAAGCCGTATCGGATGGCTGGATGGATAATCATGATCCTGACGGCGAATGGCTTTACGGCGGTGACCTCAGTATTCATCCCGATTATCGCGGTTTACGCTTGGCAAGCCAGTTGTACGATGCGCGTAGATCCGTTGTGCGCCGTCTCAACCTCAAGGGTGAAGTCGCAGGCGGAATGCTGCCCGGTTATCATCGCTACCGTGAACAAATGGGTATCGAAGCTTACGTGGATAAAGTGGTTCACGGGGAACTGACTGACCCGACTCTTACGCCACAACTGCGTAATGGCTTCAAGGTCAAAGCGGTGCTTTACGATCACATCACCGATCCGCGTTCTGATAATTGTGCGGCGCTCATCGTCCGCCCGAATCCCGGTCAAGAACCGTACCGTATCCGTGCATATGCCTAACGCATTTGAGAATCGAGGTAAACAAATCAATCCGTAATGGAAAAATTTGAAACGTCTTTGTAGGGGCGACATCGGCAAACCGGGTCGCCCCTGCTGATTCTATTGAGAACTATCGCATCATCTCGCTCATAGATCCTAACTTTATCATTGCTAACAGTGATTCAAAATCAGGTGTGAGTGTTCCTGCCACCGCTTTATAGGCTTTAATCTCATCCTCTGCTTTGGCGTATTGTCGCGCATTAAGATAGATCACCGCACGATTGTAATAAGCATGACTGTATTTGGGGTTAAGCTCGGTCGCTTTATTATAATCCGCGAACGCACGGTCATAATATTTACGGCGGTAATAACCTACCCCACGCGTATTATATGCATCGACATAGTTGGGGCTAATCTCAATCGCTTTGGTGGCATCGCTGATCGTTTTGTCATACTGATACAGATGATAATATGTCCATGCCCGACCGTTATATGCATAAGCATACTGATCATTTATTTCAATTGATTTTGTGAAATCCTTGAGCGCCTTCTCGTACTGCTTCAGATCCTCATACACCCAACCACGATGGGCATATGCCCAGTAGTTCTTAGCATCCAACAAAATGGCATGGTTATAATCTGCTAGTGCCTTGTCATATTGATCTAATACGTAATACACCAATCCACGGTCACCATAAGCATCCACATTTTTGGGATCAAGGTCAAGCGCTTTGGTGTAATCGGCAATCGCTTTTTCGTATTGCTTAGTTTCATAATAAGCCCACGCACGATTGGTATAAGCCAATATATGCTTAGGATCAAGTTCAAGCGCTTGAGTGTAGTCCCTAATGGCTCTGCCATATTGTCCAAGATTGTTGTACGCCAATCCACGGCTGGTATGAGCAGCTACATGATTAGGATCAAGTTCAATTACCTTATTAAAATCAAAGATGGCTTTAAGATATTTCTTTTGCGCATTATAGGAAAGCCCTCTATTGAAGTAAGCAGTCTGATTCGTTGGTTTGAGTTCAATCACTTTGTTAAAATCGGTTATCGCTTTGTCATACTGTTGCAACATGTAATATGCCAAGCCGCGATTGGCGTAAGTGGTGGTATTGTCGGGCGCGGCTTCAATGTCTTTCGTGTAGGCGGTAATAGCCTTCTCGTATTGCTTGAGAAAATGATAGGTCAAGCCCTCATAAGTATAAGCATCTGGATATGTCGGATCAAGTTCGACGACTTTAACAAAATCAGGCAGTGCTTTCTCATAGGCTTTAAGCTGATAATAGCTATAACCACGCCCGTAATAGGCATCAGTATCTTTAGGATCGAGCCGTATAGCTTGGGTAAAGTCAAAGATCGACTTGTCATATTGATCGATAGCACCATATGCGTTAGCCCGACGGTAATAAGCTGTTCCATAAGTGGGGTCGAGTTCAATAACTTTCGTAAAATCTTGAATCGCTTCGTCGTACTGCTCACTTAAGGCATACGCCATGCCACGATCATAATAAGCTGTTTCAAAACTGCCATCAATTTTTATCGCTTGGCTGTAATCCGCAATCGCTTTGTCATAGTCTTCGGTCAGTGAATAGATATAGCCACGCTGATCGTACAAGTCGGCGTTATTCGCGTCTAACGAAATGAGATGGTTAAAGTCGCTCCGCGCTTTTGTATACTGCCCCATATTCCGAAACACAATTGCGCGATAGTAATACGCATCTACATCGTCAGGCTCAAGCATGATGGCTTTTGTAAAATCGGCAATCGCTTTATCGTTTTCTTCAAGGGCTTTGTAAACCAAGCCTCGATTGTAATAAGCCACTTGAAATGAGGGATCAAGTTCAATTTTCTTGGTGTAATCGGCTGCCGCTTTTTCGTATTGGTTCAGCGCATGATAGCTGCGACCCCGCTCAAAGTAAGCATCCGAATAGGTAGGCGAAAGCTCAATGACTTTGCTGAAGTCTGTGACGGCTTGGTCATATGCTTTGGTTTCAAAATGGGCAAATCCCAGTCCGTAATAGGCTGATGAATATTGAGGGTCGAGTTTAATCGCTTGGGTATAGTCCGCGATGGCTTTGTCCGACTTTCCCAGACCATCATAAGCAAGACCGCGAAAATAATAGCCCTCTGCAAAATCGGGTTTGAGTTTAATCACCGTATTGTAGTTGGAGATTGCGCGTTGATACTGCTTAAGGCTGTAATAACTATAACCGCGCTGAATATACGCACGACTATCCTCTGGGTTTTGGTCAATGACTTTCGTGTAATCCTCAATCGCTTTTTCGGGTTGATCTAATCTCTCATAGCTTAGGCCGCGTTGATAGTAGAAATAGGTGTTCTTGTAATAGGAATTAAGCGCAATCCCTTTGCTGTAATCCGCGACAGCCTTTTCGTATTGTTCTTCTTGCTGATACAGATCGCCACGATTGGCATAGGTTGCCACATTATTAGGATTAATCGCTAAGGCTTTGTTGTAGTCGGCAAGGGCTTTGTCGTACTCGTCCAAATCCGCATAAACCATGCCGCGATAGTTATATGCATCGCTATTCTTGGGGTCGAGTTCGATGACTTTGGTATAGTCCGCCTTCGCTTTAATAGATTGATTTAAGCTCTGGTAACTGTATCCACGCCCTAAATAAGCATCCACATAATTGGGGGAAAGTTCAATTGCTTTGCTGTAATTGGTGATGGCTTTGTAGTACTGGTTAAGCCCTCGATAAGCCTCCCCTCGCGCTTCGTAGCTGTAAACATAGGTTGGATCAAGTTCAAGAGCCTTATCATAATCGGTGAGCGCATTCTCATACTGACCGAGATCCAGATACACATCTCCACGGTTGATGTAGGGAAAATTGTAGGTGGGATCGAGTTTGATCGCTTGGTTGAAATCTGCGATTGCCTTGTCATATTGGTGAGCGTAGTGATAAGCGAATCCCCGATTGTTATATGGGATTGCATCATTGGGAGTCAGGGCAATGGCTTGCGTCAAATCAGCAATCGCCTTGTCATATTCATTTAAACTACTATAAGCGAGTCCGCGATTGACGTATGCAGTAGCATTTTGGGAGTCAATTTCAAGCCATTTGCTATAGTCCGAAATGGCATTTCGATACATCCCAAGCTGGGCATAAGTAGCCCCACGATAGGTGTAAATATCGACATAATCAGCATTGATCAAAACGACTTTATTGAAGTCTGTAAGCGACTTTTCATATTGCTCTAGCTTGTAATAAACATAACCTCGATAGAATAAAGCATCCGTGTATTGCGGGTCAAGTTTAAGTGCCGAGCTAAAGTCGGTAATTGCTTTGTCGTTCTGCCCTAAACCAGCGTAAGCGTAACCTCGAAGATAGTAACCCACCTTAGCATCAGGCTGGAGTTGGATAACCTTATCAAAATCAGGGAGAGCTAACTCATACTTCCCTAGGGTGATATAAATACGCCCCCGATTGTAATAGGCATCCACATTGTTAGGGTCAAGGGCGATTGTCTTCGTAAAGTCAGTTAGGGCTAACTCATTTCGCGTTAACTGAAAATAAACAACACCGCGATTGTAATAAGAGTCGGCACTGGAGGCATCCAATTCGATGGCTTTGTTGAAAACAACGATGGCCTCTTCACCACGGTTCGTAAGGCCGTAAATTGTGCCTTGAGCTCTATAAGCCGCCGCATCATTCGGATATTTCTTGACGAGATCATCAACGATTTGCTGTGCTGATTGTGCCCCGCCATTATTCACATACAAACTGGCTTTCGCCATTTGCTCGGCAATATATTGTTTCTGCTGTGCCTCAGTAATCTGCGAAGCCATAGCCGTCAGCGTCGCCGGAATTGGCATCACGGTCATGTTGGCAACAGCAGCTTGCGTCTGAGCAATTTGTGCCTGCTCTTGAGCAATTTCTCGCGTAGCATTTGCCGCTTCAGCTTGGGCAACCGCTGTATTTTGAACCTTGAGCGCCAAGCCTTGTTCCAGAGTGGCAGTTGCCGCTTTATCCTCCGCCAGTCCCTGTGCGAAGGTAGCACTGGCTGCTGCTTGCTGCATTTGCCCTTGCACTGCGACTGCTGTTGCCGCCGTATCCTGAGCTTGACCTTGTGCGAGTGTGGCGTTGGCTGCTAATTTTTGTGCGTCGTTAGCCTGTGCAATCGCTGTCGCTTGGGACTCCAGAGCTGCCCCTTGCATCACAGTTGCGGTAGCCACGGTTTGCTGCGCTTGAATGCCCATTACGGATGTGACCGCTGCAATAATAATAGCGATCACGGCGATCACACTGGTAATCGTCGTCCATCGTTGAGACGGCTGCGGTTGGGTGTTAGAATGCGACTGATCTTGGGACATCTACATCTGCCTTTTCCAACAAATATTTCTTCACACATTATAGCTTATTAATTGATTTAACGTTTGTTACAAATGCAACTTAGGGTTTACGGTTATAAAGTTCGAACAGAACGCTTAGTCGTATACTATGTTGAGGTCTTGATTTCCGTACTAGGCATGAACTATTTTTTGGAAATTTTTTCTACTGCAAAATATCCCAAATCCTCTCTCAAATTTCCCGAATTAACCCTTGTTTTATCCGCCCTTCTGTTCTACAATAATCCTCTTGTTTTTCGCAGTTTTTTGTTTAATCTCTTGGCGCTCTTTGCGTCTTGGCGGTTCAATTTCTTTTCATCTTTCTCCACATTGTTGTCAAATAGTCAGATTAAAAGTACGATGTGCGAACCATTCGGGTATCGCTTCTCTTCATCTCTCTGAGTGGATCGGAAAACCCAATGCGTTTAATCAAAAATCAGCAAGCCGTTGCCAAAGACAACCTCGATAAAACCATTTTTCTCGAAGGTGTCGCGGGTACAGGCAAAACCACCGCTGCCATCGAACGGGTCAAGCAGTTGCTGCGTGAAGGTGTCGATGCCGACTCAATCCTCATTCTCGTCCCTCAGGCCACCTTAGCCGCACCCTACAAAGAATCGCTGCGACGCGCCCGTGTTGAAAATGGTGCGAACGTCCGCACCGCCACCTTGGGCAGTTTGGCTTATCAAGTCATTGATCTTTTTTGGCCGATTATTGCCGAAGAAGTGGGTGTCACCCGTCCGCAAGAGCGACCCCATTTCCTGAGCCTCGAACTGGTGCAGTATTACATGACGCGCTTTGTCGAGCCAGAAATTACCCGTCGCGATTATTTCAACAGCCTGCACGTCCCCAAAAACCGTCTCTATACCCAGATTGTCGATAACCTCAACAAAGCCGCGCTGGTGGGTTTCCCGTATCGCACCATTGGCGAACGTCTCAAATCGGCATGGACTGGCGACAGCGCCCAAGCCTATGTGTATGACGACGCTCAAGCCTGCGCCAATCTCTTCCGCGAGATGTGCCGCAAACATAACCTGCTCGATTTCTCCCTACAGATGGAAGTCTTCGCCAAAAATTTGTGGACACTGGCTCAGCCGCGTAAATACTTGACCGATCAATATCGCCATTTAATCGTGGATAACATCGAAGAAGAATCGCCAATCATGCACGGCATCATCGCCGATTGGTTAGGCGAATGTGACTCCGCTTTGGTAATCTACGATGCCGAAGCTGGTTATCGCCGTTTCTTAGGAGCGGATTCGATTGATGCCTACAATCTTAAAGCCGCCTGTGAAGTGCATATTACGCTCGATAAGCAGCGTGTGATGTCGCCGGAAGTTGAATCTTTCCAGATCGAAATTGCCCGCAGTCTCGGTCAACCGGATGTCGAACGCGCCGAGTCTGATCCGCGTGATGCCATCGCCTATGCCGACAACCGCTACCTGCCGCAAATGATCGACTGGACAGTGGATAACATCGCCGCATTGATTAACGATCAAGGTGTTTCGCCCAAAGAAATCGTGATCCTCTCGGCCTTCCTACCGGATGCGTTGCGTTTCGCCCTGCAAACCCGCTTGACCGAACGTGGCATTCCCAGCCGGACGCATCGCCCTTCCCGCGCATTGCATGAAGAACCCGCCGTCCGCACCTTAATCACATTGGCGAAACTGGCGCATCCCCAATGGAATAATCCGCCCGAAAAATATGACATGGCCTTCGCGCTCACATCGTCCATCGGCGAATTGGATTTGGTACGCGCCCGTTTGCTGATTGACATTCTCTTCCGTGATGGACAGATTTTACCCTTCGAGCGTATCACCGACCCGAAAGTTCAAGCCCGCATCACCTTTGATCTGGCGAACCGTTACGAACGCCTCCGCACTTGGATTGAGAAGTATCAGCAGGGTGAACCACTGGCTTTGGATGCTTTCTTTAGCAAGCTGTTTGGTGAGGTGCTTTCGCAGCCCAACTTCGGCTTCCACCAGCAGTATGATGCGGTCAATGCTGCCGCCAACCTCATCGACTCGGCACGCGAGTTCCGTCAGACGGTCACACGCATTGAACCCGACATCGCCGCTGCCTCCGAATATATTCGCATGGTGGATATGGGCGTCATCGCTAACCAATATGTCCGCGACCGTGAAGCTGGCGAAAAAGACGCGGTGCTCATCGCGCCCGCCTACACCTTCCTGACCAACAACATTCCGGTGGATTATCAATTCTGGCTGAATATCGGCAGCAACGGTTGGGGTCAGCGCCTTTACCAACCCTTGACCCAGCCCTACGTCCTCAGCCGCGAATGGACAGACGGTGAAAAATGGGATGACGACCGCGAAGTCGCCGCCAACCAAGAAGCCCTTTATGAACTCGTTATCGGCTTGATCCGCCGCTGCCGCCAGCGTATTTATCTCGGTTTCAGCCAATATGGTGAGAATGGTTTTGAGCAGCGCGGCGCATTATTGGTCGCCGTCCAGAGTATGCTGCGCCGTTTGGTGAGGGAGGATAATAACAATGTTCAAGGCGCGTCCTAAACAACAAGAAATCATCGCTTATACCAGCGGCAAGATGGGTGTGGCGGCTGTTCCGGGCAGCGGCAAAACCTCGACGCTCTCCTACCTCGCCGCCAAGATGGTCGCCAACGTTGACCTTGCCGAAGGCCAAGAAATCTTGATCGTCACGCTGGTGAAATCGGCGGTCGGCAACTTCGGACAGTCAATGGCACGTTACCTCAAAACGGAGTTCAACCTCTTACCCGGATTTGGCTACCGCGTGCGGACGCTGCACGGCCTCGCC
>JBBQLX010000121.1:0-19462 GCA_038328375.1 Aggregatilineales bacterium | reverse complement strand
CGCCGCACCATGGACTTTGGGTCTCCTGTTGACCACCACCGCCATCTCGTGGATATTCGGCAATATCATTGGCGGTTTAGCGGGTTACTATACACGTAGGCGGTGGTCTCGAACTTTGGATGCGGTTGCCATGGTAATCCGCCCGCTGCCCTATTACATCTTCGCCTTCACATTGCTCCTCCTTTTTGCTTATGTGGTGCGCTGGTTCCCGATTACTGGCGGAGCCTCATTAGGCGCTCTACCCACTTTCACTTGGGACTACATCAAAGATGTCCTCTGGCACGCAATCTTGCCTGCCATCTCATTGACTGTCTTGGGCGGGTGTGTCACTTTCCAGACAATGAAACTGCTGGTACAGAACGTGAATGCGGAGAATTTCGTCCAGTATGCCAAGCTGGGTGGCGTCACAGAGAATCGCATCGTCGGTAAGTACATCATTCGTAATGCCTTACTGCCGCAAATCACTGGCCTAGCACTTTCGCTTGGACAAATCTTCAGCGGTGCGTTAATAACCGAGATTGTATTTGGTTATCCGGGCTTAGGGGGGCTGCTTTTTAGAGCCATCATTAATGGTGATTACAACCTGATTATGGGGATCACCATTCTTTCTATCGTGGGCATCACAACAGCGATTCTGGTCGTCGACCTGACCTATCCCTTGTTTGACCCAAGAGTAAGATATTTTTAGGAAAACCAGCTTCATGAAAATTCTCAAAGATTTATTTAAAGACTATCGATTCAGCTTCAGTTTCGTCGTACTAGTAATCATTGTGATCATGGCGCTCCTTTCTTTTTTCTCGCCTTATGACCCTACGCTATGGAATGTTGTTCCAAGAGATATGAAGCCGTCGGCTAAGTACATACTGGGTACTGATTCGAACGGACAAGATATCTTCTGGCAGGCCACTTTTGCAGTACGCAATTCCTTGATCATATCGCTTATATCCGGACTGGTTTCCAGAGTGATTGCCATCCTAGTTGGTATGGTCGCGGGATATAAAGGAGGCTCAATAGATCGGGTACTGATGTTCATTGGTGATAGTCTTCTGGTCGTCCCACTCTTCCTAATCTTCGTCATGATTGCCATGATGGTGCGAGATCGTATGAATCTCGTGGTATTAGGCTTGATGCTGGCGGTTTTCGGCTGGGCATGGGACGCACGTTTGATCCGCTCTATGGTACTCAGTCTACGTGAACGAGAGTTCACCATGACTGCCATCCTTTCGGGTACTGGAACAGTCAAACTCGTACTAAAAGAATACCTACCGTTTACCATGCCGTTGATCTTCTCGACGTTGATCAACAATATGTCGTGGGCAATTGGGTTGGAGATAACGCTAGCGATCCTTGGATTGGTCAATCTAAATATTCCCACCCTCGGCACGATGCTCAATTGGGCGCTTTTTTACCAGTCGATTCTATTAGGACGCTTGTGGTGGATTTTGACTCCAGTAGTTCTATCACTTTTCATGTTTATTGCTCTCTACTGGCTTTCGGTCAGCATTAGTGAATACCTTGATCCTCGTACACGTATCCAACGGGTTGGAGCTTAGGGAGAAGCAAACATGGCAGAAAAACAAACCGTCCTACGAACCGAACATCTGAAAGCCTTCTACTTATTAGAGGTACAGGGCACCCAGAAAACTGTTAAAGCCGTTAATGATGTGGATCTACAAATTTACGAAAACGAAATCTACGGCATTGCGGGCGAAAGCGGCTGTGGAAAGACAACCCTGCTAAAAACGCTTTTCAATGAAGTTGTACCTCCGCTCCGGCTGATCGATGGCAAGATCTATTATCGCATCGATATGCAAGAAGTTGATGTCACTGGAATGAGCGCAGAAGAAAAGCGAAAGCTGCGTATGGAGTATATCTCGTATATTCCTCAAGGCTCGATGAGCGTGTTCAATCCTGTTGCCAAGATAAAGGGAACCTATGAGGACTTCATCGGCAGCCACATCAGCGGGCAAAGCCGCGAAGCAATCTTCGAATTAGCGCGCAAGCGAATTCTGGAATTGGGCTTACCCAAGAATGTCCTCGATGTCTATCCCCACCAATTGTCGGGCGGAATGCGACAACGCGTGACAATCGCTTTGGCATCTTCCTTGAACCCGCGCATCATGATCGGCGATGAACCAACCACGGCGCTTGATGTGGTGGTACAACGTGGCGTAATTCAGATGTTGAAAGATATTCAGAAGAATCTGAAAAATACGATCATCTTGGTCACGCACGATATGGGCGTACATGCCAACATCGCTGACCGCATTGGCATCATGTATGCCGGAAAAATCGTTGAAGAGGCGACCACAGAGCAGATCTTTGCTGAGCCGGTGCATCCCTATACCCAATTTTTGATTAACTCGCTGCCCAAGTTTGGCGATAAGAGTATTCGCGCCAGCGTGCCCGGCAGTCCTCCCTCGTTGGCAGACCTACCGAGCGGCTGCCCCTTCCACCCTCGCTGCCCACATGTCAAAGATATTTGCCGCCAGCAGATGCCTGACTTTACCCATCTGGATGAAAACCATAAAGTTGCCTGTTGGTTAGTTGGAGAAGGACAACATGGATAAATTACTTGAGGTAAACGACCTCACCAAACGGTACACCCAAGGCAATGTCATCGCCAGAATCACACTAACAGCTGTGGATCATATCAGCTTTTATATCAAACCAGCCGAAATCTTTACCTTAGCAGGGGAAAGCGGTTGTGGGAAAACCACCACAGCAAAGATTATCCTCGGTTTTGAGGAAACTACCTTGGGTGCAATTCTGCATAACGGAAAACGACAGACTCCTCATGAGAAGCCCTGGATCACTGAAGGCGTGCAAGCGATTTTCCAAGATCCGTTCAGCACGTTTAATCCGATGCGCACAGTTGATTCCTATTTTCACGAAACCGTCCAGAACTTTCGGTTAGCCCATTCAAAACAGGATGCCGTTGATCGAATCGATAAAACACTGCGCTTAGTGGGTCTTACCTACAAGGAATTTGCAGGGAAATACCCGAATGAATTTTCCGGCGGGCAGCTCCAGCGTATTTCCATCGCCCGTGCGCTCGTAACAGATCCGAAGCTCATTATCGCTGATGAGCCGGTTTCAATGGTCGATGCCTCCCTGCGCATGTCGATTGTCAATTTGTTCAAACAGCTCAGGGATGAATTGGGAGTAAGTATTCTCTATATCACCCACGACCTAGCGACGGCTTATTACGTCAGCGACCGTATTGCCATCATGTTCCGTGGCAACATCGTCGAAATGGGCACAGTTGAACAGGTGCTGATGAATCCGAGGCATCCATACTCAAGGCTGCTTCGTGATTCCATTCCGCAAGCAGATCCCAAGAAACGTTGGACCTCAACTGTCACACTGGCTGAATTAGAACATGAAGAGTACCTGCGGCAGGGTTGTAAATTTGCAGGCCGGTGCCCCGATGTCATGGATATCTGTAAGGGTGTCGTGCCAACCGATATAACTGTTGACGATGTACTCGTAAGATGTCATAAGTATTCCGAAGATATTTCATTGGATTAAGCACAAGACAATTGCGTTTCGATCACAAATATATAGATGCAAACAATCAGCTTTGTGACTTGAATCCTACTTTTCAGATATTTTCACAAAGGCACTTTAATAGCGCATTTTTCTTGCGACGCAATTTTGCAATTACAATAATGGCTAATGGTTGATAAACGCCGCATATTTTCCTGTGATATATGCTCTTCCATCGCCGCACGCATAATCTTCTCTTTCGGTAATTGACCAGAATGTCCTTTTTTCCTCTAGCGCCTGAATGCTATAGCCCGCCGGATTCTTGTCCAAAAATTTGGCGACTTTTTCGATCAACTGACTTTCTTCTAGTCAGAAGTCAACTGTCAGTGTGCCGTTTGCTTTCATAATCGTGCGCTCAATGCCGATAACTTCCAAAAGCCCTTTGCCATGTACGCGCTTGACTTGTACTAGGGAAAGATCGTGCTTGGGCCACCGGTCTCGCTAGGATTTGTAGAACTAAATACCCGGCGCTTACGCCCTTCAGATCAATAATTTGGTTAATCTCCAGTTTGTTTTTGAATTACCAATTTATGTCGTGCATTTTAGGATTTGTCCCACCCGCGTCCAGTGGATACCTAAAGCTGTACCAATTTGACGGTAGCTCATGCCCCTCGAGCGCATCTCTAAGATTATTGACTTAAGTTGCTCTTTGTTCGTATAATGTTGATCACTTAACGTGGTCGGCGCGACCGGGATTTCAAACGGTAGCATATGCCTAGTTAACGAAACTCTGCCCCTCGAAAGTGTAAAATTCCCGCCTCAAGTAAGTAAAATTCCCACTTTTCCCGGTTCAAAATCAGTAATTTCCCCAATCCACAACGTAAGAATTCTTACTTTTATTACCTAAAGTAAGCACTTCACTTACACATTTCCAAGATTAACTGAGAGAAGATGACCCTTTTTGACCTTTCGTTAGTCACACTACATGGAGTCTTTGCAGGGAACAGAATCCTAAGCAGGTAGATATGCCTAGTTAACGAAACGTTGCCTTTGCAGGTGTAAAATTACTAGTTCTATGATGTAAAATTCCCACTTCTACTGTTCAAAACTGAAACCTTACCGGTCTAGAACTATGGCATTCCCACTTTCACCGTTTGGTAAGAGTATGGAGTAGGTTCGAAATCATGGAGTCAGGGAATAGTATGATATGCCCACATCCACTAGACCACCGCGAGTGAGAGTCGAGTCTGTTGTGCAAATGCCGCTGGCGGCAGGTAGCCCAGACTGCTGTGGACGACGGTAATTATACGCTTGCCGCCAATCTTCAATCACTTATTGAGCTTCCTGACCACTGGTAAATACCCATCGATTGAGACAGTCGCCGCGAAACGTGCCGTTGAAACGCTCGATGAACGGGTTCTCCCACGGGCTGCCGGGCTTGATATACAGCGTCTGACAATGGCGATCTTTCACCCACCGCTGAAGCGCATACGCGATAAATTCGGATCCATTGTCGCTGCGCAGATGCTCTGGCGCATCCCGCATCATAAACAACCAGTCCAGTATCGCAATCACCTGCCGGGATGAAATGGAACGGGCAACGTGGATGGTCAAACACTCGCGGGTGTACTCATTCAACATCGTCAGCATTCACAGCTTGCAACCGCGCTCCGTCCGTGCCTCCAGAAAGTCATACGTCCAAACTTCATTGGGACGACTGGCTCGTTGCAGTTTGCCCGTTGAGTCACCATAGCGTCGTTTCGCTGTTTTCCGGCGTGGTAGTTGCAGCCCTTCCTGCCTCCAGATGCGATACCCATCATGCTGATGACCGTTACGCGATGTCCAGCATCCAGTAACCCACGAACTTGGAAGTGTGACCTTATTTTCGTAGGATTAGGAACATGCGGTACAAGGTAGAGAATATGCATAACCAAATTAGCCATTGCCCATTTTTTGAGCAGTCAGCAGAAAGCCAATTGCTGTCATCTCAGCCAACAATGGAATATTTCTAAGCGTTCGTTCCCATTTGACAAACCATTCAACTGGATGGTCAAGCGGAGGTAAAAATCGGCAATACTTGATCGTTGTAGGTTCTAATCCAGCGTCACGCATATAGCGTTCCCATATAAAATTTGGCTGAATATTTTCATTGCCATATAGATAACGCTCCCCGGTTTCCGAGTCAACCCTCCAAAATTTTCGAGGGCGAATCCACCCAATTTTCTTCTGTACAGCAAGTTGTTGTAGAGGGCTTAACCCATTCTCATCACTTAAAAAGAAATACCCACCCGGTTTAAGTAATTGACTGATGATTTTAACATCATCGGAAGCAGGCTCGATATGATGTAAGGTTGCACTTGAATACACCGCATCATAGGGTTCAGAGGGATTATATTTGAAAATGTTCGCTTGCTCATAATCGAGGGCTAATTGAATTGAGTGTTTTGTTTGATAAGCTTGTTGACGAAACCGCGAAAATTTGATCATCTCAGACCAAGGATCGACCCCATGTACGGTAGCGCCACTTAGACTGAGAAGCAAACTTTCCAATCCCATACCACATCCAAGATCAAGAATACGAGGTGAAGTATTATGTTGTTGTTTGAATTGCTCAATAAAGCTAAGTACTGGCTGTAAGCGCGTCGTGAAAAACAAGGCACGAAACAGGATGCGTTTGCTTTGAGAAGGGTCAATGAGACCTTTATAATAGGTTTGTAGAAATTCCCAGTCATAATCTGTGGTGCGGAACTCTTCAGCCCAATCGAGATAATAATCAATGGCGCTAGTTGTCTGTTTTAGTTCTTCGTTAAAAGGAACTTGATAACGCATCTTAATCCTTTGGTGCAGCAAAATTGAAAAGTTTATTGTCGGAATTTAGCCTTACATTCCGCCAACAATCCCCGTAAAGCGCGATGCTTTCAACTGTATCCTATATTAGAATGGAAATCATGCCTGTTGAAGGATTAAATTTAGTGTAATCGAGTATTTCATTTTTGAAGCATTTATACTTTGAAGTATGACCTTGGCACAAAGCAAGATATCGCCTATTGAGCGTGAACAGAACTCACGAGAATAGTAAAACAATGCACATCTGGCAAATTGATCCGGTCAATATAACACCCTATTATGATCTTGCCTTGTGTGAGGCATTAGTGAAGGCTGGACATGAGGTTCGGTTTATTACCTCCAAGTATTTATACGACCCTGCTTTAGTCTATCCTAAAGACATCAATGTTGATTTGCAGTATTTTAAGCTGCTTGAGCATCCACTTTTACTGCGTCTACCTTTTGCTCGCAAAATTTTGCGCGGTTTACTTTATCCATTAGGTCATATACAACTCATTGCTCAAATTTGGAGGCATCGCCCGGACATTGTTCATATTCAATGGAGTCGTCTGCCAGCGTTTGATCGGTGGTTGGCGGCAGCAATTAAGCGTATGGGCATTCCATTAGTACACACAGTTCATGACGTAGAACCACTTTTCACATATGGATTATTCTCAGGGCGATTAGAAGATGTGTATGCATATGTGGATGCATTTATCGTCCATACAGAAGAAAATCGCGTCCGTTTTTTAAAACATTTCTCCACGGTCAATCCTAATTCGGTTCGTATTATCCCGATGATTGCTAACAACGATCCTTTGATTCCGGTTGCTGCGACACAGGCTCTTGCCCGTCAAGCCTTAAACATTGACCCGACGGCGTTTATTGTATTGTCTTTTGGGGCAGTTAAAAACTATAAAGGATTGGATGTGCTAGGCAAAGCCATTCCCTTGCTAGGAGATGCCGATTCAAACATTCAGTTCTGGATCGTTGGGAGACCGGAAACGGATCAAGATGCGGAACTTCTGGAAAAACTTCGCCAACTTGATCGTGTGCATGTCCATGCGGAATATGTTCCATCTGACCAAGTATGGCAGTACCACCTTGCGGCAGATGTACTGGTTTTTCCTTATCGAGAAATTACCCAGAGCGCTGCCCTCGTCACAGCCCTAAATTATGGTCGAGCAGTGATTGTGACCGATGTTGGGGGGATGCCTGACATGATAAAAGGGAATGGCTGGATTGTTCCGGCAGAAGACCCTCAGGCACTAGCAACCGCCTTACGCGAAGCAGTCAACAATCGGGAACGTTTGCAAGAAATGGGTAATCAATCGCTAAAAATTATTGCCGAGGTAAATGCACCGGCTGTTGTTGCGGAGCAGTTTATCCGCCTATATGAGCAGATTATTGCTTCTTAGTCTGTAAACCGGCGCATCAAAATAGCGAACTTTTCCATCAAGTACAGTACTGCGACGCGTCCGGCATGGAAGGGAATCCACGCCACTTTTTCAATAATAGCGAGAACGCCGTTATAAACAGGAAAACGCTGATCTTGTGCCGCTAGCGACTGAAGCTGTGCTTTAGTCACTTGATAGTTTTTCATATCCTCAGATTTTCGCTCACTAATCAGATTCACCAGAAGCCGCTGGTAGTTGCGATTCAAATGACGACTCACGTAAGCACTTGCTGTCGCTAAACGCCTCTCGTCATCAAAATAGGGGCGTGTTTTTAGATAATTCAAATAGGTAATCGAGGCACGATATAAGCCCAGTAAATCAATCCGGCGGGCGCTGCTACTTCGATAGTATCGGTAGGCATACAACACTTTGGGGCTGCATACTCTCCCTTTAATGTTTGCCAGATTTGCCCACAATACATCATCTGCATAATACAAACCGGGATACGGAGGGATACCGCCAACCTGACGGTAATCCTCTGCGAGCATCATGTAACCGGTGCCAAATGAGTCGGTCTGCCACATATGACGACTTTGCAAAAATTCGTCACCACTTTCATGATAAGGCATTAGAAGACATTGGCGGATGAGCTGTCCCTCGGCATCAATCATATTAAAATGAGATGTATATAGAGACGCATCCGGTTCAGCTTCAATAAGCCTTACCATTTCTTCTAGAAAGGTGGGATACAACAAATCATCATGAGAGATGATGGTCATCCATCCATTGATGGGCAATTCAAGAATGCGTTTCCAATTAGCCTCAATTGATAAGGGTTCAGTCGCTGGGAAAACTTGAAGTCGAGCATCTGAAGAGGCTCGTAGAATTTCCGGTGTTGCATCTTCAGAACAATTTTCCAAAACGTGGATGCTGAAGTCCTGATAAGTCTGTTGGAATAGACTCTCTAAAGTTGCTTTTAGATATCTCGCCCCATTGCGGACGGGTAATACGATGGAAATATGAGGGTTATTGAGAGTCATAGAAATATCCCTTGCCTAGATATTTCTTACGCTTTTTGAAAGAACAAGGTATAACAGCACCCATTCATATCGCGGTTCTCAATCGGGCTGAGTAACTTATACAGTCCAAACCCAAGAATTTTTAAGAGTGTTCTTATTCTGGAATTGGTAGAGAAACCTGCCATACTGTATAAAAACCCATAACGATTATGAATCCAGCTTGCATCATCTGATGTGGTTTGAAGCAGAAGTTTTGATCCGTAACTTTGAACGACCTTGCTCAATAATTCATATGGGATCAACTCGACGTGACGTGGTGCATCAACATGAACCCAATGTGATTTAAACAGTCGAAACTGTAATGAATTGGGATTAGGGGCTGCCAGAATAAGAATACCGCCCGGATTAAGATGCTCAACCAGCAATGGAAGCAGTTCCCAAGGATTGGGGACGTGCTCAATTACCTGCCACATAGAGATAATATCATATGTTCCTAATTGAGAGAGAGCAGTTTCTATATCACTGGAATTGTAGGCTTTAATCTTGAGTTGACTCTCGATAAATTCGCAGCAGGCTTTGTCCATTTCGATGACTTCAGTGTCATATCCAGCTTGTTTCGCTAGATACACGAACAATCCAATCGACGGGCCAATATCGAGCAGCTTCCCGCCCGACTTATATTTTTTAATCATGTCAACTTTGTATTGTTCCGGTGCTGTGCGTGGCAGCAGTTCTTCAACTGTCTTAGGAACGCGGTAATAAAGGTCTGTATAAAATTTGCCTAAATCTGCAACAATCGGCCATTGGAAAATCAAACCACAATTCGGGCATTGATAGTAAGAGAAGGTTTCATCGGTAATCCTTCTATTGTAGTCCTTGGTTGTGAATGCAAGCGAAGCCGCAGAATGACATTGTGGGCAAAGAATAGGCACCAAGGGTTAAGTCCTAAATAACGCTTCAAAGAAAAAGGTTTGTACGCGGCATTCTCGCCAAAAAATGGATGACCAATAGTAAGGAATGGAATATTCACTTTCAGTAACGTGAATTTTATCAAGCGCATTATACCATTGCTTCCATTGCTTCATATAAAAATAACCTTTGATTAAACGGTCAATTTGATGCAGGTTTGATCTGTTATTTAAATGCAAAGTTCTTCAATGTTATCGTAAATTGCTGCAAAGGTTTGATCATGCTATCTTTTGTAGCATGATCAAGGAATGCAAATCCCAAGAGCAAATAGACTACAAAATTTATAGCGTAAATGAACCAACGCAAAAGTAGGTTATCAAATCCTTGTGCGAATAAGCTTCCTATCCAAAAAACAAAACTGAGTGCAAAAAATGGTATGAGGGTTCGTCTGAACCATAATATAATACGATCTTTTAAAACATTACGCTGAACTATGATTGCTAAAGTAATTATGTAATAGATATTGAGTAACACATATGTCAGCGCTGCGCCTTGGATTCCAAATCTGCTCGTCAATATATAAAGAAGAGGTATATATATCCAAACTGCGCCAAAATTAACCCGCGTCGGATAACGCAAGTTTTCAGTTACCACACAAATAACGTACGAACCTGCCATCGACGCATTTAACAAAGCGCCAAATACGAGTAATGCCAATGCCTGATAAGCGC
Source organism: Aggregatilineales bacterium (assembly GCA_038328375.1). GTDB lineage: Bacteria > Chloroflexota > Anaerolineae > Aggregatilineales > Phototrophicaceae > CFX2. Next base: position 9,091 of record JBBQLX010000121.1, on the reverse strand, counting down.
CTGTTGCCGTTTCAGGGTTTGTCCATAACGATAATAAGTCACGCCCTAGAAATATTCCTCCACAAGCAAATAACCCTATTAGATATACGAGAAGTTGAGTTAATTTATAGTAACGTATCCGCATCGTTTGAGTATCGCCACTCCCATAGTCAGCGGCAAGAGCAGGCATAAATGCGGAGGTAATAAATCCTTGAAGAAAGGAAATACCCATAATTAGTGTATAAGCAGCAGCATAAAACCCTAATTCCTTGACTGGGAGTAAATGACTGATAAATATACGATCCAGTTGAGTGAATATTATGGTGATGATTGCATTAAAACCAAGTTGTATTGTTGGTCGCCATATCCTGCGAACTGTACTCAATGAGAAACGTGGGTAGAGGGATATACCCTTTACTAACCGCTGTACAATAATGGCGTAGACTACAAGCCCGCCAATCGAAGTTATAGCATTCCATAGCATATAGAGAATCATACTTTGGGTCAGAACGAGCAGAATAATCCCCCCGCCCAAGTAGGTTGTTATCACGCCAGCTCTAACTAAATTCCCGATGTCGAGCCGTTGTAAACCACTCATTAGAGCGAAATAAAGGATCATGGGGTGATTAAACGCAAGGGCAATAGCCCACATTCGAATAACAAATTCTGCGTCTGTGGACGAAATATGCTCTAAAGTAATCCAATGCATGACAAGCCAATTTGAGGAAAAGAATATGATTATTCCCAGACAGATCGCTACTGTCCAAAAAATTGCGACAGCCGTCTGAAGAAGCGAGTGGCTCACATGAAGATCGGAGGAATGATCTTTGGCTACTTCCCTGATAATTAGGGTTGAAATACCCATCTCAAATAATAAAAAAAATATTTGTAGCGAAGCACCAAAACTGATTAGGCCATATGCTTCTGTTCCTAAAATATGCAATTGAAAACGTACCGCCAACAAATTTACGATGATCGTCCAAACTCCACCGATCACATTAAAGACAACGTTCCGTTTAACCGAGAGCCTTATTGGTTGTTGTGTTGACAAGCCCACCACTCAATCGTTTTTTCCAAGCCTTCATGTAAGAAGTATCGAGGCGACCATCCTAATGACTTCAGTTTGTGGTTATCACCGCAGATGAACATCGGTTCCCATTGGCGATAGGGAATCGCTCCAAAGCGAATGAGGTCTTTGCCACCGGCAATATCACCAATCATTTCCATCAAATTCCGCATGGTAATGGGTACACCGGACGCAATGTTGTAAATCCCTTGTGCCTTTTGTTGGGCGAGAGTCACCAGTGCTGAAGCGACATCGGCGCTATGCAGGTAATCACGCACCTGTTCACCCGCAGTTGCCTCAAATGGCTTCCCCGCTTGTAATGAGTGAATCAAAGCTGGAACAAGCCGTCGTGAGTCTTCATGCTCACCATAAAGATAAAACAAACGTCCCCATGCAAAGTTGACACCTGCTGCGGCTGCCATATGCTGACCAATCAAGTTCATGGATAATTTACAGGCCGCATAAATTGTCGCAGGGTTCGTAGCGCCGTTTTCCCGCAAAAAGCCCACATCGGTATCATATTCGGCACACGTTCCAACACCAACAAATTGTTGACAGCCTATTTCGATCAGCATTTGTAGGAGTGTTAAACTTTGCTGCATGATCGGAACATTTTCGAGCGAATAGAGATACTTTCCCGGTTCGGCATACCATGCCAGATGAATACATGTGTCAGGATGAAATGTCTCAAGCTGCGAACGAATCTTGGCAAGATCAGCCAATCGTCCTTCGATAGGGATGAAACGCCCCTTCATACCCTGTAAGCGAGTAGATGACGTTTCAGGAGAAACCAGTGCAGCCGTTTCAACCCCTTGCTCTAGCAGCAAGCGCATGACCGCCGCACCAATGAAGCCACTTGCTCCGGTGACGAAGACCCGCATCAGTGGTTTCTCAGGTTCCAGTTATACGGAATATGATTATCAAAGGGATCAAGCCGACTGCTGCGTGACGGATCATGAGCATGCGTGCAACAATTTGCCACGATAGAGATTGGTTCGACAATCCCTTTAAAGCCGTTCCAGACTTCTGGCGGAATAATCACCAGCGAATAGTTATCCGGCCCCAAGAAGATTTCCATCAACTCGCCTTTAGTTGATGAGTCTGCACGGTCGTCATAGATAACCAACTTGATTCGCCCGTGTATACAGGCGTAATTCAAGCTCATTTCGCGATGCAAATGCCATCCCTTAATCACATCTTTGTAGATTGTGGAAAAGTAGATTTCCCCAAATTGCTGAAAGTGAGGGTCAGTCGCCCGCATCATATGCATAATCGTGCCGCGTTCGTCGGGAATGCGTCTCAGCGGAATGATCTGTACACCGTTAATCATACGATCCTCACTTCAGGAATGGGAATGATAAACTTGCCCCCCCGTTCCCGGTATTCAGCTTGCTGTGCCAGAATTTCATCCGCGAAATTCCATGTCAGGAGCAGCACATAATCGGGTATATCTTCTAAGAGTTTAGCGGGTGAATAAATGGGTAAATGTGTGCCGGGTGTGAAATGTCCCTGCTTGACAGTACTACGGTCAACAACGTAATCAATCAAATCACGACCGATGCCGAAATAATTCAGCAATGTGCTGCCTTTTGCCGATGCACCATAAACTGCGATTCGCTTGTTGTCCTGCTTGAGCGACTCCAACGTTTCGCGCACTTGAGCTTGGAGCTGCTCCACTTTAGCCGCAAATTGTGCGTAGAAATCAAACTTGTCGACGCCCCAAGCCTGTTCTTCTTGGAGCAGCATTTTCACGCGTTCTGAAACTTCACCTGTCTTACTTGCGAAAATCCGTATCGAACCGCCATGAATAGGAAGATGCTCGACATCAATGATGGACATGCCATGCTGACGAAATAAGTTCACAAGTGCCGTGAGTGAGTAGTAACACAAATGCTCATGATAAATCGTGTCGAATTCACAATTATCAATCAAGTCTTTGACGTAAGGCGATTCAATAACCGCGATACCATTTTCCTTGAGCAGCAATCCTATTCCACCGACCACGCCATTGAGTTCGGCAACATGTGCCAAAACATTATTGGCATGAATGATGTCCGCCTGTGTGCCTTCGGACTTGAGCCGTTCAGCCAGCGCTTGACCGAAAAACTCAGCGATGGTATTCACACCTTTTTCATTGGCAACTTTGGCAATATTCGAAGCAGGCTCAATACCCAAACTTGGAACACCGGCCTTCACATAGTTTTGCAGTAGATAACCATCGTTGCTGGCGATTTCCACCACGAGTGAATCGGCATTCAAATGTCGGTCATTAATCAGGCGTTTCGCAATCGCTTCGGCATGTTGAAGCATGGTGTCCGAAAAGGATGAGAAATAGAGATAATTACTGAATAACTGCTCCGGCGGCACGGTTTCAGTAATCTGTACCAGAGAACAGTTTCCACAAAAGACCAAATCCAACGGGAAAGAAGGTTCAGGCTGATGAAGTTGTTCTTCGGTCAACAATGAATTCGCGAGAGGAGTCTTCCCTAGCGATAAAACGAGATGCAAATCGCTGCTACCACAGGAACGGCAGCGGGTTTCCGTCGTCATAGTTTTCCAGTCTTTGTTAGGTAATCACGATACCATTCAATGGTTTCAGTCAAACCTTGTTCGAGGGTGAATTCTGACTGCCAATTGAGTAAGTGATGGGCGCGGCTTGAATCTAAATATTGGGAACGAATTTCGCCCTGTGCGGTATTCTGAATAATCGGCGCGATTTGGCAGCCCATCAAATCTTGAATCGTCTCAACAAGTTCTAACACCGTAAGCGCTTTACCGGGGCTGAAATTGAAGCCACCTTGAACCTCAGTGTTATCCATACATTCAGCGAGCCGCATATAAGCGCGGCATACATCTTTCACATAAAGATAGTCACGTATAAATTGACCATCACTGCGAATGACGAGCGGCACACCTCGCAAGCAGGAGCGAATTGCGTCCGGTACGATCCGGCTCCAGTTCAAATCCCCACCGCCGTAGATATTACCACAGCGGGCAATCGTCACTGGCAGTTGATAGGTATGGATGTAGGATTGAGCGATGAGATCCGCGCAGCTTTTTGAAACTTCATAAGGCTGCTGTCCTTGAAGGGGCATATCTTCGGTATAAGGGAGATTGGGTTGATCCCCGTAAGCTTTGTCGCTAGAAGCAATTACGACACGCTTAACCATACCACGAAGCTGGCGACAACTTTCGAGCAAGTTATACGTTCCGCGAATATTGCTTTCGAAGGTGGGTAGAGGCGAACGATAGGCCGCGCCTACAATCGGTTGCGCCGCTAGATGAAAAACAGTATCAATTTGATGCTCATTAATCGCTCGTTCAAGCGACTCATAATCCTCAAGCTGCCCATTCACGATGGAGGTATTGAGGTAATCCCCTGAGCGATAGAATTCAGATTGAGGATCGGCATCACGAACCAGTGCAATGACTTGTGCGCCCGATTCCAGTAAGGCTTTAACCAGCCAAGAGCCAACCAAACCTGTTGCTCCGGTCAAAAAAACGCGTTTATCTGACCAGAAATTTACCATAGTTTCCACGGGGCTCCACCGCTTTGCCAAAGACTTTCCAAATACCTTTTGTCACGCAGTGTATCCATACACTGCCAGAAACCCTCGTGTAAATAAGCGGCAAGCTGTCCTTCAGAGGCTAGTTGTTCCAAAACGTCGGCTTCCATAACCGTTTCATCACCGTCGATGTAATCGAAAATGGCAGGCTCAAAGACAAAGAAGCCACCATTAATCCAGCCTTCTTTGATTTGTGATTTTTCGACAAAACTGGTCACTGCATTATTCTCAAGTTCCAATGTGCCGAAGCGAGCAGTCGGACGGACAGCCGTCATGGTTGCGATGCACCCACGTTCCTTGTGAAATTTGAGCAAGGCATCGAGATCAACCGACGAAACGCCGTCGCCATAAGTCATCATGAAGGTTTCGTTTTTTATCCATGGCTTCATCCGTTTGACACGTCCACCCGTATTAGTCGATTGTCCGGTATTGGGAAGATGGACAATCCAATCTTCACCCACATCGCTGCCCGACATTTCCACTTTGCCTGTACTTAATTCTATCGTCAGCAACTCACGGTTCATATAGTGGTAGTCGAGGAAATAGCGGCGGATCACTTCGCCTTTATAACCCAATGCTACGAAAAACTCATTGTGATTATAAGCAGCATAATGACGCATGATATGCCACAGAATAGGATGTCCACCAATTTCGACCATCGGTTTTGGTCGAATTTCGGTTTCTTCGGAAAGGCGTGTTCCCAACCCGCCTGCAAGAATAACAACTTTCATAAAACTACCTTAATAATCAACATAGAAAACCTGCGAAAAGCAATACCACTGGAGGAATACTGTTTTCTGTACCAATCCAACAGCAACTATAAAATTTAGATGCGATGTAGTAACTGCATTACATAATATCCATTCTGCTTGATTTCTCAATATCATTTGATTGTGAAGTCGACAGTTTTACAAGCAAATTAAATACAGTTACATGGATGAATGAGCATCCAACTAATACCATCGAATTGAAAACCTCATATTCTGAAGTCTGGTAACTGTTAGCATTATTTGAACCTGCGGTTCATATAGTGAAATAAAACTCAGATTACTTAGAGTCTCTTACGCATAAGAACCAATAGTGACTATACACATAATTGGCTAGTAATATTCGTTTCAACTTGTTCAGTCAATTTCCACAGCTTCTAAATGATGGTTATTTTATTGCTGTTAAAGTACTAAATATTAGGATAGCACAAAAGGCGACACAGAGAGTTAATAGAATGAAGTAAACTATAGGGAAACGTACATTCTTCATGAACACAAAAGCCATGTGTACATAATTGGACTTACCCCGATTAGACGGAGACCGCAAACGTCAGTGGCGGGCAAGCTGCTTAAAGGCACAAGGGCTGAGGCGCAATGCCACCGCTGACTGTTGTACCAAATTTCAATGTACTCAAAGGTGATCTGCATAGCCAAGGCTCTGGTGTGGAAGGTGTGGTCAGCACATTCGCGTTTCAAGGTCTCCCAGAAGCTTTCTTTCATGGCATTATCATAACAACGTTCAACACCACTCATACTGACTTGCACCTGAGCCTTTTCCAGCAGAGATGAATAGGCATGGCTGGTGTACTGGTTGCCTCGGTCAGAATGATGAAGATCGGGGGTGCCCCGCAGAGCCAGAGCCATGAAGAGCGCGTCACTGACCGGCGACTCGTGAGGCTTTCGCTCATTGACCAACCGACAATCCGCCGCAAGGAGGTATCGGGTACTGCTGCCAGATATAGCCAACTTTCATGGGCGGCAAGGTAGGTGATATCCACCAGCCACTTTTGGTTGGGGTCTGTCGCAAGGATATGACTGTTCGTGAGTAACCTATCATGGCGCGCAACCAGACGGCTCGTTTATGAGCGGGCAGATGGCTATTGTGAATATTGTCAAACATGTGAATATAATACGCGACAGCTAATGCACGTTGAACATATTGATCCCCTTGGCGGTGACAATCCCGACAATCTGTGTTTATCATGTTCAAGCTGTAATCTGAGTAAGGGCACTGCGACCACTACCCATGATCCCAACTCTGACCAAGAAATTGCATTGTTCAACCCCGCATTCAAACATGGCCAGAACATTTTGAGTGGATAGACGATGGGTTACGGCTTCGTGGGAAAACAACAGTGGGTAGAGTAACCATAATACGACTGAAGATGACCAACGCGCGGGTGCTTCGCGCAAGGCGGAATTGGATTGTATCAGGAACTCATCCACCTGAAATTCTCTGACCGAAATTTGGAACATTTAGCGTTTCACAATCTGTCCTACCCTAGTCCAGTGAAGACCTAGTGCTGCACCAATTTGACGATAGCTCATGCCACTCAAGTGCATTTCCAAGATTATTGACTTGAGATGCACTTTGTCAGTATAATGTTGGTCAGTTAAAGTAGTTAATGGGAGAGAAATCTCAAACGATAGAATATGCCTAGTTAACGGAACTCTGCCCCTCGAAAGTGTAAAATTCCCACCTTAGACAAGTAAAATTCCCACTTTTCCCAGTTCAAAATCAGTAATTTCCCCAATCCACAACGTAAGAATTCTTACTTTTACTATCTAAAGTAAGCAATTCACTTACACATTTCTAAGATTAACTGAGAGAAGATGACCCTTTTTGACCTTTCATTTGTCGCTCTACATAGAGTTTTTGCGGGGAACAGAATCCTAAGCAGGTAGATATGCCTAGTTAGCGAAACTTTACCTTTGCAGGTGTAAAATTACTGTTTCTATGTTGTAAAATTCCCATTTCTAGCCTTCAAATCCGAAATCTTGCCGATCTAGGCTGGTCTGATTCTGTTTCACCGTTTTAGTAAGGACATTGTGCGACATAAAAAAGTCATTGGAAGTTTTGTGTCGAGCGATGACAATATTTGTGCAAGTAAAAACCACTGGAAATGATGAAGTCATCTATAGCAGGCGTAGGGCATCAGAGGATTTACTCCCCGATGAATCTACGTCTTAGAAACTAATCAAGGAATATCATGAGCGAATACCAGTATTATGAATTTCAAGCATTAGATCACCCGCTGACGCACGAAGCGCAGGCAGAAATACAAAGCCTGTCATCACGAGTCCAGTTAACCGCGACCAGTGCCAGTTTCGTCTACAACTACAGTGATTTTCCGCGCGACCCTTACCGTGTGTTGGCAGACTATTTTGACGCAATGCTCTACATCACGAATTGGGGTACACGCCAGTTGATGTTTCGTTTCCCTGCAAGTGCAATTCCCGACGATGTGATCAGAGCTTACCAGTATGCCGACAGCATGGACTGGTCTACTGCGGATGACTACCTCATCCTAAATATCGAATTCAACCCAGAGGAGGGTGGCGACGGCGAATGGGTCGAGGGCCAAGGAATACTCCCGGGCATTGTTCAGGTACGCAATGACATACTGCGGGGCGACTATCGCACGCTGTATTTGGCGTGGCTGAAGTTTGCCCACTACGAAGTGGATGTACTGGAAGAAGACGAAGACTTAACTGAGCCGCCGGTTCCACCCAATCTTCAGTCGTTATCGCCTGCACTACGAAACTTCATAGACTTCTTCGAGATTGATGCTGATTGGGTGGTAGCTTCCTCCCAGACCAGTTCAAAAACCGGAAAGATTGATGCAAAACTCAGTAGCAGCATTGACCGGCTGTCCGAACCGGAAAAGCACGACTTTCTAGAACGCCTGTTAAACAGTGAACCCCATTTGGAAATCACTCTGGTCAAGCGTTTGCGCGAGATTTCCGGTACCGACAAAGTGGAATCGCTTATGAGCGAACGCCGTACCATTCGCCAAATTCTCGCTGCATCGGAAGTGATCGGGCAGCAGCGGCTGGAAGTAGAAAAACAAAAAGCAGAAGCTGTGCGCTTAAAAAAGCTGGAAAGGATCGCCCAACAACAAGACCAACTGTGGGCGCGCATCCCAAGCTTGATTGAGCAGAAAAAAGCAAGTACTTATGACGAAGCTTTGACCATCTTAAAAGATTTACGGGATCTGGCAGTCCATCAGCAGCGTATGACTGAATTTCAGGATAAGTTGGCAGTCATTCAGAGCCAATATCCTAGCTCACAGGCACTCAATCGACGGTTGAAAGAAGCGCGGTTCGTGTAACACCATCGGTTGTTCGTGATTCGTGAAAATTATAGACAACCCGTTATTTGCGTTTGAAAAAATCAAGGAGTTGTTCGGCTTCATCCCAATCCATTCGTCCAGTTTCTCGAAGAAATCGGATAAACCGCTTAAAACTGACGAGATTGATGTCGTCGTTCATCATCTTGCGATAGGTTTCAATATCTTTGAGGCTTAGATCAAGCAGCATACTGGGTGGAGGCTTATTGCTTAGAAATTTATTGGCAAAATCTGCGATATTGTTGGTGTGTTCTTGGATCATATTTGGGCTCAAGCCGGATGCGCCAAGCGCCTTTTGAAAAGCCGTAAGCACCATCTTATTACTCGCCCTAATCCGCTCTTGATTATTATCATCAGTAGTTG
>JBBQLX010000120.1:0-19892 GCA_038328375.1 Aggregatilineales bacterium | reverse complement strand
GCGCTTGTCGAGGCTTTCGCGTCCATAGTCGTTTGGTAAAACGCCTTTGAGCGAGGGGTTATCGCGCTCGATGATCGCCATCGCTTTGTCGATGAGAATGCCGATTTCGGGCGACTTGGCATTCTGCTGGAGTTTCGTCCATCGAGCATCCTCTGGCACGAAGAAGCTGTTCTCGGCGAGATATTCGTCGCGGTCTTCAGGGTCGGCGTACTCATCGGCTGCGAGGCGGTCGTAGATTTCTTGGAAGGCATCCGAGATGTACTTCAGGAAGATCAGGCCAAGGACAACGTGTTTATATTCGGCAGCGTCCATGTGACCGCGCAGCTTATCGGCGGCTGACCAGAGTTTTGATTCGAGGTCAGCGGGTAGGGCAGTGCCATTGGTAGTTGGTGGCATTGATGACTCTTATCAATAAGGGATTCTGCTAGTGAGGTTTATTATACGGTGGGGGAGGGTGAATGGGAAATAGGGAGGGACTGTAAGGCTTCCAGAGAAGAAATCATCAGTTCGGCGGCTTCACGCGAGCTTTCCGCTGAACATTAAAATTGACGAACAATAGTTTCAAAAGGTTCCTTTTTAGGTGTATCGTCCCTTTTACCGAACAGGTTCATGGAGATCATCAGCAAGGTCAACACCCTCGCCACTTATGTCATCACCCAAACTCGGGGGAAACATAAGACCCATCTCTTATCGCATTTCGTGATAAAGATGGAATAAAACAGGATAATCATCACATACCCCGCTTCTCATTCACGCCCATACTTAAATTAGTTTTGTATGAATTCCACAATCACTATGAAACATAGACTATTAAAAAGGGATGAAGCCCTAACTTCGGCTCGTAATAACAATACGTTCATTGACATCCCAAACCAACCTTGTGGAGGACTATCACCTGATCATTTAGGAGAATAGAATGAAGTATCAAGCGATCTTGAAATGGTTAATTCCACTCATTGTAGTATTGGCGCTCTTCGCTGCATTAATGGGCTTATTCTATCAAACCCCTGGCGAACCCTATACTTTCACCAATCATCGTGGCGAATCCGTCACCATAAACGGGCATGGCCTCTATTACTACGATACCGTGAGTTCATCTGCTCAAGAACGCGGTAACGACATTGTTACGCTGTTGGTCGGATTACCACTGTTGGTCATCGCGTCATGGTTAGCTTTTCGTGGCTCCTTGCGCGGTCAACTGCTGCTCACCGGAACCTTCGGCTATTTCTTGTACACCTACATGTCATCGGCGATGCTAATTGCCTATAACGCTTTGTTCCTCGTCTATGTCGCCGTGTTTGCGCTAAGCTTATATGCCTTTGTCCTCAGTATGATGTCATTTGACCTGACCACCTTATCGCAGCATTTTTCTGATCATCTGCCGCGTCGATGGATTGCCGGGATGCTGTTTGTGATTGCCGCCTTTTTGTCGTTGGCGTGGTTAGGAAGAATCGCGCAGCCGCTCATGCGAAATCTAATTCCTGCTCTAGAAAACACCACGACGATGGTTATCCAAGCGATGGATTTAGGCTTGATTGTGCCGCTGGCGATTATTGCCGCAGTACTGCTGCTGCGTCGCAGTGCGTGGGGTTATCTACTGGCATCGGTCTTTGTGATGAAGGCCATTACGCTCGGCCTAGCCGTCAGTGCGATGGCAATCAATATGGCGGTCGTGGGTGTGCCGGATAGTCTTGGCATCATGGTCCCGTTTCTGGTAATTACTGTCGTCAATATTGGGGTTGCAGTGTTATTGCTCCGTAACGTCAGTGGACAACAATCAACATCTATGCCACTCCGTGCTGCCCAGTAATCACTTGAGCGAGTGAGGGAGAAATTCGCATCATGCAGCAAAAAAATGCTTTTGAACACTTTGCACCTGCTATTCTGCAAGTTTACCGCCGCAAACCTGAAGCCTTCTGGTCAGCGGTCATGGCATCTTTCTTGTCGGATGGAATGCCGCTTTTTGCCATGCTCCGTCACTTTCGGGTTGATATGGGTCTGTTCTTGGCTTTCAGAGGACTGGACGAGCAAGCAACACACATTCTGAAAGAATTCAGCGTGCCGCTCAAACTTGATGTCACAGTATGGAAGAGCAACCGCACCCAGTATTTCAAGGATGCTTATCCCATTTTTGCGTTCTTGGCGATATGGATGGAGGAAGAAGGTTTAAGCGATTTCCTCAGCCAGTTTGGAGATGTGCTACGCGCCGCCGTTTATGGTGTGGCTGGTTACGGCATTCTAGATGAGAACGTGGATAGCAATACACCTTCCCCTGTTGAAATCCTCACATCCCAAGCCCTCATCGCCGAATACGAATCCATCATCTTGCAAGTATTTGGCGTTTCCAAACTGAACTTGGGCATTCTACACCGGATGCGAACGCTCTTCTTGGAAGCTGAGATCAAAGAGAAGTCCGTGCGTGGTATTGCCAGCCCCTATACGCTCGACAATCCCAAAGACTGCGGCGCGAAAGGTGCACATGTGGTCACTCCCTTCATGCTCGGATTGGAGCGTCTAGACAGAGCCGAACAGATTGATGACTATTGGGATGTATTTTTGCTGTTTGGGGCAGTCATTCAAATCATCGACGATTGGACAGACCTAGAAGGCGACCTTACCATAGGGCATTTTTCATATGTCACACTCGGTACAGAACCCGTCTGCAATACCCAAAACCCAGCGCAGACAGCCAAAGATTTACGGGCTGACCTATCGCGTGTCCATAGTACCTATGCCATCTGCAAAGATATGCTTGCTCAGTCACGGTGCGTTCTGAAGCGCTTGAACGACCCCTTCCTTGTACGCCTCGTCGATGTGACTGATCTACGGCTTGACTCCTACTTTCGGAAAGAATTGAAACTACCAAATCAATACACCTCAAAAGTGCTGAATTGACCGCAACCCAAGACTGCCAAGCCTGCCTAGCGCTTGATTACCTTTTCTGCCTTGTAACTAGGCTCGTTACCTAATCCTTCTTGATTTGGCTTTCATGCGCGAATTCCTTCTGGCAGGCTTTCCCTGCCCGCGCAGACACGCTCGTATTACTCGATTCACAAAAGGAAATAATGACAACACTTTCTTCACCAACAACAAATCTCCCGCACCAACCTTTTATTCAATCAAAACATGCTTACAACCTGCCACAGCGTATCGGAAAGTTAATTCTCATAATCTTGGGTGTGCTGTTGTCGTTTATCATCGCCCTGCCGACCCTTTTGATCTTTGGTAAGGCGACATCAGTTCCTTGGATGATCTCATTACTATTAGCACTGGTTTACTTGATCTTGGTGATTGCCCTATTTCGGTGGGCGCATCGGTTAATGACAATCTCCCTCGCAATCATCGGGATGATCACCATCTCTGGGTTGGCAGTAGTGGCATCTCAGATTTTTTCATCGACACCGTCCATCACCGATACACAAGGCCAATCCATTCCCAACAGCATCGCTTTCTTAGAACGCGTCACTCTAGGGGATACGGAGCAATGGATTACGATTCGCGGACAAAACATGAGTAAGCCCGTGCTTTTATTTCTTGCAGGCGGTCCCGGTGGCAGTGAACTGGTCATGACACGTCGTTATCTTGGTGCATTAGAAGATCATTTCGTCGTCGTCAATTGGGACCAACCCGGCACAGGAAAATCCTACAATGCGGTTGATATTTCAAAACTGACACCCGAACGTTTTGTGTCGGATGCTTATGAATTGACACAATATCTACGGACACGTTTCCATCAGGAAAAAATCTATATTCTCGGTGAGTCATGGGGCAGCATTCTCGGTATTTGGCTAGTGCAGCAGCATCCTGACCTGTTTCACGCCTTTATCAGTTCCGGGCAAATGGTCAATACCACTGAGAACGATGTCATGGGCTACAACTTTGCCATCGATTACCTGACTCAAATGGGGCAAACCGATCAAGCTGATGCACTGCGTCGCAACGGAGCCCCACCGTACACGGGTGATGACCGTGTCACGCGTTTTATGGCTTATTCCGATGTGCTAAATAAATATATGCATACTCATGCACAGGGCGAAGGCGGCAGCCCAAACCTACTCTTTGATTCATTGCTTGCGCCAGAATATGGGCTGGTCGACAAAGTGAATTGGGTGCGCGGCTTATCCGATGTGTTTACTGTCCTCTATCCGCAGCTGGCTAATTTGGAATTCCGGACACAGGCTGCCCGTTTTGAACTGCCCGTTTACTTTCTCAAGGGGCGTTGGGATGTGAATGCGATGAACTCGTTGACAGAGGAGTATTTCAATCTCTTGGAAGCCCCACATAAAGAGTTGATCTGGTTTGATAATTCCGGGCATACACCGCTCTGGGAAGAGCCCAAGCGCTTTGTAGATATAATGGTCAATACGGTATTGGCGCAAACTCTAGCGCCAGCTAGATAAACGAGGACAACCTGTTCTACCTTTGCAGACCCGGAAATGTTCCGTTGGTCTTGAAAGGGATTTCGCCACTGCCTTCCCTGAATTACGTTTCGTTGGCGATGGTAAACCTTGGCTGAACGATGCTATTGGACCGATGTGTCCTGACTTCGTACATCCATCTTCGAACCTGATTGTTGAGACTTACGGAGACTGGTGGCATCGAGGTGAAGACCCCGCTGACCATATCGCCCGTATTAACTCAGTTGGGTGGAAGTGCATCATCATTTGGGAAAGCGAGTTTCGTGAGAACTTTGAGATGGTTAAAGTACGGGTTGCGGAATTTCTCAGCAATGGGCAGGACGGTTCGCATATATAACTGCTCATCTCGCAGCGCTTCTGCCAATGCGGACACAGTTGCAGGTACAGCAAGGTGCGGTGGTTTATAAGCAGGGCAGGGCATTTATCTTAGGAGTCTGATAAATCCTTTTTCATGTCGTCTGCGAAATTATTTGCCATTGATTGAGCCGTTTCAACGGGCAATTCCTTTGCAAACCAAACGGTGAGTTGATGCTTATGGTTGATAGGCACTACCAACGATAATAAATCATCGGTATTTGTGGGTGCAGTGTGCAACGTTTTAACGTGATTTACGCCATTCACGCTTTGAATAATCGTATGTGTCATATCCTTAGCCATTGAAGCCTCCTGTATATTGCTGTGGGATATATGGCTATCTATTATCCGGTTCGTTCTGAGGACGTTTTCGGTCTACGGTTCCCGAATAGTATGCCAGTATTCATGTGATAGGGGTAGGGTATGAGAGCCAGAAATCAGTAGGCTAATGCTTTTGCCATAGTTCGGCTGTATAGTGAGAGTCAAAGGCTGGTCTCCACGAATACTTAGGCTTTTTTGTAATACTTGAAGAGACTTAGAGAAGCTTACATTGCGGATATAGGAGCAGTTGCAATCAAAAATAGAGTGTGAGGATGCAAAAATGGGTACAAAAAATCCATTATTAATGGAAGATATTGATTTTTATCACCATTGGCATTCCAATTCAGAGCGTTTCGCGGGCGGTGATTGTCTCGCGACAGCGCTTATGCGAGGCTGGGTACTGAAAGGTCCCATTATCATGGATGTATATTGGTGTGCGGGTTCGCGTCGGATTAAAGTTTACCACTGCGACCTTGTGCGTGATGGTGAGCATATGTCTATGCCCGTACTAGACAATCCCTACATAGATCGTATCATCCAGCATATGGGACTACCCGTCATCGTCTCTGATGAGCGAAAGCAATTCTTGCTACAGGACACAAACCCTGCATTTGAGAAAGTTTTAGTTTAGCCTGTTCAGCCAACGCACTCGCCAGCGCTGCGGCTAACTCGTCCCGCGCTGACTCCATCCCGAACATTACACCCGCGAATCAGCCATTCTGTACCGACTGCTTGCACGTCCCAGCGAACAAGTGTGGCGGTCAGGTTAGGGATTAAAGTATCAACGAACTCGGTGCTTGTAGTCTCTTCTGGCGAGTTCGTTTTTATACGCCTGATAGATGGCCGTTTTTTCGGTGGTACTTTCGTGCTGCATATCAGCCTGATCGACCTGATCTAAGGCCATCCAGATTCGCTTTGTTAACTCGGTATCCGACAATCCAGTCAATTCAATGTAGTGGGGCATCTTTAGGATGTTAAGCATGATGTACACTTTCCCAAATCAGATGAGCATGTTTCCTAGCATCATGGTACACCCTGCCTACAAACCAGCGTGAACAGGCTGCCAAGCTATCACAGTGGGCGAGTAGGGCGGTGAGCTACTGCTCTTGAGTGGCTATCCATTCTTTTATTAGATTTTCAAGCTTTGTGTAGGCTTCATCCTCAGTCATACCCCACATTTCAGGTATCTGATGTTCAGACCAAGGTACAATTTCAGAAGCATTACCCGAATGACGCAGTATGCTGCCCACTCTTGCGACATACTGATAATCGCTGGGCGGCTCAGTCGTAGCAGTGAGAATGTCGTAATCGAATCTTGTCCCCATATCGCCTCTAATAATGCCTCACAATTACGTACTAGGCTCAAAGGTAGGGAAGGTGTCACCAGCCGCTAAGTACCTGCACATCTCGCGGGATAGGCTCATAGTGCTGATTGAACTCGGCAAAATCGAGGCGGTGCAGATTGAATCGCGCCAGTTTATCGAACTGGATACCCTGATGGCGTTTGACGTGAGCAAGTACCCGGCGCGGCGGGGCAGGTGAGGGGAGTGGTCACTCCGCCCAAAAGATATATATTTAGTTGTAATTACTGGTTAGCGGTGAGCGGCTTCACCGAATTTCAGGCGTTTCACGCGTTCATGCTCAAAAACGTGATATATTCGTTCTTTCTCGGTGGTACTTTCCCCCCGTTGCCGAGCCTCATCACAATGATCTTTGGCCGTTTTGATGCGCCGGATCAATTCAGTATTTGATAAATCAGCAAGTTCATCATAGGAGGGCATCTTAAGGGTATTTTGCATTATATTTCCCTGATTAACCACTCAATAACTTTTTTTAATCTAAAGGAACTGGATGAAGATGTCATGGGACAGATGGACTAATTGTGTATAACATTCTTGTAATCTAGAGGGACAGCACCTGCATAGTGTGCTGTCCGCCTGACAAAAATTATCACTATTTCTAGTTCTTGTCCCTACCGAATTTTGCTTTAGGCAGCGAATGCATTACAAGCTGGCGGGCATATCAATTTTTGAACTCACGCCATCAGCGATTTCGGAGTCTTCAATCGACTTCGCCAATGACATCAACGTCGGTGCCCATAGGCCGACGAAAATGCCAAAGCGTTCGGCATTCGGACGGTCTTCGCCACGGCGCAGCACCCAAATAGCAATGCTCAACACCACTGAGACAAACGCCGCCAGATACATCGTGTTTGAAGTTAATCCCGTGTCCCGTATTTGCTTAATCATGTTGTGTTTTTCCTTCTTTAGTGTTTACATACCAAGCGATAAAGAATGCAGCCAACAAAACAACAAATGCCCATAACTGAATAGAGTCTGAATTTGATGGTTTCATATAGATAAACTTTCTGTTGGGCTGCAATGCCGTTAGCCTAAGCACCGCGCATAAGGATTGTTATATTGAGGAATGAGCTTCGTGTGAGCGTATTTTAGGGATACGTCATGATATTGCGGATATTGCTTAACCCATTATGTGAAAAGTGCTATCCCAGCCCAAGCGGCACCTGCGAACGCTGCTATCAATAGCACACCGTAAAAAGTTGCTAGCGTGTACAGGTCAGTTTCTTGTATCGCGCTTGCGTCTGCTGGTAAGTAGGTGATGCCAATTTTGAGCGCATAAATAAACAAAAATACACCTGCAATGAACGCCAATACAGCTATTATTTTCTACAGTGCCAGTTAACTATTTTCCGGCTGAAATCAATGCTTTTCTGACGCTGTGGCTGCCGAGAATACGCCGTTTTGAAGTGGCAAAATAATCTCACCCGCCACCTCAGAAATCATAAGTGGCACTGTAGAAGTAGTCTGTGCAGATGTCGACTGCCCTCGATACCGTTTCGCCCAATATATGACAGATGTCACCGTCAACTTCGTGCATTGCACAATCGCAACCCTATTCGTTTTACCTTAATGTATTAGCTATCGTTTGGAAAGCATGCCGATTATGACAAGGGGTATACCAATATGAAAAAAATACTATTCATTATTATTCTTATGGCTCTAAGCCTTATGACTGTAAGTTCGGTGCTAGGCCAAGATAACCAGATGACCTGTCCCGGACATGATGGCGATACCATTGCTTCTTTGCGATTGTGTATAACCCATGCCATTGCTGAAGGCCATATTACCAGTCAAGGCGTTGCTAAGAGTCTCCTTGTTAAACTCGATGTCGCTCAGGCAGCATTAGATCGTGGACGGACAAGGATAGCTGTAATTATCCTTCATAGTTTCATCAATGAAGTTCAGGCTCAGGCAGGAAAACACATTCACACAGAACATGCCCTACACATGATCGAACATGCCCAACGGGTGATTGCCGCGCTAGTGGGATAGTTCAGTATCAGAAGTTGGATTTAGGAATGCCGTAACCACAGCGGGAAGGGTTGCACGTTGCCAGTGTATTAACGCTGCGCCCAACGGGTTTTGGTTCGCTTACTCGCTCTTAACCGTCTCGCTCATCTCATGCGCCAGCGCTGCGGCCAGTTGGTCACGCAAGCTTAAAATGGCATTGCGAACAACTTGTAGGAGTTGTTTCGAGTGTGTTTTCGGGGCGCGAGATTGGCTTTGGAAGAGTTCTAGGCTGAGGTATTTGGCCTGTTGGAACCGTTGTCGCCATTTTTTAACCCAACTCAAGCTGTGTCCGACAGCCTCCGCTAAGCGTGAACTCGACCAATCGGGGTGGTCGCGTACGAACTGGAACAGTTTTAGCCGCTCAAACTCCCATAATGCTTCTATCACTTCTCCTCCTATCGACTTTATCGATGAAGAGATTTTACCCGGCCACGATGTCGGCGAATCATTTCTGTGTCTGATCTAAAAGATTCATACAATACCCTATCGGGGGAATATGCAATTAACCCCAACATGTTGCGCCCCTAGGGTGGCCTCTGTGGTTAGGGATATTTGGTCAGGGAGAAAGATGGGTAGGCAAAAGCGCAATGGTCTGAGACCATTCACTATGTGAGTTCTTATTCAATACCCTGATTGAGTCGTCCGAACGGCTGCTAAAAATATTTCCTAGAATTATGGAGTGGTGGTTTTGGGTAAAAGATCAATCGCCGCCCGCACGGTGCGTGCGCTATGTGCCAGCAGTGCCTTTTCATCTTCAGAGAGGGTCAGGGGCAAGCTGCCGATGATGCCTTCCCCGCTGATGACATGTGGCAGCGCAATTGTCACATCTTCCACACCGATGATTTCTTGATGCGGCGCACAAATGGTCAAAATAGCCCGCTGATTGTTGAGGATGACCTCGCAAATCCGTGCTAAGGCTGCTCCTACGCCATAGTACGTCGCCTTTTTGCCTTCGATGATGTGATAAGCCGCGTGACGCACTTGCTCATCAATCCTTGCTTTATCATCTGGCGTGATCTCTAGCTCACGCGCTTTGAGATAGTCATCCATAGGGATGCCGCCTACCCCAACTAATGACCACAGCAAGACTTCGGTGTCGCCGTGTTCACCGACCACATAAGCATGAACATGCTGCGGATCAATCAGCAAGTGACGTGAAAGCAGTACCCGAAAACGAGCTGTATCGAGCGTCGTGCCGCTGCCTAGGACTCTTCTAACTGGAATACCGTTTTCGGCGGCAATCCGTGCGGTTAAGTGGGTCATGACATCGACCGGATTGGTCGCGACCACGATGATGGCATTGGGCGCGTTATTGAGGATATTGGGAATGACGCTGTAAAAAACGCTGGCGTTGCGTTCAAGTAACTGCATCCGTGTTTCGCCGGGTTTTTGGTTGACACCCGCCGCCATAATGACAATGCTTGCATCCTTCAAATCGGTGTAATTCCCTGCCCAAACATTAATTGAGTTAGCAAACGGCACCGCATGAAAAATATCGTCGGCTTCAGCTTTAGCACGTTTCTCATCTTGGTCGATCAAGACAATTTCGCTGCCAATGCCGCGCATGACCAATGCATATGCTGCTGTCGCGCCTACAAATCCGCTGCCTACAATACCGATTTTCATGTCATGCTCCTATTGGAATGCTTACGAACGGTTGGGAGAAGACTCGACTCTATTATTTATGGGAATTAATTAAATAATAAGGGTAATTGGGTGGCGGACACGGCATGCCGTGTCCCTACGAAAAGTAACTGTTTGAGATAGTCAATGATAATCAAATTCCATAAGGCGCTTCAAAATCCACGCAAAATCAACTTTTTATATAAGATTTATAGCGGCCCTGATCAATTCTGCCCCTACGACAACACAAAATGTGGGTTTACGAGACAACAAAATTAGGTGTGTCCAAGATGGGATAAGGCGCAAGTGAGGGTCTGTGACCCTCCCCTACGAAAATGCTATTTGCGTTCTGACTGTTTAGCCTGAAAGGGTGTTAATCTTCTTTGGCCTTGAAGCCTTTTTCCGTCAAAGCAGCATGAGCGGCTGCCAAACGTGCTACTGGAACGCGGAACGGTGAGCAGCTTACATAGTTCAATCCTGCATTGTGGCAGAAGCTAATACTCTTGGGATCGCCACCATGTTCACCGCAGATGCCGATTTCCATTTCCGGACGAACGCTGCGCCCTTTTTCGACAGCCAATTTAATCAGATAGCCCACGCCATCCAGATCAATCACTTGGAATGGTATTTACACGACCTATTTTGGAGACGAAAATGCTCCGAATCTACTCTTCGCCAAGTGAGATTTATAGCTGAGTTTAACGGTCAAGTAGACGGGTTGATCCGCGCTCAATAAGATTGCCTTTTAGCACAATTTCGCGTGGCAGGCGTTTAGCGTCTGCCATACGCTGAAATAATAATTCGGCAGCGGATCGGCCCATTTCATAGGCAGGCTGGCTGATTACTGTGATGCCACGTCCAATATGTGGCATCCAGATTGTGTCATCGAAGCCTGCGAGACCAATGTTATCGGGGATTGCGAGACCGGCTTTGTGGATCGCATTAATTGCCCCCATCGTGATGAGGCTGTTGCCAGAAAATATGGCGCTCGGCGGTGTCGCTGAAGCCAACCAGCGGCTAACAATCGGTTCGCTCGCCCGTTCAGTGGGATCGACACACTGAATAAGGTCAGGATCGATGTTCAGCCCATGATCGATCATTGCCAGTTTGAAACCTTGCACCCGTTCACGACCCGTTGTACTTTTCTGTAACCCGATCACTGCGCCAATTCGTTGATGACCGAGCTTGATGAGGTGCGATGTGATGTTGTAGGCAGACTGGAAATTGTCGCTGATAACACTGTCCACGGCAGCGCCTTGAATGCTCCGGTCAATGGTGACGATGGGGATACCACTTTCGAGCAAGAAGCCAAAATTCTCGATCTGTTCTTGGGTGGGTACCAGAATAATGCCCGCAACCAGTTCATCAAGCAGTGTATGTAGGTAGGTTTGCTCCTTCTCAGGATTTTCATCGGTATTACACAAGAAAACACTCATCTGGTGGCTATTAGCGACATCTTCGATAGCTCGCGCAATCTCCACAAAAAATGGATTTCGCACATCAGAAACGAGCAGTCCGATGATATGTGTGCTTTGTTTACGTAAGTTACTGGCAATTCGGCTAGGGCGATAGCCAAGTTGGGCAGCAATGTCGAAAACATGTTGGCGTACTTCTCCACGAACATGAGGGCGGCTGGAAAAAACCCGCGAAACAGTCGCAACGGAAACACCCGCTTTTTCTGCTACATCCTTGATACTTGGCATAAGTTCCGACCCTTTTATGGTCACATTTATGAAAACGATTACATGTTATTACGAGCATGGAATAGGATAAAATCCCGCTGAGATGGGTCTTCAACCGTAAAAATCAGTGTATATCGCTCATTATAATGGATATTTTAGGAATCAGTTGACAAGAAAATTGTAAACGATTACAATTTTTTCGGAGCGCATAATTTGCAAATGCTTAACCTCAAAGTTTTTATTATATATGAGCCGTTGTCCAATTTCACAGCTCATTAAGGAGGTGTTCAGCGCAAATCATTTAGGGTATTTAAGAGTCTCTGTTCTGTTCATTTCTAGTTAGTACGGAGCAAAAAATGTTTTCAACTCAAAAGTCAAAAAAACTTGCATTGATGGTCACCATTATTTTGGTTATTTTAGGTACCTTTGGAATTTTCAGTGCACAAGCCCAAGATGTCGTCCAAGTCGGCTTGATTACCAAGACTGAAACCAATCCGTTTTTCGTAAAGATGAGAGAGGGCGCTCAGGCTGCCGCCGATGCGGCAGGTGTGAAGCTGCTGACTGCATCTGGCAAAAGTGATAGCGATAACGACAGCCAAGTAACCGCTATCGAAAACATGGTCAACGCAGGCGTTAAAGGTATCTTGCTTGTCCCGGCTGATTCGGCTGCTATTGCGCCCACAGTCAAGAAGGCGCGCGAGGCGGGTGTACTGGTCATTGCGCTCGATACCCCGACTATTCCGCAAGATGCGGTCGATGCGTTGTTCGCCACCGATAACCTCAAAGCGGGACTGCTTATTGGTCAATATGCAAAGGCTGCCTTAGGTGATAAGCCTGTAAAAATCGCGACACTCGATGCTGCGCCGGGCAATAAGACCGGTGTGCTACGACACAATGGCTTCCTACAAGGCTTCGGCATTGAAGAAGGCGACGCGTCAATCGTCTGTTCAGGCGACTCCGGCGGCGATCAGGCAAAGGGCCAGACGCTTATGGAGAACTGTTTGATAAAAGACCCGGATATCAACTTGGTTTACGCCATCAATGAGCCGGCTGCTGCGGGTGCTTACACCGCGTTGGATAAGGCTGGCAAGGCTGATGGTGTCATGATTGTGGCTGTTGACGGCGGTTGCGCCCCCGGTATCGCGGGTATCATTTCGGGTCACTTTGCCGCGACATCGCAGCAATACCCGCTGAAGATGGCGCAAATGGGTGTCGAAGCGGTCATAAACTTTGCCAAGACGGGTGATAAGCCATGGGGCTACACGGATACGGGTGTGACCCTGATCAGCGCCAAGCCGCTTGAAGGCATCGACAGCCAAGGTGCCGTCTTCGGTGCACAGAGCTGCTGGGGAACGCTGGAAGATGGCGAGATGGACGCAGCTATGAAGGTCGATGCTGCCGCTGGCATTAAGCCGCCTGCTTAGTTGGAGTGGACCGCGTCGCCTCACTGAAATTTGATCTATAAGAAAAAGTATGGGAGGATGGTACAGAAATGATTTGTACCATCCTTTCTCTTAGGAAAAATTATTTTATGGAAACCGTTCTTCCCGATTCGCCGCTCATACGCATTCGCCGGTTCCTGCTCAGACCCACAATGGGTCCACTTATCGCGCTCCTGATTGCATGTGCTTTTTTTGGCAGCCAGACACCCCGTTTTCTGACCATCAACAATTTTTCGTTCATTTTTCAACAGTCAATCGTGGTATCTGTGCTGGCGATTGGTCAGACGCTCATTATTTTGACGAGTGGAATTGACCTCTCGAATGGTGCCATCATGAGCCTGGGGGCGGTCTTTATGGTGCATCTTGCCTCACGAAACGGCATTAACCCATACCTAGCTATCGGCGTTGGACTAGCCATTACAGCCGGTATTGGCTTCATCAACGGCTTGTTGGTCACACGCTTGCGCTTGCCAGCCTTCATTGTGACGCTCGGTATGCTCGGCATCGTCTACGCACTCACCCTGATTTACACCTCGGAAACGGTTCCGGCAAAGGAAGCTCAGACTTTTTTGGGCAACGGGTTCAAGGTCGGCGACACGTTGATCACCTATGGAACCGTGGCAATGGTGCTCTTATTTTTGGTAACTTGGTTCATGCTGCGCGAGACTGCTTTTGGTCGCCACATTTATGCGATTGGTAATAACGCAGAGGCCGTGCGGTTAGCAGGCATTTCAACAGACCGCCTGCTGATCGCCGTTTATTCGTTGGCGGGTTTACTCTATGGGATTGCGGCCTTGCTGCTGATTGCGCGTACCGAGGTGGGCGATCCGCAGACCGGCGTAGCTGGCAATTTCAATCTCGAAAGTATTACTGCGGTGGTGCTCGGCGGCACAAGCCTTTTTGGGGGACGTGGTAATGTACTCGGGACGCTCATTGGCTCGCTTATCGTGAGCATCTTTCGCAATGGCCTTCTCTTGATGGGCATACCATCAATCTACCAACTGTTAATTACAGGTATTCTGGTGATTATGGCTGTCTCGGTTGACCAGTTTTCACAACGTGGAGGAGCGCGATGAGTACAGAAAACCGAATTCCTGTCCTCAGCGCCAAAGGACTCGTTAAGCATTACGGTCATATCGTTGCCTTGGACGAAACAGATTTAGAGGTGTACCCGGGCGAGGTGCTTGCCGTTATTGGCGATAATGGTGCGGGTAAATCAACCCTGATTAAGATACTTTCAGGTGCTGTTATTCCCGACAAAGGGCAGGTTTTTTTGAACGCCCAGCCAATTCACTTTTCCAGCCCTATGGATGCGCGTCGCGTTGGGATCGAGACCGTGTACCAGAACTTAGCGGTCGCGCCTGCGCTCACCATTGTCGAAAACCTTTTTCTGGGGCGTGAACTGCGGCGTTCGGGTGTGTTCGGATCGGTCTTCGGTCTGCTTGATAAGAAAAAGATGCACGCGCAGGCACAAGAATATATGCAGGATCTGAAGTTCCGCATAGCGTCCGTATCACAGCCCGTGGAAACGCTTTCTGGTGGTCAGGCTCAGGGCGTTGCGGTAGCGCGCAGTGCTGCCTTTGCCAGTAAAGTCGTGATTATGGATGAACCCATGGCGGCCCTTGGTGTCAAGGAATCATCTATGGTCATCGACCTGATTCGAAAAATACGTGATCGCGGTTTGCCCATTATTCTAATAAGCCACGATATGCCGCACGTATGGGAGCTAGCGGATCGTATTCATATTCAACGGCTTGGGCGACGGGTTGCGGTCATCAAACCAGACGACTACAGTATGTCCGATGGGGTGGCGATTATGACCGGTGCAAAACAGATTGCCCATTAGTTTAAAGGTTTAGGAGCGCATGCATCGGTAGACTAAGATTGCTTTCAAAAGACGCGGTGCTATCTTATAATTTACGTTAAGTAATGTGAGAGCAAATAGGTGACGAAAATCCTTATTTTAGTCACCTATTTTACGGCAAATATCGATGCGTTTTGCACTTGGTATTCATACATAAATTGGATGGTTTACTTGACTGAGACTCTTATTTAGTCCTCGTATCAATTATAAAAATATGACTTACTGTGATACAGTGATTTTAGTTACGGTAAATAACAGGACGGTCATCCGGTACTTGTCTTCGCGTTTTTGAACTCATTCTTCATCACTGCTCTTATTCCATCACAATTGAAAATGGCTGATGAAGCCCAGCATTCATCACCCCTTCAGCCTATTCACCATAATCCATGAATACAAAATGAAGAAGGCTGCGCGTTCTTTTTGACAGGATACCTCTCACTTAGCAAGTGAAACCCACTCCTTTTTATTCCTGCATACTGTAAAAACTTTCGACACCCGACTGCGGAAAACTTGAAATTTTTCAGAAAAACATGCTTACAAAAGCATATATCAAACAGAATAATTTGAGGCAAAGTATCATGTTTCAAACTGATAATCACAGCTTGCTAACGACCCAAGACCCGCTTTTAGATCCATCTGCCATTACGGATAATGGATTGATTATTTCTCCTGACCAAGCTTTTGAACTCCTCGAAAGCATCAGCGAGGCTTTCTATGGATTGGATGAGGAGTGGCGCTTTATCTATCTCAACCATAAAGCCGAACAACTCTTGGGTATAAAACGCGAAGCGCTTATAGGGAGAGTTATCTGGGAAATATTTCCTGAGATGATTAATACCCAATCCTATGAAGAAATGCACCGGGCACTCGCCGAACACGGAACAGTTCGGTTTGAAACCTTCTCATTAGAACTGGATACTTGGGTCGAGGTCGAAGTTTATCCTACCCGCATCGGTCTATCGGTCAACTTCCATGACATTACTCAACGGAAACGGGCAGAGAACTTGGTTCATGAAAGTGAAGCTCGTCTGACCGGAATTATCAACGCGGCTATGGATGCGATTATTACGGTAGATGGCGACCTGCGCATCGTCATGTTTAACCATGCAGCCGAGACTATGTTTCGTTCTAAGTCTGGTGAAGCAGTCGGCGATTCGCTAGAGCGGTTCATGCCAACACAATATCATGGAGCGCACCATGATCATATCTGGGATTTTGGACTGACTGATATTACCACCGAGTGGATAGAGACACTCGGTGGGATCAGTGGATTGCGTAGTGACGACCAAGAATTCCCAATTGAAGCCTCGATCTCGCAGATCGAAGCTGAAGGAAAGAAGTACTTCACTGTTATTTTGCGTGATGTTACCGAGCGTAAGCAGGCAGAACAGGGATTGGCCCGACTTGCAGCCATTGTAACGTCTTCAAATGATGCGATTATCAGCCAGACATTGGACAGGATTATTACCAGTTGGAATCAGGGGGCAGAACGTATCTTTGGCTACTCGGCGGATGAGGTCATTGGAAAACCAATCACCATACTCATTCCGCCTCAAAAGCTGGATGAGGAAGCCGACTTCCTTGAAAAGATTTATGCGGACGAAACAGTGAAGCACTTTGACACCCTTCGTCTGAAAAAAGATGGCAGCGAAGTTTTTGTTTCGGTTTCCCTAGCCGCACTCAAGGATAGTGAGGGCAAGATTGTAGGAATTACAAAAATTGCTCAGAACATTACCGAACGTAAGCAAGTGGAAGCCAAAATCCAAGAACTTTATGAACAACTTGAACAACTGGTCGAAGCGCGTACTGCACAATTACTGGCCGTCAACAAGAACCTCGATTCTTTTGCCTATGTAGTTTCGCACGATCTCAAAGCACCACTGCGGGGTATTACCCAGCTTGCCAGTTGGCTGGCAGCCGATTATGCAGAAAGTTTCGACGATGAAGGTCGCAATATGCTAAACCTCGTGGTCGGACGCACGAAACGAATGCATGAAATGATTGAAGGCATCCTCCAGTATTCGCGCATCGGTCGCGTTAAAGAAAATCTAACTAATATTGATCTCAATAGGCTGGTTGCTGATGTTATTGATCTTCTAGCGCCACCTGAATCGATAGCGATCACGGTGGCTGCTGACCTACCTATGGTACATGGTGACGAAATGCGTATCCGGCAGGTTTTCCAAAATCTGATCGGTAATGCCATCAAATACATGGATAAGCCGGTTGGTAAAATCGCCGTGACTTGGACAGACCAACAAACAAATTGGCAGTTTGCGATTGCTGATACCGGGCCGGGAATTGCATCTCAATACCACGAAAAGATATTTCAAATCTTCCAAACACTTTCCCCGCGTGATGAAGTCGAAAGCACCGGCATTGGGCTGGCGCTGGTGGAGAAAATTATCGAACTGCATAGGGGTCGTGTCTGGTTGGACTCGATAGAAGGTCAGGGCACGACATTTTATTTTACCTTGCCAAAAGTGATAGAGGAAAATAATCATGAAGAGTAATGGGCCAATTCTACTGGTTGAAGATGATGAAGTAGATGTAATGACCATCCGGCGAGCGTTGAAGCTATTGAAGGTGTCAAATCCGCTCGATGTTGCAGGCAACGGCGAAGAAGCACTTGCATACCTGCACGATTCTCAGACCAGCCTTCCGTGCATCATTCTGTTGGATTTGAACATGCCGCGCATGGGCGGACTCGAATTCCTCGGCATCATTAAACAAGATCCGATTCTGCATCGTATCCCTGTTATCATTCTCACCTCCTCACGTCAAGAACAGGATCGTATCGCCGGCTTTGATAAAAACATTGCGGGTTATATGGTCAAACCGGTAGGTGATGAACAGTTTATGGAGGTTGTGAGGATGATCAATCTCTACTGGACTTTAAGTGAGATGCCAGAAGAGGTTGAAGATGCCCAATCGTTATAGAGTCTTGTTGGTTGAAGATAATCGAGTTGATCGTATGGCTTTTGAACGTTTTGTTCTAAACGAAGACCTGCCTTACGATTACACAATTGCTGGCTCGGTCGCAGAAGCTAAACAAGTTTTGGGTTTACTATCCTTTGATGTGGCACTTATGGATCACATATTAGGTGATGGCACGAGTCTGGATCTGTTCGAAGCCGCACAAAATATGCCCATTATTGTGATTACCGTCTCAAGCGATCAGCAAATTGCGGTCGATGTTATGAAAGCCGGAGCCTATGATTTTCTGGCTAAGGACCCCGAAGGAAACTATCTGATCGCGCTGCCTATCATCGTCACACATGCCGTTGAGCGCTGGCAGGCACAACGGGAACTCATACAGTACCAGAACCACCTGCAAGATATGGTTAGAGAACGTACTAAAGCCATGCTCGAAGGTGAGCTTCGCCTGCTTACGATTGTCGAGTCAACCCCAATCATCGTTTTTTCGCTGGATACCGACACCAAATTCACCTTTGTTGCAGGTCACACAGAAGAAATACTGGGGTATTCGCCCAGCGATCTGATTGGAAAATCGCTGTTTATGCTTTTCCCGGACGGATCAGAAACCAATCTTAGATTTCAAGAGGCTTACTTCGGCGTAAGATTCTCAAACGATGTCGAAATCAATAGACGCTGGTTGTCGATTAGCGCTTTAGCCACATGGGAGAATGAAACCATCACAGGTGTCATTGGGGTGGTACATGACATTAGTGAGCGTAAACTCGCTGAATTAGCAGTCTTGCAGGAACGTAATTTATTACGCACATTGCTCGACAACATCCCCGACTATATTTTCATTAAGGATCGAGAGGGCCATTTTGTTGAGAGCAATCGCGCTCATGCTGCTGAAGCGAGTCTGGCTCGTGAGGCGATCATCAGCCGAAATTCAATGGAGGTATTTGATCCAGTGGTTGCAGAGCAGTTTCATGACGATGATCTGAATGTGATGACCACTGGTCAGAGCATTATCAACGAAGAACGTATCACAACGGCTGTTGATGGCAGTAAACGCTTCATGTTAACCACAAAAGTGCCGCTTTATGATGACAGCAAAGGCGAGATTATCGGGTTAATTGGCATTTCACGAGACAACACCGACCGGCACAAAATTGAAGAATTGCGCGTACAAGCCGAACGGCTGTGCCTCGAAATTGAAAAAGAGCGTGAGGTCATTGAAATGAAGCAGCGCTTCATCGCAACCGCCTCGCACGATTTTCGCACACCCTTAGCCGTCATCAATATGACCGCCCAAACACTTGAGACGTATTACGACCGTTTATCGCCTGAAAAACGCAGCGACAAGCTCAAGCAAATCCAATCACAGGTTGTTCATATGGTGAGCTTACTGGAAGCGGTTCTGACGATGAGCACGATCAGTGCTGGAAAGTTTCCTTTTTCTCCCCATCTTTTTGATCTCAAAATATTTTGTGATCGTATTTGGGAAGACAGTGTTGTAATGGATCAGCAGCAGCATCAGTACCATTTTGAATTTGCTGCCGATGTTCTACAAATCAAGGCGGATGAACATCTCTTGCAATACGCCCTTGTGAATTTACTATCCAACGCCTTCAAATACACGCCGCCTGGAGGGGATATCCATTTTCATATCAGCAATGATGATCAGCAGCTAACGTTTAGCATTAGTGACACCGGGTATGGCATTCCTAAGGCCGACCAAAAGTATTTATTCGCCCCCTTTTATCGGGCGACGAATGTCAAAAACATTCAGGGTACAGGACTTGGGCTGATGATTGTAAAAGCGTATGTCGAACTTCACGGAGGGACGATTGAAGTCCACAGCGAAGAAGACATCGGAACGACCTTTACTGCTCAATTGC
>JBBQLX010000119.1:0-20269 GCA_038328375.1 Aggregatilineales bacterium | reverse complement strand
TGGATAAACGATGCCTTATTGCGCCCTTTGGTCGCGATGGCAACCAGTTTTCGGCGTTCTTTTTCCGTGAGGGTCACGCTATGTTTTTCCATATCCTCATTTTACTTCAACCCGTCATTTTAACCTTGTCACCGTACTAGTGTAAGATCAGACCTGAAAGGTTGAATGATTCTAGGGAGGGCGGGATATATCACGTACCTAACATTCAAGCCTTTTGTCCTGCAATAGCACTAGTAAAAGTCAATCGAGTGATAACTTGGCGCATTGAAATGGTGCACAAGTTGAAAAATATCATCACCAACGCAGGATATTTACCTACAAAAGGAGTACATCTCATGGATTGGGGCAAACGGAACCGAATGTGAAGATTGTTTCGCGAAGACGGGAAATGCTTTTACCTACCTATCGATCATGGCTATTTCCTTGGCCCGACGCGCAATCTAGAAAAACCGGCACAGACTATCGCACCGTTAGTGCCGTATGCCGACGCACTGTTTGTGACAAGGGGCGTGTTGCCAGCCTGTATTGACCCTATTAACAGCCTGCCTATCATCTTACGCGTATCTGGTGGCAGCAGTGTACTGAAAGACTTGTCAAATGAAGAAATTACTACATCGATAGAAGAAATGCTGCGTCTAAACGTATCCGCCGTAGGTTTGTCGATTTTCATCGGAAGTGATCATGAAAAACAAACGGTCATGAATCTAGCGAAGCTGGTAAACGAATGTTCAACGTATGGAATCCCGGTAATGGCTGTGACCGCCGTTGGCAAAGAACTGGATAAACGCGATGCGCGATTCCTAGCTTTGGCGGCTCGTATGTTTGCTGAAATGGGTGCTGATGTCGTGAAGACCTATTGGTGCGAAGGCTTCGAAAAAGTAGTGGAAGGTTGTCCTGTACCCGTTGTGATGGCTGGCGGCCCCAAGGTTGATACTGAAAAAGAGGTTTTCGATTTTGTCTACGATGGGATGCAACGTGGTGCTTCTGGTTTGAACCTTGGTCGCAACGTGTGGCAGAACCCAAACCCGGCGGCAATGATGCGTGCGTTAGAAGCCATCATCCATAAAGGTGCAACTAACGTGGAAGCCAACGAATTGTTCGAAGAACTCAAAAACTAAATACACGAAACGGTCTGATCGTCTCAAAACGATGATATCCGATGTTATATGATGGACAAGCGAACTGACGCTTTCATAGTGGGGCGTGAGCGAAATTAGGGGGCACAAAATGACCGAACCTGTGGTTGGGTTTATCGGTATTGGGCATGTCGGCAACCCGATGTGCCACAATATCCTCAAAGGGGGTTACAGTCTAATCGTATGTGATGTCCACCCCGATGCTTATGCCGATCTGGTGACGCTTGGAGCACAAGTCGGCGCGAATCCAGCGGAGATTGCCGCCAAAGCCGACATCATCCTGCTGAGTCTATACAACTCTAATGTAGTTGAGCAGGTGATTTTTGGCGAAAATGGCATCATCAGTGTCCCAGTTAACGATAAAATTGTCATCGATACATCAACTGGATTACCAGAGCATAGTAGGAAATTCGCTGTACGATTGGCGGAAAAAGGCGGCACATTGCTGGATATGCCTCTGACTGGTGGCGAAACAGGCGCGAAATCAGGGACACTCAGCTTTATGATTGGCGGCGATAATGCTGCTTTCGATCGTGCGCTCCCAGTGATCAACACAATGGGTCGAGATATTGTGTATTGTGGTCCATCGGGATCAGGTATGGTAGTGAAAATGGCGAATCAGATGTTGATTACGACCTTCTTCGCGGCGATTGTGGAAGCCTTTAACTTCGTCGATCAGCATGGTGTAGATCTGGTCAGTTGCTTCCAAGCGATTGTACACGGTTCGGGACAGTCACGGCGGTTGGACAAATTCGGTGCCCA
The DNA here is from genome assembly GCA_038328375.1 of Aggregatilineales bacterium. Classification (GTDB taxonomy): domain Bacteria; phylum Chloroflexota; class Anaerolineae; order Aggregatilineales; family Phototrophicaceae; genus CFX2. The sequence goes on along the minus strand of JBBQLX010000119.1, from coordinate 18,371 downwards.
GTATCTACTGCACACATTAGAACAGGATGCTAAAGAGATCGCCCATTATAAGGGTGTGTTTGATAAAGATCTGGGGTATGCACTGCAACAGGCTGAGCACGAGGACATTCCGATGCCAATTGCTGAATTAGCAATGAGATTACGAAAAGTGCTGCCGAATTCAAACTCCGTGGACGAACTATTGAACGCCTGGCGGAGCGTGTTGTCAGCAGTGGAAACCAAATGATGACTCACCTTACGCAGGGATGAGATAAACTAAAGGGATGAAAAACAAAGAACTGATGGACATCTATAGCGATTATCTCATTAGTGCCTTTGGTCAGACAACAGGGACGGGCTTGGTCGAGTTGTTGGGAGGCAGCGTTAGTCATGACCAGATACAGCACTTGTTGGCAAAGGAAGAGATGAGCGCTGCCAATTTGTGGCAAATTGTGAAATCGTATGTGCGACAAATTGAGCAGGAAGATGCGGTCATCATCATTGATGATAGTATTGCTGAAAACCCCTACACCGACGAGAACGAGATCATCTGTTGGCATTACGATCACAGCCAAGATCGAAGTGTCAAAGGCATCAATTTCGTGACATGTTTGTATCATTCCAGCGGCTATTCACTGCCAGTTGGGTTTAGCATTGTGGCGAAAACCGAATACTATATCGATAAAAAAGAGGGCAAACAAAAACGACGTTCTGCGGTTAGCAAAAACGAGTATTCCCGCAATTGCTGACCAACGCCAGCCGCAATCAGATTCCTTTCCGCTATGTGTTGAGTGATGTCTGGTCTCCTTGTACTCCACACTGAAGCGCCGCCGCTCGGCTTTCGGCTGGACTTCTGGATTGGCTTGACGACCATTTTCTGACACGTTCGTTGTCACTGTTCTCCGCCCTGCATTTCTATATTAAACTTTGAGGGTGAAGTTGTTTCATCCATTATGGCACACAGGGATCCAGTCACTACTTTACGAGGAGACAAATTTTGTGTGTACTATATCGGAATAAGACCAGGTTGCTCAACCAGCTTAAAGTTTGCGCAGCTCATCTAACGTGACGCGTCTTTGATTCCATTGATATTTTTTACGTAGGTCGGCATACATGGCAGTAATGTCTTCAGTCGTACCATGATAAGAGCAATGGATGCAGTAATACTCGGCCTCATCTTTCATCAGTGTGATATCATTCTCCCGCGCGAAGCACACTGGGCAGCGCATTATTTTGCGAGGTTTAATTTCAGCCATGTTGTGATCTCCCTTCTAGGCAATAATTCGAAGTCAAGCATGAGGGTGTAATAGGGTGAGAACAACAAACCTTCCACTACTGATCCTCTCAGAGCGGGTGTCAGTGCTTCGAGTGTTACCGATGTCGTGATTTGAGGGATGACGGCCATCACAGTTTGAGCGTGGTCGCTGCAAAGTTCGCGGCGACGGTAGGCGTAATCCAGCGATTGCGGTTGGTCGCCATCCACTGACAGAACAATGCCGTGCATATCTTCAGGATATTCGGTGACCCCGTAACCGCCTTTGAGATATTCGCGCGCTGTCAACACAGACGATTCGTCGGATATAGTAAGCAGGCGACGGGTGATACGAATCGCCCCCACCGCAAAATAATATTCCGTTTCAATGGAAAGACTCAGTCCGTTGGAGAAAGTCAAATGTGCAGGGGTCAAGGTGAGCCTTGTGCCGGATGCATCCTTTTGCACATTGGCGACTCGTGTTTTGCAGCAGCACAAATCGAGTGTTTCGCTCTGGTGGGTCACCAATAGCGTGGTGCGTGCGCCATCCATAAAGTGATGTGACGTCCCTGTCCGATAGATAGATTGAATAACATAGGGATAAGAGCCGATCATCAAATCCTTCTGGTCAGAACCAGTCGCAACGGGGGTTTTACCAATGTAAGGACGTAGATCGCCAATAGAGCCCCCTTGATGGGTATCTATCAACACACGCATGAAAGGATCGATATACCAGAAATAGTGCTTTTTCGACCCGTAGAGAACTTCTTTGGCAAGATACACCTCGGGCGTGCCAATGTGCCAATTTTGACGATACCAATCGGCAAACTCGTGCATATACATATCGCTCAAATGATCACGTTCACGTAATTCAACGAAATATTCAAGTAAGTCATGGTAAAGTTTTTGCGAAACTTCGTTAGGATCTTGAATCGTGGGATGCCCCGCCAGCCAAGCAGGAGAAACAAAGACATTGTAATAACTGAAGCCGTCATTAAAATCTTCCTGCAAGCGATACAAATCGCACAGGTTGTAATCATAGGGATGTTCGTAGCCAACATTGACAAGACCGCGTTGGGCGTTGGCAGGATGACTGGCGAAAAAATCGTTGCGTCCTTCAAATGAGAGTGCCAAATCGCGGGAGAGATGCGGAACACCAATAATGCCTGTCCAATCGGTTTCGTTTTCCGCGGGACGTAAAGTATGGGTTTTGGAGGGATACCATGGGCCCCACGGCATCCCTTCATTGAAGAGATACCAGGAGTGATTACAGCCATGAAAAACCTTGACGCCTTCTTCAAAACAGCCTGCCACTGCAATTTTGATGGGTGGACAAATTTCTTTCAGGATTTGCTGACTGATCGCATCGAGATGATAAGAGGCTACTGATTGCGGATCATACCCGAACGTTTTACGAAAGTAATCGACTGCAAGTTGGATAATAAAGCGCTTTTCTTCGGTGCTGTAGAGCCACAGAAATTCTTCCGGAGCCCCTATGGTTTGGCGAAATTCCGGAGAGTCGTAGCCAAGTGAGAGTGATAGGGCAATTTCATCGCCATATTCGTCGTGAAAGCGCTTTACGTCTGCGACGATTTGCGGGTCTTGCATAGCATCAATTTGTACCATCAAGGTTACTTTCAACCTCAATTGATGAACATAATCCTGCTGCAAAAGAAAATAGGGATACATTTCTCCCGGAGTGACCCGGTGAAGAATGTTGACGAACATAAAATAGTCCTTTTTAATGACGTGTGTAAAGTCCGAGAACATTCATCCCACTTGTTTTATCCGATACAACCGACCCTCATGAGCGCTTAACAAGGGGGCAAATGTCCCCGCGACGATCCCTGGTAAATCGTCCCGCCGCCATAGATCTCTGATTTGGCAGTCAGACGAAAAGCCCACAGCGGCAAGTTGCAGGGGAACCCGGCTCTCCGTATCGCTCAGATTGAACAGCGCGACATATTTTTCGGTGGTGTCGTCAGCGTCTGCGGTCCAGGCGGCGATCTCCTCATTGAGAAACAGATTGCGCGTATTGTGGCTGTGCTGGTTCACTACCAGGACTTCAGGATTGGTCAGAAAGGAAAACGTGAAATCGTTGGTGCTGGGCAGATCAGCCCCGATCATGAGCGGGCTGCGCACGATGGCAAACAGCGACATCAATGCGAATTGTTCGGCCCGTGTAAAGTTGGTCGCGCGCGACAGTGCCTGCGGTCCGCGTACGGACAGTTGGCCTAGAGGCAGCATATCGGCATCGGGCCAGCGGCCCGATGCAATATGAGGTGTCCAATCACGGCACAGGGCGAAGTGTTTTTTGAGCTGGCCCCAATCATCCCAAAAATCAGATGAGATACGCCACAAATTGGCGTGATGTCGCAGGTGATCCAGAGCGCTCAGAGGAGCCGGTCCAGGCGACAGGCTGATGATCATCGGACGCTGACAGGCATCGATTGCGCAGTGAATGGCTTCAATTTCGCGGGCATGATAGGGATAAGCGATATCATCGACTTTGATATAGTCCACTCCCCACTGCGCGTAAAGTTCAAAGAGCGCGTTGTAATATGGCTGGCTGCCGGCTTTTGACATGTCCACACCATACATATGATTGAGCCAGGGGCAAATGCTGGTTGTGTCGGCAATGTCACGGGCACGCAGACCACCGCCAATGGGCAAATTTTGCTCAACCGCGTGGCGTGGAATCCCGCGCATGATGTGAAGGCCAAACTTGAGGCCCAGACCATGAATATGATCGCCAAGTGGCTTAAAGCCCTGCCCCTGCGCCGCCGATGGGAAGCGATTGAGGGCAGGCATCTGGCGGCTCATGGAATCCAACACCAAATTGGGCAAGACTGTACCATCAGGCCGTGTTTCCAAATCAGGCGAGAGCTGCAATTGGGGATTTGGATGAGACCAGCAAAAATCGACAACGATATATTCCCAGCCAAAAGGCGCTAACCGCCGCACGAACACATCGGCATTTGCTTTAACTTCAGCCTCCGTCACGGAGGCGTTATAGCAGTCGAAGCTGTTCCAACCCATGGGTGGGGTGGAAGCGAGGGGACGGACAGATGTCACAACGTTATCCATTATTTATCCCTTGAGACCCGTAGTGACGATGCCCTGCACGAGTTGGCGCTGCATCAAAAAGTACACCAAGACCAGCGGCATCGCATAGATGACCAGCCCTGTCAACGTCAGGGTGACAATCGGGTTTCCCTTGGGGTCGGTGAAAGCGCTGGCGAGTTTCATCGCCAGGGTCACTTTATCCGCGCTGAGAAACAACGATTGGTTGAACCAGTCGCCCCACACCCAACTAAACGCAAACAGGAAGGTGATAGATAGCACAGGTTTGGCGTTGGGCAAAAAGACTTGAATAAACGTTCGCAAGCGTCCCGCCCCATCAATCGCTGCCGCATCTTCCAGTTCTCTGGGGAAGGCGGCGAAAAACTGGCGAAAGAGCAAAATCTGAAACGGCGACCCGGCTAAGCCCCACAAAAACCAGAGCAGATAGTTATTCACCAAACCCAGCCGCGAGTACATAATGAACTGAGGGATCAACGTCACCGTTTGGGGAATCATCATGGTTGCCATGAGTACGACGAACAGCGCATTTCGACCCGGCGCTTTCCCCCGCGCAAAAGCATACCCGGCGCTGGCACTAAAGAGCACATTGGGTACGGAGAAAAGGAGGGCCAGGACAATCGAATTGAACGCCGCCTTCAAAAAATCAAAGCGCGTATCCGTTATCACGCGCAGATAATTGTCCCATTTGGGCGTTGGGGGAAACCAGACAATCGGCCACTTCATAAAGTCGGATTCGGCTTTGAGCGAGCTGATTAACAGCCACACAATCGGCAGCATGAACAGGATCGTCAGCGCGATAATCACGCCATAGAGACTTGGTTTCTCAATGAGACGCTGGAATGAGCGCGTGCGCGTCATGATTCCTCCTGCGGGTTGACTTCGTAATACACCCAATATTTGCTCGTGTAGATGACAATCAGCGTCAAAATGAGGATGAAACAAAACAAAAGCCACAACAGCGCACTGCCGTAGCCATAGCGCAAACGGGTGAACGATTCTTGATAGATATGAATCATGAGGGTATAGGTCTCGCGCGGTGGGATCGTACCGATGCTTTTTAACCCGCCGGGAGCCAACAGAATGGGCTCGGTCAGCACCTGCAAAGAGCCAATTACCCCGACTAAGAACTGATAGAAAATGACGGGCGTCAACAGGGGCGTCGTCACGAAACTAAACACCTGCGCGTTGGTCGCCCCATCAATGCGTGCCGCCTCCACTAATTCGGGGGGCACACCGTTAATCCCGGCCATAAAAATGATAATCCCACCGCCGATGCCCGCCCAAATCGACCACATGACCAGCACAAAGAAAGGATATTCGGTCATCCAGCGCACATACGTGCCGGGGACGAGCGCATCTAGGACAGAATTCACTACCCCATAGTTATTGTCCATGAGGGCCTTAAAAATCCAGACCGAGGCCACCACCGGAATGATGCTGGGAATATAAAAGAGGGTGCGAAACAGGCCCTGGCCGTGAATATTGCGGGTGAGAAGAACCGCGATAAAGAGCGAAAGGGAAATATTGATCGGGATCGTAATAAGCGCATAACGGACTGTCACTGTCACGGCGTGCCAAAAATCACCACTGCTTAACACCTGCGTAAAGGCTTCGCGGTAATTGTCCAGACCTACAAATTGATACGTTTGAAAGTTGCTGCCGTTGAAATTTGTGAATGACATCAGCACCCCGATGGTCACAGGGAACAGGGTGAATGCTAAGAACCCCAGAAACCAGGGCGCAATAAATATGTAAAACCATCGATTTTTAAGCCACTCATAGCGGCTCATGCCAAGAATTTTTTGGGTTCTGGCAGGGGGGTAAGGCAGTATATCACTTGTCATCAGGTCTTTGTGTCTCCAAAAGATGACCACCCTCCCGATAGAGGGAGAGTGGCACAGGTGAATACGATTAATTCCCGGCAGTGGCTTTCCCGGTGGCTATTGCCTTGTTGACTTCGGTGTCGAGGTTGGCAATAGCCTCTTCGATGGTGATTTCATCCTTCAAATAGCGTTCCAGGTTCGCTGTCCAGACTGTATTAAAGACGTCAGCTTTATAATATGGATTGATGCGGCGCGGCGTCTGGATCGTATTGTCCTGTTCCCACTCGACGTCTTCAAGATACTGCTGCTGCCACGCTTCGCTTGTGGGGATTTGGCTGTACAGGGATTTGAGCGCGGGTAAGCCCCAGCCTGTTTGAGCACGGGTGATAGCAGCGTCGCCTCCCATATAGTATTCAAAGAACTTCCAGGCGGCCTCGGGATTCTTGGTCGTGGCGGAGATGAACATGCCTGCCCCGCCGAGTCCCGGATTCACGCTGACCTTACCGCCCCAACTGAGGGCCGGGTACATGACATAATTCTCTGGTGCGACCACCGGGTCTTCAGCGCCACGGAAACCACCCTGAATCCAGTAGCCGTTGATCGCAGACGCAGCCCGCCCATTCAGCAGGTCAGGGACGACCCATTCGGGCGAGGGGTTTAAGGGGCTGAAGGTGGCATTTTCCTTCGCCAGGTTTGCCATAAAGGTGAGGAAGGCCACGACGGTGGGATTATCTTTGATATTGGCGCTGCTGAAATCTTCCGAATACAGATCTTCGCCCGTTTCCATAAGAATCGTTTGTACATTGGCATCCCAGTAATCGGAGTACGCTAGACCGACGCGGGCCACACGTCCGCCCTGTGCCTGGGTCATGGCCCGCGCCCACTCTGCGGCCTGCTTATAGGTAATGATGGTGTGGACGGGCGGCAGTTCAATACCCGCTTCGGCAGCGGCCTGCTTGTTGATGAAGAAGGATTGATCAGGCGACCAATCTTTGTTCATCCCGTACCAACCACCTTCATAGCGGAAATAGTCCACCGCCGGAACCATGTCATCGAGTTTAAGGACGGTGCTCTTCTCAAAGTAGGATGTCAGATCGAGAACCCAACCGCGCGCTGCCAGGCTGGCCGTCTCAGCACCGCTTCCGCGAATGACGTCCGGCGCTTCGCCCGCAGCAACCATCGCCGCAAGTTTGGTCGCATCGGAATCAATGCGGGTGATGGTGATGCCAGGGTTGGCAGCGGTGAAGGCATCAATCTCGGCTTGAGACAGTTCGCCTTCGTTAATCATCACGACAAGGTTAACATCGGTCTGGGCTGCGACAGGCCCGATTAAACTGCTCACGAGCAGCAGTAGCAAAGCAAACATCAAAAGTATTAAGCGAGAGCGTTTTGAGGTTTTCATTTTTTCTCCATGATATTCATTAAGATAGTGAGACCATAAACATTTTTCACGCGCTCTATGTGGCTGAACTTGCACGCAAATCCGACTGCTTAACATCCCAACGAGATGAATCGGCTGTCACACCTCCTTCACCTTTCAGCTATTTTTGCAGAACGTTCTTGATCACCTCCTGAACAATGCGAAGGAGTTCAGAGGGAAGAACAGGCTTCACGAGTACAGCGGCTAGTACCCGTCTGATTTCCGGTTGCTCTACTTCTCTAATGCTGCACATGATCACCGGAATACGGCCCTTCAGCTCATGGACGAACTCCCATCCACTGCTGACAGGCTCCACCACGACCACACTTATGGTTTGCTCCCGCAGGATCTGGCCGGCATCAATCGTATTAGCACAGGCAAAAACATCAAACTCTTGCGACAGCACTCGCTGATAGAGTTCCTGTGTTGCGGAGTCATGTTCGACAATCGCAATTGCCAGACGTTGAGTTGACATCTATATTCCGTCTCAGGTCACGCCCCAAATTGACCCCGCGATGTACCTGTATGAATACTTGTGAAACTCTGCGACCTTGTTTTAAACATGTCCTTACCTATCATTTAAGCAAAAAAAGAACCGCCTGTCTCGGACAAAACGGCGGTTCTTCAGGACTATTGGACGCTGATTAAGTTTGTCGATATTGTTTTGGCGACAGCCCGACCTGCTGATTAAAGACGCGCCCAAAATAAGACGGATCGTCGAAGCCCACCTGGGCGGCAATGTCGGTGATGCTGTCATCGGTCATTTTGAGCAGTTCGCGTGCCCGCTGAATACGGAAACGGTTGAGAACCTCCCAGGGCGACAATCCGATTTCCTGTTTGAAAATTTCACTTAGGTAACGCTCGCTCACACCAACAAATCGAGCAATATGTTGGCGATTGAGAGCGCTGGCGTAGTTTTGATGCAAATAGGCAATGATCTGTTTGACCAGTGCGCTGGTCGGTTGCGGCAATCGTTCAGAGTCGTTCAACACATTTCGCAAGGCAGCAAGGGCCTCGTCGGGGGCAAGCATGTCTTTGCTGTGAAAGACAACGCGCGCGTAATCGAGACGCCGTGCATCATCTTCTGTGAGCAGTTTGCCACTCATCACAAGTACGGGAATAAGCTGTAAGCGAGGCTCTTTACGAATGTGTTCCAGCACCGTGAAGCCATCCACACGCGGCATCATTAGGTCAAGGATGACGAGGCTAGGAATCAGCGTGGCAAGAAGCTCTAGCGCCACCTGTCCATCAGAAGCGAATTGCAGCGGAACGCCAGGAAATGCCTCGGTCAGCAAGCGTTCATACAGGCCGCGCGCTTGAGGGTCGTCATCCACCACTAAAATGGGCATCTTGATGCCTGACGTGGGGATCACAGCGCTAAACATGTCCAGCAGCGTCGATTGGGCCACCGGCTTGACGAGAATATTGGTCAGCCCGGAGACACCTGAATGCTGGTTATAGACCACAAAGGGTACCCGACACAGGTGCGGCGATTGGCGTAGTTGGGCGATCAAACTCCAATCGTTGGGCTGTGCTGTCGCCATATCCCACGCGAGAATCGCAGGATGATATGCGCGTCCAACTTTCTCAGAAAACGCGATTTGCTTGATTTTTAGTCCTAACCGCTGGCTCAGTTGTAAAATCGGCAGACTTGGACGGGACTGATGGGAAATCAGCAGGATAACTGCCTCCGTTGCCTTGGGGGATTGAGGAATAGCAGCCCCTGTTAGACTCGGCAGAGGTAGATACACATGAAAGGTGGAACCCATGCCGACGCGACTTTCCAGAGACATCGAGCCATTGTGCAGAGCGATGAGCAGTCGTGTGATGCTCAAGCCCAGTCCGATTCCTTCAGGACGATTTGCCTGCTCTCCTCTGGCGAATGGCTCAAAAATACGCTCTTGATCTTCAGGACTAATCCCGGCTCCTGTATCACTGACCCATAAATGCAGGTGCGGTGGCTCGACCTGTGCGCCAAGAGTAATCTGTCCCTGTGAGGTAAACTTTTGAGCGTTGCTCAGGAGGTTAAGCAAAATCTGGCGTAAGCGTACAGGGTCAGCCTGAACCAGAGGTAGATTTTCGGGCAGATCAAGCCGCCATTCGATTTCGACGGCACGATTGGTATCGGCCATCCCCGTAAACACATCTTTTAAAAACGCGTGTATTTCAATTACTTCAGGATAAAGTTCAAGTGCATCGATTTCGAGGCGTGACATATCCAGCAAATCGTTAATCAGCCGCATGAGATGTTCGCCGCTTTGGTAGATTTGATTGATGTCTTTCCGCGTGCTGTTGGTAAGTCCGTGTTGTTCTTTAAGAACCATCTGGCTGTAGCCCAAAATCAGGTTAATCGGATTGCGCAGTTCATGGCTCACATTGGCAAGCAGCAGTGTTTTGAGGCGATCCGCTTTTTCGGCGGCAGCCCGTGCCTGAATGGATTGTTCATAAAGGAAGGCATTTTGCCCAGCAATACCCACTTGATCAGCAAGGAGTTGCAAGCCTAGAAGTTCAGGCCGGACATGCTGCACCCACTGCGAACTGTGCAAATCCAGCACCCCGACCAGTTTCTTGTTATAGCGAATGGGCAGGATAGCGCGTGAACAGGTACGCGGGTACGCGGCTTCAGAGGGATATTGCAGGCTGTGAAGAGAATCGGGGATAAAGATCGCATTCCCTTGTATGACCACCTCGCTGATCAAGCCCGCCTGCTCAAGGGGAATCTGACCCTCTGGGCCTGCATCTGTCTGGGGATATTCGCGGCGGAACCAGCGTCCGAGCGCGTTCCACTCATAAATATAGATCTGGTTATAGTGGTAGTGCTCTCGAATGAGCTTCACCACCTGGCTGAGAAGTTTCTGCCGCTGGAGCAGACTGCCCATCTGCCGATTGATGGCGGAAACCGTTTCCAACTGCGTGAGACGAAACTGTTCGGCGCGGCGGTTAATCCCCACAAGGCGCGTGGGAATATCCGCAATCGCGATCAATTTTTTGAGCGCGAACTCGCTCATATTCTCGGCTGTCACCAGGGAGGAGCGAATGCTTAAGCGAGGCGGCGTTGGAAGTCCTTGAACGATATTGTAAGCCGTATCCATCACCTCACGTCCAAAGTTGGCGATGTCGGTATCGATGGTGGCACTGAGACTGCCTTCCGCAATGGCCGCCAGCGCAAGGGGGTCACCATTGATGCCAACAATCACGGTCTCAGGCGTCAGCAGACCAAGTCTCTGTGCGGTATCACGGGCGGCTAGCGCCAAGGGGTCTGAAATACCCATCAGTGCATCCACCGGCGTGGCCACATGTTTGAGAGCTTTCTCGATTGCCAAGCAGGCTTGATCATACTCCCAGGGCGCGGGGATGTGCTGACATATCATGTCAGGGAAATGGCTAAATACATCGCGTATCGCTTCGACACGATCCTGCCCGCCTTCGCCCCCATTGGCTCCCAAACCGCCAATGACGAACGCGCTGCCCCTGCCCTGTAATCGTTCTACTACAAATCGACCTGCCAGCAGTGCCGATTCGGCATAGCCTTCAAATGAAATGAAATCCTTGTGTCTGAGGCTTGAGGTGGTCAATTGGATTATGGGTAAGCCACGACTCACAATCTGTAAGGCCATTGGTTCTGTGATATAAGTCAAAATGAGCACTGAAAGCCCAAGAGAGAGAATATCTTCGCTGAGCTTTAGCGCACCTCCCTCAGGGTGTTCCACAAACCCCAGCATTGATTCCAGCGGAACTAACTCGACAGGCAGCTGCTGGCCTCGAAGATAGATTGCCTCACTAATTTGTACCCAATACGGGTCGATGGGTAAGATCCAGATGCCAATGCGAGGGATCTTAATCATAATTTTTTGTCACATCCAAATCTAAATTGAATCGACATTTTAACACACCCAAATGAGACCTCTGACAGGCAACCACTGACCGAAGAATCGCCGTAAAGCCCATTGGCCCACTGCACGAGGGAAATAAGGCCAATCGAGGCACTTTAAGAGCAGAATATAAATGGTTGTGGCAACTAGTCCTTACTTTGGACGGATTTTTAACCTAAAAGCCTAAGATGCTGTGTGTTGAATCAGTAAGAGCCAGTCACCCTGTCCTGGCGTATGAAAATGTATGATCGTGTCTCGCTCATCGGCATGGGCGGCAGACTCTTCCCCTGTGCGTGGATTGAACCAGGTTGCGGTGGCCTCTGCCCCTACAGCATCTGACTTGAGTTGGACATGGTCATTCTCTGGCAGATAGATGAGCAGACGATCGTCAGTACGCGCCGCCGCAATAAAGTATCGCTGACTGTCATGCCCTGGCTGTACAGCCAGCACCTCCTGTGCAGGTTGGAGCTTCCACCATGCTAGGGATGTCATGATGTGCTTGAGATGCCGTAGCTGCTCTGCACCAGGGAGCATCAGCGCTTGCTGCCAGGGCTTCGTAATACCCGTGTTGTCGTGACCAATAGGCGGCTCGCTGCCATCATCCCAACCCCAGACGCCCTGCCCTCCATACGTGACACCCGCTGTTGGCGCAACCAGCAAACTCCAATACAGCCCCTGTCGGACTGAATAATCATCATGGCGGCGGCGGCTTTGATAGGCAATAATATCTTCATACGGCGCTTCGAGGTTGATAAAAGGACGCGCTGGCTCTTGATGCCAATCTATACTCGGAGGCCCACCGACCAGCCATTCAACCGAGCTATCATCGTCTCCGTGACCGCTTTGATAGCCGACAAGATTCAGCCATGCTTCATTGCGAAAGTCATCCATATTCCAGTGCATGCCAGCGGGATGCAGCCCCACCAACTCACGCGATGTCTCTCCAAAAACAGCCCGCCCAATGCGCTTCCAGCGGTCAGACCGTTCACCACGATAATCTCCATCCCCCGGCAGCAGCCAGACCGTGTGATAGGCACCCCAGCGTGCCAGCATATAACGTGCCAGGCGAATCGCTTGATCTTCCGCGAGTGTATAACCGGGATTGCGGGCATTTATCTCGTCACGACTCCAATTTGCAGCCCACAGCATGATCGGCACACTCAGCAAGCCAGCGCGATTCAATGCGATAATCTTCTGGTCAAGCCGTTGAAAGAACGACGGATGTACCAGAATGTGCTCATGGCCGCTGTAGGCCAACTCGCCGTTCAAATCACCATCCGGTGCTGAAATCCACTGTGTCGCCACCCACTGCACTGCTGTAAACTGCTGACGCCGGCGCTGAGCGAGATAGAATTTCCATTCTTCAGGCGTTGAGCAGAGAGGGCCATTCCAGGCGGTATCTCCTAACCAGAAAAAGGGCGTTCCATCGGCATGAGTCAAATAGCGGCGGTTCGTGGAGAGCTGCAAGCGGCCATGCTGCTCAAAGCGTGTTTTGCCCATTGGCAGGCTGCATGTGAAATCGCCATTTTGATGCTGAATCCCACTGTTCGTTTCGTCGGAACAGTACACCTCAAAGTGCCATGTACCCACCTCATCGGGCATAAAACGCACACGCCACTCATGGCTGCCATTCCAGAACAGGTCAACCGAATGCGTTTTGCCTGAGGGCGCTGTAAAGGTAGCCTGAGCAGAGACATCTTGAAAGGGATTGGCATACATTCGGGTACCGATAAACGCCTGCTCAAAGTACCCCCAGCGAGGCACATCCGCGCTTTTCAGAGTCATAAGATTCTCTCTTTCTGATATTGGGTTAGATATGCCCCCATTCGGTGAGAATGGGGGACTGGACTTTGGCCGATTGAAGAGACCGATGGGCGATTGAGCATCGCCTGTTGAGACATCAAAAGGGGTTATAAACTGTCTGAAAGAGCTCGAAATGGCATCAAGATCGGGTGGAGCCATAGATGGCGTTGCGTAAGCCCTGTAAAAGCACATCCTTTTCCGACCAATCGCCTGGGGATATGACCCACAGGGGGCGAAAATCATGCTGACCCCATAACGCGGCGCGATACGCCCGCCACCAGCGGGTGGGAACGGACGGGGCCCACACAAACCCCAGGTGCGGTAGTCCGCCAATAGCAGCACCGCATAGACCCAGGCACTCCACTGCACCGAGGTCACCGCCGAGATCGGATGCCAGCACTGCTTCTGACCGAGGCCGAAGTTGCTTTTTAACTCACCATGGCACACCTCGACCTCCCAGCGCTGCCACGCCCAGAAGATCAGCGTCTCCGGCGGCAGCTGCAGCGCCCACACCCCATCTTTCAACACCGCATTGACCAGATACGGTACTGGGGTGCGGTGTTTGCGCCGTCCGTGCTGCTGATAGCTTTGACCGCGCACAATCAGCAGAAATAAGGGCATGTCCGCCGCCACCTGTCGCACAAACGGGCCTTCAACCCGATACTGCAAGCGGCGCTTATGCCCGCGAATGAGCAGTTTGATCCTGTTCCAGTCCTGTCGTAACTGCCAGATGGTCTGCGGCGTAGCGGCCCGTGCGCCATATTTGCGCGGACGGTTGCGTCCGGTTGGGGCGGCAGGCAGATGATGCAACACCCTGTTTTTGGCACTGCGGGCCAGCAGGATGACATCGGCGGGCAGGTTCTGCCACAGCTTGAGCGTGTCATAACTGCCATCGGCCACCATCAGCAGACGCTGTGACCCACGCCCCAGGGCCATAAACTGCGTCCGTACCCAGCGCAGAAACTCAACGGCCGCCTGCCATTCCGTCGCAGGGGTATGCACTGGACGCCTGGATTTGGCGGTAAAGGCTGATAACCAGAGCAACGGCATGGCCCGACTGTAGCCCTGTTCTGACGGCATCAACCAACTGCCATTGAACCAGCGCTGCGCTCGATGAATGCCGATTTTGAAGGCTGGACTGCGCAGGTAACGCAGCCAGCCCACGCCTTCCATCCGACCACTGCTGCGCGGCGTTTGCATCCCATCTCCCACCACCACATACACCTCGTCCACCCCGACATGTTTCAAGCTCTCGGCCAGCAACACCCGCGCCGCAGACTCGGCCTGAAACCGCTGCGTAAACACCCGATACCAACTGCTCCAATCCTGCTCATTCAAGCCCAACGCCACCAACGACTGTGTCACCGTATGGCGACCAAACACCATGATTTCCGCCAGCATCCGTTGATAAACCCATTGTTGTTTGAACACGGCCCGATGTACTTCTAACAATGACATCAGATGCTTGAGAAGATCAGGATTTTGTGGGATAGTTGGCATGGTCAGGTCTCCGGCAGCTTCGGTGTAGGAACTTAAGCTTTTACTGAAGATCTGCCTTTTTTGCCAAAAGTGCCCCTCATCGGAGGGCTTTCAGCCCTCCGATGTGGGGCACAAAATGCTTGAAACAGGATAGTTTCTTTGAGCTTAATGCCTTTGCGCTTGTGCGCGTCCGTGTCGTAGCCGATTGAACAACATCATGGGCAAATGATGGCGGCGGACGCGCACAAGCGCGTCCCTACTCTTCATCATTTTGATGTGTGATCTCGATATCCATCGGCAAGAATCGCTGCAACCTGTTCACGATGTGGCGCGGTCGATGTGCCGCCGCTGCCAAGCGTCGAGAGTCCCCCACAGATATTGCCCCAGCGCAGACACTCGTCCTGCGCCTGCCCCTTTAGGTACGCCGTCAGGAATCCCGCATTGAACACATCCCCGGCCCCCGTTGTATCGACAGGCGTCAGGGTGAGCGCTGGCGCATGCCAGTGTGAATCGCCCTGCCATGCAGAGGCTCCATTGGCCCCATCCTTAATCACCAAGAGAGGAACAAGCGGACGCAGCACTTCAGCCGCCGCCCCAACAGAATCACGTTCTGCCAACCGCATCGCTTCTTTAGCATTGGGCATAAATATATCAAGATGTGTGAGGATGTCACGCACCCCCAGTGTGTCCAGCGTCATAGGCCAATCCTGGCAATCCATCGAGACCTTAATCCCGCGCCCCCGCGTGGCTTTAATGACTTCGAGCGTCTGCTCTTCAAGCTGAAATCCCGTGAAGTGCAAATGCCCAAAACTAAGATCCTGCAACGAATTAAACGCCATTTCAACAGGCGTTGGCGCGGGTTCATCGTAAGTAATAAAGGCACGATCCTGCGGATATGAGACTGCAACAGTGACACGCTGGAAAGCCGCATCGACCTGTGTAAGCAGAGATGTATCGAGCCCTTCTTTCGTGATCATATCGAGGACAAAGCGGCTGAACATATCATTGCCAATATGCCCCAACCACCCCACCTCGACGCCTAAGCGACGAAGCGCGATCACGGTATTCAGCACCCCGCCCACCGTGATCGTCAAATTTCGTGTATACACTTCGCTGCCCAGGGCCGGGAAACTTGGAAAACCCGTGAATATCAGGTCGCAAGAGTAATTGCCAGGGATCAGGATCTCGTAATGCGTCAAGGCCACTCTCCTACCAGCGGCTCATGAGCCTTGATGAACACATCGACCAATTTTTCCGCCAGCGGATAGGACCCAATGAGCGGATGCATTGTGAGGGCTTCAACTGCCACGGCGCGATCCTTTTGCAGGATCGCGCGTGCGCCAAGACGTTCATACAGCTTAACGCTTTGCATCAGCTGCAATTGATGGTCAGGAATCACGCCCACCGTCTCAGGCACAATGCCACTGGCATCCATCCAACACCCGACCTCAACCACATCATCATCCGCCATGCCAGCAATCGCACCGTTGTTAGGCACATTCAAGCCCGTATAGCGCCGCGTGTTATTCTGAATGGCCTCCACACAACCCAGCGCCACCGCTGCATAGCCTTCTTCATCGTCGCCAATGGGTTCTATTTTGACGCGATCCTCACTCTTACGGGCATGGGCCATATAGGTCCGTCCGCGCTGCCCCATCACATCGTGATAGGCTTCAAGGCTGGCAGCAGGATTCTCGCGTAGGTCACCCAGGCGATCAAGTAAGCCATGCGTCAGGCGCATCGTTTCTTCGCCGCGCGTCTCGGTTTTTTTCGAGAGTGCTGCATAGACCTCATCGCGATGATAGTAATAATGCAGATATTCATTCATAAAGGTCGCCTGCCAGCGGCGCAAGCCCGGTGCGAACATCTGCATATGCGTTGATTGCACGAACGCCTCATCAAACAACAAGCCCGGAAAGACCTCTTCCCCACCCTGCCCGTTCTCATCGGGATCAATGCGGGCGCTGTTTGTCCACGAAAGATGATTGAGGCCATAAACGGTGTGATGAACACGCTGAAGCGGAATACCCATGAAGCGGCTCACTGCGTGCTGAGCTCCATTGGCACTGTCACAAATGCCGATAATGCGAGTCACGCCAGCATCATGCAGCGCCTGCGCAACCAATCCGGCGGGATTGGTGAAATTATAAATCCAGGCCCCAGGAGCGCCGATGTCGTTCACCATGCGAGCATAATCTAGAATCGCCGGAATGCTGCGCATCGCCATCGCAAAGCCTGCCGCGCCTGTTGTCTCCTGCCCCAGCACGCCGTGCGAAAAACAAATGCGCTCGTCTGTCGCACGGCCTTGTTCCAGACCAGGGCGAACCGATGTGACGACATGCTGCGCATCCTTGATCGCCTCGTGAGCATTGGTGCTCAGAATAACCCTAAAGGGCGCATCCTTGACCATGTACTGGCACAGACTGCCCATGAGAGCCAGCTTTTCAGCGTCATTGTCCATCAACCACAGTTCGTCCAGACCCAAACGTGCCGCACGTTTGACCAGGGACGGCATCAGATAAGGCGTGCGAACACCTCCCCCACCAATAATTGTCAGTTTCATGTGTCAGTCCTTACTCACCGTGACGTGGATTTCGGTATATGTCTATAAACTCGTGATGAAAAATGTTACAAAACCCTTCAACCAGCACAATTTTAGTGTTTGTAAAGTGACCTGTTTGCTATACTTTACTTGTCGCAGATAGTTGTCATAAGCCGCGACATGCTCTTGCAAGATCGGTGGGACTCATCGCTACCGTGTGTTGAGTGCATCAAGCCCCTACATGCTGTAAAAGCCCTCTCCTAATCTGGGATGGGACGTGTCACGATAACCGGAATACGGCCCTTCAGCTCTTGGACGAACTCCCATCCACTGCTGACAGGCTCCACCACGACCACACTTATGGTTTGCTCCCGTAGGATCTAGCGAGCATCCATCGTGTTGCCACAGGGAAAAATATCGAACTCTTGCGACAGGACCCGCTTATAGAGTTCCTGTGTTGCGGAGTCATGTTCGACAATTGCAATTGCCAGACGTTGAGTTGACATCTATATTCCGTCTCAAAACACGCCCCAAATTGACTCCGCGATGTACCCGAACAACCGTGAAACTCTGCGACCTTATTTTAAACGTGTCCTTACCTATCAGTTAAGCAAAAAAAGAACAGCCTGTCTCGGACAAAACGGCGGTACATTAGGACAATTGGATGTTGATTACGTGTGTCGGTACTTTTTTGGGTGACTGTCGCAAAAAGCGGATGGTTTTGGAAAAGAGCCGGGTTGAGCTAGAAAATTGAAAAAGTTAGGCGGCGATCCCAAACAGATGATTGATCATCTCGACTTGGGCGAGAATGTCACCCTTTTTCACGCCTTTGACCTGCCCTTTCCGAATCATGTTCATCGTCTCATAACCGGTCAGTGTACGCCGCGCTGTCTCGAAGGTAAAGAAACCCAGGCCGGGTCTGGTGCGGCGCTTGAGGAAGCGATGATCTTGCTCGATGAGATTATTGAGGTATTTGACTTGGCGCAGCGCGCAATCGAGCGGTAACTGGTCGTGTGCTTTCAAGGTGTCCACAGCCCTCGGATAAGCGGCATTCTTATCGACGTTGATCACGCGAGGCATGACGGTGTGCAGGGCACCAAGTGCAATTTCAAAGAAG
>JBBQLX010000118.1:0-20365 GCA_038328375.1 Aggregatilineales bacterium | reverse complement strand
CTGAGCCGTCTCACCAATGGAATATCCACCAGAGTCACGACGCGTGTTTCCGCCGTGTCACGTATGGGCATAAAACCTCGTTTGGTATGACCCGGACAACATCTGTCCCAATAGTAAAGCTTTACACCTTACATTTCCCTTGAGTGAGCAAACGAAGGACTTGGGAGATGATTGTGCAGGGTAAATCGTGGAATTACACATTGCTTATATTGTAACACGCATCGAAGGCGCATGACAATTCAGCAGCGCGATATTTCCGTCTCAAACAAGGTCATAATCACCATACTTAAGCGCATTATAAAGGCATTTCTTGGTTTTTAAAGGGTCAAAACGGTTCAAAACGAATGAAATCTGCCAAACTTACACGAATCTACAGGTCATGTTATGCCGGAGACAGTCTGTGTTAAAGTTTGTATAAATTAACGAATTTCTATTGAACGGAGTACTGATGATGGAATCTTTTGAAATCGCAAACCTGATCGCCCAACAAGCGGCTGGCAGCCAGCCCTATTTAGAATTTCTGAAACACTCTTCGCTCAGTGTTGGCTTATATGTGCTTCCAGCGGGCAGCATCGACGGACAACAACCTCATACCGAAGATGAGGTTTATTATGTGGTCAGCGGTCGCGGCATATTTACCCATGCGGATGAAGAACGCCCGGTTCAGACAGGCTCGGTGCTGTTTGTAGCGGCAGGTGTCGAGCATCGCTTCCACAGCATCACCGAAGCACTGAGCATCATTGTGTTCTTCGCCCCTGCCGAATATAGCAACCGCACCGCATAAACAGCTCTAGCAGCATTTGAACATTAATGCTGTGCTTTGGGTAATTACACCAAATTACTAACTTAAAAATCGGTTCCCGGTTGGTTGCCCCGATTTGTTAATTAGGGGTATATTACGCACAGATATGCAGTTTAAGAGCGCTTTAGTATCTTAAGGAGCCAATAATGAAACGTCGGTTACTGTTCGTTTTAACCTTAGGACTCATGTTAACGCTGGTTGCCGCGCCTACCTTGGCGCAGGACAAAAAAGTTGTTACGGTCAGTTATACCCAAGAACCCCTCACACTTAATCCGCTTTACATCACTCAATGGTTTGCCGCAAACGTTGTTGACATGCTGCTTACGCCTCCGTGGTTCATTGATGACAATTTACAACCTGTAGCTGTGCAGGTGACCGAAATCCCCAGCACCGAAAACGGTGGCATCAGTGCCGATGGTACGGTCATGACCATGAAGCTCCGTGATGATATTAAATGGAGCGATGGTGAACCCATCACATCAGCCGATTATGTCTTCACCTACGACATGCTTATGCTGGATAAAAACACGGTCAGTTCCCGTTTCCCGTGGGATACCAAAGTCAAGAGTGTCACCGCGCCGGACGCGACCACCGTTGTGGTTACATTCAATGAGCCGTTCGCGCCGTGGTTGACCACCCTATTTACCGCCTCGCCAGCCATGCCCAAACACGCGCTGCAACCCATCGTTGATAAGGACGGAACCTTAGACACTGCCGATTGGAACCGCACCCTTGATCCCGGCAGCGGCGCATTCAAACTGGGGCAATGGGAAAGCGGCAGCTTCCTTTCGCTGGTTCCTGCTGATAATTTCTGGGGCGGCAAGCCCAAACTGGACGAAGTGTTCTTCCGCGTCGTAGCGGATGATGGCACATCACAAAACGCAGCCTTGGAAACAGGCGATGCCGACATTGGTCCATTCCTGACTGCTGCGGATGCGGATGCGCTCGAAAAACAAGGACTTGTGACTACGGTTACACCTTCCGGTTACAACGAAGGCTGGTTCCTCAATGTCAATCCAGAGACGGCTCATCCAGCGATGCTTGATGTCAATGTCCGTAAAGCATTGGCGATGGCTTTCAACCGCCAAAAGATTGTGGATGATTTGCTGTTGGGCAAACTGCCTGTTCCCGGTAGTTATTGGGAAGCCACTCCCTATGCACGGCCTGATGCTAAACCCTACGATTATGATCCAGAAGCCGCAAAGAAACTGCTGGACGATGCGGGTTGGGTAGACAGCAACGGCGATGGTACACGCGATAAAGACGGCAAAGAACTGGAACTGCGTTTCATCGCCAGCCAGCGCCAAATCCGTAAAGATGTGCAAGCAGTTGTCCAGCAGTCATTTGCTGAATTAGGCATCAAGGTCGAAACCTCTAACTACGATAATTTCTTTGATACCTTTGGTGAAGGCGGCCCCGCAGCCACCGGAGCATTCGATATTGCTGAATGGTCGCAGAACCCTGACTTCCCTGATCCGAACAGCAATGTTTTCTTATGCTCTGAAATCCCTAGTGCCGACAATCCTGAAGGCAGCAACTGGACGGGCTATTGCAATGAGAAAGTTGATAGCTTGTTGCAAGAACAACTCAAAACTACCGATACGGCAAAGCGTACCGAGCTTTTCCACGAAATTGACCAGCAGCTTTTCGATGATGTGGTGTGGGTCGGCGTATGGTACGATGCTGACATCTGGGCGACGACCAAACGTGTCGAAAATGCCCGTTACAGTGGTGCTGATCCATTCTGGAACGCCATCAACTGGGATGTAACAAGCTAAACGAACCTGAATGTATTAAATGGGGTGAGGTTAATCTCGCCCCATTTGATTTTCAACTTCCCCATAAAATACGGAGTCTGATATATGGGTCGTTACATCATTCGTCGTTTGCTTCAGGCTATTCCGCTGGTTCTCCTCGTCAGCTTGACGATCTTTGTTCTCCTACAAGCCACGGGTGATCCACTGGCGACAATGGGCGGACGTTCTCCCACACGACCCGAAGATAAAGCCCGTTTGCGACGGCAGTTGGGGTTGGATAAACCCATACTCGAACAGTATCTCTATTGGCTGATCGGCAATGATTGGGCGAAGTTTGACCTTGATGGCGACGGCATTGCTGAATCACCCGGTATTCGTTATGGGGTACTGCGCGGTGACTTTGGCACATCCATTGTAACCAAACAGCCTGCAATGAAAATTATTATGGATCGCCTGCCGAACACACTTTTATTAATGGTAACCTCTGAAATTATTACCTTAGTCATCGCGCTGGTTATTGGCGTGGTTTCGGCTGTCAGGCAGTACAGTTTTCTCGATAATGCCTTAAGCGGATTCTCGTTTGTTGCTTTTTCCATGCCCATTTTTCTGGTGGGATTCGGCCTGCTTTATATTTTCGCGGTTAAGTTCCGCGAGTGGGGATTGCCGTCTTTACCAACCGGCGGCATTTTTGACCCCAAAGAAGGGCGAACCCTTAACCAACTTGTGCTGCATATGATTTTGCCAGTCGCCACCATTACCATCATCAGCGTGGCAGGTTACAGCCGTTATATTCGTTCCAATATGTTAGAAGTCATCAACTCGGATTACATCCGTACCGCCCGCGCCAAAGGTCTGAGCGAACGCAGCATCCTTTATCGCCATGCTTTTAAAAATGCAGCCTTACCCTTAGCCACGCTTATCGGACTTGACCTACCCTTCTTGTTGGGCGGCGCAGTCGTCACCGAGCGTATCTTTGCTTGGCCGGGTACAGGTCGGTTATTCCTTGACCATTTGGAACTGCTAGACTATTCGGTGTTGATGGGGTTACTAATGCTCATCACAGTGGCGGTCATCGTCTTCCAATTGTTGACCGACCTCATGTATACGTGGCTTGACCCACGTATTCGTTATTCATAGGAGCGCTGCTTATGGCAACCGCAGATGCAGCCGCTAAACCCATCCGGATCAATGCGTCGGATAACGACATTAAGGCACAAAGTCCTACTCAGCGTGTCATCAAACGCTTTACCCGACATCGTGCGGCGATGTTCGGTTTGATGATCTTGATCGGCGTAATCGCCTATATTTTTGTTGGCTCACTCGTCTTTAGCGAAGCACAAGCCAACTTTAACGACACCAGTATTCGTTTGGAACCGCCTTCGTCCGCCCATCCTTTTGGGACTGACCGGATTGGGCGAGACATCCTCGCGAGAACCATCTACGGCGGTCAAATCTCCCTACTGATTGGTTTTCTCGCGGTAATTGTTGAAGTGGGATTCGGAACAGCCATCGGCGCAATCGCCGGATTCTACGGTGGATGGATAGATGCCGTGTTGATGCGAATCACTGAGGCCATGTTGAGTATCCCTGCTCTGCTACTGCTGCTGGTGATGGCGAAATTCTTTGCCGGCAAAGTTGAACCAATCCAATTTTTGGGGCGCAGTTTCAGCGGCAGTGTCATCGTCATTATCCTGATTCTGGGTTTGACCAGTTGGATGAGCTTGGCGCGGATTATTCGCTCCAACGTCCTTTCGATCAAGGAAACCGAATTCATCCTAGCGGCGCGGGCATTAGGCGTACCCAATTGGCGCATTATCCTCAACCATATCCTGCCCAATACACTAGCTTCGATTATCGTTTCGCTCACTTTAGGCGTGGCGACCGCCATTCTGACCGAAGCCTATGTCAGCTTCCTCGGCTTAGGGGTACAAGCACCCACCGCCAGTTGGGGTAATATGCTGACCGAAGCGCAGGAATTCAATGTCATCAAAAACGCGCCTTGGTATTGGTTCTTCCCCAGCCTGCTCATTCTACTAACCGTCTTGAGCATCAACTTTGTGGGCGATGGCCTGCGTGATGCCTTTGATCCACGCTCGGATAACAAAGTCTAAAAAATGAACCGGTGTGTCGGACGCGATATATCGCGTCCCTACAGTGCCTTGTCCGAAAATGACGTTCGACACAAATAAATATGCCTCTTGCGTAGGGACGGCATACATGCCGTCCGCCACAATTTATTCCCTTCCTCTTCGTATATCTCAGCATCTACTCTGAAAGTCCTTTGGCGAAGCCCTATAAACTCACTCTGCGTTTTCTCTGCTTCCTCTGCGCCTCAGCGGTTAAATCGCATTTTCCCAACCGCTTGATGATTCATTATCATTTGTGAGATAATGCAAACGAAGATACCTCCGTAACAACCCTGTCCGTTATGAGTTCCAAGAACGTTAAACGATGAACATTAAACCGGAAATCATGAGTCCCGCCGGATATTGGCCGCAGCTTCAATCCGCGATTGAGGCCGGAGCCGATGCCGTTTATTTTGGCCTCAAACACTTTACCGCCCGCGCCAAAGTCGGCTTTACCTTAACCGAACTGCCTGACGTGATGCGAACACTGCACAGTCGCGGGGTCAAAGGCTATGTCACCTTTAATACGTTAATCTTTGACCATGAACTGCGCGAAGCCGTCAAAACTATTGAACAGATTGCCCTCGCTGGAGCCGATTCTCTCATCATTCAAGATGTGGGCATGGCACAGTTGGCACATCAGATTGCGCCAACCGTCGATATTCACGGCAGCACCCAGATGAGCATCACCAGCGCCGAAGGGGTTGCCCTCGCCCAACGTTTCGGTGTGAGCCGTGTGGTGCTGGCGCGTGAGCTTTCCTTAGATCAAATTCGGGCTATCCGCGAACAGACCGATTGCGAACTCGAAATGTTTGTACACGGCGCGTTGTGCGTCTCGTATTCCGGTCAGTGCTTCTCATCCGAAGCGTGGGGCGGACGCAGCGCCAACCGTGGCAAGTGCGCCCAAGCCTGCCGCTTGCCTTATGAACTGGTCGTTGATGATGTGCTTAAACCGTTAGGCGATGCCCGTTACTTACTTTCACCCGGTGATCTTTTCGCGCTGCATCAAGTTCCTGAGATCATGGACATTGGTATTTCGACCCTCAAAATTGAAGGGCGCTATAAAGATGAAAATTATGTCGCACTAACCACCAATGCCTATCGTCAAGCCGTCGATGCGGCATGGGAACAGCGACCGAGTCCCGTCACACGCCAGCAAGAGATCGAAATCGAGCAGGTTTATTCACGCGGTTTGGGTTCATTCTTCGTCTCTGGAACAGACCATCAAGCAGTCGTTTCAGGACGTTCGCCACGCCATCGCGGTGTATTGTGCGGGCGCGTGACCAAGGTGAACAAGGATTTTGTGGTCATCGAGCCAACCGATATTCAAAATATCGCGCCACTCAAAGCTGGAGATGGCATCGTCTTTGATGCTGCTGATTGGCGCAGCCCCGAACTCAAGGAAGAAGGCGGTCATCTCTACGAGGTCAAAGCTGTTGGCAAGTGGCTCGAACTGCGCTTCGGCAACCGTGAGATCGACTTTGCGCGTATTCGGGAAGGTGATTGGATTTGGCGTAACCATGATGTGAACATCGACAAAGCCGGTAAACCCTTCACCCATGCCAACGCGCCTGTTTACAAGCAGCCTGTCAATGTCAGTGTGGTTGCCAGAGAATGCCAACCGCTAGAACTCACATGGGAGTTAGCGAAACATCCTGAAATAGTGGTCAGTGTTCATTCCAATGAAGCCCTAACCCGTGCCAACAGCCGCAGCATCAGCGCCGATTATCTGCATCAACAGTTGAGTCGTTTGGGCAATACCGCCTATCAACTCAATGATTTGACGGCGGACATTGCAGGTGATCCTTTTATACCGAGTTCGCTGCTGAACCGTTTGCGTCAGGAAGCGGTTGAGCAGCTTATCGCTCAACAAGCACAGCCGCAAGAGATCATCACTCATAACGCGGTCAGCACCTTAAAGGATGCCCTTTCACATGTGGATCGTGATCCCGGTACAGGTTTGCCGGCGGCAAACCCCAGACTTCATCTCTTGGTACGGACACCCGAACAACTTGAGGCTGCGCTCGAATTGAAACCCGCCAGCATCACCTTGGATTACCTTGAACTCTACGGTTTGCGTCCGGCGGTTGAGAAGATCAAAGCGGCTGGTATCACTGCGCGTGTCGCCAGCCCGCGCGTCCTCAAACCACAGGAACAACGCATCGTCAATTTCCTTCTGCGTTTGGACTGCCAGATTGTCGTCCGTTCCGGCGGATTGCTGGAAGCCTTACAAGGTCGCCATCAACATCCACTCATCGGTGACTTTAGCTTGAATGTCGCCAACCAGATTTCAGCCGACACTTACTTTAAGTTGGGGATTGAGACAATCACGCCAACCCATGACTTGAACGCCGACCAGATCAGCAAGTTAGCACAGAGCATCGGCGGTCAACGCTTTGAAGTGATTGCCTACCATCACTTACCCGTTTTCCACACTGAACACTGTGTCTTCTGCCGCTTCTTATCCAAAGGCACAAGCTATCTCGATTGTGGTCATCCCTGCGAAAGCCACAAACTCGCCCTGCGGGATACTCAAGGACGTAATCATCCGGTGATGGCGGATGTCGGCTGCCGCAACACCGTCTTCGGCGCAGAAGCACAGGTCGCCAGCCAGCATCTTGACGGGATGATGAAAAGTGGCATCATGGATTATCGTCTGGAGTTTGTACACGAATCAGCGAATGAAGTGCGGCAGGTCGCAGCCGCGTTTCAGGCATACTTTGATGGGCGCATTAACGCGACTCAACTCGACATCCGTCTGCATAAAATCGCGCCCGAAGGCACAACTGAAGGTTCGCTGTTCGTACCAGAGGATTATCTCAAGTTGCCATCAATGCAGTAATTTGCATCGGTTTGAAGTCCCCTCTACCATGAAATGGAGAGGGGATTTAGGGGTGAGGATGTCTTGCTAACTCGCAACCTGTTCAAGCTCACGCGCATGGGTGATATCGCCCCAGCCCAACCCTTGACGGATCAAGAAAAAGAAACCGGCTAAGGTCACTGGCAGCCAGATGACGACATGCACCACCAATGCGTAAGCATGGGCTATGGTGTCAGGCACGCCAACAGCGATCAGCACCAGCGACACAAAAAATTCAAACACACCGATTTGCCCCGGTGAAGCCGGAATCAATCCTGCGAGGTTGACCACGCCCACGGTTAGCAGCATCACCGGATAACCTACGTTGAGGCCAAAGGCAAACGACACAATCCAGTAAACGCTGGCTTCGACCATCCAACTGGCGAAGGAGCAAACTACTGCTCCAACCAAATCCGCTGGACTACGGAGGGCTTGCAAGCCTTCGATAATTTCATCAGCAATCCGTGTCATGATGCGGTGGATACGTCCCGGAATGATGCTCCCCAACAGATGCATGATATGCCGCAGCACATTCGGACGCGCAGCCAGTACAAAAAACACAGCCACCGCAGTCAAGAAGATCGGTGCCGCAACCATCGCCACCCGTTTGATCTCGACCGCTTGAATATCCACAAACAGCAGCGACACCATGATGAAGGTCAGCATGACCAAACCATCAAAAACGCGCTCGACAATCACCGTTGTGGCGGCTCGTGCCACTGGCACTTGATAGTTGCGTTGGAGTAACAAAACGCGCAGGATTTCACCACTACGGAAGGGATAAACGTTGTTGCCCATGTAACCGATGGCGACCAGCGGAATCAGTGACCGCAGCGAAATCGGTTTAATCGACCGCAGCAAGAATTGCCAGCGCATCGAAATCAGCGTGACACCGACGAAATACCACACCGCCCCAACCAGCAGCCAACCGACATTCACATGCTGGATTTCACCCCAGACGGCTGCGGGATTCAGGTTGCGGAAGGCGAACCAGAGAAAAACGACACTAATCAGGAGACCAAGGCCGACAGCCAGCCATTTGTTAAATTTCATTCAACCACTAACACAATCAAGGGCATCTGATGTGCGCCCTCTAACCTAAATAGACTGCACATTGTAACAGGCATTTGCTCGAGTCCATAGACCACAAGATGAAAGTTTTTGAACCGCCTCTTTAGGCTAAATGAGTATTACAAGTGAAATAAAGTTTGACCTATTCGGCTGCTTGTATTTATACAGCGCTAGAGTACACTTTTATGTAGGTCAATCATGCAGTACATATCGACTCCGGTTAGCAGAAGGAGAAATTATCACATGAATGACTCGTCACAATTGCCGGAAGACCCGAACTGGTTGGACGAATTTGAAGACCTCGCCAACCAACAACTGGATTACGGTTCATCCTGCGAACAGGTACACCCGCTTGTCGAACGCTGGTTCCAAAAGTTGATGGAAAATGATCCGCCCGAATCCCGCGCATCAGTTGAACAGGCTATGTCCTGCCTTTCGACGGAAGTGCTAAATGGATTACCGGATGATGTTATTGAACCGCTGCTTGAGCATATGAACGAAGATGATTTAGCCACTTGGGTACAGCATATCTTACTCGTGGGTCGCGCCTTTGAAAGTTCACTGCATAATGGTGAATTGGATGACCTCTAAATAATAGACCACACGCTCACCAAAACCATTTTGAACCCTGCTTTCGGGCGGTTGGTATTATCCACAGTGTCTGCTTTCATCTACAATATTTCCTCGTGTCACAGAATTAATAACAAACAGGAGTGATCATGGCGAGTGCTAAAAAGATTCCCTTGCGTAGCGACATTGGCGAACAGTACAAATGGAATGCCGAAGCGGTCTTTCCATCGCGTGCCGTATGGGCAGCCGAATTTGAAACGGTCAACAAAGCGCTCGACGATCTCGCGGCCTTTCAAGGTCATTTGGGCGACAGCGCGGATAAGCTGGCAGATTGGCTGGAACTTTCCACATCCTTGATTCGGCGTGTCAGTAAACTGTTCTTCTATGCCCGTATGTCGCAAGCCTGCGATACTGGCGATGAAGAAGCCATCGGCATGACCGGACAAGCCTATGGTCTCTATGCGCGTATTGGCGCGGCCACCAGCTTTTCCAACCCCGAAATGTTGGCGATTGGTGAGGCCAAGTTGGTGTCATGGGTCGGCAGCGAATCACGACTGAGTTCCTATGGGCATTATTTCCACGACCTTTTCCGCCAACAAGCGCACGTCCGTTCGCCCGAAGTCGAAGAAATTTTGGCGATGGCTGGTGAACCTTTTGGTCAGACCGATACAACGGCTGATATGCTGACCGATACCGATATGCAGTTCAAGCCTGTGGTCATCAACGGCGAGGAAATGCCGCTGGCTCAAAGCACCAAAGAAACCTTTATGGACAGCGGTGACCGTGAAGCGCGCAAACAGGCGTGGGAAAATTATGCTGATACCTATCTCAGCATGAAGAACACGCTCACCAGTAATTATCTGGCTGCTGCCAAGCGGGATGTGTTCTATGCGCGGGGTCGCCGCTACGGAACGGCGCTGGAAGCCTCACTCTTCCAGAACAACATTCCCAAAGAAGTCTTTCATAACCTGATCGACACTTACCGCAAAAATATTCCCACATGGCACAAATATTGGGCGATTCGGCGTAAAGCGCTCGGCGTGGAAACCCTCGAACCCTACGATATTTGGGCTCCAATTACCAAAAAACCGCCTGTCGTCAGTTACGAACAAGCCGTCCAGTGGATTTGCGAAGGCATGACTCCTTTAGGCAAAGATTATGTCGGCGCGCTCCGCAACGGCTGCCTTGAAGAGCGTTGGGTAGATGTTTATCCGACCAAGGGTAAATCAGCGGGCGCATTCAGCTTCGGCACTTATGACACCGCCCCGTACATCATGATGAGCTTTGACGACAGCTTGGGCGCGCTCAGTACCCTCGCCCACGAACTCGGTCATTCGATGCACTCTCACCTCTCGCGTAAGACTCAACCTTATGTCTATGGGGATTACTCGCTGTTCGTGGCGGAAGTCGCCTCCAACTTTAATCAGGCCACCACGCGGGCGCATCTCTTCAAGGTCAACAGTGACAAGGACTTCCAAATCGCGGTCATCGAAGAAGCCATGAGCAACCTACACCGCTACTTCTTCATCATGCCCACATTGGCTCGTTTCGAACTTGAAGTCCATACCCGCATCGAAGATGGCAAGTCTGTGACTTCCAGCGACTTGATCGGCTTGATGGCTGATTTGTTCAGCGAAGGTTATGGCAGCGAAATGCATGTGGATCGTGATCGTGTCGGTATTACATGGGCGCAGTTCGGGCATCTCTACGCCAACTATTATGTCTACCAATATGCCACTGGCATCTCGGCAGCACACGCCCTCTCAGCAAAGATTCAGGCGGGTGAGGCAGGCGTGGCTGAGAACTATATCAAGTTCCTCAGCACCGGCAGTTCAATGTATCCAGTAGACGCGCTCAAACTTGCAGGTGTAGATATGGCAACCCCCGAAGCCGTTGAACGCACCTTCGAGGTTCTCGCGGGCTATGTCGACAAACTCGGCGAACTCACCGCCTAAGCAGAAATTTAGACAGGTGAGAGACTACAAACCTCTCACCTATTCTTTGTAGGGACGGCATTCTTGCCGTCCGCCGCAATTAATCTCCAACTCGCATTACCCAAAACGTCACCAAACCATTTCCCAACCATCCACCAACCTTGCCTGCCCAATTTCTCCCTCAAAATAGTTAGCAAACTCATCCCAAAAGAGTTACCAAAATGTAACCCATTAGAACCATTTTTCTGCTATTCTATTCCTATCTCTGTGTCACTGTGTCTTGGAGGCTCTGTGTTAAAACTCGTTTTCTTTGCGCCCTTGCCTCTTTGCGACTGTGCGAAGCCTCCCTGTGGGATTGCATTGAAATCTGATGATTGGCAATCTTGGCGGCGGCAGACCCTTTGCCACAATTGCCGCACCTTTAGCCGAGCCATCCACTGAAACGACATCATTTTTCGCCAACATCGCCAATAAATGAACGGGTTATCGCCATGATTGACACACACATCGAAAACCTGATGAAAGAACGCCACATTTATTGGACACAACGGAGGCATCACCGGATTTGCCTCAACCTTTCTCTATTTGCCCGAAACTCAAACAACGGGTATCGTCCTGTGCAACAGTAACGCCTTTGAAAATCCGCATCAGATCGCGCTAGATGTCATCACACAACTTCGCTCATCATGAAAGAGGAAACGATGGAACGCCAAAACTTTGCTGGAAATTCACCATTCGAGTCAATCATCGGCTACTCACGCATTGTGAAAGTCGGGCCATTTATCTATATCGCTGGAACAACCGCCACCAACGCCGAGGGTAAAATCGTCGGTATTGATGATCCCTACGCCCAAACCGTACAAATCTTCCATAACATCGAAGCCGCCCTCATCCGCGCAGGTGGCAGCCTCAAAGATGTGGTACGAACCCGCATGTATATCATCAACAGTGAGCATTCAGAAGCCGTTGGTCGGGCGCACGGTGAATTCTTCAAAGACATCCGCCCCGTCGCCGCCATGATCGAGGTCAAAGGCTTTATCTCGCCCGAAATGCTGGTCGAGATTGAAGCCGACGCGGTGCTAACCGAATGAAATTGGTCATCCTATGCGAATGACCTATCTCCCTTATCTTTAGTGCCAACTTGGTTCGTCGCATTATGTTACAAATCTGAATATAATTTACTGGATGCTTATCCGCTCAGATTTGGTTGAACCTCTTATTCCACCTAATCCTAAGTGAGTCTTCCGGTTATCATCCTATAACGACAAGTGAACACATTAACCCTGTAATGGTTTGGCGCTGGCAAGCCTTCATATTCCTATAAACCTTGAATAATTAGATAACCGCTTCATGTAAGAACTATTATGGCTAAAAAACAACTTACTGCTCTTTTTATGTGTAGCTTCATTGTGTTTACCGTTGGCGGTGGGCTGGTTCCTTTATTGCCCATCTATGCCGGACGGCTGGGCGCTGACTCCATATTGACGGGCTATTACCTGTCGGTGGCCTTTTTGGCTTTAGCCATTAGCTCGATTTTTGCGGGTTGGTTATCAAACAGATTTCAACGTCATAAGTCACTTCTCATTGCATCCGGTCTGCTCATGATCCCAACAGCGTGGTTGATGGGGCAGGTCACAACCTTTCTCGGCCTCGCGATTTTGACCGCCCTTCTCTGGTTTCTAGCTGGTGTTGTTACGACCATGGTCAGCATACTAATCGGTCTATTCGTAGAAAGATCGGAACGTGGGAAAGTATTTGGGATCATTGGACTTGCCGCACCACTGGGTGGGATTTTGGGAGGTCTAGCCAGCGGTGCAATTGTGGATCGTTGGGACTATCAAGCACTCTTTACCATAGACGCACTTTTCTATGTGTTAATGCCACTGTTTGGTCTGCTGCTGAAAGATAAACCCGCAAGTCCCAGACTCCAGAAAACATCCACTACAACTTCCCAAAATGTGATGGTTAGCCGTGCGTTTCTGTTCCTATTTTTCGCGAGTATTCTGGCACATATCGCCAACAGTCAGATTGTTTTAGGACGCTCGCTAATTATGGATAATCTCAACTTCGATGCAACAGCCATCTCCAGCAGTGGCGCGATTGGGAGCATTATCAGCTTGCCCTTTCCCGTTTTTATCGGCTGGCTTTCAGATCGACTGGGGCGCAAACCGCTCATCATGATTTGCTATCTGGCAAGTTTGATCGGTTTAGCTGTGTTGGCCTTGGCTTTTGACCAGTGGCACTTCTGGATTGCCATGGCCTTACAAAGCATCATTGGGGCGGGCGTGGCAGTTGGCTCAGCACTCATCACCGACTTAGTGCCGCGTGACTCGCTGGCTACACCGCTGTCTTGGTATGCTGCTACTCAGTTCATTGGTTATGTCATCGGCTTTGGTGGGATGGGGACAGTCATTAATTGGGTCGGGTTAACCACCAGCCTTATGATTGGCATTATCCTCTGTCTACTCGCCCTTCTGTTTTTAGTCGTCGTTCCCCGACCTACACCCATCGTTCAGATTGAATCCGGCTAGGGTGACAAATGTAATTCTTACACCTGTGTAATCAGAATCGGTGCGCCCCTCGTAATGACAAGGGTATGCTCGTACTGTGCCGCTGGGCTGCCATCAGGAGTCTTGAGTGTCCAGCCATCTTTCTCGGTAAAGATATGCTTGGCCTTGGTAGAGACAAAAGGCTCAACCGTCAGCACCATGCCTTCTTTCAGCACATCTTTGAGGCGAGGGTTATAAAAACCGGGAACGCTCGGTGATTCGTGGAGTTTGCGTCCCACACCATGCCCCGGCAGATCACGAATAACACTAAAGCCCGCGCCGCGCACGACATTTTCCATTGCTCGTCCGATCTCATTGACCTTGTTGCCAGCCGTCGCCACCGAGATACCTTTTTCCATCGCTTCGTGTGCCACATGCGCTAACTTCTGTTTAATACCGGATACTGGAACCATCGCAATGGTCGCCGCTGTATCCGCATAATAACCATCGAGTTCTGCCGACACATCAATGTTCACCAGATCACCAATTTCGACCACTCGCTTACCGGGGATGCCGTGAGCCGCCTCATCATTGATGCTGATACAGGTCGTACCGGGGAATTTATACATTAGAATAGGTGCGGAGTGAGCGCCCTCCTTCTTCAACAACGCCGCGCCAATGGCATCCAGTTCGCCAGTGGTGATACCCGGATGGACTTCAGCCAACATGCGCTGCAAAGTCGTCCCGACTATCCTCCCAATCTTTACCAAGCCTGCCATGTCACGTTGTGATTGAATAACCATATTGCACCTTACTATCTATCGAGTCGTAGATTTCATTGTAGCTTGAATATCGCCATCGGCTGTCACCCAAGCAGTTGGCATATGAGTCGTGGTATGCCCCGAACCCACGCTGCCATCCGAGCTGATAACGATGACACCCGCTTCTGGTGAGGGAACACGGGCGCTCAAAAAT
The DNA here is from genome assembly GCA_038328375.1 of Aggregatilineales bacterium. Classification (GTDB taxonomy): domain Bacteria; phylum Chloroflexota; class Anaerolineae; order Aggregatilineales; family Phototrophicaceae; genus CFX2. The sequence continues at coordinate 5,781 of JBBQLX010000118.1, read as the reverse complement.
TCCAAAGTGGATTGTGCAGCCGCTTGGGCGCTAACACCACCCGCCATCGCATCAACCACGCGCTTACAGAAGAAGAAGCGCATCATGTTCTCACCCACGCCAGTTGAACTTGCACCACCCAAACCATCTTCAGCATAACCACCCGCGCCGAAAATCGGTGTATCACCCACGCGGCCTTTACGCTTCTCTGGCATACCGCCTGTGGATGTCGCGCTAGCAACATGACCGTTCGCGTCCAAGGCCACCGCACCGCATGTACCTGTACCCTGACCCGCTGGTGCTGTCGCCTTACCCAGTTGACGCGCACGAAACGCCTCAAATTCTTGGGGGGTAATCATTTGGGTATTCGTCACTAAGGGCATGCCCAACTCGGCAGCCAATTGATCTGCACCATCTGCAACAAAGAAAAGGTTGTTCGTGTGCGTCATCACCAGCCGTGCTAACGAAATCGGATATTGTACGCGTCGTACCGCTGCTACCGCCCCATATTTAATGGTGCTGCCGTCCGCAATCAGCGCATCCATTTCAACTTCACCAGCCGCGTTCACAAAGCTGCCAAACCCTGAGTCGAACTGTGGATCATCTTCCATAATGTTGGTGGCTTTTTCGACTGCATCCAGCGCTGAACCACCCGCCTTGAGGATTTCCCAGCCAACCTCAGCCGCTTTCCTCATCGCCTTTAATACCGATACCTCATCAAAATCCACCCATGCGCCTGCTCCGCCATGAACAATTAGACGCGGTTTGGTGCTGTCCGTCATACCTCATAACCTTTGGTAAACATAAATAGAACTTGATTGTATCAAACGGCTCCGCACACACGTAAGGTCAAAGCAAGGTATATTAGGCAATATGCGGGTGTGCTAGCGAATGTGTGGAGCAATTACATGTTTGATCTGTCTATTATTATCGTGAATTGGAATGGTCGAGACCTCTTAACCAAATGCCTCCAATGTGTTGAATTGACCGTCAAAAAAATCACTTATGAGACCTTTGTGGTTGATAACGCCTCAACGGATGACAGCCAAGACATGGTGCGGCGTGACTTTCCCAATATAAAGCTGATTGCCAATACAAAAAATGTCGGCTTTGCCACCGCCAACAATCAAGCGATGGAAGTATCAGACGGGCGCTATGTGCTGCTGCTCAACAGTGATGCATTCGTCAAAGAAGGCACACTCGACAAAATGATCGAGTTTATGGATGCCCATCCTGATGCAGGCATGGGACACTGTAAACTGCTCTATGAAAATGGCACGGTACAACCGTCTGTAATGGGCTTTCCCACGCTCGAAACCGAGTTCTATACGGTCTTTGGTCTCGAAAAGATGTTCCCCAACAGCCACCGTTTTGGTAAATATCTGATGCGTTATTGGGATCACAATGACCTGCGCGAAGTCGATGTCATTCTCGGCGCGTTTATGCTGGTGCGGCGCACTGCAATTGATCAGGTTGGCATGATGGATCCCGGCTTCTTTATGTACTCTGAAGAAACCGACTGGTGCTACCGTTTCAAAAAGGCCGGATGGAAAATTTATTCAACGCCTGTTACAGACGCGGTTCATGTCTGGGGTGGGTCCAGCAATCAAGTCAAAGTGCCGATGCAGCTCCAAATGTATCGCAGCCGCATTCAATTTTTCAGGAAACATTACGGTCACTTACAGACGTGGATACTCAAAAGTTTGTTGTTTATGGGATGCGTCCTCCGGGTTGTACCCGGCACGCTTTATTACCGCACACCACTCGCTAAGGGTAAAAATACCCAGCAAACGATGTACCGCCAACTGCTTAGTCAATTGTTTAGCTATTGATCGCTCATTGAGGACTTCATGAAAACGCTAATTGTTGTGACGAATCCTACAGATGAGCGAGCCGTCGCGGAGGTTGCTGCGGGTCAACATCACCGCATTGATTATGTCGAACTCGCGAATGCCCTGCACACACGCTACATTGACTACAACAGCGTACCAAATGTACCGCTAGTAGATAAGCTCGAAGAGAAGCTGCGCCTCAATTTCCGGCAGGCATTTCAGACCAAGCACATGGTTAGCCAAGACGGTTATGATAGAGTGCTGAGCATGTCCGAGCGTGTGGGTATTACACTCCATTATTTGCTCAATCGACAGACCAAACATGTCGTGATTATGCATCATCCACTTTCGCCATCCAAACTCAAAATCATCAAACCACTGGGGATTGGCAAGCGCTTTAGTAAAATTCTCACACTGAGCCATGCTGAAGCCGAAGCGCTGCAACGTGAACTCAAGCTCCCTCAAAGTTACTTTGATGTGCTGCGTTTTCCAACCGACACCCTTTTCTATCATCCGCCTGAAACGCCCATTCCACTCGACCAACAGGATCACATCCAAAGTCTCGGCAATTCCTACCGCGATTATCCAACCTTGATGCGCGCTATGGAAACCTTACCCGATATTCCTTGCCAGATTCGCATCGGCAGCATTTGGATGAAAAGCACGACGGACGCAGGCAGCCAACTGCCCAAGAATGTGAGCATTCAACCCTTTGCCAAACCGGATGTACTTCGCCAACATTATGCCAACAGTCGCTTTATCGTTATCCCCTTACATAACACGACTCATTGGTCGGCTGGCAGCGCCACTATTCAACAGGCAATGGCGATGGGTAAAGCGGTGATTACCACACGCCTACCGGGTTTGCGCGAATATATGAAAGACGGCGTACATGGAATTCTGGTCGAACCCGGTGATGATAAAGGCTTGGCAAAAGCTATCGCTGACCTGTGGCATAATCCCGAAAAAGCTGAAGAAATGGGACGTGCTGCCCGAAGTTGGATGGAAGCCGAGTTCTCGATGGAAAAGTGGGTTGAACGCGCTAGCGGCTTCTTGGAAAACTAAATTGAGCATCTCAGTCTAAAGTCGGATTGCAAAACAGAGATATTATCTGCTAAACTATTCATTATGATATACATCACAGGTCATCACACGCTGCATTTTGTCCGCAAGGCATCCAACAAGGGCGCACCTTAGTTCGACGCGCCTATTGACCGTGTAAGATTTGCAGGAATTTTGTAATACCGACGGCCACAGGGCGCACCTGTGGTCGTTTTGATTCTGAATGCCAGTCAACAGAAATCACTTGCTACAGGTGCAAGATTTGTTGACTTTTCGACTGTTGACTGGGGATTTAAGGAACTTAGAAATGCACATCATCAATATTGACCATCTCGTTATCAACCACGCCGGACGCGAAATCTTCCGCGACCTCAGTTGGGCAATCAGTGATCGTGAACGGACTGGCTTAGTCGGGCCGAACGGTGCGGGTAAATCCAGCCTACTGAAAGCGCTAGCAAGTGTATACCAACCCGACGGCGGAACCATCAACTTCATCAAGGGAACACGAGTTGGTTATCTTCCGCAAGAAGTCGAACTCACGCCGGGGCGAACATTGTGGGAAGAAGCCCGCCGACCTCCGCACGAACTCGCCAAGGTGGAAGCCGAACTCACCCATATTGAAACGTCATTGGGCGATCCAGCCGTTTATGGCGATGACGGAAAGTTGACACGCGCCCTCGCCCGTCAAGAAAAAGCGTTGGCAGAGTTTGAAAAATTGGGCGGTAACCGTCACGAAGCCCGTGTCAAAGAACTGCTGATGCGCTTGGGCTTCACCACGGCTGATTATGGCTTGCTAACTGAAGCACTCAGCGGTGGGCAGAAGAAGCTGGCGAAGTTGGTGCAGTTAGCAATCGAACAGCCTGACGTGCTGTTGCTCGATGAACCGGATAACCATCTTGATCTATCAGCCAAGCGACATCTAGAAGGCTTTATTCGTGACTATGATGGTGGCGTTATCATCGTGTCCCACGACCGTTATCTCTTGGATGAAGTCGCTACCCAAATCGCGGAACTGGATAACGGTACATTGACACTCTTTTCGGGCAACTACAGTTTGTATGCAACCGAGGTTGAACTGCGCCGCTTACGCCAGCAGCAAATGTACGCGGCACAACAAAAGAAAATTCAACAGATCGAGGCCAACATCAAATTATGGCTGGAAAAAGCAGCCGCTGACTTGAATGAACGCTACGCACGGCAGGCGCACAGCCGGCAGAAAATGCTAGACCGCATGGAAGCCAACGGCGAAGTCATTGAGCGCGTGATGGATCGCAAACGCATGGACTTACAAATTGAAGGCTCACGCGGCAGTAACCGAGCGCTGGAACTCGCCAATCTGACAATGGGCTTCGGTGACGACTTACTGTTCCTCGGCCTCAATATGCAAGTGTGGCACGGCGAACGGGTGGGTTTGATCGGGCCAAATGGCGCGGGAAAATCGGTGTTATTCAAGCTGATATTGGGCGAACTTGATCCACTCGATGGACAAATCAAAGTCGGGCCGAGCAACAAAATTGGCTACTACTCGCAGGAGCATCAAACGCTCACCAACTTTCTGCATCGTTCACCACTAGAGTTGGTGCGCGATGTCAAACCAATGCATGAAGGTGAAGCTGTGGCCTTCTTGCTCAAGTTCCTGTTCAAGTACGATCAACTGCGTTTACCCATCAGTGGCTTTAGTGGTGGTGAACGGAGTCGACTGCAACTGGCTTGTTTGATGCTCCAAAAACCTAACCTACTCCTTTTGGACGAACCGACCAACAACCTCGACATCTATGCAGTTGAGGTCTTGGAAAGCGCGTTAGAGGATTTCGAAGGTGCGATATTAACTATCTCCCATGACCGTTACTTCCTTGATCGCGTGGTTGATCGGGTCGTGGAATTGGATGATGGCAGTCTGCGCGGGTATCCCGGTGGCTACACCGATTACTTACGCGCAACCGGACGTATAAAAGCAAATTAACCCGCCGAGACGCGGAGAAACAAAGAGAGAATCGAAATGTTACGCAAGGATATGCATGAAGATAATCGGCGGTCGTGGAACGCGGCGACCGAGGCACACAACAGTCATAAGGTTGACCAAGCAGCCTTTTTCCGAGCTGGAGGCAGCACTTTATATCCCGATGAAATCGAATTATTGGGCGATCTGAAGGACAAAACACTCGTCCATCTACAGTGTAATGCTGGTCAAGACACCTTAAGCCTTGCCCGTTTGGGTGCTACCGTCACAGGTGTAGATATTAGTGATAGCGCGATTAGCTTTGCCCAGCGACTAAGCACCGATACGGAGATCGCGGGTCAATTCATACGCAGTGATGTTTACGACTGGTTTGAACAGGCTGCGCGACAAGGCGAAAAGTATGACGTGGTGTTTTCATCTTATGGCGCGATCATCTGGCTATCCGATATTGGCGCATGGGCGAAAGGTGTAGCGAGTGTCTTAAAGGCAGGCGGCAAAGTGGTGGTGTTGGATTTCCATCCTTACCCGATGATTTTTGGTTGGGATTGGAAACCAGAGTTCTCCTACTTTAATGGGCAGAAAGGCCAGCACTTTGACAACGGCGTGGGTGATTATGTAGCGATGTCCGGCGAGGCACTAGCTCCTTCGGGTTATGTCGAAGGCGTGAAGGACTTCGTTAATCCGCATCCCGGCCACGAGTTTAATTGGAGCATCAGCGAGATCATCACAGCGTTGATTCAAGCCGGATTATCCCTGAAAGTATTCAAGGAATACCCCTACTTTAACGGTGCAAAACTGTTCAATGATATGCGCGAAGGTGAAGGCAATCGTTACTATCCACCCGAAAATATGCCCGACCTGCCTTTGATGTATGGGATAGTGGCGGAAAAGGAAAAAGGTTTGGGTGGTGGAGCAATGAGCATGAGCCGATCCTTCCAATGGCAGCTA
>JBBQLX010000117.1:0-20662 GCA_038328375.1 Aggregatilineales bacterium | reverse complement strand
ACCCAGACGATTTTCGCACCTGCTCGTGCCAATGCCGGAATGGTTTTGCCACGTAGGAGCAAATCAACGCGGTTGAGGCTCTTAAAAGGAATGTGCAGTTTGCGGGCTTCGAGGAGATCAGCAAACTCTTCAATCCAGCGGTCTTGGATGCCCATGATGTCATCCATAAACCAGATATGGTCGGGATTGAAGTTCTCTTTCAGCCACGCCATTTCGTTGACGACACTGGCGGCGCTGCGAACGTTGTACTTTTGCCCCCAAATGGGTTTGGCGCACCAATTACAGTGGAAAGGGCAGCCGCGTGTGGTGACCAAATTCATCGAGTAATAACCGTGATGCTCCATCCACACACTGCGATATTTGTCGCGGTCAACCAAATCCCATGCGGGGAAGGGCAGCGCATTTAAATCGCGGATAACAGGCCGCGCAGGGGTTTTCACCATACGACCATCATGCATGTAAGCGATGCCCTGAATTTTGTAGAGTTCAGGCTCATCAACAGTTTGGGTTTTGGCGAGATAATCAATCAGCTCGCCCTGTGTTTCATCACCTTCACCCATCAGTACGTAATCCGCGCCGTGTGCCAGATACTGCTCGGCGTGGTCAGTCATATCCGCGCCAGTGACGATCACGGTACAGCCTTCAGTTTTTGCCATGCCGATCATTTCGAAAGCGGCATCACGCATCCGCAGCAGGCTCATTTTGCTGAGGTAGTTGAAGTTATCTTCAAACAGCACCGCGTATTTCGGTTGATATTGTTTAAGCGAGGCAGCCCATTCTCCAGTGCTTTCCGCCAGCATCGCGTCGAAGAGCGCCACCGAGTAGCCACGTTCACGCATGTAAGCCGCAGCATATAACGTCCCTTGTGGCGGATAAGGCTGCATCGCCTCCCAGAGCTTTGGGTCAAATCGCAAATAGTAGGATTGTCCGAAAAGTATGTCGGTCATGGTGTTTTCTCCTGCTATAAGGGTTATCGTTCAAATGAACTGAAAAAGTTTGCGCTTCGGTAAAATATCAACTTCTAATCCCGGTTCTTTGAGGGCATTTGCATGGATACGCTTGGCGAGTTCGATGTGGATTGCTTTGGGCTTGCCATCAAGTGTGGCATCGACCGTTTTGATGTCGGTGAACTTTGCCATCAATTCGGGATCGCCAATTTGTGGTACTCCGCCTTTGACGATAAGCGCAAGATCGGCGCGAGACGAATTGCAAAGTTTTACGGCATCATTTTCGCTGGTTCGAATCATGACCATATCGGCATATTCTTGACCGAACATCCAATCTTGAATAGATTCATGAAATAGGATGAAACCAGCATCGTAAAGAACAAGATTGACAATGTGAGCGGCTTTGTCGGAGTTGCTGTCGAAACATTCATAAGCCGCTGTCAGTTCAGTTAGAAGATCACCTGCACTAGTCAGTCGTGAATCACTACCTATTCCTAGCGCGTTAGTAATGGGGAAAATATAGTTGTTTTCGTCATCAACTAAAGTTTTTCCCAAAAGATATAAATTGGTTGTTGGACACCAAATTATACCTCTTACATGGTCAGCTATGAAATCAACAGTTTGGTTTTCAGGTAAATGTATGAAATGTTGACCTTTTTTTCTCATTCCTACACAATGAATCAGCACGGGTTTATATTGATCAATACATCCAAGTTTATCGAGCCGTTCATACTCGCCTGCCGCAACTTCATCTGTGCCTTCTGCAAGATGGATGAACCAAGGCCAATCTTGAGGTGTGCTGCTGTAGGATTGGATGATTTCTTCATCGGTTGATAGATAAAATGAATGTGACCAACCATAATTTTTCAGCACACGCACGGGAAAATCTTTGCGCCATAAATCTTTATGTGGCGGGTTGTGATGGGCGACGGTCGTTGCTCCGCACAGTAAGTTCTTGAGGCCACCAATGAACAATTTATCCCACAATGGATAAGCACGAAGCGATTTATAGGGTTCTTCGTTCAGCCGCACGTTCATGTCTTCGTGCCATTGACGTGCGTTATCGTAGCGTTCGCGGAACTTGCTGCGCGGATAATGGTTCAGTTCGAGATGGTCGTGGGCATTAATGAGGCCGGGGAAAATGGTGTAACCGTCGAGATCAATCACTTGTGCGCCGTTGACAGGGGTAGAGACAATCCGGTCGCCATCGGTATAAAGGTCTCGTACCACTGTTTCTTTGCCATCCCAAACATGTGCGCCCCGAATATGCAGCGGTCGAACCATCGTCACCCTCGCTTGTTTTGTCGTAACGATGATTATAGTCTGCTGACATCCACAGCACCAACGGCTTTGGTTCTCGCAGCCATTACTGTTATTCCGATCCGCCAAGCGTAGGCGCATTCTTCCGCACGAAATCTTCACCGAGTTTATCGACTAACTTCTTGCGGAGTCTGGGGGTTTCTTCTGCCCATTTGTCTTTCAGTTGTTCTTTACTTGAAGAGCGACTGTCCCCTGCGTTGGCGAGAATACCTTTAGCAACGGCTGGCACAGTCGTAATCAAACGCTGAACCGTCGCATTGCCACAGTGCGGACATACAGGTGCGGGGTCATTAAATCCAAGTCGGATTTCAAAAGGCTGTCTGCAAGCCTCGCAGCGATAATCATAGAGCGGCATGTTGATTTGCCTCCACTAACTCAATGTTTCAATCCTATTATATCGCGCTAGGCGTTGTACCTTTGTATGTGTTTTATTCCAGACGTATGCGCGGGTTGAGTATGGCATAGATCACATCGGCTGCCAGATTAGCCACCGCGAAGAAGAATATCGTCACCATGATGATGGCTTGCAGCAAGAAGAGGTTCTTTTGCTTGACGGCATCCACCAGCAGCGCACCCAATCCCGGATAGTTATAAACATTCTCGATGACCACCAACCCGCCGATCAACCAGCCGAAACTGATGGCGATGACCGTAATAGTCGGCAGCAGGGCATTCCTCAGCACATGTTTAAAAATGACAGTGCGCTGGGGCAGACCTTTGAGTGTCGCTGTTCGCACGTAAGGTTTCTTTAACTCATCGATTACACCGGCTCGTGTCAATCTTGCAACATAGCCCAACAGCACAAAAGTCGCGGTAATTGAGGGCAAAATTAACTGGTGTATCCAATCAGCGATGGTGTTGTCCGGCACGGCGGAAGTCGCAGGTAAGTTGAGGGCTTTTACGCCCAAAGCCAGCCCGTTAATCAGGACTAGTCCGGTCACGAATTCGGGTAAGCCGACGACTGACAACGTCAGCAGCGAAACAGCGCTGTCAATCCATGTGTTCTCGTTGAGCGCTGCGATTACGCCTAAAAAGATTGAGAGTGGCACACTAATCAACATTGTCATCAATGCCAAGCGCATCGAGTTGCCCAAGCGCTCAGTCACTAAGGGTCTGACAGCTTGTTTCGCTCCAGTGATTGAGCGTCCCCAATCACCGACAACGAAACCGCCCAACCAGCGAACATACTGCTGGGGTGCTGGATCATTGAGGCCGAATTCCTCACGCAGCGCTTGCAACGATTCGGCAGAGGCATCCCGTCCCAAGATCAAACGCGCCACATCACCGGGAACCAATTGTGTCAGCCCGAAGATAATCACCGAAGTGATGAGGAGTGTTACAACGAGCAAGAGTGTACGGCGTATCAGAAATCGCACCATAAGATTTATACGCTGCTTTCTGTAGGTTTGAGCGCTGCGGTTTGTAGCTCAGTGAGTTCATCAATTGGTATGTGACAGCGAATATGATGCCCATCGCCTGCGTCACGCCAAGGCGGTTCTTGCTGTTCGCATATCGCGCCGATTTTGCGAGGGCAGCGGGTATGAAAACGACAGCCTGTGGGCAAGTTCGCCGCGCTGGGAATGTCACCATCCAAACGGATGCGCCCCTGTTTAATGTTGGGATCAGGCACAGGGATGGACGAAACCAGCGCTTCGGTATAAGGATGTGAAGGAACATTGTAAACGTGTGTGGTTGTGCCTTCTTCCACGATTTGCCCCAAATACATCACGATTAGCCAGTCCGCAAGATAGGTTACAGCGCGTAAATCATGCGAGATGAAGAGATAGGATGCGCCTTCTGTCGCCCGTAAATCCTTCAACAGATTGAGGATGACGGCTTGCACCGATACATCCAGCGCCGAGGTGGGTTCGTCCGCCACCACTAAAGCGGGATTGGCAGCAAAGGCACGGGCAATGGCAACCCGCTGCTTCTCGCCGCCACTGAGTTCCGCTGGATAACGGTTGGCGTAATCAGATGGCAAACGAACGGCTCCCAGTAATTCACTGATGCGGTTTTGTACCTGCTCCTGACTGAGCTTATCGGTATTGAGCAAGCGAATAGTACGTTCTAACGCACGTCCAACCGTCTGATAAGGGTTTAAGGTGTCGTTCGGATTTTGGAAGACCATCTGTAAATCGCGTTTGATGGTTTCCGGGCGCTCGGTCAGATGACGCGAAAGTGGCACATCAAGTAATGTCATCTTACCGTTGTCAGCCGTTTCCAAACCGACGATACAGCGGGCTAATGTGGTTTTGCCGCTGCCACTTTCACCGACTAAACCTAATGTAGCCCTCGCCCGCACGGTGATCGACACATCATCGACTGCATGAACGATTCGGCTGGTACGGCGAGTAATACGGTCAAATAGCGATTGTGCGCCATATTGTTTTAATAAGTCGTTAGTTTTCAGTACATATTCATTCTCGACTGGCGGCAATCCCTCAACAAGAATTTCTTCAGGTAGGGTATTAATTGTTATCTCACCACTCACGATTTCGCGCCAACGGTGACATTTTACCGTTCGGCCTTCAATGATGACTTCGGTTGCTGGCTTTTCGGCACGGCATTTATCAACGGCGAGTGGACAGCGCGGCGCAAAAACGCATCCGTGAGGGCGCTCAGAGAGGGTAGGGGCGATGCCATCCATCGTGGGCAGACGCGTTTCTACACCCTCGGTTGCGCGTGGGATACTTGCGAGCAAACCAATCGTATATGGATGGATGGGTTTATTGAAGAGATCGACTACCGCCGCACTTGCCATGACTTCGCCACCATAAAGCACGGTCACGCGGTCACACATTTGGGCGATGACACCTAAATTGTGAGACACATAAAGTGCGGCGGCTTGATTGTCACGGATCAAATCACGGAACAGGTCAAGTATCGTCGCTTCAGTAGTCACGTCGAGCGCGGTTGTCGGTTCATCCAACACCAATAGGCGCGGTCGGGTACTGAGTGCCATCGCAATCGTCACCCGCTGCTGCATTCCGCCGCTCAGTTGATGTGGATATTTCTTTGCCACCTGTTCAGCATCAGCAATTCGCACCTTTTCTAGCATCTCGACCGCTTTGCTCCACGCTTGGCGGTTGGTCAGCTTATCGTGCAGCATCCCGATTTCCGCAATCTGGTTGCCAACCGTATAAGAGGGATTGAGGGCAGCTAATGGGTCTTGAGGTACGAGGCTGATGTCACGCCCCCATACCTTTCTCATATCCGAGTCTGATTTGGTGAGCAGGCTTTTGCCATCCAGCAGAATGTCACCGGATGTGACGCGGGCGTTCTTTGCCATGTAACGCATGAGTGCCAGCGCTAAGGTCGATTTACCACTGCCACTTTCACCGACCAGCCCATGAATCTCAAAGGCATCAATTTGTAACGATACGTCGCGAATGACATTAATCCACTGGTTTCCCAGCCGATAATCAATGCAGAGATGTTGCGCTTCGATAACCTTTGAATCAGCCATCAGATATATAGTTCCATTAAGATAAAGTAAATTAGGGAAAAATTAATACTTCTCGCTTGACACTTAGTTGATATTGCTTTAACGTTATTTATAAGGGTTTGACATAATCAATTTATCATTCGTCAAACCACATATTTCAGGAGAACTCATTATGTTGTACATGCCCCGTGAAGAAGGCCAAGGCCTCGTAGAATACGCTCTGATTTTGGTTCTGGTCGCCGTTGTCGTCATTGTCATTCTGGCTCTGCTTGGCCCGGCCATTGGTAACATTTTCTCGAACCTCGTCAAGAACCTTTAATCCTGACATTACTCTCAAGGGGTACGGACCATGATCTATATGCCCCGTGAAGAAGGTCAGGGATTAGTAGAGTATGCGCTGATTATTGTGCTCGTTGCACTTGTCGTTATTGGCATGATTGGCCTTTTTGGGCCAGCAGTCGGAAACATGTTTTCCAACATTGTTCGCGCCGTCTAATCAGCTTTCGGCCTTCTACATCATAAAAGGGTGACTCCAAAAGTCGCCCTTTTTGTTTGTTAACCACCTTCGTAACGGAATATTCTCCGCAAGCCATCCGCCAACAGATTCACGCCGATCACCAATACCGCAATCGCCGCCGCTGGATACCACAATGCCCAAGGTGTTCGCTCATAACTTTCACGCGCTTCATTGACCATCCGTCCCCAATCAGGCGAGGGAGGTTGTACACCTAATCCCAAAAACCCCAATGAGGCCGTTAAGAATATCGCATATGAAAAACGGAGTGCTGCTTCGACGGTCAAAGCAGGCAGCACACTCGGCAAAATCTCACGAAATAAAATATACCAGTTGGCTTCGCCGCGCAGTTTCGCCGCCTCGATAAAGCCACTGCTGCGTATATTGAGTGTTGCGCTGCGGATGACTCGCGTCACAATCGGCACATACAACAACACAATGACAATGACGATCCCTATAGGTGAAGGCCCTATCACACCGAGCATTACCAATGCCAACAGCAGGGCAGGTATCGCCAGTAGGCTATCGAGCAGTCGTGAAACAACTTCATCAATCCAGCCGCCAAAATAAGCCGTCGCCATGCCGATAATCGCGCCAATAGCCACTGCGATGGTGGTCGCGATGCCCGGTATCGAGATGACCTCGCGTGCGCCCCATAGCACACGGCTAAACACATCTCGCCCTAATTTGTCCGTGCCAAACAAGTAGGCTGCGGATGGCGCTTGCCGCGCAGCACCTTTGATGAGCGCATCAAATTTGTAGGGCGCAACAGTTGAGCCAAAAATTGCCATCAGGATGAATAGAACGACGACAACTAATCCGATCAACGACAAAGGGCGCGAAGCCAATTGTTTTAAGACGTTGAATAAAGTGGACAGTAATTGTTTTAGTCGGGATGGTTCAGGTTGTGTAGTGATTTCTGATGTGAGGCTTGCCATTGGTTGTTTAGTTATACCCACCAGAATACAAATGCCCCCTCGCCAACAAAGACGAAGGGGCAGAAGGTAAAAGTAATTAGCTAACCGATACCCCGCGTAAGTCTGTCAAGCCGGGGAAGGGAGCAACCGTGATGCCTGTAATGTTTGACCGTGAGGCTGAGAATACGGGTGCGAACCACGGAATGATGATCGGGCCACTTTCGTTGAAGATGTCCGAAATCTTATTATAGATTCCTGCACGGGCAGTTTCATCAGTGGTGACGCTGGCTTCTTGGATCAGCATATCCAGATCAGGGTCAGACCAATGGGTTTCATTGTAAGCTGCGCCTGTCTCATAAGCTTGTGCCAGATAACCTTGTGGTGCGGGCCGGTCGCCCCAACCGGTGATGCCCAGATCAGCTTTCAGCCAGTTATTGGGGTTGCTGTCGTCGTAGTAGAAACCTTCTTCATTCACCTGAATCTCGACGGTGATGCCAGCCTTCGCCCACTGCTGTTGCAGGACGGTTGCCAGCGTGTCGTAGCCCAGAACATTGATGGTTTGCAGGGTGACGGTCAGACCATCCGGATAACCGGCTTCGGCCAAAAGTGCCTTAGCCTTTTCAGGATCATATTCCTGAACCTTGATGTCCTTGTCGAAGAAGGCAGCATAACCGGGGCCAATGGGGTCATTGTTGCCGACTGTCCCGCGACCTTCCAAGACCAGTTCGTTCAATTCGGTGCGGTCGGTTGCATATTTGAATGCCTGACGAACCTTGACATCTTTACCGGGACCCTCGTCCGTGCGCAGGCGGATGACCGGATGTTGGTTGGTGGTGGTTTGGATCAGCGAAATACCTTCCGCGCCATCCAGACCGCTCACTTGGTCAGGGCTAATCTTGAAGATAAAGTCCACGTCGCCGCTCTTGAGTGCGTTGACCTGTGTTACGGGATCATTGATGAACTTAAACTCAACACTATCCAGTAGCGGTTGACCGGACTTCCAATACGTTGGATTCTTGGTCAAGGTAGCGCTTTCGCCATCCTTATATTCGGTCAACATGAATGGGCCGGTACCGTTAAAGTTGGCATAAGGCTTGTCACCGGTTGCTATTTCGTTCGGTTTTTCAGTGCCGTTCTTGATAATCAACGACAGTTGGTTGCCAATGCCATACAAGAAATCGGCATTCGGCGCTTTGAGGGTGAAGACCACCGTCTTAGCATCCGGCGCGGTTACTTCGAATTCGCCCAAGAGGTTGGTCGCTGGTGATTTCACCGTGACCAAACGCTGGAAAGTGAAGACCACATCAGCCGAACTAAAGTCCGATCCATCATGGAACTTGACACCTTCTTGGAGCGTAAAGGTATAGGTGAGGCCATCATCGCTGACCTTCCATTCCGTCGCCAAATTCGGCGCGATGGTGCGATCTGGCAGCACATCCACCAGATAATCATAAATGCTGCGGTTGAATAAAACTTCCGGGTCGTTTGATCCTAAAGCGGGGTCGAGTACCTTGGGTGCGACCATACCTACTTTGAGTGTGCCACCTGCGGCACGAACACCAAATACACTGCCTGTAATCAGCAGCAGCATTGCCACGAGGATGAAGATACGGCTCTTGCGAATATCGAGTCTCTGCATTATTGCCTCACGTTACGTCGGAGTTAGAAATAAGGGTACTACGTCAGATTAGACTAGGTTGATTGCGGAGATGTTACAGCGACAGTCAGGATTGGAGAGATTCCTGACCCCTATCAGTGGTTTATAGGATTGTTTCGTACCTGACTTCCCCGTAAAGCATCATACGAAGAACGGAAGTTCTTTACAAGCCAAAATCCCTATTTCTAATACAATGTTATTATTTTGTAATCAGTCTCATGCTACTCTTAGTTCCAATGGGGCAATCTCGGCTGTATAGGCGTAGTGACTCAGAATTTTATTCCACTGTCCACTTTGGCGGACGTTTTTCGATAAAGGCTTTCATACCTTCTTGACCATCCTCGCTCCGCCTGAGTTCAGTCAATAAATTCGCACGATAATCAACCGTTGCATCATTTGGCGTATCTTTCACAGCGAAGATTAAGCGTTTGCAGGCGGCTAGTGCCTGAGGGCTGCACTGCTTAATTTCGTCCAGTATCACGTCGATTCGTGCGTCAAGTTCCTTCGGCACGACCGCCTCGTGAACAATGCCGTACTGCTGGGCTGTGTCGCCATCAAATCGCCGTCCGGTCAGCATCAGTTCGCGCGCTCGTGTTAATCCCACGCGTTCGATGACATACGGTGAGATGAGTGCCGGGACGATGCCCAAGCGTACTTCTGGCAAGCCCATTTTGGCCTCGGTGCTGGCAATCGCAATATCTGCCACACACACGATACCGAAGCCGCCGCCCATCGCTGCGCCTTCGATTTTGGCGATGACCACCTGTGGCGCTTGGTTGATCGTTCGCAGCATTTTGTCGAGTGTGCCGGAGAAGTTATCCGTTTCGCCGTTCTGGGACGCTTGCGCCATCTCTTTAATGTCGCCGCCTGCACAGAACGTCCCCCCATCACCGCTGAGCACAATCGCCCGCACCTCGCGATTATCCTTTAACCCCTCAAACGCCGCGATGATGTCCAATACCATCTGGTTATTCATCGCGTTCTTCACAGCAGGCCGGTTCAGCGTGATGTAAGCGAAGGGTAGGGTGACGGCGACGATGATCGTTTCGAGAGTTGGCAAATCCAGTGTCATAAATAATCTCGCTTTATTCGTTTGTAATATTATTTGATGAGTGGATGATACTTTTCCAATATTTACTCATTTGCCCTCTACCTGAGATTGTTTCAGAAAATGCTTTGCCTCTTTCGGCAATATTTTGTTGAGGCTTTGCATACTGAAGTCTAGTTTGCAAGTGGCTGAGGTTAGTAGCATGTTTAAAGAAATAATCAAAGTAATAGTCACTGATTTGATAGTACCATTCAATCATCCGCGTAAGTTCTGGATCATTAATCTGTTTTGCGAGAAATAGATCAACTATTGCTAAGACCTGTAATTGTGTATTTTTGCTAAAATCAGAAAGTCCTGTAAAACAATTTGGCTCTGAGACTGCATACCATTGTAGAAATAATGCTCGTTTGAGCGCTTCAAGATTATTTTGTTGAATCGAGAGTTGGGCGTATTGTTCATATATTTCTCTGTAAGCACTAAAGAGTCCAGCGTTTTCGATTTGCGCTGATCTTTCTTCCATAAGGCATTCAAGTGAGTATATTTTGTCTAATAAATTATCTTCTTGAAGTGCTAATTCATCTATGCGACTCAATCTTCCCACTCCATATACAATACCGCATCCGCCAACATTGGCAGCGCCCATGTTACATCATCGCCATAAAAACCTTGCCCCGACCCAATTCGGTATGCCATCAATATATCTCTTTCCATTAAATTAACTTGCTCTTATGGCTTCATTCTCTCTCCTTAATGTGCTTAAAAATTGGTGTGTTTTGTTAGATAAAATTCTTGTTTTTAAATTATGAATCAATCAGCCAATCAGCTAATTGATAACTGTGATAATTAGAATATGGGGTTTTCCCACGCTTCATTACTCGAAGATTTAACTCACGTGCTGCTCTTAGTATTACTTTGTTTTGTAAAACGGCAATGATTGTGTAAAGGTCATTCATTTCAATACAGATTTGATCAGTACCCGCTGCCTTATAGTCTGATGGTCTTATAGCTATGTTTTCATAATCGTTATGGAAAAGTGAGTCGTCTGGATAGAAATTTCTAAACTCATTTTCAGAAACAATTATAAAAGCACTACTAATTAGCATATTGTCTTGATCGTGGAAAATAACGAAAGTTTCCATCCAATTTATACTGATCGCGGCTATTCTGTGTAAAGTTGTTGATGGCATGCAACTAACAATCCACCACTTGCCTTCTGTACGCTTATAGGCGGGAATTGCTTTGGATACATATTGTTTCAATGTTGGAATAACTGTGTCGAATTCTGGGAGCTGTCGAAATGAGGAAAAACGCTCACTTGAAACTGCTGCCTGATCAATATTGACTATGCGGTCAAAGTTATTCTCTTGGACACTTGATGGCTCATCAAGCCATAATTTCTGTTCATCGTCCGGGAAAAGACCTGTAAGTTCTGACAATGAATTTTTGCTCATATCGTCCGTTTATTTCTCTTGCTCAATTGTATAAAATTTCGCTCCATTACTAGTAGACCACCACAGAAGTATCTATGGATATAAACGTGCCAACTTAGTACGAGCATTGCTCAAGTTGAAACACCAGTTAATCTTCACAGCTTGGTCATTACGGCGTTTTGTCCAAGCGGTGACATTGCATTCAAGTTCAGGAATGCTGGACAGACGCTGTTGTAAGCATTGGCGACTTAAGACCGAAATTTCAATTTCAGCCATATTTAACCAACTGCCATGCTTGGGTGTGTAGTGAAATTCCAGTTTTCGGAGAATGCGACGGGCCTCTTGAGGGGGAAAAGCCTCATACAATGAACTGGGATTATGGGTGTTAAGATTGTCCAAAACCACGCGAATAATTTCAGCTTCGGGAAAATGCACATCCACGAGGTCTTTCATACAGGCCGCAAAATCGAGTTTAGTGCGTCGTTGGGTGGTTTTGACCATGCGCCAACCGCTTAAAGGTTGCACCATCATAAACAGGTTAGCCGTTCCTTGGCGCTCATACTCATAATCATAGCGTCGCGTTTGTCCTTTTTTCATGGGAATAGGCACATAGGTTTCACCCAATAATTGTACGGGACGCTCATCAAAGCAAATTTGAGGCCGGGTTGGATCATAGGGTTCAGCATAGACATCCAAGACATCTTCCATCCGCCACACAAATTCACTCCCGACACTGGGAATACACCATTGCTCTTTTAGCCAGGGCTTAAGTTCATTTTTTTCAACCTGCGTCTCACCGTTTCATCGGAAATCGGTTGCTCGACAATTTGCAATTCGACTAAGCGATCTGCCAACAACTGCATACTCCACGTTTCTCGTCCTTCAGGACTTTCACTGCACGTCAAAGCAACTAAGAACGCTTCTTGCTTACCATCCAGAATCGGACGGCGACCTGAGCGAGCATTGTCCAATAAACTATGCTTTTCGACCCACCGTTGGCGCGCGTTGGCCACCGATAGGGGACTGACTGATAGCAGTTCGGCAATCTCAAGATCACTTTTTCCGCCAGCACTCCATAACAGCATTTGGGCACGATGCACCACACGTACCTTGTTTTTGCCCCCTTTGACAATCCCTTCCAGTTCTTCTTGTTCTTCCGCACTCAGGTGAATCGGATTGTTTTGTTTTCGTCCCATTTTGCAGTGTCCTTCTCTCACAATCCCTTTAGCATACCTCTTTTATCTGTTTACTTGTGTGGTCGTCTACTAGGGTGATTAGTCAACTTCTGCCATTAATGAATACTTATTGGTTCTTGTAATCATAGTTGAAACTCTATTGTATAAATTCTTGGTCAAAACCGATACTTATCGCTTTCTATAATTTCTACAAAACAAATCAGACTATTTCCGTTCAAACGCTTTCCTAACTCAAAGCATACTGTCGCTTGAAGTTTCTCCCTTAAATCCGTTAGAGAACTCGTTGCGAAAGAGTTACATTTTGGTAACCCGCTATGAGAATTTTTGTGCTACACTGTTTGTGTGAATAGTGCGTATTCGTGGAACGAAATCATGAGATGTTGTAAATCGAGTCGGACATGAGATGTAGGGAAAAGGCAGGTCTTTTTCTATTCAGGAACACTGAAATACTCTCTTATCACCCACGGTTTGTGGCAAAGATGGCGGCGGCAGCCCACTTGCCAACTTTGCCGTGTTTCCAGCCGAGCCACTCGCTGAAAAATTGGCAATTTCGCCAAAAATCAGCCTATTTTCGCCAGCTTTGTCATGATTTTCGCCAACTTCGCCATACGTATTTTATGGAGCGATGGGTAAAACCAGATAAAAGGTTGTGCCTTCACCCAACTTACTCTCAACAGTAATTTGTCCACCATGAGCCTCGACCAAGCTCTTCACGATTGCTAGCCCTAAACCCGTGCCTTCTATACTATCCGTCTCCGGTCGCCGTACCCGGTAAAAGCGCTCAAAAACATGAATCTGGTCTTCGGGACTAATTCCCATGCCGTTATCTTGGATCGAAATCCGGAGTGTGTTCGCTTTGACCTCGGCCCCAATCTTGACCCAACCCTCGGTACCCGTGTATTTTACGCCGTTACCAATCAGGTTGATCAGAATTTGCCTCATGCGTGATCGGTCAGCCTTGATACGGGGTAGCGGTTCTGCAATGTTGTTAATAACGGTTATCGCTTTATTTTGCGCTGCTGGTCTGACTTGTTCCATACAGTCTTGAATGATCTGCTCGACCTGTAGGGCTTCCACATTGAGCTTAATCCCCGACTCGATTTTGGCTAAATCGAGCAGGTCATCAATCAATTGCCGCATATTTTGCATGGCTTTACGGATCATATGCACCGAGTTCAAGCCCTGTTGGGTCACGCTCTGTTGCATAATCATCAACTCGATGTAGCCGTTCATCACGCTTAAAGGCTGCTTGAGGTCATGGGAAACGGTCGCGATCAGTTCGCCTTTTAGCTTGTCCATCTCTTTATAGGGCGTAACATCGTGCATAACCACAATCCAGCCGATTCCCTCAAACCGTCGCAAATTGGCGTGGAAAATGCGCTCGTTGGGCATCATCACTTCTTCGATGATGTTTTCGCCGCTATCCTGTGCCCGTTGGAAAGTTGACCACAGCGCCGTCTGTTCGAAGGTTTCGCTGGCAGTTCGCCTCGTATAATCTTGATTGGCATAAAGCTGCATGGCGTTTAAAGCTGCTTGGTTAATCAGGATAATACGCTCATCGTTACCGATGACCATGACCATATCAGCCGTGTTGTTTAAAATGTGCGAGAGTTTCTCACGCTCACGAATGGCTTCTTCGTACAGACGTGCATTATCGATGGCTACACCTGCTCGTGTTGCGAGTTTTTGCACAAAATCGAGATGAGCGTCAGTAAAGCCGTTTAGCTTTTTGCTGTCCAGCGTAATAACCGCCACAACGCGATCTTCTCGCATGACCGGTACAGCCATTTGGGAACGGGTGTTGGTCGCCATCCGCACAAAATCAGGATCCATACTGACATCAGGTACAACCTCAGCATAACCCGAATTGGCTACTCTCGCCGTGATGCCTGAGCCGTATTCTTGCCGGATAATATTGAGCTGCTCTTGTGGAACATCATAACCGTATTCAAACAAGAAGTGCAGCGTATTCGCCTCTTGATCAAATAACGCTAAAGAGGTTGATTGAGCATTACTAAAACGCAGCGCCCAATCCAGCGTCATTTCGAAAACGTGATTGATGTTGATCGTGTCGCTGAGTTCACGGTCAATCTGACGCAAAATGTACATTTCACGCATACTGTCAGCGAGTTCGCGAACGGTTTTGTGGTGTAAGCGAGCATTCTGTAGTGCCATCGCACCACTGGCGCTGATCGTTTCTAGCCAATATTGATGTGTTTTTCCGAGGGGTTTTCCGCTAGGACTGTTATCAATAATGACAGCGCCAATCAGGTGATCTTCTGATCGTAATGGCGTACCTAAAAAGGAATCTGTTTTTAGATAACTCGCCAACCATTGGATTGATGAATGTCCGTCGTTATTATTCGCAGTTCCCCAAACACTTTTCCCTTTGCCCCAGTCATCGACGATTGAACCCGATTCGGGTTGGAAGGTTCCCAAGCGCAACCCTTCCAAATTACCTTGTTGATCGCTGGGTAATTTGAAATTACTCGCGCCATATTGGAGAACGATTTCCTGATCATCTTGTACCAATATCAAAACACGATCACACTGCACTATATCTTGGATCGCTACAATATATTGGTCAAGAAATTCTTCAAATTCAAGTGAGGTGCCGAGTATAAGTGCGATCTTATTTATAGCGGACAATTCCGCGATTTTTTCATGTAAAGCACTATTTTCACTATGGAGCTGTTCGGCTGTTCTTGGTTGCATAGCGACCATTGCTGTCTCTTTTGAAATAGTATCAACTGGTTTCATTTTAATCTAATAAAGTTCATTATACTCTTGATCTACCCTTCATAAACCGCGCAAAACGTTAATTCATCTTCCAGTTTCCTGTGCTACCATAAAATTAGTAAACGGAACGGTTCGGTTTGCTCGTCTATGTTGATGGGACTATAATCGCCACATAATAACAAAGCAAATCGGCTCTCCGGAGGAACAGATGGATTTCAAGAATGTGTCGGCTCGTCTTAAATCTAAGGGCAACGCACAATCGGGCGATGGGGGGCAACCCAAGCAGCACGATATCGCGGAGTCGTACCGCATTCGCGCCCGTATGATTGGGGTTCTCATTCACGATGCTCGTTTGAATGCCGAGCGCAGTATCGAAGAATGTGCCAGTCTGCTTCGTGTAACGCCGGAAGAGATGCAAGCTTGGGAATTTGGTGATTCGGCTCCAAGTTTGCCGCAGATTGAACTGCTGGCGTTTTATCTGGGTGTGCCTGTTAGCCACTTCTGGGGTACGGACACATTGGAGGCCAAAGTTGGTCGCCATTCTGATATTCAATCAGAGTATGTGGCGCTGCGGACGCGGATGATCGGGGCAATGATGCAACAGGCACGGGATGACCTCGGACTGAGCCTCGAAACGATCAGCGAAGAGAGTGCTATACCGGCTGATTTGTTGACTCAGTATGAAATGGGTGAGCTGCCGATCCCGATGCATGAATTGAGTGTTCTTTCCAGCATCTTGAAAAAGAACATGAGCTACTTTCTTGAAACCAGTGGTTACATTGGTGAATGGTTAAAAATGCGCGAAGAGTGGAAACACTTCCTTGAACTGCCAGATGAAAAACGTCAGTTTGCGGCAAATCCGCGCAACATTGGCTTTATCGAGATTGCCATCATGTTCAGCAAGATGCCTGTTGAAGATTTGAGGCAGGTCGGAGCCAGTATTTTGGATATTACTCGATAGATAAGTAGACAATGAGGTGGAGATAATGGCAACAGCACAGGAATTGCAGGATCAAGGCGTTAAGCTCTTTCAACAGAAAGATTATGAGGCCGCTTCAAAGGTGTTTCATCAGGCGAGTGATGCCTATGAAGCTGAAAGCAAGCGTGATATGGTGGCTGAAATGCAGACCAATATCGGTCTTGTACATCGCGTGTTGGGTGAACATCAGCAAGCACTCGATATGATGCAAAATGCGCTTTCGATTTTCCAAGAACTGCAAGATACGATGCGTGTTGCCAAGGTTTTGGGCAATATGGGGGGTGTTTATGCTGCTTTAGGCGATAAAGAACAAGCCTATAATTGCTACCGCCAAGCTGCCGATATTTTTGAAGAGCAGGGTGAAAAGAAACTCTACGGTGAAACCCTGATTGCAATGGGCGATTTGCAGGTGCGCGATGGTAAGTTGATGGTTGGTGCCGCTACTTACGAAGCTGGCCTTGAGCAACTTGAACAACTCAATACTAGCCAAAAAGTTCTCAAGGGTCTGCTAGGGGTTCGTAACAAGCTTATTGGTGGTAGCTAAACCCTTCGACGTTCCTATCCTTTTTGAAATCAGCTAAACTCAAAGCGGTAGCCGAATTAATCGGTCTACCGCTTTTTATTTTCAGAATCGATTCTGCTTAGCGGGTAGAATTTGGAATGTGTTTTGCTGCTGGATGAATTGATTTGTTAGGCAGTGAAACCTTTTGAGGGCTGCACATGGTATTCGAACCCCCGAAAAATGATCGTCGCTGGCTATGTGTCTTTCCGTTAGTTGGAATACTACTGGGCGTTTATGCCTTCACATACAGCGGTCGTATTGAAAGTGGCGATACACTGACACTTTTCAATGCTACGGGCAGTGTTGTTGACTTTGGCGATGTTCTACTCGATAAAACCTCGGCTGATAACCCGCCTTATACGACGACACCGCCTAGTGTTTATCCATTAGCTACAGCGGAAGTTGAACCACTACAACTGCTTTTGACCGCGCCATTTTATTGGTTAGCTGAGCATATTCCGGGTATAGGATTGGTTCATGCCGTTTGGTTCTTCAATATTTTTGTTTGTACAGCTATTGCTGGTGTGTTTTATTTCTACTCGTTAGCGTTAGGTTATCGTCCTGTTGTGGGGCTTACAGCCGCTCTAATGCTGAGTTTAGGCACAATCTTGTGGCCTTACAGCAAAACATTTTTTCGTGAACCGTTGGCCTGTTTATTTATCTTGCTGGCGGCGTTGAGCATGGAACGTTGGCGGAGTCGACGTTATCGTTCGTTGGTTTATCTCCTCGCAAGTGTCGCTGCACTGGCTGCCGCATTTCTGACCAAAGAAGCGGTTATCTTTGCCTTACCCTCACTTGTCATTATCGTTGCGCCTGTTCTATTGTTTCCAAAACGGTTACTCAATATTTTGTTTGCCGTATTTTTAGTGTTTGTGGCAGCTTTGATATTGTCTACCGTTTTCGCGGCTTCAATTCCATTTCCTATGCTTTATGAGCGATTGGCGACTATTCTGCACCGTTCCCCACATCAAATTGCGACTGCTCATCAGGCTTTTCACACGTATCTTTTGAGTGTTGGTGGTAGCGTTTGGGGTACATCGCCTGTTTTGCTGCTTGCTATCCCCGGTTTGACTATGCTTTATCGCAAGCAATCTTATCGTTATCCACTCGCGATTGTGGCGATTGTGCTTGCTTTTGCGCTCGGTTACGCGGTGCTGCGAGGGGATCATTGGTTTGGTGGTTTATCGTGGCCTCCGCGATTCCTCATCCCCGTATTACCGTTTCTAATGATTGGTACGCTGCCTGTGCTCGATAAAGTTTTAAGTTTCAGTAGACGTTGGTGGATTACGTTTGGGGTGATACTGATATGCGCTTACAGCTTTTGGGCGCAATTGAGTGCCGTTTCATACGATTGGGGGGTGTATATCAATTTGCTGCCACCGGAGGCCAATGGATTAGGCGAGTGGGGCGGGGGATTGAATGTAATTCGCTACCTGCGTTGGGTGCTTATTCCAACCGTGTGGGGCGATAGAAATATACCTTTTGATTTTGCATGGGTACGCGCCAGTGTTTCGTGGTGGCCTATCGTATGTGTGATCGTTGTCCTGATATGCGCGATATGGCTCTATAATTTGTCTCGTAATCGTCCTCAACAAAAAACCTATTTATCTCAGAGACGATGGGTGCTTCGATTATTTCCAATTTTAGGATTACTTCTCATAGGATTAGGACTTCATTCGATTAATGAAGATATTATTTATTCAGGTTCAAATCCTTCGCTGAGGGCTGTTTTGCCACTGATTCAGGCGAATACTCAAGCCGGTGATGTACTTCTGCTGGCGGACAATGAATATGAGCCGTTTTTCTTGAATCATGGTAAGTTGGCTTACCCGCGTGTGATTTCTCTACCGGATGCGCCGGGAGAACAACCTAGCCCCGAACAACCGCCCGAAATCCGCTCAACTAATCCAGATGCGCTCCTTCTTAAAACGTCTGTCCCATTAATTTACAACCTTGCTCAATTTCATCCGACACTCTGGTTAATGGCGGATTTTGGGCCGTGGCATCCTTGGGCAATCCGGCCTGTTGAGCGATTTATGGTGACCCATTATTATCCAATTCGTGAGCTAGCACCTGATCCGCCTGATCTACGAATCCGGCTCATCGAGTACAGTACCGCTCAAGCCCCTGATCTGTTTGCGTTTCGTGGGCCAGACTATTTGTCGGATTTGCGTTTTGGGGATTCGATTCGCTTGAGTGGTTTTAATTTGCCTTTGGGTACAAGTTATAAGTTAGGAGAGGTAGTGCCGATTTCGTTGTACTGGCAATCTGATAAGACACTTGAGCATGATTATACAGTGGCATATTTTGTCTCTGATGAGAGCGGGAATAGTCGGGTACAAGGCGAAGATAGGCAACCTGCATGGGGTTTTGCGCCGACCAGCAGTTGGAAGCCCAACGTTCCGCAATGGGACAATCGGGCTTTGCGATTGCCTGCAAACCTACCCGCAGGAACTTATCAAATAAGGATACGGCTGTATCAATCTGACGATAGCAGTGTTCTGCTTCCCGTGACCGGTGCGAATGTTAAAGACGGGACAATTGGAATACTGTCGGTGCAGATTACGGTTACTGGTTAGACTTTCACTTGATTAGGTAATGGTTTTTCGTAAACTCCTGCGATGAGATTCTCGGCAGCCATTGTAGCCATTTTGTTTCTCGTTTTAAGGCTGGCGCTCCCAATATGCGGCACGATGGTCACATTGGGTAGGGATAAAAGAGGATCATCCGGTGACATAGGTTCGGGGTTGGTTACATCGAGTGCTGCGCCACCGATGACACCCGATTTGACAGCTTCATACAAGGCTTGTTGATCAACAATTGGCCCACGCGCTGTGTTGATTAAAATAGCTGACTTTTTCATCTTTCGTAAGGCTTCAACATTGATGAGGCCGCGCGTCTGGGCGTTTAACGGCACATGAATCGACACATAATCGGATTGTTCTAAGAGCGAATCAAGTGACGTGAGTTCAATTCCGCGTTGAGATACATCGGCAGGATTTCGACTTGGGCTGTAGGCGATTATCCGCATATCAAAGCCTTTGGCACGACGAGCTACTGCTTCGCCAATTCGACCTAAGCCGATGATGCCCAGTGTTGCACCGCTTAAATCACCACCGAGCAAGGCCATTGGTTCCCATGTGCGCCATTTACCTTCACGGATATATTCAACGCCTTCAACGATGCGACGGGCAGCAGCCAATAAGAGCGCAAAGGCTAAATCGGCTGTGGCATCGGTTAGCACACCGGGTGTGTTCCCGACAAGAATGCCGCGTGCTTGAGCGGCTTTAGCATCAATGTTGTCGTAACCGACAGCCATCTGACTGATGACTTTAAGTTGAGTACCACTGGCTGCGATTAAAGGGATGTCAATACGATCATTGAGCGTCGAAAGAAGACCATCAACGGTCTTCACTTTCTCTATGAGGAGGTCGTAAGGCGGGGGCATAACCTCAGGCCAGACCTCTGCATCACAAGCCGCGTGAATCAAATTTAATCCGGCTTCAGGTATAATCCGGCTCACAAAAACCTTTGGTCGCATAGTTTCTCCCGACTGACAACGTTCCGCGCAATTCAAAGACTTTAGCCACGAATTGCATTTTTAACAATGAGGCTGTTGGCATGGTACAGGTTTCAAAACGTGGTTGGCTCCTTGGATTGTTGTGTGTTTTCCTCGTAGCTGGGTTTCATATCAACAGCATTCAAAGCCGTTATATGCGAGACGATGAGGAAATTGCGTTTCGGACGACCAGTCGCGATTTGAGCTATACCGTGTGGTACCAGGCGACACAGGATGTTCATGCTCCAGTGTGGTTTTCCTCATTCTGGGTCTGGCAACAATTTATTGGTGACAGCGAGTTTATGGGGCGTGTCTACAGCGTTTTCGCGACTTTGCTGACGCTGGCGCT
>JBBQLX010000116.1:0-20681 GCA_038328375.1 Aggregatilineales bacterium | reverse complement strand
TGATGCTGCTGCTCACATGGGTGGTTATTCAACCGCTGAAGCCATGCTCAATATTTCGATGACCGAGTTGGCGACTCGGCTTAATATCTTGGATGAACGAGGTCAAGTTCTCACAATTACGCAGTTGCCGGGATATTTTGCTCTAAAAGGTCAAGAAGTACCTGAGCGCGAATTAAGGTATATCAATCCAAACACGGGTGAAGCAGCTTGGTTAGCCCTGAAAGCACAGCCTGTCTTAGCACCGGATGGTGAGGTTCAATTCGCGGTAAGCATTATCCGTGACATTACCCAACGTAAGCAACTTGAAACTCGAACAATCGAATTATTAGCCGAGCGAGAACGCGTAAAAGTTTTGCAGCGTTTTGTAAGTGATATGTCGCATGACTTCCGTACACCACTTTCCATCTTAAGTAGTAGTCTGTACCTCATGCAGAAAAACACCGACCCCGAAAAAAAACAAGCGCATGTCACCAAGGCCGAATATCAAATTCAACGAATGGGAAAACTTTTAGATACATTACTGCAAAGCGCACGTCTGGACGAAAACAAGGTCAATTTTCAATTTAGCCTAACCGACATCAATACATTTTTAGAACCTGTTATTAAAGAATATGAGCCAATTGCAGCAGAAAAAGAAATCGAAGTAAGTTTTTTTCCGAACAACAATAGCTGTAGTGCGTGGATAGATCCTGCCGAATTTGATTATGCATTCAGGAACTTAATCGAAAATGCGATTGCGTACACACCCAAAAGCGGCAAAATTAATGTTTATTCCCACTGTCAAGATAAACACGCGATTATTTCGGTAGAGGATACAGGGATCGGCATCTCTAAAGGTGATTTACCTCATATTTTTGAACGCTTCTACCGAGCCGATCAAGCACGATCAACGCATACAGGTGGCAATGGGCTGGGTCTGTCTATTGTGAAAAGAATTGTCGAGGAACATAAGGGAAGTGTCGACGTAAAAAGCGAAATTGATGTTGGCACGAAATTCAGCATCAATCTACCCTGCTCCCTAATGTATGACTCAATCGTTCAAATCAATACCTGACATTCGCCTTAATTAACGCAACAAAAAATCCCCACCAACCAGTGAGGATTTTTGATGTGCCTAGGTTACGACCTGTAAGCCGCCTTCTGTACCCCTTGCGAGGTGGCGATCATCTATCTGTCCCATCCGTTGCCAGATGAAATCAAGCAGCACACCCAGCGCTTTTTACGGGACGAGTCGCCCCAATGCGCCTGCTTGGCCTTGCTCCCGGTGGGGTTTGCCTAGCCGCCGACATTACTGCCCGCGCCGGTGGTCTCTTACACCACCGTTTCACCCTCGCCCGTTACCGGGCAATTTACCTCTCTGTTGCGCTTTCCGTCGGATTACTCCGCCCGGCCGTTAGCCGGCACCGTACCCTGTGGAGGGCGGACTTTCCTCCCCCTGCCGAAGCAGAGAGCGATCACCCGGTCAACCTAGACACCGCGCCATTATAGGGTACGCCTCTTGTGTAGGGAAGAGGCGTACCCTTTTCCGCATTCTACTGTTTATGTTGCTCACGTCCCGCGTGTCGTCGCAATCGCCGCTACCGTCACCAAGCTAATACCAATCACTTCCCGCAAACCCAGCGCCTCGTGCAGCACAATCAACCCGATTACCGCTGCGGTAACTGGCTCAACACTTGCCAGCAAACCGAATACCCGTGAAGTCAACCGCTTCATCGCCGTAAAATCGAGCGCGAACGGGATCGCCGACGACATCAGCGCTACCAACACGCCCAGTGCAATCAACCCCGGATCAGCCAACACCTTTGCCGCACCCACCACGCCGAACGGTAGTGCCACCAACGCCGCCATGCACATCGATAGTGCTAGCGTGGTATGGCCTTCTAAAATTATACTCACCCGCTTGGTCAGCACAATATACAGTGCCCATGACGCAGCGGTCACAAATGCCAGCAGCACGCCAAAACTATCCAGCGTCATGTTCGATAACGGCGTAAGTAAGATAATCCCCACCGCTGCCAGTGCCACCCACACAAAATCGATTGGTTTGCGTGAACCGAGAACCGCCACCAACAGCGGCCCCACGAAAGCAATCGCTGTTGTCACGCCCAATGGAATCCGGCTGATTGACGCATAAAACAGCAGCATATTCGACGCAATAACCACACCATACAGCGCGATATAGATATAAACTCTGCGACTGTAACCTCGCCAACGCGGTCGCCAGATCACTGTGAACATCACCGCTGCCACCAATGTGCGGATAAATACCGCGCCTGCCGTACCGGTAACCTCAAACAAACCCTTCGCAAACGCCGCCCCGATCTGCACCGATATAATCCCGAACACCACCAACGACCACGGCGGCACACGCCCCAAAATCCCCGTTATCGCAGTCGTTTTATCAGCTACATTCTCTACAATCTCAACAGGTGGAATCATGCCTAAATATGACTTTCAATATAAACAAAATAATTCGCCCATAATATCCATTCCAACTAACTCTCATCAATAACCACCCATCCCACCTTGCTTATTTTCTTTATCTCAGTATCCTCTGTGCCTCTGTAGTTAATCTCTTCATATTTGCATTTTCTATCGACTACTAACTAACGACTATCGACTTTTCCCTTTGTGTTTCATGAGTGCGCTCCCTCAGGAGGGTAAGCGTCAGTTGCCAGCGCCCACCGTTATTCGTACAATGGGCTGTATTGTCACGGGGATGCTTCACGCCGCCCCACTACATTAGGTGCTCATGACAAGTATCCCAAACCAACGCTTTGCCTTCCCCACACGTCTGCAACGCCAAATCAACCAGACATGGCGCACCCTCTTCGCGCCCGGTGACTGGCTCACGCTTATAATCGCCTTCGTACTGCTCTTTATGCCCGTCTTGGCACTCTCAGCCGCCGGATGGCCGCTCGACCTCCGCACGATTATTCCGGTCACCTGTCTCAGTTTAGCCTTTGGTTTCCTGTTGGCGCGCAGCCAATATAACGAACTGCTTGCCCTCATCATGAGTGGCATTTACGGAGTCGCCTTCATCTTTCTCATCGCTGCCATTAATGAACCCGGTGGCTTAATAGATGGCTTTGGCAGTGTACTGACCCGCATCTTCCAATGGGGAGTCGCCGCAGCTACGGGCGGCTTGAATCAGGACGATCTGATTTTCACTATGCTCGTCGGATTGCTGTTCTGGTTCCTCGGCTATAACATCGCGTGGCATCTCTTCCGTGTGGATCGCATCTGGCGTGTGATCTTGCCCCCCGGCTTGATCCTCGTCACCAACAGCCTCTACTACAGCGGCGAAGCCAACCTCGATGTCTACCTGATTATTTTCATCTTCTTGTCGCTGCTCTTAGTCGCCCGTTCCAACCTTGATGCCCGCGCATGGGAATGGTATACCAGCGGCATCCGTGTCCCACGCGCTTTACGCCAGCAGTTCTTACGAGTCGGCGCGAGTTTGGCGCTTATCGCCTTGCTGGTTGCAGGCGCGATTCAGGTCACTGATCTACAAGAACGACTCAACCGCTTCCGCGAGTTCATGCAATCCGAACCGCTAACGCAGCTCAGCGAAATTTGGAATCGCCTCTTTTCCAGCGCCGAAACACAAGGCCCGACCACCAGCGATTATTATGGTGGCGACTCGCTGCAACTCGGTGGTGCGATCAAACTCGGTGATCAAACCGTCTTTATGGTACAAGTACCGCAGGGTCGTCGTTATTATTGGCGTTCGCGCGTCCTCGACATCTACTCCAACGGACGCTGGTCGCCCGGTTCGGATGTCCGTCTGACCGTACCCGAAGCACCGCTTGATGTAAAATATGGTGCAGATGAACTCAATGCTCGTTCGCCTGTGCAACAGCGCTTTACAATGGGACTCAGTGCCTCGCGCCTCGTCTATGCCGCACCCCAGCCACAATCCATCGATCTGGCGACCCGTGCCGACCTGATGTACATCACCAACGCTCAAGGTGAACGCCAGAGCATGAACATTTCCGTCATCCGACCGCTTCAAGTCATCAAACAAAGCGACTCGTATACCGTCACCAGTCTGATGACCGATGCTACCGCGACTCAGCTTCGTGCCGCGCCGCCCAACTATGCCGATTGGATGTTAAAGCTCTATCTCGAAATACCACCATCCATCAGCGAAAACACACGCCGCCTCGCCCAGCAAATCATCGCGGATGCCAAAGCCACCAACCCTTACGACAAGGCCAAAGCGGTTGAATCTTGGCTCCGAACCAATATCACCTACAACGAAGCTATTCCTCAACCGCCCGCTGATCAAGACCCCGTCGAGTGGGTGCTGTTCGACATCAAACAGGGTTATTGCAACTATTACGCCTCCGCGATGGTACTGATGTTGCGGACACTCGGCGTTCCCGCGCGAATGGCTGCCGGATTCGCGCAAGGTGCATGGGACGATGCTCAAGGGGCATACTCAGTCAAGGAACGTGATGCTCATACGTGGGTTGAGGTTTACTTCCCCGGCTATGGCTGGATTGAATTTGAACCGACTGCCGCACAAGCACCTTTGAACCGTCAGGATGATACACCGCAGCCCAACTTGCCATCGCCTACATCTGCTGCGACATCGACACCGACCATCACACCCTCGCCGTCACCCAGCCCGACCAACGACCCACAAACGCCACAGCCACAGGTTGCGCCACAGCTTCCAACCTTCACACCCTCGCCCTCACCAACCGCTACACCTGTGATTGTGCCGACTCAGCCACCACCGCTGACACCACAGCAGCCCGGTTTCCTATCACTGCTCTTGGGTGCGCTCGGCGTTGTCTTCGTAACCTTGATGATCATCTTATTTCTGGTTATCGTCGGCACGCTCATCTATTGGTGGTGGGAATGGCGTGGGATGCGCGGTCTCAGCCCGATCACTCGTGCCTATGCCCGTCTTGAACGCTACATCGGTCTGCTCGGCATCCATTTTGGTGGTCAACAAACCCCTGATGAACGGGGTCGCCAAGTTGCCCGTCGTCTGCCACAGGTCGAAGCCCCGGTCAACACCATCACTGGCCTTTATACAGCTGAACGTTATGGTCATCGTGCCAGCACCGCTAATGAAGCCTCCTTGCAAAAAGAAACGGTCGATGAGGCATGGGTTGATACGCGCGGCAACATTATCCGCCGTTACCTCCGGCGCTTCATCCCCTTCCGCCGCAAAGACTAACCAACTACAATCCGCCTTGGTAGGGGCTTGCCGCTGGCAAGCCCTCTTTCTCATTTCGTCCTGAAATAAAAAGTCCGCAACCGTCTTTCAAAGTTACAGACACTTAGCAACTGTTCAATGTATACGAATGAGGGATAATTCGTTTATTAAGATTTTCATTCTCGATTTATTGTATTCTCATCCACTTCTGCAATAAAAGCATCTAAAATATTGTTCGTTATAGTGAATGGGCTAAGAAACGTTTTTGCTCTTTCAATTTTCTCTTTTATTGAAAGCTTTCCCCAAATGTCAGGTTTCGTAGACGCATTTCTGATTGCAATTTGCCACAACTCCTCCGTAGGATCAATTTTCGCATACCAGCGCTCAGCTCTTTCAGGGTGACCGCGTTCGACCTCCATTTCTGCTAATGTTTGCACAATTCTATTAGCAATATCTGCCAAATACGGGCTACCGGGAAGCTCTGGTTTGATAGGATTTCTCGAAAATCGTGCCACCATTAAGGCGCTATGAAGAGCCAGAAGTTCATAGTAATCTGTAATTTGAAGGCCATCTATCATGTAGGTTCCTCCCTATAAACCAATCACAAAGAGAATTGTCAAAACTCTCTCTGTATTTCCTTAGTGTTCTTAGTGGTTCAATTATATTATGATTTATGTTTAAACTCACAAACCATCACCTACCTATTCCCAACCATCCACAAACATTGACCGCCTTGTCGCTCCCTCAATTTGGTTAATGCCACCCCCTCGAAAGAGTTACAAAATGTTCTTCCAAAATGTCACCCCTTCTCCCCTCACATCTGCTATCGTATTCATATCTGTCTATTCAAACTTCTAGGTCACATCTCATGCTCTCTGTGCCTTTGAGCCTTCGTGCCTCTGTGTTAAGAATTCCCTTTGCGTCCTTGCCGCCTTGAGCCTTTGCGTTAAGTTTTTTCGCATTCGCATTTTCAGCGGATTACTCCCGTTATTCCGCTGCAACGACACCCAATTCTGCACGCGGCGGACATACCCGAGCTAGCCGCTGCACTTGTGCCATTTCAGCGGGATCAGCCGAGCCAGCCGCATCACTAAAATGTCGATTCAGCGGGTTCTCCCCTGCTTCCCGCCCGTCATTTCAGCGGGTTTTACGCCACACTTTGACACAAAAGTTCTACTACGATAAAATAGAATTTCTGTTCATCTATCAGGGGGATAGCTAATGATAACTGGCCCACACCACGTCACCGTTCTGGTGCGTGATCAAGAACTAGCAATGCGTTTTTATGTGGATATTTTGGGGTTTGAGAAAATCGCGGATGATAACTTCGGGCCGGGGATGCGCTGGCTGGTCGTCGCGCCCAAAGGCCAAGCTCAACCCCATATTGTCCTCAACAAAGCCTTCGATCCTGATACCGAAACCCGTATCGGTAAACTCTCCGGCTGGGTCTTCCACACCGATGACTGTCAGGCCACTTATGCCGACCTCAAATCCAAAGGTGTGAAGTTCACCGAAATGCCCACGCCGCACATATGGGGAGTGCAAGCACTCTTCGAAGACCTCTACGGCAACCAATTCGTCCTACTCCAACCCGCTGCTTAAATATTTACGACATATGAAATTTTCCACTTTTATGATTCTATTCTATGAGGTTAGGGAGTGACACATTAATCTCCATCAGAATTTGTATTTGCTCCCCTCTGCCATGAAATGGAGAGGGGTGGGGGGTGAGGATTTGAGAGGCTTCTATTGCCCTAGAATCTAAGAGCCGTATAGTTGCCCATACGGCTCTTAGCAGAAGGAGGTACTTCGGAAAGATAGCGAATGTAGTGGAAAATGACTTGTTTTGCGCTTGTCATTTATAGTAGAGATTATAGTCCTTCAATCTCACAGAGCATGGCGCGAACTAGCCAAAAAACCGATACCGTTTACTAGCAATGCTGCACAGGCCTCACGACCAAAGCTTCAAGCCACACTGCCCACTCACCTATCACCTCAAATAACCCGCCAATACGCACTATGAGGTTTGTAAAAATTGGCTACACACCGCCCTCAAATTAATATTTCCGATGCTATAAGTAAATATTTTGTAACAATAACGGTTCACCGCCTTCTGTAGTGCATAAAAAGGCCAGCACATTTTCATGGCTCATGTTAGAATAACCTCGCGTATTAGTAACATTGCTTTAATCAAGCACAAAGTCTAAAGGAGCCGTTATGCGTCGTTTAGTCGTAATCGTGGCCCTGCTGGCGTTCGTATTCGCCATTTCCAGCAGTGTGTTCGCTCAACCGAATGCGGGTGAAACCGCGCATGTGGTTCAAAAAGGCGAAAATCTGTATCGTATTTCGTTAAAATATGGTGTTACGATGGCTGCCATTGCCCAACGAAACAACATCGCAAATTATAATTTGATTTTTAGTGGTCAGACTTTGTATATTCCCGCGGGTGGTGTGGTCGTCCCGACCGTCACACCTAAACCGGGTTCCACCGCTGTACCGGCTACGGCTGTTCCCTCAACCGGAACCTATAGGGTAGTGCGAGGGGATACGCTGGGTAGTATAGCCAAGAAATTCAACACTACCATCCAAGCGCTTGCCACCCTCAACAAGATCAGCAACCCGAACCTGATTTATACAGGTCAACTACTCCAAATCGACGGTACGGCCCCTGCGCCAACACCTGTGCCGGGTGCGACTGCTGTTCCCCCCGGTTCAACACCCAGCGTACCGGTCGCTGGTGGCTTTGAACTCGGTGGGCATGTCTTCAGCTTCTCCTACCCTGCTCAGATGCGAGGTGCAGGTATGACATGGGCTAAGACGCAAATCCGTTGGGATGGCAGTTCACCAGCCAGTATCGCCCAAAGCTCCATTGATGCCGCTCGAAGCAAGGGCTTCAAGATTTTACTGAGCATCGTTGGTAATCCCTCACAACTTGCATCCGACCAGAATGGCTACATCCAACGCTTTGCGGCCTTCCTCGGTGGTGTCGCCGCCCTCAACCCTGATGGCATCGAAGTCTGGAACGAACCCAACATTGACCGTGAATGGCCTGCTGGCAAGATCAGCGGTGGCAGCTACACCCAGATGCTCTCCGCGTCCTACGCAGCCATCAAGAAAGCCAACGGCAATGTCCTCGTCATCAGCGCAGCGCCTGCCCCAACCGGCTTCTTCGGTGGCAAGTGCGCGACTGGCGGTTGCGACGATAACATATTCATCCAACAGATGGCACAAGCAGGCGCAGCCAACTCGATGGATTGCGTCGGCATCCACTACAACGAAGGTATCCTTTCGCCCAGCAAGACCAGTGGTGACCCACGCGGCAGCTCCAGCCATTACTCGCGCTATTATGGGGCGATGGTCAGCCTGTACAGTGGTGTCTTCCCCAGCAAGCCTTTGTGCTTCACCGAAATCGGTTACCTCTCGCCAGAAGGTCTCGGCCCGCTGCCCAACAGTTTTAGCTGGGCTGCCAACGTAACTGCCCAAGATCAAGCCGTCTGGCTAGCGGAAGCCGTCAACCTTGCCAAGAACAGCCGCCGTGTCCGTCTGTTCATTGTCTGGAATGTGGACTCGACCAGCTACGCCGCCGACCCACAGGCTGGTTATGCCCTCATCCGCCCCAACAACACCTGCAACGCCTGCGTGACGTTGGGTGCAGCGATGGGTGTCAAGTAATCTCTAACTAAAAAGGCGCATCCACTAAAACCGGATGCACCTCAGAACAATGGAATAGGGACATGGCTATCATGTCCCTTCTTGCTGCCAGTCATTTCCTTCAACTATCTAAGCCATTGTCATCAACCATGCAATCAACACCTTCTTGGCGAGTCCTTTACCTCGGTGGCAGTTCTGGAGTTGGCAAAACGAGGCTTTCGCAAACCTTAGCAAAACATTTTGGTATTTCACTTATCCTAGCTGATGATATTCGACTTGCTATTCAGCAGGTAACAACACGGACATCTCTCCCAAATTTGCATTTATTTGATAATGATCAGGCTGCGGCAGCGTTGTCTGCGGAACAACTTTGCCAGAGCTTTACCATACTTGGGCAAGCCATGAGTCCGGCTCTAAAAATAATCGCTGCACATCATATCGTAGTTGAGGGAGTCGGTAGTATTGTGATTGAAGGAGATAATGTACTACCAGCAATGGCAGCCCAACATCAATTCAGCGATCTCAAACACTTCCAAGGTCTGACGACCCGCAGTGAGATTCGTTCTCTTTTTCTATACGAACCTGAAGAAATAAACCTGCTTCAAAATATGCGTGACCGTGGGCGTGGCTTCTCGAATCTATCCCAAGAAGAACAATATAAGCTTGCACATGCGAGTTGGTTATTTGGTCAATGGATTTACCAAGAAGCCCAGAGCTACAATTTACCTGTAGTTGCTGTACGCCCTTGGAATAGCTTGCTAGATCGGGTATTGGTAGCGATTCAGGGTTAACGTCGCTACCAAACCTATCCGTGCGTCAGATTATCTTATTAGATGCTTAAGCAGTTGCTCTCATTTTTATGGAATTAGCTATTCTCCGTCATGAACAAGCGTGATGCCCACACGATCAGCACAACTGCCATCACCAACATCAATCTTTTTTGCAACCGATAAAAATAAAAAGGACACCTGAATGGTATCCAATGGATAGATTGATATTGAGCTTAACGAATGGTTTTATTCCACTTTTGCTGACATCGGCAGTGGCTTCGTCGTGACCTTCTTATCAGGTTGTTCGTGTCTCAGAGGCAGTGTGAAGGCAAACGTACTTCCCTTGCCCGATTCGCTTTCGAGCATCAACTTACCACCATGCGCCTCGACCAAATGCCGCGAAATAGATAATCCCAAGCCCGTGCCTTCAATACTCAACGACTTGGCACGATCAGCCCGTTCAAAGGGTTGGAATAAGTTCCCCATCTCTTCAGGGGCGATGCCAATCCCCGTATCCGTAACAGCTAATTCAATAATATCGTCACTCAAATACAGGTTTAGAGTGATACTTCCGTGAACCGTAAACTTGACAGCGTTCGTCAGTAAATTGGTGAGTATCTGGCGTACCCGACGCGCATCCATTGGAATTAAGGGCAGATTATCAGGAATATGTGCTTCTAACGTAATCAGCGCATTCTTAGATTCAATCAGCATCACCGCCGAATCAAGCGCATCTTCCAACACAGGCCGCAAATCGGATGGGATAATGGTCAGTTCCATTTCACCCGCTTCAATCTTACTTATATCAAGCAGGTCATTGATGAGTGATAGGAGATGTTCCGAACTGCGAATGGTTTGGTCAAGCCGGCTGTGCTGCTCATCGGTCACATTACCAAACATCCCGATTCGCATGAAATCCAGATTGTTTATGATTAAATTCAACGGGGTCCGAAGCTCGTGCGTTACGCTGGCAAGAAAGCGCGTCTTAACGCTGTTCGCCCGCTCAGCTTCATCGGTAGCCGCTTCACGCTGGATATACAACTGAGCATTACGGACAATCGGAGACACCAAGTTCGCAAACAATAGCAATAAGCGTTCGTCAGGTTTATTAAATGCCAGCGATTCTTCGTCACGCCCCACCAGAACCGCCCCAATAGGCTTGTTGTAAAAAAGCAGTGGCGCAGCCATGCCTTTTTGTATACCGCCATCCGATGATAATTCGTCTAAATGCTGCGGCCAGCCTGCATAATCTTCAATAATGATGAGGCGGGCTTCGCGGGTCGCTGCACCAGCCAACCCTTCGTCAATTCCAATAATACTGTTGAGCCGCGCCGGGTTTCCGGTCGTGGCTGCCAATTGAAGATGTTGTTTACTCGTGGTCAACAGCCATACCGCACAATAATTGGCGTTGAGCAAAGTCAACAGATTTTGCGTCAACTGCTGCAAAACCGAGTCCAACCGGTAGTCACTCACGACTGCCAGTGATGCATCATAAACAGCTTGAAGTTCGTTGGCGTTTGCCTGTGCCACTTTCTGCGCCAGCGCCAATTCTTCGGTACGCTGCCCGACGCGCTTTTCCAGTGTTTGGCTCCACATCGAAAGCTGCTGGTAAGAATACGACAGATGACGCTTCATATCTTCCATCGCGTTTGCCAGCCGCCCGATTTCATCCTTTTGATCTTGATAGGCGATTCCGTACTTCAGATCACCACCACCAATTTGTTGTGCCGCAGTCCCCAATGTCGCCAATGGTCGGGTCACCGTTCGCGTGACAAAGGTATAAACCACCCACGAAAGCAATGCCATACCAAGCGCAGTAACCAGTGCCATCTCAATAATGCTGCGATTCAAAGGATTTTGCAGGACGGATTCAGGCAGAACAGTGACCAACCGCCAGCCTGTTTGCGGTAGGAGATTGATAAGCACAATCGATTGTTTGCTGGACTCAAACGGGTCTGCACCCAGATAAAACCGTCCCTCATTCGCTTTCGCGTCTTTCCAAATTTGAGAAATTTCCGGCTTTGAAAGAAATAAAGACAGGAGCATACTGGTATCGGCTTCGGGCATACTGCTGTAAAAGTCATGGCTCCCCGCCAGATTGCCTTGCTCATCAAATAGCAGGCTGTAGCCACCCCAATCCTTCACATTGATCGTTCTATCCATCAAGCGTGATAGCGTCGTCTCTGCAATATCGGCCCACACCACACCGGCATAGGCCTTCCCCGGCCCACGATACGGCACGGCGAATGAAACCACCGGTTGAACCGAAGAACTATCAAATGGCAGCGCCTGAGTGTGCCAGCGTTCCGCCCCATCACTAAGCGCCTGCATAAACCACGTATCTTCAGGCACGATATTATTAATATACTGTTGAACCAGCGCCACCCGCATCGGCGCATAGGGTGGATTGAAGATGACGCTTTGATGTCCAGTTGTTGATAGGCCATAGACATTGATCCGGCGCACGATGGTATTTTTGTCGAGCAGCATATTGCTTGCCATCTGCCAAACCTGTGACAAAGGTGCAACAGGTTGCCCAGCTAACGCAGCGGCAAAGTTCCGCGTGGTCACCATTGCCGACTGCAATTGACCATCAAACGCATTCGCAAACACCTGATTGGAATTCACAAACGCATCTTCGGTCTCACGCTGCAACGAAGTCGAGTATGCGCTCAGCGCAATCAACGCCACCACAACCACCGTCGGGATCGAAATCAATAAAATGATCTGAACCAGACGGCGACGGATACTCCAGTCACCGGAAAATAATTGCATAGGGATTATCCTCTTCACGTTATCTGTAATTGTAATGTGAAAACAGCTAATCACAGTGACAATAGCATTGTGATTGCGTTTAGTTTTGGTTTGGGATGAGGCCACGTTTTGCTTAAATGGCGCAGGGCTGGTCTTTTGTCATATGAATGCGCGTTGTATAATCTTACAATATGTTCGGACGCAGCTTCGGGAGCAGTTTGTGCCAATCCTTAAAGCGGGGCAATTAGATATTATCAGCCACGGTGCCGAGCAGACCCAAAGGCTTGGGACACGGCTGGGTGCTTTACTGCTGCCGGGTGACATTATTTGCCTTTCGGGGGATATGGGCGCGGGCAAAACCGTTTTTTCGGCAGGTATTGGCAAAGGCTGGGGTTCGAAAGTCCCACTGACCAGTCCAACTTTTAATTTAGTACATGACCATACCCGTGACCGAGATTCTCAGCATCTTTACCATCTGGATTGCTACCGTCTCGAACGTCCAAATGATGCGGACTCGATTGGGATTGATGAAATACTCAGTGGTCGCGGC
The DNA here is from genome assembly GCA_038328375.1 of Aggregatilineales bacterium. Classification (GTDB taxonomy): domain Bacteria; phylum Chloroflexota; class Anaerolineae; order Aggregatilineales; family Phototrophicaceae; genus CFX2. The sequence continues at coordinate 7,783 of JBBQLX010000116.1, read as the reverse complement.
CCTGTGATTTTAGAATGGCCGGAAAATATTGTAAGTATATTGCCCAAACAGCGTCTATGGATTGAAATCCGCGTCCTCGAACAAACACGCCGCAATTTCGCGTTGATCGGCGACGGAAAACGTTACGAAGATTTAATCGGCAAATTTCGTGAATTCGTCTTTGGAGTATAGGGTTCGATTCGCTGTTCAATCTTCAATGATAGCGAACGAATAGTTTATTATGCTGCTTGCACTAGACACAGCGACCCAGCTTATGAGCCTCGCGCTCTACGATGGCTACAACTTACTGGCTGAACAAACATGGCACACTGCCTTTAACCACAGTATGCAGCTTGCCCCTACCCTGCAAAGTCTACTTGATAGAGCAGGTGTCGCCACCACCGATTTAACGGCAATGGCTGTCTGCATCGGCCCCGGTTCCTACTCCGGTCTACGGGTGGGTGTATCACTGGCAAAGGGAATGGCGGCTGTTCGTCACCTTCCGCTGGTTGGCATTTCCGCCCTCGACATTATTGCGGCTGCCCAACCGCATTATCCCGATGGCCTCATTGTGGTCGTCCAAGCAGGCCGCGAACGGGTGATTGTAGGCCGCTACCAATGGCGCAAGGGACACTGGACTCCGCGCGGCGAAGTGCAGCTTATGGATTGGCCTACGCTTCTAGAAAGTGTCGATGGCCCTGCCCACATCAGTGGAGAAATTAGCACCGCTGGTCACGCCATTCTAGCCGACGCAAAAGAAAAAGATGCGCCGATAACGATTGTCCCGGCAGCGTTCCGGTTGAGGCGGGCTGGATTTCTGGCACAAGAAGCATGGGAACGTTTAAAAGCGGATGAAACAGGTTTCGATGCAGCTAAACTCGTTCCTTTTTACATCAAAACTCAGGATGTCCCCGAAACCTAACCTACTCCTCCGCTACATGACGGTGGCCGATCTTCCGCAGGTGACGGAGATTGACCAGCTTTCATTTGAGATTCCTTGGTCAGAAAAATCCTATCGTTACGAGATAAACGAGTCTAACCAGAGCTTTATGGTGGTTCTGGAGTGGAGTGGCGAACGGGTAGCAACCCGTTGGCAGCGTTGGCTCAACATTCATCCCTACGTTGAACATCGGATCATTGGCTACGGCGGTATGTGGTTTATCGCGGGTGAAGCACATATCAGCACCATCGCTGTCCATCCTCAAGGGCGAGGACGCGGATGGGGGGATATTTTATTGGCAGGCATGGTACGACGCGGTATACTGCTGGATGCCGACGAAGTGGCGCTTGAAGTGCGCGTGAGTAACAAACGCGCCCAAAAATTGTATGAAAAATATGAGTTTCGAACGGCTGATGTCAAGCATCGCTACTACCGCAACAACAACGAAGATGCCTACGACATGCGCTTAGATGTCCACGATGAGTCAATCTGCGCCCGATTCACAGAGCAGTACACTGCCCTTTTCAAACGCCACCAACTGATTGATGACTTCAGCCCCTATGCCCCACCCCACACCCAGCAGTCCCCAACCATTCGATAGCTTGGTCGTCCTTCAACCTAGTTGTGTGACTGCCATCCCTAAGAATTTGAATTTTCTCCCCTCTGCCATGCAATGGAGAGGGGTTGGGGGTGAGGATTTCGAATTCACCAACTCAATCATCGAATCATGCTGGTCAGACAACTAGATCATATCTTCCCGCACTGCGATATGATCAATCAGTTCGCGTAAAATAGTTTCACTATCATAGTGATACTGCCATGCCGGATAATGCTGCTGGAATTTGCGAACATCGCTGACGTACCAGATGTGGTCGCCGCTACGGGCTTGGTCAGTGAGCGTGTAATCCAGTTGATAACCACCAATTTCACGGATCATACGGATCGCCTCTAGCATCGAAACATTCGAATGGCGTGAACCGCCCATATTGTAGACTTCACCTACACGCGGCTGTTGGAAAAAGTGCCAGAACGCCTCGACTAAATCCTTGCTGTGAATATTATCGCGTACCTGTTTGCCTTTATAACCATAAATGCTGTAATGCTGACCGCGCACCGCCCGCAGCGTCAAGAACGCGAGGAAGCCGTGCAGTTCCGCACCGCTGTGCGCGGGGCCAGTCAAGCAGCCTCCGCGAAACAAGCCCGTTTTCAAACCGAAATAACGCCCATATTCCTGCACCAGTATATCGGCAGCCACTTTGCTAGCGCCGAATAAACTGTGCTTGGACTTATCAATACTCATGCTTTCATCAATACCATGCTCAGCAAAAGGATGTGCTGGATCAACTTCCCAACGTTCTTCCAACTCAATCAGTGGCAGAGTATTAGGCGTATCCCCATAAACCTTGTTGGTACTGGTAAAGATAAACACCGCTTCGGGGCAATATTTGCGGGTCGCTTCTAACAAATTCAGTGTGCCATTGGCATTAATGGTGAAATCGGTAAACGGTTCGCGAGCCGCCCAATCATGCGAAGGTTGAGCAGCCGCATGAACAACCAGCACAATTTCTTTGGCGAAGCGGGCAAACACTTGTTCAATTTGGGCAAAGTCACGGATGTCATAGTTGAAGTGCTGGTAGCGCGGCAGTTCCTTAATCAGACGTTCGCGGTTCCATGAGGTGCTGGCCTCGCTGCCAAAAAAATAAGCCCGCATGTCGTTGTCTATTCCAACAACATCGTAACCTTCTGCATGAAAACGCTTGACTGTTTCACTACCAATTAATCCTGCCGAACCTGTCACAACCACTATCGCCATATTTGCTCGTTTCTCACATTCATGGGCAGCGTCCTTGCGTTGCCCTGTTTTCTTAATTTATTCGCACACTAATCGATTAGGAAACAACACTTTCAAATTGATGCGACGTTCTTCTTGTAGGGGCGGGATTAATCCCGCCCGGTCTTTCTTCAAAACTGAACTCCACCACCAAATATTGTCCTACCGCCGATAATACGTCTACCTTAAAATAGGCAGTACTTCTTTCCAGAAGGTCGTCAAATCATCCAATAGATAATCGGGCTGAGATTCGGCTAACTCGGTTGGATTAGTCGCGTAGCCTGTCCTGACACCCACCGCCACCGCGCCTAATGCTCTTGCACAGGCGACATCGGCTGGCGTATCTCCGATAACAAGCACCTGCTCCGGCGCAATTTTGCGTCCTGTGAGTTTTTCCGCACGTTCAACGGCGAACGGCGGCAGATCATTACGGTCGGGGGACTCACTGCCGTAAGCAGCGACAACAAACCAATCAGGATCAAAACCCGCGGCGCGTAATTTGATAGGCGCAATCGACGAGGTATTACCCGTGACCAATCCCTGAAGTGGATGCCCAAGACGGTGGAGTTCAGTCACCAAAGCGTGTGCGCCCGGACACGGCTCAACCAGATAATCCCCAATAATATTGTTCATGTGTTGTGCGGCGGCCTTTTCATAAGCAGGCATCCGTTCACGAATAACAGTTTCACTAAAACCCTGCGGCGGCAGCAGTTCAAGTAGTGTACGCCAATCAGTCTTGCCACCAAAGTAATGGGTTTCAAGCCCTGCATCAGTATTAAATATCTCGAGCATTGCCAGTCGGGTAGCAGCACGTCCCACCCCCTTCGGCATGAGCAATGTACCATCAATATCCCAAAGGATAAGCTGAATGTCCTGCGGATTAGCAATCTGAGGCAAAGTGGAACTTCTTTCTCACGCCCGAATTTTCCCCAATCTTAATACACCCGCATCCTCATGAGAATATCCGGTTTATCTGCATGGTTCACAACCGGATATTCACATGGTTATGGAGCTTGTGCTTTGGTAAGTATTTTGCATAATTGCTCCAATGAGGAAGGTGATTTATTGAAGGTAGCACCACACAAAATAGAGGGGAATTTCACGCCTCGTCCCTGCATTTAAAGCTCCTCCCTTGTTTTGGGGAGGCTGCGTAGCGTGGGGAGGGGTAGCCACTTAATGCTCTCCTATCATATTAACCACCACCTATTTTGGTAGAATAAGAGTGGAGAATCGATCACTGCATAATGGTAACGCATACATGCCCACTTTTGACGAGTTGCTCAACAATATCTTTGACCGCAAGAAACCCGCCTTCTATCCTGAATTTGCGGGCTGGGTACGGGAATCGCGCCTATTTAAGGCATTTGCGATCAGCTATCAAGGCAAAATCCGTGCCAAACTCAAAAATGTACGCGACGAAGGCAGTATGAAAGATTTGCGTGCGGAACTGAAAACCGCAGCGCTACTGCTCCGCGAAGAACGCTTCACCCTCGAATACGAAAAATATTCCCCTACCAAACAGCGTGGCCCCGATTTCACCGTCACATTCAAAACCCATACGCCTTTTAACGTTGAGGTGCGACGACTCCGCAGCGTCGAATGGGAAAACGGGGATAGTGAAGCACGTACCGGTAAATTGATAAAAGTGCTGTGTGATAAAGTCGGGCAGATGCCACCGGGGATCGTCAACCTGCTCTGGTTGGTGGCGGAACGCGAGGTTTCTGAAGACGACCTAACCCGCGCAAACACGACTCTGCGCCAACTGGCAGAACAAAAAAGAGAAGACTTCTTTGCACAGCGTGGCTTTGAAAGCGCCGCTATTTTCCTCAAGCAGTACAGCGCATTAAGTGGCATCGTTTTGCATCAATCCGGTCAAAACGTATTGTGGCTGAACTCACTCGCCCGACACAAAACGCCACCGGAAATCGTAACGGCTATTCAACGCTTAGAAGCGCTCTAACCTCAGTCAATAATTGCACAGTCTCAATCGGACAAAAGGTTTGGAAACTCGAACCGAATCACGTTGACAAATTATGAACTTTTGTTCTAAAATGAACCTAATAATGAATAGCGATAGCACCATAGTAAACGGTGGGGAAAATTTTACCCCTTAAACATCGTGTTTTTGTAGGGACGAAGCGTGCTTCCTCCGTGATTTCCTCCCTTCCCTGTGTTTTGGGCTATCAGCAGAGTGAACCTGCGAACGTTGCTGATGTGGGTTGGGGTAGGGTCGGTATGGCTAAACTCGCTATCCACCACTTAATGTAGTCCTACCTGAATAGAGGATAGTATCACACTCTGTGTTTCTCTGTGCCTGCTCTGAAAGTCTTTAGGAGAACCTCTATAAACTCACTCTGCGTTCTCTGCAATCTCTGCGTCTCAGCGGTTCAATTCTGGCTTTCATCTTCGGGTGTGATCGCCTTTCATAGTCACTCTGTGGTGAAAAATGTATTGCAATTTCAGCAGCAGCAGACACATATTGCACAGCGGTGGCATTGACCGAACTACCCGCGGCATTTGTGTCATTTCAGCGCCCTTGAGTGAGCCAGCCGCCGACACAAAATGTCAATTCGGCGGTTTCTCCCGTGCTTCCCGCAGTGCAATCCAGCGGAAAATATGCAAAATCGGCACAAAATGCAGCAAATTTTGCATTTTGTGCATCAAAATCTTATCCCAAACGGAGATTCATGAGATAGCAGGCAGTTTCGTATGTGATGGAAACGGCTGCTGCATTGCTCTCTCGCTTACGATGTTGAAAGGGGTAACCAAAACCCAAACTGGCTGCCCACACCCACTTCACTTTCAACCCACACTTTGCCTTGATGCCGTTCAACCACCGTTTTGACGAGGCTCAGCCCTACGCCCGTACCGTCGATGTGTTCGGTTCCAGCTTGCTTGGCACGATAGAAAGAGGTAAAAAGTTTCGGTAGATGTTCCGGGCCGATGCCTACGCCGTTATCTTCGACCACGAAATACAATGCCGTTTCGCGGCTAAAAACCCGCACAATGATTTGGCCATTATCAGGAGTGTACTTAATGGCATTGCTGACCAGATTTTCCATTGCCTCGCGGATCATAATCGGGTCGGCAATAATTTTTTCCGGCAAATCGTGGAAATCGGTCAACAACTGCTGATTTTTCTGCGAAGCGCCGGGTTGTGAGTTTTCCATGATCGTCGTCAGTAAGGTTTCCATCACAATCGGTTGATGGAGTTCGAGGGGTGACGATTGAATGCGTTCGATGCGCAGGAGATCAGTTAGCAGGTTATCCATACGGGTGGTGGTACGCCGCACCGCATCCAAATATTGGAGCAGGTTGGGCATATCCGGTGGCAAATCCATTTCGATGACATCGCAATAACCGGTAATGAGTGCCAACGGACTTCTTAAATCATGGGATGCCATCCTCAGCATATCGTTCTTGAAGCGGTCGAGTTCAATCAGCGTCGTGACATCATGCATCATCACCACAAAACCCGACTCGCCCTGCATCGGATTTTCCCATTCGGACATCAACACATCAAAGTGCAAATTACGCTGCTCAGAATGCGTCTTGAATAACCAATGGGTTTCGCCCGAAGGTGGATCAGCAATGATATTTAATATTTTGGTAAAGGCGCTGTCCCCTTGCACGACATCATACAAATTGCGACCAATTTGCAATCCCATCTGTGCCTCGGTGAAATAGCGGTTCGCTGCGGCGTTCATCATTTGAACAATACCGCTTCTATCCAGCACCAACATCGGGTTATTAACAGCGTGCAGCACTGCTTGGAATTGATGTCGCCCTGATCGTACATGATTTTCAAGGCGGGCGTTATGAACCGCAACCGAAGCCTGATTCATGGCAATTTGGACAAGACGTAGATGATTTTCGGTAAAGTGTTCAGGTTTGGGGTGGAGTAGCAGCAGCACTGCCATCATATCCTGATTGCAGATCAAAGGGACGGCTAAGGCTGATTGTCCATCGCCGAGTTCGTTACCAAAAACATAGCGACGGTCGTCCATCATCGTATCACGCACCAGCAGACCTTTGCGTTCCTGTGCCGCTAAACCGGGCAGGCCGCTGTCCAATCCACCAACGCTGGCTGTGAATATCGTATCTGGGTCAAGCCGGTCGGTCTGGAAGATATTGCGCCAATCGAGTTCATAATTGGGGTGCAAAAAAAGATGGGCCTGGGTAGCTCCAACGGCATTCGCGACTAACCGAATCACCCTGCCCAACACTCGCTGCATATCAAACTGGGTAACTAACTGCGAAACTTCTGCAAGCAGTTCCAGTTCGGAGGATGGATCAAGTCGGCGAAGCATTCGGCTGGACATAAGGCTATCTTATATGAACTCTTTATTCTCAAAGGAAATGGTAATAAAACTCATACACTCAACAAACCAATAAAACAACTTACATCATCTCTATTAATACGGGATATAGGTAACTATAGCACATAATCACCACACCTTTCGCACCATATTATTAAGATTGTGGTTACACCAACAAAACCATAATCTAACAAAATGCAGAGGGTTTTCGCGCCCTCTGCATGGTATTGATGCCCCAATTAAAGGAGCTTTCTTAATTACAAAACGGCTGGATGACTCAACAAACCGGTTAGCAATTTAATGCAGGCTTCCATATCATTCGAGTCAACTGTTTCGCTGGTGGTATGGACATAACGGCAGGGTATCGAGATACAGCCGCTCGGTACACCTGAGCGTGCGGTTTGGATACCTGCTGCGTCGGTTGATCCAAGTGTCAGCAGTTCTTTCTGGTAAGGGATGCCATCCGCTTCGGCCTGCTTGACCATCCAATTAACGACTGCTGGCGGAACCACGAGTCCGGTGTCATGCACCTTGATCGCTGCCCCACCACCCAACTTGATATCCATCTTGGCATTTTTGATCATGTCGCCGGTCGCGGTCACATCAAGCGCGATGCCAATATCGGGGTCAATGCCGTAAGCGGCAGGACGAGCGCCACGCAAACCAACTTCTTCCTGCACGGTAAACACAAAATAAACTTCGTTAGGCTGCTTT
>JBBQLX010000115.1:0-21158 GCA_038328375.1 Aggregatilineales bacterium | reverse complement strand
TCGGTTTCCCAAAACGGTCACTTATCGCCCATCTGCAAACACTCGTATTCCATTGCTCAATCAGGAGAAACAATTATGATCGCTGTTATCTTTGAAGTGCTACCCGGTGACGGAAAAAAGCAAACCTATCTCGACATCGCTGCTGATTTGCGCCCTCTGCTGGATAGCATCGACGGCTTCATCTCGATTGAGCGCTTCCAGAGTCTGACCACGCCAGCCAAGATGCTCTCACTGTCCTTCTGGCGTGATGAACAAGCGGTTGAAGCGTGGCGCAACCTCGATTCACATCGCGATGCCCAAGCCCAAGGCCGAAACGAGGTTTTTGGGGATTATCGCCTGCGAGTCGCCAGTGTCATCCGCGATTACGGCATGTTCAACCGTGAACAAGCGCCCGCCGACAGCCGCGCCATCCACGATCAGAAAGCGCCGATCACTGGCACTTGGTAATTGTGGAATAACACCGAAATGCGCTACAGTTGGTTGAAATAAATCAACTAGACTTTAGCGCAAAAATGACCCCTTTATTACTCGGCATCGACATCGGTACGACGGCTGCCAAAGCTGCCCTTTTCGGATTAGACGGATGCTTACAAGCCGTTGGCAGTGCCGAATATCCGCTGTATCACATTCGCCCCGGTTGGGTTGAACAGCAGCCCGAAGAATGGTGGCAGGCGACCATCACCGCTATTCGCCAAGCCTTATCGCAGGTTGAACAGGGAGCAGAAGGCATCGCTGGCATTTGTGTCAGCGCCCAAGCCCCGACGCTGATTCCACTGGATGCCGATGGTCAACCGCTGCGTCCCGCCCTCATTTGGATGGATCGCCGCGCGGAAACCCAAGTCGCTGAACTGGAAAACCTACTCGGCGCCGAAACCATTTACCGCGTCACAGGCAATCGACCGGATGCCTTCTATGTGGCAGCCAAGCATCGCTGGTACATGCAAAATGAGCCGGAACACTTGGCGCGTACCCAAACATTTCTACAAATCACGGGTTATATCAACCTGCGCCTCACCGGATTGATGAGTCTCGATCTTTCTCATGCCGCGCTGTTACAACTCCGTGATTATGCGACGGGCGAATGGTCGAGCGATCTCATGAGCGCGTGTGGAGTCGAACCGCGTCACTTTCCACCCGCACGTCCGGCTCATGAAATCCTCGGTGGGATAAGCCAACAAGCCGCCGAAGCGACAGGTTTGCGAGTGGGTACTCCTGTGATGGTCGGGACAGTCGATGGGGCAGCCGCAGCCCTCGAAGCGGGAGTCGCCGGAGCAGGTGTCGCCGCCGAGATGACCGGAACCTCGACCGTCATGATTATGCCCAACGATAAAGGCATCACCGAGTCGGCCTTCATCGCTATGCCTCACGCCTTGCCGGGGATTAACCTCTTACTCGGCGCGATGGTATCTTCCGGCGCGAGTTTGCGCTGGTTTCGTGATCAATTTGCGGATGCCGAGCGTGAAACCGCCGCCAAAACTCACGTTGATGCCTTCGATTTACTCACCGCCCAAGCTGCCCAAATCTCCGCTGGCAGCGACGGGCTGATCTTCCTACCCTATATGATGGGCGAACGCTCACCCTTATGGAACACTCATGCACGTGGCGTATTGTTTGGCTTATCGCTTGCCACACCCAAAGCGGCTGTCATCCGTGCTATTTTGGAAGGGACAGCCTTTGCGCTGCGCCATAATGTGGAGGTTGCCCAAAACGCAGGTGTACCCATTACCGAAGTGCGTTCGGTCGGCGGCGGCACACGCAGCGCTTTGTGGAACCAGATTAAATCCGATGTGCTGGGCGTTCCCGTATTGTTACCAGCGGCATCGGTTGGCGCACCCTTTGGCGATGCGTTGGTTGCAGGTTTAGGCGTGGGCTTATACACTAACGTGCTGGAAACAGTCCGCGAGGTGGTTAAGATCAAAACGCGTTACGAACCCGATCCGGCGAACCACGCCCGATATACCGAGCAGTACGCCTTATTTCGGAATATCTACGAACACCTCCGCACTGACTTTGACAGTGCAGCTCGGTTCATGACCATCACTGGAGACAACTAAATGCTCGATTTGAACTTAACAGGCCGCGTTGCCCTCGTCACCGGAGGCTCACGCGGGATTGGTCGCGCCATCGCCATGACCTTAGCCGAACAGGGTGCAGCGGTCGCTGTACATTATCGCAGCCAAGAAGCACAAGCGCATCTGATTGTGGATACTATTCTCGAAAAAAGAGGACGGGCAGTTGCCTTACAAGCTGATCTAGCCCAACCCGACGCGCCCGATGAGTTGGTGCGACAGGTCACCGACCAACTCGGTCAGCCCGATATTCTGATTAACAATGCCGGTGAATTTACCGATTCGTCGGTGGCTGAAATGACCGACGACATCTGGGCGCAAACCTTGGCGCTCAATCTGACGGCTGCCTTCGCCTGTACCCGTGCCTGCCTGCCGCTGATGAAGTCGCGCAATTGGGGACGGATTATCTCGTTGACTTCGCAAGCCGCTTTTGTCGGCTCAACCAATCACGCCCATTATGCGGCTGCCAAAGCCGGACTCGCTGGCTTTAGTTACTCACTGGCGAAAGAAGTGGGCGCGGATGGCATCACCGTCAATCTGGTCGCGCCCGGTCGCATCGTCACCGATATGCTCGCCGACCACATCCCGACCCGCGAAGCCGAATGGGTTCAGCAAACGCCCTTACGCCGCCTCGGTCAGCCGGAGGAAGTCGCCGGAGCAGTCGTATTCCTCGCCTCAAATGCCGCCTCTTACATTACCGGCGCAACCATCCATGTGAACGGTGGTGTCTACATGAGCTAGTATCTTCGAGACAAGCGTGTTGCTCCATACGTTAAACTGCGACATAATGGTTTATCAATTACGAAAATCTCCCAATCTGAGAATCCATATATGGAACAAAAAACAGTCTTTATTTCGTATCGTCGCAGCGAGAGCAAGCATCTAGCCCGTTCGATTTATATGGATTTACAGCATAACGGTTGGGATGTGTTTTTTGATCTCAATTCGATTGATAGTGGCGATTTTGATCGCATCATCTTAAACCAAATCGGCGCACGCGCTCATTTTATCTTGTTGATCTCTCCCAACACCCTGTTACGCTGTGCCAATGAAGGGGACTGGGTGCTGCGCGAAATCCAAGAAGCCGTGCGGTTAGAACGCAACATCGTGCCTATCGTCGAAGAAGGCACAGATTTTACCCGTGAGCTGAGCTATCTACCTACTGATTTACGGGCGATGATTAGCAAAAAGAATATGCTGCCGCTCACAAATTTTTATTTTGAGGAAGGGATGGGGAAGCTCCGCGCGCGATTTTTGAAGCGTCCCGAATACGTTTCCATTACCGAACCACCTGCCGCTGAACGTGCCGAAGTGCAGCGGCGCATGGCTGCTGTAGAAGTTCAACCTGCTCCCTCTATCCGACCCACCAGTCTCGACCTCATGCCCGCACCCTTCGCATGGATCGACATCCCCGGCAAAGGCTACAGCATCGCCAAATATCCCATCACCAATGCCCAGTTTGCTAAATTTATTGAAGCCGGCGGCTATAAACAGAAAAAATGGTGGACGGAAGCGGGTTGGTCTCAGCGCGAGAAAGATAACTGGACGCAACCCCGTTACTGGACAGATACAAAATGGAATGGTGAGGAACAACCCGTAGTCGGGGTATCATGGTATGAGTCAGTGGCCTTCTGCTTGTGGTTGAGCGACGTTTCAGTCGAAAAGATCATGCTCCCAACCGAAGATCAATGGCAGTATGCCGCGCAAGGCGATGACGGCAGAGATTATCCGTGGGGTAAGAAATGGGATGCCAGCCGTTGCAACAACAATGTGGACGAAAAGGGGATTGGCAAAACCACCCCTGTACGCCAGTATGAAGGCAAAGGCGACAGTCCCTTTGGCGTGGTCGATATGGCAGGCAATGTCTGGGAATGGTGTCTGACGGATTACGAGAACAAGACAAATAATAGTAATAGCACTGCTAAGTTTCGTGTTCTTCGCGGCGGGTCGTGGCTCGACAAGTTTGCAGGTCTCTTCCGCTGCGATAACCGTCTCAGGATCAACCCTTACTACTGGGACAACAATAGGGGTTTTCGTGTTTCCCGCTTCATCTGAGCATTCTGTGTCCTGTTTTCTGAGTTCTGTTTCCTGAGTATGTCCCGCGTCGCCAATAGCCTCTCATTTTTTGTAGGAACACGGCATACCGTATCCGCACTTTGCACCCCAAACCTCCTCCATTTATTATTTTCTAGGTTTAAATCCACAAACCTGCTCAACCATTTTCCAACCATTCACTAACCCGCTTAACAATCCCACTCCCTCAAAACCGTTAGCACTGAGCATCAAAAAGAGTTACCAAATGTTCTTCCAAATGGTAACCCTTTCTCTATCCACCTGTTGTATGCTGGTCATTAAGGCATTGTATTGCTCCCTTGCCCTGTTACTACGGGGAAAGGGCTGGGGTTAGGGGTTTCTGTGCATTTCACTCAGTACTCAGTACTCAGTACTCGGTACTCAGAACTTCTACTTGGCAATCTTGGCGGCGGCAGTCCCATTGCCAGAATCGCAGCGCTATTTAGCCGAGCAATCCGCTGAAATGCCACTGTTTTTCGCCAAATTTGCCAACATCGCCATTCGATTATTGGCGACGAATGACAATCGAGTTACAAAAACGGTTTTCGGTACTCAGCACTATCTTCTGTAGGTGACCTGAAAGCGCACCAGACTCAGCGCCGAGATTTCCAAATCGCCAAAAGTTTCGAAGCGCAGTTCGGTTAAGCCTGCCTCCACATAATAATGGAGTTCGGAGCGCGTCAGAGGCCACGGACGCTTGACCTGCTGTTCAGATGCTTTCGCCAGTCGCCCAATCGCTAGCAGTGTGCCACCGGGCGCGACCAAGCCCGCAATCGCATTAACAACTTCCCGCCGAACCGTCACCGGAATCGCTTGCACGGTGTTGATTTCCAGAACGAAATCAAACTGCCAATCATTGGAGAGGTTGAAGAGATCAGCTTGAGTGTAATTGACTTTCGAATCGGGGAAACGCTGCCGGCACCAATCCACCGCCGTTGCCGAAACATCAAAGGCGGTCACGTTGTAACCGCGCTGAGCCAATTCTTCGGCATCATCGCCCAAGCCGCAGCCCACCACCACCGCCGATTTATTCTGCGTATCTGGCTCGACCGTTTCCAGCCATTCCAACAGGAACGGGTTCGGACGCAAATCCGCCCAAGGGATGTTATTGGTCTGCTGCTGAGCGCTGGCGTATACCCCTTCAAACCATTGTTGGTCGCCGGATGCTTGTGTATTCGTCAAAATAAAATACCTCCACTTATGCTGGATGGAGGTCATTATAATACGCTAACAAGCGCTGTACAGATTGAGTCACCGCTTAAACAACGGTGAAAGGGCGTACTTTAGCCCTATAGAAGCTTAGATTTTCTCGTGTTCATGGCGCAAACGGTCAGCCATAACCTTCATCACTTCAAGGGCAAACATCGGTGTTTCCTGTACCATAAACGTGAAGCGGCTCTTATCAATTTTCACGGCTTTGGTTTCGGTTTTAGCGGTCGCGGTTGCGCTGCGCGTCTGGTCATCAATCAGCGCCATTTCGCCAATCAGGCCACCGGAACTCACCGTCTCCAACAGATGACCCTTATAGGTCATATCGACTTCGCCCTCGATCACCACGTAAGCCACATCACCCTTTTCATCTTCTGTGAAAAGGACATGTCCCGCAGGAAAGGACACTTGATCTTTGACAAACTTAAACAGACTGAGAATCGCCATTATTTTCACCTTATCCTTTAAATCAGGTGGATTGTAGCGTTGAGCAATTGTGTAGTCTTTAAGTGCGGGTTAAGCACTATTAACTAACCGTAAATCTCCGTTAATGTGGCGACCTAACTCTGCCGCGGCTATAATCGTCGTTATTGGAAGTTGCATGAACTTCCACCACTAAAGGTTTACCGATATGATTCAGCGCCGCCTGTTCAACGCCAACACCCCTCCTCCCCCGGCCTGCCACTAAGCTGGCGGAAAGGCTGTGTATCCCTGACGTGTAATCGACACGTTGCTTTGCGCTGCCGCGTCCCGCCCCGTTTTCACACATTACACCCTTATTCAACTGCACATTGAGGAACTTGTTTTATGGATCGCTTAGCACTTACGCGTGAGGGGCAGCGCCGTGGCTTTGGGATGGTCGCAATCGCGGGGACACTCTGGGGAACCATCGGCCCGGCAACGCAAGCCATCTTCGGTTTATCCAGCACCACACCGCTCTCGGTCAGTTTCTTCCGTGCCGCCCTCGCCGCGCCTATTTTGCTCATCGCCTGTTGGTGGCTGTTAGGAGCGAAAGCCTTCCGCATCCCACGCCGCGACTTCGGCTTGATGATGCTCATTGGTATCCTGACGGGCTTGAGCCAAACCGCTTATTTGATCGCCATTCCGCTGGCGGGTGTCACCATATCGACGCTGGTCGGTGTCTGTATCGCGCCTGTATCGGTCGCGCTGGTATCGGTGGTGTTTCGGTTTGAACCCTTCAACCGCAAAGTGATGCTGGCCTTAGTCTGTGCCTTAATCGGCACGGTGCTGGTGGTGGGTATCGAACCGGGAACCAGACTGCCGCACAATGCCATTATCGGCGTGTTGTTTTCGGTGGGATCAGGCTTAACCTACGCCGGCGTGATTGTCTGTGGACGCTTTCTCGCCAACCGCGCCCATCCGGTACAGGTCAACGCCATCGGCTTTGCCACCAGCGCCGTGATGCTGTTCGTCATCGCCCTGCTCACCGGTGGGTTAAAGATTGGGTTTCCGGTACAAGGTTGGCTGCTGCTGCTTTATCTGGCTGCCGTGCCGACTGCGCTCGGTTACGGCTTGTTCGTGGCGGGCATGAAAACCACCCAAGCCACCATCGCCGGAATTATCACCTTGCTCGAACCGGTGACTGCCGCAGTACTAGCCGCACTGCTATTTGGTGAACGGTTGACCGCGTTGGGTATTTTTGGTGCGCTGCTGCTATTGGGCGCGATTGTCGTGCTGGCACGCGGGGAATAAAATAGAACTCTGTTTAAGGAGAAAGGATTGAAGGATGAGTGAAGCAACTGAGCAAGTCTGGGATGAGCAGTTAGACGCATTAGTCGCCTCGGCTAATCATCACCGATTGCTGATGGAAAATGATAAGGTGCGAGTGGTCGAAACCTTGATCCCAGCGGGAGAACGCACCAACGTTCATACCCACCGCTGGGAAGGTGTACTGCATGTCTTGAGTTGGAGTGATTTTGTCAGGCGGGATGATAAGGACAATGTGCTAGTCGATACGCGAACGGTCGAAGCACTCAAAAATCCTTCCGAATATATGTGGGGTGCAGCACTACCACCTCACTCGCTGGAAAACGTTGGCAATAAAACACTGCGGATTGTGGCGGTGGAACTGAAGGAATAAGTGAATCGAAATCGCCCTCGTCATATATAAACGGGGGCGATTTGTTTAATTTTGTCGGCCTCTGCTAACCTATTACGGATTAGCCTAAGCTGGGTTGGATAATCAAAGGTCGGTTGAGAGGCCAGCCGTTGTGACGTGGCACATAAGCCGGATTCTCGATGACCATTTCGACACCATAACCGGCACAGTCGAAATCCTCAAGGTAGTTGGGGATGATGTGCAGCGGTTTAAAGCCCATCTTAATCTGTTTGGAGAGGTTGTTGTCAAAACGACGACCCGCGATCACGTCCGCGACGTATTCCTTAACAGGGACGGTATCCACAACCTTGTGATAGCTAATAATCGCGCTGCCAGCCACCATACCCCGCAGGTTGAGTTTACGCATGGTTTCCAAACGTGCGTTGGTCAACTGCTTGCCAATACCCTTGCCCTGATAATCAGGATGAACCGCCGACTCGACACCATACAACCATTCGCCAGTCGGTTTGTGGGTTGTGAGCCAACCGTGACCGATCAATTCCCACCACGAGGTCAACATCGGTTCGTGCGGATTGAAGTGAATCCGCATACTCACGGTGATCCCAACCACTTTATCGGTTGCTGTATCCACCGCCACAAATTGGCCTTCGGGGAAGATGGCAAGGTGTTGACGGAAATGGGCTGCGTTAAACAGGCCCGCCTTATCATCTTGAGGGTCAAGTTTATAAACAGTTGCCATCAACGCCTCCATTTGCGCGGCGTAATGCTCGGCGCTGGGGAGGATTCGAATGGCGTTCTTACTGGCAGGCTCTTCTTGGCTTAACATGATTCGTTCCTTAGTCAGGATTAATGACACAGATAATTTTTTTGGCGTAGGGGCGCAAGGCCTTGCGCCCCTACAAAAAGTTCGATTTATTGGATTAGACCGTTTGTGGCATCAACGGTGCAGGCATCTGACGAATCACAGGGAGACGTGCAGCACCAGCAGCCGGATAAGCACGGCGCAATGGGCGATAATCCGGGTTGTCCCAGACGATCTCTACGCCATAGCCGCCACAGCTTGACTCGGTCGTATAATTCGGGATTAGGCCGTGAACCTTAAAGCCCTTCCGAAGTTGTTTGCTCAGGTTAGTGTCAAAGCGTGTTCCAGCAATCACTTCGCGAACATATTGTTCAATCGAAATGTGGTTAGCGACCTTGCTAAAATCAATGGGGATGCTGCCCGCAACTAAACCACGCAAATTCAGTTTGCGGATTACGTCATAACGGACATCAATCAGCTTGCCGCCCACACCTTGGCCTCGACATTGCGAGAGGACTACCGAGTCCACTCCATATAGCCATTCGCCAGTTGGGTTGTGGGTCGTCAGTCAGCCGTCGTTGGTCAATTCTGCCCACGACTTGGCTGCGTCGTGCGCTTTTAAATCCACGCGCATACTGACGGTCAACCCAACCACGCGGTTGGTTGCTTTGTCCAGCGCAATGAATTGTCCTGCGGGGAAAATCGCGAGGTGCTGGCGGAACTTCTCCGCCGTGAGCGCTTCGGCATCCACTTCGGACGCGTTGGCATCCAGTGTATAGCCGTAAGCGAGTTGGTGGCACATTTCCATCTGCCCCAGATATTTATTTGAACTCGGGATGACAGCGATCTGTGTCTCCCGGTGCTGTCTAGGTCGCGTCAGGTGAGTGCTATTCAGTTTGGCGTTCATATTGTCCTCTTTCGATAGTGTTTACGAGTGCAGTACGCTATTGATATTTAGAGTAATGGGCTTCATTGCCGTCCACCGCCGAATCATGCCGCCTGATTCATCTTGCCCTATATTTTGCACAGGGCAACGCAAATCATCCGTCATGCGGACGAGCGAGTCATCAGTTTTATACCGTTCGAGGATACAGAGTCCGTATTGACGGACTGACAGTCAGGTCGGAGCGAGATCACCACAAGTGAACTCGGTGCCAGACTTAACGGGGATACCTGCGAAGCTGTGGTCGTTCATTAACCGACCGTCTATCACGGGGGTAGACATAAAACACCTATACTCAAATTACGCCAATAAGCGTACAACAAACCCACTATAACATGCCTTTTTACGGCTGTCTAGTAGGTTCGCTCTCTATTCTAGTGGGGTTCTAATAAGGTTATCTGCCCATAGAGCGCGGGTCAATCTGCTCCGAATAAGCGACATCCAGTTTCCCAACCGCCAGACTGCACTCATCCAAATCCACAAATCCAAATCGGCTTCTGTGATCGTTCTATACTTCATAGGAACGCTATCAATAAACCTTGCAGTTTCGAAATCATTGTAAGGTGAGAGACAAAAATATAAAATTTGTAAATTTTTTGTAAATCTAAGCGTTTATTTGTAATAAATAGGCTGATTGTCCTAATCACTTTAGAGAAAAATCGCGTATAGTGTTACCTTAAAGGATGATAAAAGGTTTAGACACACCCAATCCAACCACCCCGTCGAAGCCGTATATTTTGCTATAAGAGTGCAGACAAAAATGTTCGTTCACAATGAAGGTGGCAAGTCTTTGAGATGGCTAGGTACGAAGTCAATTTCAAACGATCATATTCATTTATCGTTGTAAGTTTGATGTAAGTATCTTCCATTTATAAATAGGCCAACGAACATTAACACATCATGGAGGCAACAAGCATGATGGAAATGGTAGAGGTAAGACAGGAATTGGACGAAAACGAGATACACGCTCGCGTTGAGCGTATTCTCCACATACTGCAAGAGAGTATCAGCGCACCAGTTATTAAGGTGTACAAAGAGAAACTCAACGCCACGCTTGATCTGAAAGCGCTTCGGGGGATGTTAGAAGCAAATGACCCCGAACTTCCAAAGGATGCCTTGGATGAAAACGCCTTGCTTGAGCAGTTGGATTTGAACGCGTGGCTCAGCTTGATACTCGGAAAATGGGGTTTGTTCGAACCGATCCTGAAAAATACAGGTCGCAGTTCGGTGCAAACACTGAAAGATATTTACAGCCAATATGCAAACGACATCCAAATCGTTTCAATTCGCGATGCACGTAATGTTGCCTTATCTGCATACGAATTGTTGACGGAGTTTAATTGCAAAGAAGCTGCAAACAAGGTTGCTCTCGTGCGGGATGAAGTGCTCGGTCTGACCCAAAGTCAGCAGGATGTGGATACCGATCTGGCTACTAAAACACAGGATGCCGCCGAAGTCCCGACTGTACCCGCCATCAATAATAAGTGGTTGGGTGTGCATAGCACCAGTGAGCAGCCTATCGTGACCGACAATAATCAGCATGACGGTAAGAATAGCGCGGCACGAATTGATAGCAAACGTACCAAGCTGGTTAAGCCGCCGAGTGATTATGTCTTCCTTAAATTAGAAATCGTTGAAAAAGGTGGCGCGGCTTTCGCCCGAACCATTGATCTTAAGAAGCCCAGTTTGATTATTGGTCGCAGCCAAGCAGCAGATATTGAACTCACCGATCCGCTGGTATCCCGCGTACATTTGCTGATTACCGGGACGACTCCTATTGACATCAAGGTTACTGACCTCAACAGCTCGAACGGTACTTGCCTCGACGGTATCCTCTTAAAGCCTAACGAATCAGTTTATTGGGATGTGGGCAAACCACTCATCATTGGCGAAACATGGATGATTTTGCGACAGACATAGTCCTTATATAACGGGGTGAGCTTGATGGTTCACCCCGGTTATTGCTCTTCAATGCGTCCTTTGCTACGATCAGCACATGATGTTAAACCGATTGTCGCCCCATACGCGTGCTGTTACCCAAGCCCTGTTCGTCACTTTTTTATGGGCAACCTCGTGGGTACTGATTAAGTTTGGCCTCAAAGATATACCACCGCTGACCTTTGCAGGCTTACGTTATACGTTGGCTTTTGTCTGTTTAGCTGTACCAGTGCTGGGTTCTTCCAGCCGCCGCGCCCAACTGCAAGCACTTCATTTAAGTGATTGGCTGCAACTGACCGTGTTGGGGTTGGTATTCATCGCCATCACACAGGGGGCGCAGTTCATAGCACTGTCTTATCTTCCCGCCACAACCCTCACGCTGCTGCTCAATATCAGTGTGGTAGTGGTCGCGCTGCTGGGAAGCTTCATGCTGGCTGAACGATTGATACCCCGACAGTGGTTGGGTATGGGCGTGTTTTTCCTTGGGATTATCCTCTACTTTTTCCCAGTTAATTTGCTGTCAGCGGAACGTCTGGGGTTTCTGGCAGCATCTGTGGCGATACTAGCAAATGCTCTATCCTCAATCTTGGGGCGACATATCAACCGCCGCGCCCACATTAACCCGTTAATTGTCACTTTTGTCAGCATCGGCATTGGCGGCTGTGTTCTCCTGATTGTCGGGGTGGCGCAGTCGGGTTTCCCACGGCTTACGCTGCTGAATTGGGTTGTCATCGCATGGCTGGCAGCCGTCAACACCGCCTTCGCTTTTACTCTATGGAACCACACCCTGCGCTCTTTATCGGCAGTCGAATCCAGCATCATCAATAACACGATGCTTATTCAAATCGCGTTCCTAGCGTGGTTATTTTTGGGCGAACGTATCTCGCTGAAAGCGGTACTTGGGCTGGCGTTCGTAGCAGTTGGTGTACTGCTCGTACAGTTCAAAGGCAAGGTCTTTAAACGCGCATCGGTCGTCAGCGCCGAAGAACTCTAAAATCATCTCTTGAATCTGTAATAAAAGTCCTTTTTACAGCGTCTATATTCCAATGGAAATTGACTGTTTTATACCGCGATTATCCCCTAGCACGGCACTTCCAACTTGAATTTTATAGACAAATGTTCTACAATGCATCATGGAACGACATTTGTGGTATGATTTCATTATGGAAAAATGTCGGTAAAAGCTGTTTAGACCTCACAGCAATGTGCAGGTAAACAGAGGAGTTTTTCACACTCCTGTTTGTCCCAATTGTTTGTTCCCAGATTGTCGAATAAGTTTTGAACAGGTGAGCCACTATGCGTTACGTAGGCGGCGATTACGACCAATTTGATGACGACGACCCGGATGAAGTCGAAGAAGATGATGATCAGAGTGATGATGAAGAAAGTAGTTCTTCGTCCTCTCAATCACGCGTAAATCCATTCGGCAGTTCTAGCAGTGGTCTCGGCAACCGTACAACTTCAAATCTACCGGGAGCAGGCGGTCGTACTAGTCCTGCCCCGAACACATCTTCGTCGGCGGCGCGGCCTCCACTTGGCTCGACCAGTGGCAACCGTCCAGCTAGCAGCCCGACCACCTCTAGCGGTGGAACATCTCCGTTTGGCGGCAACCGTCCAGTTAGCAGTAATCCTACCTCACCCGCTGGTAATTCGGGCAATTCAGGTGGCGGCTTCGGCGGCAACCGTCCCGCGACTACGGGTGGGTCATCCTTTGGCGGATCAAGCAGCGGCGGTTCGGGTGGATCGTCCCAATTTGGGGGCAACCGTCCGGCTGGCAGCAGTCCCACTTCTCCCGCTGGGAGTTCATCTACACCCAACCGTCCTGCAACCACGGGCGGATCGTCCTTTGGCGGATCAAGCAGCGGCGGTTCGGGCGGATCGTCCCAATTTGGTGGCAACCGTCCGGCTGGCAGCAGTCCCACTTCTCCCGCTGGGAGTAATAATCCAGCTAAACCTGCCAGCAAACCGGATGATAAAAAACCGGGTATGTTAGGCGGACTTGCTGGACGTTTCGGCGGCGGTGGGGATAAAGATAAACCGGCAGCGCCCAAAGCCAGCAGCGCTGGAGCATCAAGTAGTCCTTTAGGTGGCATCACCAGCGGCCTGAGTAGTCTGACCGGACGCTTTGGTGGCGGCGCGAAGGCTGGCGATAAGCCTGCTACGCCTAAAGGGAATAGTGGCGCAAAACCGGGTGGTCTGCTCGGTGGCATCACCGGACGCTTTGGCGGCGGTGCAAAAGCCGATGACAAGAAACCCACTACATCGAGTAGTTCTAGCAGTTCATCACCTTATGGCGGTACGCGGTCAACAGGTACTAATCCGGCAGTGGGCGGGTCTAAACCCGCCGCATCCAGCACAGGCGGTTCGTCGCCTTTCGGTCGGCTGGGTGGTAATACATCCCCCGGCGCATCGAAACCTGCAACGACCAAAGCAAGCACTGGCGCAAAGACAGGCTTAGGGCGATTCTTACCTTCTTTCCTGAGTGGTGATGCATCAGCCAAACCTGCGCCTAAAAGCCGGACGAGCAAAGCCCCTACGTTGGATGACGGTACGGGCATATCGCTGGATACCAAGCTCGACATTCTGGGCGTAGCCTTGTTGTTGAGTTCGTTGGCGTTAATTTTCAGCCGGCTTTCGACAACCGAAGGCAAGCTGACACAAGCCATTAATGACTTCCTAATCGGCATCGCCGGATGGGGTTCGATTGCCATTCCAGTCGCCATGTTGATTATCGGTGTCTGGTTAATCGCACGGCACTTTGGCGAAAATGCGCCCGTGATTCCGCGTAAAAGGATAATCGGCATCGTAATCACCTATATCGCCGTGCTGACACTGATGAGCTACATCGACACATTTAACTTTGTCGGCAGCCGTGAGGTTCACAACTTCCAAGACCTCAGTATGCAGATGGATTTATCACTCAAAGCCTACCAAACAGGCGGCGGTGAAATTGGCTGGGAGATTTACTACTTCCTCGTGTCGAACGTCACTGAAGCAGGTGCGTTCTTCATGATTTTGTTGATGCTGATCATCGGCAGCATGTTCACACTGGATATTGGCGTGGCAGAACTGACGATGATTGTCATCAGTAATGTTCGCGGCTTCCAAGATACGCGCCAACGCCGCGCCCAACAGCGGCAAGCGGCAGCCGCATCACTCGAACAACTCACAGCGCAGGCCGCACCGCCTGCGCTTAGTGTCGCTAAAGAGTCTGTACCCGCTTTGCCCGCCGCACCTGTCGTTGCAGCCTTGCCAATCATCAGCGAAGCAGCCGCTTTGCCTGCTGGTGAACCTGTCCGTGCCGAACGTCCGATTTCGATTAATATCGGCGGCAGAAAAGAAGAAGTGGGCGGCTTCGGTTCACCGGAATTGGTTCCAGTCGAACGGCAAAGTACACCTGCCTTTAGCAAACCTGCCACCGCATCGGCTCCAACGGGTGGCATCGCTGGACGTTTTGGCAACATGCTTCCGGGACGTAAGTCACCGGACAGCGCTTCAAATACTCCCGCGAAAGCGGAGTCCGCAGCGGATAGCGTCGCTAAACCCTCGATTGCAACTACCGGTGCCGCTGTGACAGCAGGCGCAATCGCTGGAGGTGTCGGTCGCTTATTCAACCGTGGTAGTAAAGATGACAGCGCCAAGCCTGATAATCAATCGGCTGCATCCGCGACTCCAGCACTACAACCCGCTGCAACCATCAATGCGTCATCTACAGCGACAGCAAGTGCCGCGGCCTCGCCTGTGCGTTCACCAATGCCACCGCCATCCAACGCACCAGCCGCACCCAACCGGCAGGAACCTCCGCCCACACGTTTGGGTGAGTTGATGAAACCCGCCAGCGCACCATCGTCAAGCGGGTCGGCATTTAGCCCGTCAGCTCCAGCGCGCTCAACCTTTGGATCAAGCCCAACGTCACCACCCGCCCGCACGTTTGGTGACAATGCGCCTAAGCCATTCGGTACATCCAACGCGCCCGTTTCAGGTTCAGTTGTCAAACCGCCTGTGCCGGGATCATCACCCTATAAATCACCTTTCGCATCATCAACCAAACCCGAAGATGATCTTGACGATTTGGACGACGAGATTGACGATGAATTAGATGAGATGGACGACAGCGAAGACCTTGCCAACCTGCCGCCCGCACAGCCCAAAGGCTTGGGCGAACCGATGCCGCGCCAGCAAGGGAGCCGTTTTGGTGCAACGACTTTTGGTTCAAATAAACCGGCTGATGCCCAACCAAGCGCTGACCGCATGGGACGGCTGAATGAAATCCGACAGGGCGGCACACCGCAACCTCCGTCTGTTACCGCCAAACCGGATGGACAACCATTCAACAAGCCTGCCACACCCATCAACCAACCTGCCGCTGCATCCGCCGTGCCGACTAACGGTAATGGCAGCAGTACACCAGCAGCGAGTCCCTTTGGCAAACCCAGCACACCGCCCACATCTGTACCTAGCAGCGCCTTCGGTAAACCGAATACGCCTACTGGCGATAACAAAGCACCGCAACCTGCTGCTGCCTTCTGGAAAGATGCGCCTGCTGCTTCGACTGCGACACCCGCGAAAACTTATGAACCGGAAAAATCTGAAACGCCACGTCCGAAAGCCGAACCTGCCGCACCTTCATACGGCAAGCCGCCTGATCCCGCAGGTGTGACCATCAACCCCGGTGGACGCGATGGTATGGCAAGTGCGGCACTGACATCGCCACCGCAGCCACCCGCCCACACTGCCGCTGCCGCCGTACCGGATGCCACACCGATTGGTCGGTCGCCGGAGATTCCGCTGCGACAGGCAGGCGTTGGGACAACCGCCCCCACCAATGTTCCGCGCAAGCGTAAAGAGTGGCGGATGCCCAACATCAGCCAATTATTGATGCCCGGTTCGGAAAATGATTTTGACCGTGTTGAATTACTCCGCCGCGCCAAGATGATCGAGGAAACACTGAACAGTTTCGGTGCGCCCGGTAAAGTGGTCGAGGTAAATACTGGCCCGGTGATTACGCAGTTCGGTGTCGAGCCGGATTATTTGATAACCCGCAGCGGCAAGAAAAACCGCGTCAAGGTCGGTGCGATTGCCCAATTGGATAAAGATTTGCAGTTGGCCTTGGGCGCGAAGTCTATTCGTATCGAAGCACCTGTCCCCGGTAAAGGCTATGTCGGTATTGAAGTACCGAATGATCATGCCTCGCTGGTCAGCCTGCGTGATGTCATGGAATCCGATCAGTTCAAGAAACTGTTTAATAAGTCACCACTGGCTATTGCGCTGGGGCAAAGTGTAGACGGTACACCCATCTCGGCAGATTTGGCCTCGATGCCCCACTTGCTGATCGCGGGTACAACCGGTTCTGGTAAATCGGTCTGCGTGAATGCCATTATCACCAGCATCATCGCCATGAATCCGCCGGATAAAGTCAAGTTCATCATGGTCGATCCTAAGCGCGTTGAATTGACCGGCTACAACGGCATTCCACATCTGGTCGCGCCGGTCGTAGTTGAACTGGAACGCATCGTCGGTGTGCTTAAGTGGGTCACCCGCGAAATGGACGAGCGCTATAAGAAGTTCAGTTTGGCAGGCGCACGTAATATCGAAGACTTCAATAAACATCTGCAAGCTGAAGGCGAGTCGATGCCTTATATCGTCGTCATTATCGACGAATTAGCCGACTTGATGATGCTTGCGCCGGATGAAACCGAACGTGTCATCACCCGTATCGCAGCCTTGGCTCGTGCTACAGGTATCCATCTGGTGATCGCTACCCAGCGTCCATCGGTGGATGTCGTCACCGGTTTGATCAAAGCCAACTTCCCGGCACGTATCGCTTTTGCAGTGGCGGGTGGTGTGGACAGCCGCGTTATTCTTGACCAACCCGGCGCTGAACGGCTGTTGGGTAAGGGCGATATGCTCTACATGAGTGGTGATGCTCCGGCAGCGCTTCGTTTGCAGGGTGTGTATGTGTCCGATCAGGAAATCCAGAACATCACCCGTTATTGGAAGTCGCAGATCACCGCCGACGATGTGGGCGCACGACCGATTAACGCTTTGGTGGTGGATAACACGGTGGTCGAGCCATCACGCTCTGTGATCGAGGGCAACGAACGGACGCAGGCTCAGCAAGCCTTCTGGGATAACAATAAATCCGATCTGGGCGGCGGAAGCAGCGGACGCAATGGTGACGGTGATAATGTTCCCGACGACCAAGAAGACGTGCTTTACGAAGAAGCAGTCGAGATGGTGCGCCGTTTGGGTAAAGCCTCGGTGTCGCTGCTGCAACGCCGTTTGCGTATCGGCTACACCCGTTCCGCCCGCCTCATCGACCGCATGGAAGAAGAGGGTATCGTTGGCCCCGCAGTCGAAGGCGCGAAACCGCGTGAAGTATTGACGATGAAATAACGGTCATCATATCTAAGCTCGTAGGGGTTTGCCGCCAGCAAACCTCTTTTGATTCGATTGATTAGGTGGGTTTTGCGCCCTCTACTTTGACAGCTTGTTCACGAACACTTTGAAGGTAATCAAGAAAAGCTTGGGATACATTCGAAGTGAGGGTCACATATTGTTCATAAGCTGTTACCGCATCTTCGTAGCGTTCTAGGCGATAGTAAAGATCACCTATATTTTGGTAATACTCAGCGGCGTTTTGGGGCTCCAGTTGAATGAGCGATTCGAAATCTCCAATCGCTTCCAGTTCTTTATTGTAAAGATAAAAATAGGCGTTTGCACGATACCAGAGAGCGAGAGTCGAGTAAGGATCGAGCAGCAGTGCAGTCGAACAATCAGCAATTGTTCCATCATAGGCTTGTAAAGCGAAATAAACCTGACAACGCCCAATATAGCCCAGCGAGAAATTTGGATTTAGCTTCAACGTTTGGTTAAAATCGCTCATAGCATCATCATATTCACTCAAATACAAATGACTGAGACCTCTATTTTGGTAAGCTGCAAGATAGTATGGTTCAATCTGTATTGCGCGGGTGAGATATTCGACAGCGAGTTCATAGCGATCTTGTTTGTAGTACAGTGTTCCGAGATCATAGAGTAAGTCAGCATTATTCGGTTGGTTGTTCACAACATGGGCAAAATCACGTTCTGCTAGATCATAATTATGCATCGACATGTAAGCGCTTGCCCGTTCAACATAAGCCCGATCCAAATTTGGCGCAATCGTAATCGCGCGATTATCTTGAGCAATGGCAGACGTGTAATCTTCATTATCAAAATACACACGTCCCAAGTTCACCATTGCATCAGCAAAATCGGGTTCGGTACGAATTGCCTCATTGTATCCAGCAATTGCGCCATTTATATCACCCATGTCTTTCAAGATATTGGCACGGTTATTATGTACGCGGGCATACAAGGGGTCAGCCTGTAGGACATACTCATATTCTTTCAGTGCCTGAGCAAAATCACCCCAATTTTGATAGGCAATGCCCCGATTATTACGCGCTGGCAGATAGTCCTTGTTTCGGCGAATCACTTCATCAAGTTGGGCGACAGCGGCCTGAGTATTGCCTAAAGCTTGATATACATTTCCCAACTCAGTGTAAAAAAACAATATGTCAGGTTGTATCGAAATGGCTTGATCGAAATCCTGTAAGGCTTCTGAGTAGCGTTTTAACTTGTATTTGGCTAACCCAAGAAAATAATAATGAAATCCGGTGACCGTGGTATTCCGCATTGACGACATAAAAGCACGAATCGCAGCCTCATATTGTTCATGATTCATTTGCATGATTCCCAACTGATAAAATGCCCTCCTGTCAGTTGGATTCTGCACTGCGCGTAAAGTTACTTCAGCCGTTACTTTTTGATCAAGTTCATCTGTCCATATTTCAAAGTTAGGTTTGCCGTCTTTCTCTGCCAATGCCCAACCATCGACCGGATAACCCCGAATTCGCAGCCACGTTGTCCCATCGACAATTTTAGGATCAGTAGTCACATGTGCGAGAATACCGCCGGGAAGCGCCTCAATTACAGTGGATGAAATCGTAGGCGAAAGGTAAAGCGTCACTTGTGCGTCATCATGTCCCAGCACCAACAAGTCTTGTCCCGCTTTGAACTCAACTTGGGAGGCGGCGGACAAAGCCGAGAAGGGTAACAGCAGCAATAGAATGCTGGATGTTACGAATGCGATTCGGGTGCGTATCATAAATTTCACCATGTAAAACTAGCCGACAAAAAGAGGGAGTTGTACATCAACCATCCCTCTTTTTATTATCACATCATTTTGTAGGCGATTAGGCTTAATTATCCATCCGTCAAAATCGCATTATATTTCCTTTGTAAGGGTAATTAGTTATGGATAATCTCAACTTATTATGCTTTAGGTTTATTTTTGGTTAACCCGACAAACTCTTTTCCAACCTTCTACCAACCTGCTTAACAATCCCGCTCCCTCAAAATGGTTAGCACCCACACTCAAAAAGAGTTACAAAATGTTCTTCCAAATGGTAACCCATTCCTGCCTTACCTGTTGTACACTACTTATAGAATCACCTGCATTTGCTCCCTTGTCCTGTTACTATGGGGAAAGGGCTGGGGTTAGGGGTATCTTTCCCGCGCATCTTAACAGTCGCCAATTGTTGTAAATGTGACAAAAATCGCCGGATTCTCAACTGCAACAACAACATCAACTGCAACATTTTGAACATTGGCATTACTGCCACCGCCGACACAAAACGGCTTATGTCGTCCGCCGCCGACGACGACACCGCCGACATAAAATATCTGCCGCATTTGCAGTATTTTTCGCACATTCGGCATATCACTCCCTCATATCCGCCGATAAACCGTCTACGGCTAATTCACAAATTGCATTTTCCGACCGAAGGGAGTCCTTTAGGGCGAATCAAAAAGCGATGAGCATTCACCCACCGCTTTCAATCTTACAACTTCTAACTTCCCTAGCCGTCCGTCAAAATCGTATCGACCGCGTTTGCCAGTTCGCGTAGGTTACTAACCTTATACACACCGCTGGAAACTTGCGCGTATTGGTGCATATCGCTGTCGCCCGTACCCCATTGGCTTTGCGGTTCGGGGCAGAACCACAGCACCCGCCGCGCATGTCGTTGCATATCTGACGCGATGGTGATTTGCGGGTTGTTGTAGTTGTTGCGTCCGTCACCCAGCACGATGACCGTCGTCTTACTGCCGACTTTACTCATATGATCGCGCTGGAAGGTCTTGAGTCCGTTGCCCAAATCAGTGCTGTAATAGCCCGGTGGGTTATCCTGAAGCACCTGCTGCACGGCTTCTCTCGGCTGCTTCTCCTCGAAGATCATGCTGATGTCTACCATGTCACTGATGAAGATGAAGCTGTCGGTTTTAGCAACCACATCTTGTAACTCGTAGACCAATGTCAGCAAGAACTCGGCACAGTAACGCATTGATGTACTGATGTCGCAGATCAGCACCAAACGCGGTTTGACATGGTGTGTGTGGAACTTCATTTCAATTGGTACACCACCATAACGCATGTTACGGCGCATCATCTTACGCGGGTCCATCTCGCCTGCATTCGCCCGCCGTTGTCGTAATGAAGCGCGGCTGCGGAGTCGTGCAGCCAAGCGGCGGATTTCGTCGCGTATAGCATCCACTTCGTTCTGGCTTAACTCGGAGAAAGGCACATCCAACAAATCAGGCTTGGGATCAGGTTCTTGATCCGCCAGCCGTTCCGCCAGCGTTGCGCCTGCATACTGTGAAATCTGCTCGGATAGACCTTGTGCATTCTCTTGTAACTGCTGTCGTAAGTCTTCGAGCGCTTCATCACTCATGCCCATCGCTTCCAGTTCTTGCAGCAGCTCGTCGATCATGTCTTGAATCTGCTGCATCCCAGCTTGGCGATTCATTCGCCGTTCAAACCACTGACGTTGATACATCTCGCTGCCCTGATTCATACCCGCCTGTTCACCCATCTGATCCAATTGATCTTGGGTGAATGGCTTGCCTTCCAACATTTGCCGCAGCAAATCCTTGAGCGCATCCATATTGCCCATCAACGATTTGAGCGCGTCTTGCAACTTCTGTTGGTCTTCAGGCGAT
>JBBQLX010000114.1:0-21347 GCA_038328375.1 Aggregatilineales bacterium | reverse complement strand
CGGGTGATACCACCGAAGATGTTAAATAAGACGGATTTGACGTTAGGGTCAGCCAAGATGATGCGGAGTGCGGCAGCAACTTTGGCAGCCTGCGCCCCTCCACCGATGTCGAGGAAGTTAGCAGGGCCAATGCCTTCGCCACCATAAAGCTTGGTCATATCCATTGTAGCCATAGCCAAGCCTGCACCATTGACCATACAGCCAATTTGTCCATTGAGCTTCACATAGCTGATGCCCGCAGCCCGCGCCTGAGTTTCTTCTGCTGGTTCGGCATCCGTATCGCGCATATCTGATAAATCGGTGTGACGGAAAAGAGCGTTGTCATCAATAATCATCTTGCCATCAAGGGCGATCAGTTGGTTATCACCGGTAATGACAAGGGGATTGATTTCAGCAAGAACCGCATCGCTCGCCATATAAACCTTGAACAGATTGGTTGCGATCTTGGTAAACACTTTCCAATGTTCGTGGGGCAGGTTGATGCCACTGGCAATATTCCGTGCTTGATAATCCAGTAAGCCTAAAAAGGGATCAATTTGTTCACGGATAATGGCTTCTGGGTTTTCTCTAGCGACTTGCTCGATTTCCACCCCACCCTCGGATGAAGCCATCATCACGGGTTTGCCGATGGTACGATCATTCACGATGCCGAGATAAATTTCGGAGGCAATGTTCACTGCGGGATCAACGAGGACCTTGCGAACAATGAGACCTTTTATCGTCATGCCAATAATTTTGCCAGCGACTTGTTCGGCTTCTTCTGGTGTCTGTGCCAGCTTTACGCCACCCGCTTTGCCACGACCACCCGCCAATACCTGAGCTTTAACAACAACAGGTCCATGAAGGTCACGAGCGATCTCGTAGGCTTCTTGCGGGGTTGAAGCGGTTTTACCTCTCATGATAGGAATGCCAAAATCTGCGAAGCGGAATTTAGTTTGATACTCGTGAAGATTCACGGATTGACCTCCGATTGAGTTGTTTTTTTAGGCAAACAAGACAAGTATACACACGAAAATATTAATAGACACGGCAAAAATGCTTATGGTAGACTGAATTCAATTATGTTGGACATTTTGTTTATGTTTGCAGAGGTAGGTAAAACATGACACCAATTCGTGTGGTGTGTATTGAAGATGAATCGGAAATGATCGACTTGGTTAGTATGATATTGTCGCGTGAAGGCTATCAAGTTATTGGCGCACCCGGAGGTTTAGAGGGGCTTCAAATCGTTGAGGATACTCAGCCTGAACTTATCTTACTCGATTTGATGATGCCTGATTTAGACGGCTGGGAAGTTTACCAACGCTTGAAATCTAACCCGAAGACTACTAGCGTACCCATCATTGTCTTAACAGCACGAGCGCAGAGTATCGACAAAATTCTGGGCTTACATATTGCCAAGGTTGACGATTATATTACGAAGCCATTTTCTCCCGCAGAGCTTTTAGCAAGCGTCGAAAAAGTTCTGAATAAGAAAAATTAGCATCGGTTTCACAATTCAATTTAAGACTAATAATGGTATACACTTTTGGTGTAACTATTTTTTTGTTGCCGTTTCTCGTATATGTTATTATGGCGTTGTGTAGGCTTTATACCCATTGCCGTGCAAAAATAAGCCCTCTACTCTATAATGAATAAAGCGCATCAGTTGACCCACTTACATACAGTCTGGAGCCAGTATGAAACGTTTATTCACGAACCAAATTGCTCGTTCGCTATGGTTGTTGTTGACGCTTGTATTGGTTACAGGAATTGTTTCTGCTCAAAACCAGAACTTATTGACAAATCCGGGTTTTGAACAGCCATTCACAACTGTGGCCGGTTCACCTCCGCGACAAGTCGCGCAGGGGTGGTCTCCGTGGAACATCGGTGGTGGACAGTCGGCATCTGAGAATGTCCAACCAGAATATTACCCGGCATCAGATGTGAGTGATGGTTTGGGTGTGCCTCGTATTCGCAATGGGAGTGATGCCCAACAGTATCATTCTTTTTTCGCGACCCATGATGGTGGTCTGTTCCAAAGTGTAAGTGGAGTAACCAAAGGTACTCAACTTCGTTTTGGTGTTTATGTTTATGCTTGGTCAAGCACATTTGATGATCCTAATAAAAGTGAAGATCCCGGTGGTATCGTTGTACAGGTCGGCATTGATCCGACCGGCGGAACTGATGGAAGCAGCGCCAGTATTGTTTGGTCAGCACCATCAATACAATATGATGCCTACAATGAATATTCAGTTACTGCCTCTGCGACGAATACAACCGTAACCGTGTGGATACGTTCAACAGTGACCACACCCGTCAAGAATTCTAATATTTATGTTGATGATGCGTCTTTGGCTGTTTCTAGCGGAAGTGGTACAGGTGCTACGAACACACCAGTTGTATCAGTACCAACAAATACGCTCATACCACCAACGGCTACTTCTACAAAAACTTTAGTTGTTCCAACCGTAACGAATATACCGACATTAGTACTGCCTAGTGCGACATCCATTCCCGGTCAACCGACAGCAACACTGACAAACACATTGGTACCGGTTATTCCTACGTCCACAACGGCTCCAGCATTGCCAACTGCCACACAAGAGAACGCGGCTCCAACACAGGAAAGTCCAACAGTAACACCTAATGGTGGAGTGGATAACGTTCAGTTCCCCGGTCGTATTGTCCATATCGTTCGTTCGGGGGATACAGTTGGTAATCTAGCTACACTTTATGGAAGCAGCATTGATGCCATTATTGCAGCTAATAATCTTCCTGACAGCGCTTTGATTAAAGTGGGGCAGGGTCTCGTTATTCCAGTACATCTGTTATCACCAGCAACTTCTACACCGACACCCTCTCCGATTGCGCCGGTCGCAACTGCAACGACGCAAGTCAATGCTCCTGTTCCAGGAAATATGTATCTTATTCAACCGGGTGATACATTGAGCCGTATTGCAGCGCGGTTTAATACGACTACCGCTACACTAGCCCAACTCAACGGAATCACGAACCCCAATACGATCTATTCAGGTCAGCGAATAACTATCCCTGTAGCAGGACAAGATGGCGTTATTACCGTGCCACAACCCGTTCCTAAAGTGACCCAATCGCCTGTGGCTGAACCTACGACTTACGTCGTTCAACGCGGTGATACCTTATTTAAGATTGCTGTACGGTTTAATGTGACTGTTGCCCGGTTGGCAGAGGCGAACGGTATAAGGAATACAAATCTTGTTTATGTCGGTCAGAGGCTAGTTATTCCATCATGACCAAGTGGCGGATTTTGAAGCAGTCTGGCAGTAACAAGGTAGTCCTAAAGCGTGTCAAACTATGTGATAACTTTTGGACGCGCTTTCGCGGCTTACAACTTGTGAGACATTTGCCAGATGATGAAGGGTTATTATTTGTCACTGGTTCAGAGAATCGGGCGAACACAACAATCCATATGTTCTTCACGTTTTTTAGTATCGGTGTTGTGTGGCTGGATGCATCCGGGAAAGTGGTTGATAAATGTTTTGCAAAGCCGTGGCGGCCTGCATATGCACCCAAAAGCCCAGCTCAATATTTTATTGAAGCTAAACCGGGGATATTAGACAAAGTTCAAATCGGTGATGTGTTGCGATTTGATGAGGCTGCTGCATGAAGTTTCGAAGTCTCGTAATTGTCTTGTTAGCGGGCTTGCTCTTATGCTTGCCCGCTTTTTCTGTCGCCCAAGATACTGGTGATAATGTCGTTGTACATGTCGTACAACGCGGCGAAACTTTATACCGGATTGCACAAAAGTATAACCTGACTGTTGAAATCATCGCTTCATTCAACAATATCGCTGACCCAACGAATATTCAGGTTGGGCAAAGGTTGTTGATTCCTACGAATGGATCTACCCAATCTGCTGTGCCAGCTACACATGTTGTACAGGCAGGCGAGACTTTAAAAAGTATCGCGACCTTATATGGCCTAACTGTTGAAGAATTAGCCAACCGCAATAACATCACGGATATAGATCGCATTTTTGTGGGGCAAGTACTGAATATTCAGGCTACTACACCTGCTACCCCAAGCCCAATACCTACTGTTGAGACTGTTTTTTCGCAGGATACATCTGCCGAAGCACCTAGCCTTATCTACACGGTAAAGGGTGGAGATACGCTGTTTCGAATCGCCACTCGTTATGGATTGACTGTGAATGATTTGGTGCGAGCCAATAACGTAGTTGATCCTACGGTCATTTACTCGGGTCAACAGCTCATTATTCCGGGTGTTAAACCTCCTCAATCAGCGCTCGATTTGCCATCAAATGTTAGTAATGTCGTCGTAAATCCGACCATGTTTGTGGAAGGCCAAACGGGACAAATTCGCTTAATGACTACTCTTCCAATGAGTGTTCGTGGTACATTTTTAGGTGGTAATTTATCCGCAGTATCCGACCAAAATGGTACTGTCGAGATGATTCTTATAGGTATCCCGGTTTTTACGGATGCTGGTGTATATCCGTTAGCTTTAAGTCTAACCGACAATGCAGGACAGGTTACGCCTTTAGACCTAAATATTCAGGTGTTATCCGGTGGCTATGGTAGAGAAACGATTACTCTGCTGTCTAGCCGAGCAGATTTAGTAGATCCAGTTCTCGAAGCTGCTGAGTTGCAGACTATGCAAAAGGTAATGAGCAATTTTACGCCAACGCGCTACTTTGACGGGCCACTGAGTTTGCCTGCTGCCGCGAGTATTTCATCGCCATTCGGACGAAAGCGCTCTTACGATGGAGGCCCGTTTGATCATTTTCATACGGGTACAGATTTTGCAGCAGCGCCGGGATCACCTGTAATGGCGGCTGCTCCCGGTTACGTTGTGTTTGCTGGACAGCTCGACGTTCGAGGAAATGCGACCATTATTGATCATGGTTGGGGAATTTATACGGTTTATTGTCACCAGACTACTCAATACGTCAAAGTAGGTGATTATGTGAATACCGGAACTGTTATCGGGACTGTCGGAGCAACTGGGCGTGTGACAGGACCGCATTTGCACTGGGAAGTTTGGGTAAACGGTGTTCAGGTTGATCCAATGCAATGGGTGCAAGAATCGTTTTCATAAAGGATTTTTGATGCCAGATGAGGGGAAAGTCAAAAGGTTATTAGATCGCTTGCGAAACCAAAATACGCAACCGATTGTTGACTCTCATCCAACCCAACGGGCAAAACCTCGATCAGAATTTAACTGGAATGATCTAAAAATCAATCTCAAGATGCTCCTAATAAAGAGCGCAGTTTCAGAAGCACTTTACAAAGAACTCCTCATTCCAAATTTGACAGGACCATTCGATAAAGAACTCTATGTTCGCTGGTTACAATCGGTTTGCCTGATGCCCTTTTTTCAGGAGAAGGTCGTTAACAAGCAATTTACTGACTCCAATATTCACTTTACTTTAGAGTTACGTCAAAGTTTGCTTCCTTATCTACAGGCTGTGGTTGCGTTATCGCGAGAATATAAATGGCCGATGCTAAGGTCACTCGATAAGATAGAACCCGAGAACCCCAAAGTAAATGGTATCGACGATTGTTATTTGTTAGGTGAGGCTTTGTTAATTGCCCCGATTTTCGTGCAGGGAGCAACCCAACGATATGTGTATTTGCCCACGGGCAAATGGTATAACTACTGGAATAACCAGTTATTGGAGGGGGGGCAATACGTTGCTGTTGAGGCTCCCTTACAAGTGTTACCGATATTTGTAAGAGCAGGCACATTACTGCCACTTCAACAGGATATAATCGGGCAATTCAAAGATCAGAACCGAACGCTTCTTTATCGTCTTTACCCCGGTAACCAAGAAACGGTTCTCTATGAAGATGATGGTGAAGGGGCTGATAAAGAACGGGTTGAGTACCGTTGGATATATATCACATGCGGGGAGGAAGAGGGTAAGTTAGTCATCAATCGTCGTATTGCCGGGCAATATGTTCCACCTTATACACAAATTCGTGTTGAAATAGTTGGACTGGAACACGAGCCTTTGAATATTAATATTGATCGTCGTCCTGCGCCCCTATGGTTTTTTGACCAAGGTATATTGGAATTTACGACGGATGCGTTTCAAATTATTGAAATCGTGATGGATGAAGAAATAGAGAAGAAATAGAAGCGTGATAGGCTGTTTAAATTCATATACAACGGGATGGTACGACGACCATCCCGTTTTTATTTGATATAAGGTGTTACTTATAGGCAGGATCAAGCACTTCGAAGTTGGTGAACAGGAAGTGATCGTGGTAGTAGTGAATCCACAAGAATGAGAGAATGGCTGTGTAGTAAGCAGTATCAAAGTGGCGATTTGGCTCAATGTTGGGAATGATGACACCAGCCAACTGATACACGACGATGAATACAACAACCGAACCCACAAGCATCATCGCACTAAGGGCAAATAGACCCCATGAGTCTTTGCGATTGCTGAATTTGGCAACCAAAGGCGCGGTCTGGTTTAAGTCACCATAGCGCTGTTTGATCTTGATGATGTAGAAGGTGATGGCAAGATACTGGAATGAATGCCATGTATTTGCACCTTGGAAGGCGGTATCCAAATTAGGGAAAGCAGCCAATGGGAAAAACACGATGACCGTCAAGCTAATAAAGATGGTTTTGGGCCAGTTGAGAAGGCCAGCACGATACTCGTTGACGCTTTTGACGATGTAGGCGATGAGCGCCACAAAAAACACGCCAGCAGCAGCAATGAAGAACCACGGTGCTTGAAAGGCATTCGGGATGACTTTGGTCAAATCATTTGTTCCAACTGCAAATGAACCGGTGCTGATTTTGTAAGCAGCCATCGGGAAGAGACAGGTCAGAACGACTGCATAGTCAATGATACGAGCCTGCAAACTAACCGCACTCCCTTTTTTAACGATGGTATGCTCTTTGTGGTTATAGAGTTCAACAATATAGGTCACTTGATGCATCACATGGAGCATAGCCCAGAAAAAGAAAATTGTGAGCAGGAGGGTGAGATTGAGGAATGCCAGTGATACTACGATAATTGGGATGATAATGGATGAGCGAATCAGCATCGGATAGCGCTTCTTGAAATCTTTGTCCAGCCCGGTACGCAACATGGTAGACATCATATGTGGACCACCGACCGCGATGGCAACAAAGCCGTTCACAATATTGCGACTGGTATCAGCGTCCATATTAAAAATGCGGATGCCGAGTAAATAAAATATGTATGGCATTGGAACCACAAAAACACTGAGAATCATGAATATCATGTCCCAGCGACGGTTACGTAGCCAAAGACCGGGGCGATCCTGATCTAAGGTGGTTGCGGGTGAAAAACTGGCTGTTGTGGCACTCATTCAATACCTCCTCGCTTGCAGTAGAGCTTGCGTTAGATGATAGGCTAAATCGTGATGATGATGAATTGTTTAGCCTCACAAAGCAATTCTAGCTTAAAGGTGAAAATAATGCTACATCCATATCCATTCAAAAATTAATGCGGTACCTGATGATGTTTACGGCAGCGCGCTTCATATGCTTCCTGTGCGCCGACCATAATGATAGGATCGTGGTAGCGGGCAGGTTCGCCATTGACGAGGCGTTGAGTACGGCAAGCGTCTTCGCCACAGACAACACAGATGGCGTGTAGCTTGGTCACATCTTCGGCTATGGAGAGCAGTTGAGGAATGGGACCAAATGGTTCACCGCGGAAGTCCATGTCGAGGCCAGCGAGAATGACGCGGATGCCACGGGCGGCAAGTTCTTGTGCAACACCTACGATTTCGGGGTCAAAGAATTGGACTTCGTCTACCGCTACAACCGTGGTGGTGTTTGAGAGATTGTCGAAAATTTCGTGCGCTCTGGATATGGCGAGGGCTTCGATATTCTGACCACTGTGGCTGGTGACATGGAGGACGCTATAGCGGTCATCGATGGAGGGTTTGAAGACTTGAAGCTCTTGTTTAGCAATTACTGCGCGACGCGAACGACGGATCAGTTCTTCGCTTTTACCACAGAACATGCTGCCGCAGATGACTTCAATGCGGCCTGAAGAATGAATCACGATACTCCCCCTATTCAAAAAGAAAGGCAGACATGTGCGGGACATGTCTGCCTTGAAAAAGCATGCAAATCGGAACTACTCGGCAGCGGTTTCGCCAGCTTCAGCAGCCTGTGGCAGTTCATAACCACGAGCGCGTAGGAGCTTCTTGAGGTCGCTCAAGACTTTACGACCGATACCGGGAATTTCTAGAACTGATTGCTCGCCACTGGTTTCCAGCTTGGTTAGGAAGTCGCCAACGGTGTTGATGCCGTTTTCAGCGAAAATGGTGACATAACGTTTGCCGATGTCAAACTCGCTGATGGAAATTTCGGGTGATGTGAGCGCTGCGACTTTGGCATCAGCCTCGGCACGGCGGGTGTCACGGGTTTGCAGACGCTTGAGGAAGCGATCAACCTGTCCTTCAGTATCGACGATACGTTGTTCGCCGGTATAGAAGGGGTGGCAAGCCGAGCAAATGTCGGTGCGAATTTCAGGGATGGTTGCGCCGGTTTTCCAAGTGTTGCCACAGGCACAAACAACTGTGGCTTCTGCATACCACGCGGGATGGATATTGGCCTTCATTTATATTTTCTTTCTGGCGATACGGCCCGGTGGGGTAGCGTAGCGCACTACATGGTTATTACTGTTTTACTTCAGCTTTTGGATAAACGCTGATTTGTTTCTGACCGTCACGACCGCGAATACGTTCGAAGGTTACGACACCTTCGGCAGTCGCAAAAATGGTGTAGTCACGACCGAGGCCAACATTCGCGCCGGGGCGGAAGTGTGTGCCATGCTGACGAACGATGATGGTTCCGGGGACAACATATTCGCCACCGTAGGTTTTTACACCGAGGCGTTGAGCATTACTATCGCGACCGTTGCGGCTAGAGCCGCCGCCCTTTTTGTGAGCCATTGTAGGTGTCTCCTAAAGCTAAATTAGACTGTAATTTCGTCAATACGTAGGCGGGTATAATACTGGCGGTGACCTGCCATTTTGCGTAGGTTAGTACGCTGGCGGTAATGGAAGACCATGATCTTCTCACCACGAAATTGTTCAATGACGGTGGCGCTTACTTTAGCACCTTCGACAAGGGGTTGACCGACGACGGTGCTATCACCATCACCAACCAAGAGGACATCCTCAATAACGAGTTTGTAGTCTACATCGTAGGGAAGTTTGTCGACATCGAGGGTCTTGCCGACTTCGGCGCGATACTGCCGACCGGCAACACGGATTATGGTATACATGTTTGCTCCCAATCTTCACTTGCCACCGCCGGTTGTATCACATAAGGACACAAAGAACGGGGAAAATTGGCTGTGAATGCGGTTGTAAAGAGATTTGCCCCACAACTGGAGCAACCGGCCTATTATACGGGTGTGGGAGGGGATGCGTCAATGTGAGATTCGGGCGGTTAGCTATTGGCTTTCAGCCCAATTTGGAAGACAGTGATTCGGAAACTTCGGGAAAACAGCAATTTCCGCAAAAACTGCAAATGCGAAAGTTGGTTTTGACAGCGGATTTGAGCGAGTGAGGTGCCGAGTATGCGGAAGATTCTGCAAATTCGGCAGATTCGGGAGTGAAGTTTATGGTGGCAGTGGCGGCGATGTCGTCGCGACATGGAGGGTTTCATCGCCATAAAATGATGCTGTTGATGTTGTTGTTGCAGTTGAGAATCGGTCGATTTGTGGCAAATGTCGTCAATGTCGGAGTGACAATTGGTAATGGCAAAGTTAGCGATTATGCCAAATTTGCAAAGGGGCAATTCGCAGGAAACAGAGGCTCAGGCCTCCGTCTGAGGGAAAAAAGGGCGCTAAAGCGCACTGGAAGAGTGGCGAAGTTGGCAAGTTTAGTAAAAGGGCTGCTGCCGCTAAGATTGCCAAAAAGTTAATAGTGTTAGCAGTTGAGGCACGCCTCAGCCCTACAACATCGAGGTTTATTTGCGTAACAAGCGGCGAAAAGCGCAAGACCGTTTTGTGCTGGATGTGCGTGATTGGGAGATTGTTAAGTTGCGGTGGGTGAAGTGGGCGCAAAGCCTTGCGCCCGTACAGCCAATCCTATTGATAGGATAACCGATTTGGAAATAGAATGGGTTACATTTTGGAAGAACATTTTGTAACTCTTTGGCGAGGTTGGTGCTAAGCTTTTGAGGGAGCAGGATTGTTAAGAAGGTTAGAAAATGGTTGAAACGGGTTTGTGATGGTTTGTCGATTTAAACCTAAATACTAATATCAGGAAGGATGTAGAGATTGTTTTATGGAAGATATTTAACTGCTATTAATCGCCGATATAGTAATTTGGAATTACACGCGCATGTTGACCCACATAATCAGGTTCTATGAATGGTTTGTTGTCTCTAAATAACTGACTCATTGTTGGCATAAATGTAGTGTCAACATATGTGTTTTCGGCAAGTCTTCCATATGTTTTCGCCTGTGCTACAAGAGATTGAACGAGTGTCCATCCTTCTTGACGATAGCCTGCAATTTCATAGATCATGAGCAACTCAAGAAGGTTTTTAGCTAACAGGTTGGCTTCTTGACCTGTTATATTTTCGACTTTCCATGTTGTTAAAGAATACAAACGACTACCTAATGTTGCATTATATTCGTCAATATATTTTGCTGATACATCAGTCATATGTTGCCCGTCATATTCAAAGAAACGATGCATACGCGGACCGCAGCAATTCGATATACCCATGGTTCCCTCGCCGCGCAAATCATCCAGATATATCAGAAGCCGTCCTTGCTTCCGAATTTTGACGGCAGCGACTTTATAACCAACTGGAATCGTATCTTTTAAAATCGATGAAACGGTTTGGTCTGAATGTAATTCAAAAACATGAAAAAGCGAATATGCCCAGCTTGTACTATCTCGGATAGTCGCTATACCAAAAAGCATACTGTCATTTTGAAGCCAATCACTTGGAGGCGGCCAAGTTCCGGCTTCTGGATATTTCGGAAGGAATGAAACTTCAACTGATCCTGTATTCCATCTCCAAAGCAATTTAGGTGTAGCAGAGTCCATTTTGTATAGGAGAACTGCACCAGCTACTGGCAAAGGATTTGGTGGAATACGTTGTACGATGCTAAAGAGTTTGTAGGCTTGGTTATAGGCGCTGAAGGCAAGAGTAGAATCAACGGTATTAATGCCGTTGATTTGTAGCTCAAATAAAGTTTGATCTGAAAACCCAACTTGATCGGACAATGACTGTATTATTTGCGATGTGGGTGTAGGGCTAAGTTCTTGGGCTGTTACTGATGCTAAAGAAGACAGTGCAGAAAAAATGATTGCAACTATCGAAAGAAAGGTAATGCGCTTCATGTATCGTAGATACCTTATGGTTATATTTCTTAATTACGAGATGAACATGGCATCGCCGAACGAGAAGAAGCGGTAGTGGTTTTGTTTGGCGGTTTCGTAGGCGTTGAGCATGTTTTCGCGTCCGGCGAAGGAACTCATCATCATGAGGAGTGTCGATTTGGGTAAGTGAAAATTGGTGATGATGGCATCAACGACACGCCACTTGTAGCCGGGGTAAATGAAAAGGTTGGTGTCACTGTCAAAGGCCATGACTGGTCGCCACGCGCAAATATCGCCAATCGCTTCGGGATGAGCAGGATCACCGCCTGCGCTGAGAATCGCTGAGGTTTCGAGAGTACGGGTGCTGGTTGTGCCAACGGAAATGATACGCCCGCCAGCAAGTTTGGCTTCGTTGATGATACGGGCATCGTCAGCCGAGAGATAAGCACGTTCGCTGTGCATGTGGTGATCCTCGATTGTTTCGACTTTGACAGGTTGAAAAGTATCGAGGCCGACGTGCAGAACACAGTTGGCGATTTTGACACCTTTATCACGCAATTTGAGCAAGAGTTCAGGTGTGAAGTGTAGGCCAGCGGTAGGGGCTGCGGCGGAACCTTCCTGACGGCTGTAAACGGTTTGGTAGCGCTCGGAGTCTTGCAAACGATGGTGAATATAAGGCGGTAAGGGCATCTCGCCAAGCTGGGTGAGTAAGTCATTTACGGGTTGACTGAAGTTGATGATGCGTTCGGAGGCTTCAAGCGATTCAAGGACGGTGGCAGTTACATCTGTGTCAGCAAAATGGAGTTCAAGGCCGGGGAGGACATTGCGCCCGCCGACAAGAACATGCCAGCGGGTATCATCCAACTGACGCAGCAATAATATTTCGATTTTGCCGCCGCTGCCTGCTTTGGTGGCAAAGAGCCTAGCCGGAATGACGCGGGTGGTGTTCATGACCAACACGTCTCCGGAATTGATGAAGTCAACGATGTCGCGAAAGGTGCTATGGGCGATGGCTCCGGTTTGGCGGTCGAGGCGCATGAGCTTGGAAGAGTCGCGTGGTTCAAGCGGTTCTTGAGCAATGAAGGATTCGGGTAAGTCGTAATCGAAATCAGAGAGGTTCATGGGCGGTTGATGAGGCGAACGACTATGTTGAGGACGATGGTGAGTACAACGCTGATAAGAATCATGCTGACGATGGGAATAACGCAGGAAATGCCTTGTGCTTCGATGTGAATGTCGCCGGGAAGATTGCCTAAATTGCCGAAAAGAGGAATGCGGGCAACGAGCATCAGCAGGCCACCGAGAAGGGTTAGGATGATGCCAACGATGAGAACGCCGCGTCCTATTAGTTGTAAGTCCATGTTAGGCTATTAACCCCCACCCCAGCCCTCCCCCGTAAACGAGGGAGGGAGCAAGCAAGATTCGAAATGATTAATTTGATTAATTTTAAGTATAACCTATTCCATTATTAGTGGATTAATCAAAATAAAGTTGGTTGATTGGAATTGTTTTCGGGCATGGGTATCCCCATATGTTCGTAGGCGGCGGCTGTAGCGACTCGTCCGCGAGGGGTACGTCCTAAGAAGCCAAGTTGGAGCAGATAAGGTTCGCAAACATCCATAATGGTAGCGCTGTCTTCACTGATGGCGGCGGCTATGGTTTCTAGCCCAACAGGACCACCACCGAATTTTTCAATGATATAGGAGAGAATGCGGCGGTCAATATCATCAAGGCCAAGATGATCGATATTGAGGAGTGCAAGAGCCTCGCCAGCGACAGTTCCGGTGATGATACCATCGGCTCGAACTTGCGCATAGTCACGAACACGACGGAGTAAGCGCAGAGCAACACGGGGTGTACCACGGGCGCGGCGG
This sequence comes from Aggregatilineales bacterium, assembly GCA_038328375.1. GTDB lineage: Bacteria > Chloroflexota > Anaerolineae > Aggregatilineales > Phototrophicaceae > CFX2. The sequence continues at coordinate 8,146 of JBBQLX010000114.1, read as the reverse complement.
GCGATTTCGGCTGTGCCTTCGGGACGAATTTCGATTTTGAGCATCCCAGCGGCACGGTTGATGATGTGCTGCATGGCTTCAAGATCGTAGAAATCGAGGCGGAATTGTGCGCCAAAGCGATCCCGTAAAGGGGCAGAGAGCAGGGCAAGACGAGTTGTTGCGCCGACTACGCTAAATCGAGGCAAATTCAGACGGACGTTTTTTGCGCCGGGGCCTTTGCCGATGACAATATCCAAGGCGAAGTCTTCCATTGCAGGGTAGAGGACTTCCTCGATAGCACGACCAAGACGGTGAATTTCATCAATGAACAGGATGTCATTTTGTTTGAGGTTGGTCAGAATGGCGGCTAAGTCGCCAGCACGTTCGATGGAAGGGCCAGCCGTGATACGGATGTTAACTTCCATCTCATTGGCGATGATATGGGCAAGGGAGGTTTTACCGAGACCGGGCGGGCCGTAGAAAAGGACGTGGTCAATCGGCTCTTTACGATTTTTGGCGGCATCAATCAAGATTTTGAGATTTTCGCGGACGGAGTCCTGCCCAACAATGTCATGTAGCAATTTAGGGCGCAGAGCGATATTCTCGCGGTCATCGCGACGGCGAGTGCCACCAATAATCCGTCCATCATCGGACATACTGAGTCTCCAGTCGTTGAATAATCTGTTCTATTGTAATGTGAGGCAGGGTAAGGGCGCAACGGCGGCTTTGACAGTCGTGTATCCAGCACGTACAATATGCCCGTTTGTCTACTGAAGGAGGTTCCCCCGTGTCACAAGTGCATGTTTCCCGTCATCCACTGGTTTTACATAAATTGACCGCGTTACGCGATAAGGCCACGGATCACCGTGCGTTCCGTGAATTGGTGCGTGAGTTGGCGCTGCTGCTGTGCTATGAAGCGACACAGGATTTAGAACTGTCTCCTAAAAAAGTCTTGACTCCCATGGGCGAGGCCGATGGTTATAAGGCTGATTTAGCGATTGGCCTAGTGCCTGTTTTACGGGCCGGTTTGGGCTTGGTTGAAGGGGTGATGGAACTGCTGCCGAACGTGCAAGTTTGGCACATCGGACTTTATCGCGACGAGAAAACATTGCGTCCAGTTGAATACTATAATCGACTGCCAACCGAACCCACCGTACAAGTCTGCATGGTGCTTGATCCGATGTTGGCTACGGGCGGATCAGCGGTGGCAACGATTGACATCCTCAAGCGCTGGGGTGTGAAGCACATTAAGTATCTCGGTTTGATCGCTGCGCCAGAGGGTGTTGAACGGCTGACGAAGGCGCATCCTGATGTGCCGATTCATATCGCGTCGATTGATGAGAAGTTGAACGACATCGGTTTTATTGTGCCGGGGCTGGGCGATGCCGGCGACCGCCAATTTGGGACATAGGGTTACAACGTGGTTGACTCGGGTATTTTCGTGCTGGTGTTTGTGATGGCGCTGAGTATCTCGCTGATCGTCGGGCCGATTGCGGACGCGCTGGGAAAACGCTACAAAATTGTCTCGGTGATGGGAGGACGGCGCGTGAATGATGCTGATTCACGCGGCGTTTCCAAGTTGGGTGGGCTGTGCCTGTTTTTATCGTTCACGATTACGGTGGTGCTGGCTCAATTTCTGCCTGTGCCGCATCTTGACCCTTATGAGAATATACGCCTGATTGGATTGCTTCTCGGCGGAACAGTCATTTTTGCCGTTGGCCTGCTGGACGATATTTATCAGTTTAGAGCGCTGAGTATTTTCACGGGACAGTCGATTGCGGCGGCGATTGCGATTGGCTTCCAAATCTTTATCGAGTTTTTTAATAACCCGATTACCGGACAGCAAACTATACCGTGGGCGTATATTGTGACGGTGACGCTGAGTTATTTCTGGATGGTAGGGATGATGAACACCGTCAATTTTCTGGACGGGTTAGATGGGCTAGCAGGGGGTGTAGCGTTCATCGCGGGGACGATGTTGTTTGTCAACAGTGCGCTACGGGTGACTCCGCCACAGACGAGTGTTAGTTTGTTGATGCTGGCATTGATGGGCAGTTCGTTGGGATTTGTGCTGTACAACTTTTATCCGGCGCGAATTATTATGGGTGGTGGGGCGTTTTACCTTGGTTATTTGATCGGCACGTTGAGCATTATTGGCGGGGCGAAGATGGCGGCGATTCTGCTAGTGATGGGTTTGCCACTCATGGATTTGTTGTGGCAGGCGATTAGCCGCTTGAGACGCGGAAAAAGTCCCTTTGAAGGGGATCGTGGGCATGTTCACTTTCGGCTGCTGGACATCGGGTTTAGTCAGCGGCAGATCGTGACCGGATATTATTTGTTTTGTGCGTTTTTTGGTGTGTTGACACTGGTAACAGATAGCCAGTTGTTTAAGTTTGTGACGCTTGGGGTGATGCTGCTGTTGGTAGGTATTGGGTTCGTACTGCTGGCACGGACAACTCAAGCGGGATCTTCATCGTCCTCGTAAATTTCGTCCTCGTCTGGACTGTCTTGAACATCCTCATCATCGACATATTTAATCTCGTCATCGTCTTCATCCTCATCATCGTCACTGGCAGCGAAGGCGCTGCTTGGCTTCGGCGCGGGTTTGACAGCAGATGACGAAGCGAAGGGGGATGTTCCTGTTGAACGGATGGTTCCCATCGGTGTGGCAGGCTTCTCATTTGACGGCGAGGTAACAGGCGATGTTGGGGATGTCGAGCGGATTCCAAATGGTGTTGCGGGTTTATCGGCACCAGCAGGTGATGAGGAACCGAATGGTGACGCGGATGGCGGTGTCGCCGGTTTAAAGGTCGATGTTTGTGGAGAAGCAGATGGCGTGGCCGGTTTGAAGGTTGATGTCGGTGATGCGGTTGCAGGAATTGGGGGCTTCAATGGTGGCGACTGCGGTGAGCTGATGGTTGTGGCAGGGCGAGCAGGTGGTGCAGCCGGATTCGATGGGATGACAGTAGGTGATGTTGGTTGTGAGGATGGCGCAGGCAGTCTCTCGGTGACTGTGCCTGTAATCACGGCAGGGCCGGAGCGCGAATCCTGTTGAGCAGGTAGGGAAGGCTTAGTTTCTTTTGATATGACTATTTGCGGGCTGGGTGTGACAGCTTCTTTGCCGGGTGCGCCGGGAATCGGGAAGTTCAGTTTGTAGACTGATGGCGGCCCGGATGCAGCAGGGGCAGCACGTTGGGATTTGGCCTGCGGTTTGATGGCAAGCGCTTGTTGACGGCGGGCGATGAGTTCGCTGCGGCGAAGGGTAACCATCTTGCCATTTTCGAAGGTGGCGCTATCACCCGTTACTCGTTCGATGATGGCTTCCATTGTGCCTAAGACAGCCACCATAAAGACATCAAAGCCAATGATTATGGCAAAGACACTGGACAGGGAATTGAGTGCGTTGGTGACAGGGCCACGCAGGTTACTCATAATCACCTGATCGCCCGCGCCAAGAATGTAGAGAGCAGCGATTAGGATGCCGATGATGGTGAGGACAATGCGCCATGCACGTAGATTAGCGAAGTTGGGCATCATGGTGTTGCTGATGGCGAAGGCGAGATAGACCCAAATCCAGAAGTCTGGCGCATTAGTGAAATGATTTAAGGCTGTTGATAAGTTAACTAGCGATCCACCGATGTTCATCTCTGTGAGAAAGCCGGGAACATTGAGGACGTTGTTGGCAATGTGCCAGACGGCTAACATGCCCACGAGCAGCGGGGCAGTGCTGATGATGGCAAGACGGAAGGGGGTCACATTTTTGGAGAGACGGATGAAATCCAGCTTTAGTTCGCCGATTTCCTGCTTTTGCGGCCACTCGATAGTACGTTCGGCGCTGACATTCAGGAAACCGGCTGCAAGCCAAAAGATAAACTGATTAAGGATGATGCCGGGTAAGAAAAATGCGTAGTAGAGGATAGTCGTGGTCTGATACTGTTTGGTGACGAGCCAGCCCACTTTAAAAATGTGCTGGTGCAACCAAACCTCAAGCTGACGCAGTACATAAAACAGTACGGCAAGAATCAGCCAAGGGGTGAACAGATCCAGACTGGACAGTTTACACGCCTTTCGCTTTGGCAGCGGCCTCAATCAACTTGGTGAAGTCATCCACTTTGAGGGCGGCACCACCGACTAATGCACCGTCAATATCTGGTTGGGACATGTAATCCTGCATGTTATCCGGTTTGACACTGCCACCATATTGAATTCGCACGGTATCGGCAACAGCTTGACCATACAAATTAACGAGTGTTCCACGAATCGTTCCACCGATGATGCTGTTGGCAAGCTGGGCGCTGGCACTTTTGCCCGTGCCGATAGCCCAGATAGGTTCATAGGCCAGAACGATATTTGCCATATTAGCTGCATCTACGCCATTGAGAGCCGCGCGAACCTGACCGCCGACAATATTTTCAGTTTGTCCGGCTTCATTTTCGGCAAGACTTTCACCCACAGCAACGATGGGTTTTAAGCCATAGGCAAGAGCAGCCTTCACTTTTTTATTGACGGTTTCATCCGTTTCATTGAGATAAGCGCGGCACTCGGAGTGACCAATGATGACATATTCGGCAATGCCTTGCAGCATCGTTGGGGCGATTTGTGAGGTGAATGCACCTTGAGCTTCCCAGTGGACACTTTGTGCGCCAACGTGAATGTTGGTTCCTTTGAGCGCTTCCGAAACGGAGGCAAGGGCTACATAGGTTGGGCAGACGACAAGCTCGACCCCTGTAATGGATGCGAGACGTGGCGCGAGTTCATGGACAAAAGAGACTGATTCGGCAACTGTTTTGAACATTTTCCAGTTCCCCGCAATGATCGGTTTTCGCATAGTGATGAAGAAACTCCTGATTGGAATTGAATAATTCAGTCAAACGATCCCTAACCTAGTGAGGGGTATACGTGCAATACCCGGAAGAGGCACGCCTCTTCCCTGCAATCTGATCGCTGCGATACAGGTGAATAATTGCAGCATGTACCATAAACCACTACTGGTTTTGAGCTAACTCTATATTACCTTGTGATCGGTGAGTCATATAACTAGCACAGAGATAGCAAGAAATCTCACTTCTGATTATAGGCAGATTATGATCTGGCAAACAATCAAAAAGTCTCACTCTTTGTCTTTGAGCGCTACGACACCGGGTAAAGCTTTACCTTCTAGCATTTCCAGACTTGCGCCGCCACCGGTCGAAATATGGGTGATACGCGAGGCAAGACCCGAAGCTTCTACGGCAGCAGCCGAGTCGCCACCGCCAATGATGGTAATTGCGCCATTATCAGTTTGCTGGGCTAAAATCTGAGCAATGGCGTTTGTGCCTTTGGCAAAGTTGGACATTTCAAATACACCCATAGGGCCGTTCCAGACGACGGTTTTTGCGTCCGATAGATGCTGCTTAAACAGCTCAATCGTTTTGGGGCCGATGTCATAGATGCTCCAGCCGTCAGGAACGCCATCTGCTACCGAAATAACTTTGGTGTTGGCGTTGTTATCGAAGGCATCACCGATAATGGCATCGACTGGAAGTACGAGTTTGCCGGACGATTTTTCGAGGAGTTTAGATGCTGTTTCAACCGCATCGGCCTCTACCAGCGATTTACCTAGTGCACGACCTTGAGCCTTGAAGAACGTATTCGCCATACCACCACCGATGAGCAGATGATCGACTTTGCCCAGCAGAGATTCGATCACTTCGATTTTGTCGGAGACTTTTGCACCGCCCAGAATGGCTATGAAGGGGCGTTTAGGACTTTCGAGGGTGGTGGATAGATAGTCGATTTCTTTTTCCATGAGCAAACCGGAAACGGCAGGTAGATATTTTGTGACCCCTTCGGTTGAAGCATGAGCACGATGGGCTGAACCAAAGGCATCATTCACAAATACATCACCATGTGCGGCGAGTTTCTTAGCAAATTCGGGATCGTTCTTTTCGTCACCCTTATAAAAGCGGGTGTTTTCGAGGAGCAGTACGCCACCATCAGGAAGATCAGCCACCGCTTTATCGGCAACATCGCCTATGGAGTCACTGGCGAAAGCTACTTTTGTGCCGAGTAATGCCTCTAGCGCAGGCGCAGCGGGAGCGAGTGAGAACTTGGGATCAGGGCCATCTTTGGGGCGACCCAGATGTGACATGAGAATAACCGCTTTGGGCTTCTGTTCAAGAATATATTTAAGGGTTGGTACGGCGGCACGGATGCGAGTGTCATCAGTAATTTTACTACCTTCGAGCGGCACATTGAAATCGACTCGAACGAGGACACGCTTGCCTTTGAGATCAATATCACGGACTGTCATTTTGTTCATTTGATCATCTCCTGTTGACATAAAAGAGCCGAGGTACAAAGCCTATACCTCACGCTGAAAAACGCATTATGAGCTTTCACTTGCAGAATTAATTGAGTTAACTCGAAGATAAACCCCCACCCCAACCCTCCACCGTAAACGAGGGAGGGAGAAAATTCTAGTAAGATGGTTCTTTTTAGTGCAATTTCGAGCTATTACTCGCTAGTAGACCATAAGCAGTCTCATTTGTAACCCTGTGAGTGTCAGGTGTTGAGGGTGACACTTGGGATATTCACGGTAGAGCGATAGTTAAATCTAACAAATGGACATCAAAATGACGAGACTATTTCTTTAAGATTCGGTGATTAATTCTTTGGACTGACTTGCACCGGCACGTTCATCCTGACTCAGTTGGAGGATGGCGGCTACTAATTTTTTTGGGTCGTGTCTCCACGGACGGTCGTTATCGGTCAAGTCAGTATAGCGAACTTCGTAGCGCTGTAAGATTTCGTGATGCTCAGGTGCTGGTTGTACGTAGGTGGTGTTTGTACCCGCGTTTAATTTCGGATAAGCATTATTGGCAAGAACGGCTTGTACGATGCCGCGTCCAACATGACGCTCTAAGGCCATGACATGTTCAGCGACACTAAAGCCGTCCGTTTCACCTGCTTGGGTCGCGACATTGCAGACATAGACGATATAGGCGTTGGAGGCGCGTAATGCCTCAGCAATCCCTTTCACGAGGAGATTGGGCAAGATGCTGGTAAAGAGGCTACCGGGGCCAATTACAACTAGACCCGCATCGAGGATCGCCTGCACACTTTCGCTATAAGCTTGCACATCAGGAGGGGTAAGGCTGATTTGTTCGATTTTGCCACCCGCGTCGGTAATTTTTGATTCGCCAATAATATTTAATGGGCGGGTCTTGCCTGCCATGCGGACGTTGGCAGACAGATGTACGTCTTCTAAGGTTGCGGGCAACACGCGTCCCTGAATATTGAGTACACGTTCGGTTTCGATGAGTGCGGTTTCAATGCTGCCTGTTACACCTGCTAAGGCACTGATGAAGAGGTTGCCAAAAGCATGACCACTGAGATCACCTGCACCAAAACGATATTGGAAAAGCTGCGTCATAAGGCTTTCATCATCCGCGAGGGCAGCGATGTTATTGCGAAGATCACCGGGTGGAAGGACACCGAGTTCACGACGAAGGCGACCTGAACTGCCACCGTCATCAGCAACCGTAACGACAGCGGTGATATTACTGGTAAAGGGCTTTAGACCGCGCAGCACCGATGGCAATCCTGTGCCACCGCCAATGGCGACTACTTTCAAACCTTTTTGGCGGGTTCGATGGGCATAAACCGCATCGGCAACGCGACCCTGTTGATTGCGTCGATATGGCGCGAGGATGTTGCGAGAGAATTTGACGACTGAAAAAATAATCAGCATGAAGCCGATGGCAACGGTAAACGCATCGAATAGGATTTCAGTGAGCGGTGAGATATTCGCAATCAGATGCAGGCCGAGAATATTGAGGACGCTTTGAGTGATACCCAAGGCTACTAAAACTACACCCACTATGAGCAACACTAACCAGCGTTTGATCCCCATTCCGAGGGTTAGCCATGTGGATAGCAGGTGAAATCTTTGCATATATTTACTTCATTATAGGTAACTAGAGACGGCGCTAGAGTACCACCCGGTTAAAGGTGTGTCAAAGCGGGTGTCGAGTTTGGCGAATGCTTATGGTGAAAGCATTTAGTAATGACACAGTATGAGTGCTGCGAACTTTTTGAGCAAGTGAAAATGTAATCGGGTGATGTTGAGAAAATGGGCAAAAGCGCTGCGGAGAACAGATTCTATTATTCTACTCTGCGCCACCTT
>JBBQLX010000113.1:0-21658 GCA_038328375.1 Aggregatilineales bacterium | reverse complement strand
CTTACATAAAACGCGGTGGCTCAACAATAATAGGCAGACAATAACATACTTCTATTAAATTTTCGCGTCGATTGTACTGAATACAACCTATAAACAATCATCAAATAGAGGATAAATCCGCATGGCTGTACTTAAAGGCATCAATCTCACATTGAGTTTTCTATTGGAACTGGCAATGCTGGTCGCCTACGGATATTGGGGATTTAACACGGGTTCATCCACCCTTGTTCATTGGATTTTGGGGCTGGGTATCCCGATTGTGGCGATCATCATTTGGAGCATCTACAATGTGCCGATGTCCAAGCGAAGGCTGCCACGTACACCACGCATGATCCTTGAAGTCGTGATGTTTAGTTTGGGCGCGCTGGCGTTGGCTGTTACAGGGCAAACCACATGGGCGATCATTTTTGCTGTGTTGATTGTGGTCAACCAAGTCTTGCTTTATGTTTGGCAGCAGTAGGGGCGCAAGGCTTTGCGCCCAACAGCCAAATCCATCTACCCATTAGCGGGATTTTCCCACGTATAGTAGATGAAATCGTGCGCCGAAGTCTCGCCGCCAAGCTGATGAATGAGCGCCAAGATTTGCGAACGGTGATCGGTGCTGTGGTTGACGATTTGCATCAACGACTCCCAAACAGGTGTGCGATAAACCCGTCCATCTGTCCGGCTGATATATTCCGCCACACCTTGAATCTCACCGTCGGGCAAGCCGTTCAAATACGTTCGCCAGTTTGTTTCGACATCATCCCAACGGGTGCGGATGGCTTCACGGGTTGGGAAGACCTCGGCCTCATGAAATATTTCAGGTGCTGCGGCACTTACTCTGGCGAGCCAAACAGCTTCCGCATCCATCAGATGCACAACCTGCTTATGCACCGAACCTATTGAATAATCGCTGGGACGCTTGAACTGTTCTTCGCTCAAAGCAACGATGTGACCCCACACCTTGCGATCCGCCCAAAAATTGTAGTCAAATAAGCGCACTGCATCCTGCTTGTTCATGCTGATTTCCCCCATACTTCACCGAATAAAAACCATTATGAACCTGTTTAAGGCGGTAGCCAATACACTTTCAGACCACGTATAACGGGCTGATACGCCATGAGCGTCTATTTAGTGTTAAAATCGCACTATGACTTATGTCATTATTCGTAGAGGATTCGATTTATGTTCAACCGTTTGCTTATTCTGTTAGCAGTCGTGTGCGCGGCTGTTCCGGCGCTGGCACAGAACGCGCCCGATCCGATCAGTGCCGCGCTCGAAGACCTGAGCAACCGCGTCAACCGCACCGTGACGCTTTCGCAGGTTGCCGAGTGGAATTACCAGCAAAGTGCTTATCCTTCACCCGCGCTGGGCTGTCCACAGCCGGGTATTGCTTACACGGATGTGCTGACCAACGGCTTCCAATTTATCATCACTTATGCGGGAACGGTTTACGATTACCGTGTCTCGGATGACAAGAGCATCGTCGTGCTGTGCGGCACAGCGCCCGCACCTGCCACCGTGCCACCCTGCCCACCGCCCAACGACCCCGATTTCTTGACACCACGGCTGAGCAAAGGCATTCAGGCGCGGGTGGTTGCCAACGGTTTGCCCAACGTCATCCGTGAGCAGCCGGGTAGCAGCAGTAAATTGCTCGGTCAAATTCCGCCCAACGACGCCTTGATTGTGATTGATGGGCCGCGCTGTACCCTACTCGACAAAGTGGTGTGGTGGCAGATTAACTATAACAACCTCATCGGCTGGACAGGTGAAGGGCAGTCAGGTGATTATTGGCTTGAACCCGCCAACATTGATCTCACACCGACCATCCCTGTGCCGGAAAATGTAGCCATTACCACCGACAACGCCGCCCAGGTGAACACACTCATCACGACCAGTACGCCGCTTGCCCTTTCCGCCGACGGTAAACTGTATGCGTGGACACTGGATGACTCGATTGTGGTATCCGACATCCGCACTCAAACTCAAATTACCTCGTTTGCAGATAACACGATCAAGATCACCAGTTTGGCATTTAACGCGGCGACCACCGTGCTGGCAGCAGGCATGGATAACGGTGAAGTGCGCCTGTTTGATCTCACCTCACAGGCCACCAGCCGCGAAATCCGGCGCATGACCGGACACACAGGCGCGGTTACATCTATCACCTTTAGCCCTGATGGTTCATTGGTTGCCAGCGGTGGCGCGGATAAAACAGTGCGTTTGTGGAATGCCGCTGATGGTACGGCACTGGCTACACTTAATATGATGAGTACGCCGATCATCGCGCTCGACTTCACAGCCGATGCCATCCATCTTATCGCCCGTGACCAGAACGGCAGCAGTGTGATCTTAGTCGTGAAAACGGGGGCAACCGGCTAATGCCTCAACCACCTAAATTACTGATGGAAACCTCGCTCAACCGCAAGCCGTTCTTCCGCCGCACATGGCTGTCACTGCTGGGGTTTATCACCGCCTTGATGGGCATCTGGACGATCAATGAAGCCAGCACCCTCGGTACACTGCCGGAGGGATTGTGGCTGCCTCTGATTATTGTGGTCAGCATACTCGGATTGTTGTTCTTCATTCGGGCGCTGATTAACTTTATCTATTGGCTGCGCGGCAAAAATGAAACACTCAAACTCTATAATCAAGGACTCGTCCGCACGGTTGGCAAAGAGAGTGTCAAATATAGTTGGGGAGCGCTGCATACTTACCGTGAAGGCAGTCGTGCGCTGCGCCTGACGATGCAAGATGGGCGTGTACTCAAGATTGACAGCCGTTATGGTGATCTCGCGGAATGGGCAAAATACATCCGCCAATATGCCGCACGTGTGACGGGTGTTTATATCGCCCGTGCCATCCGCGAAGACCGTCCGGTCGTTCTGCATCCCAAGTTGACGATCTGGCCCGGTGGGGTAGAGGTCGATAAAAAGGAAATCCCGTGGGCGAAGGTCGATGTGCGACTGATGGGTCAACAATTAGTGGTGTTTCAACGTGCCGAATCCGGTAACTTTCAGAAAGTAAAAGCCTATAATATGCATACAGTGGATAACGTCGGTGGCTTTCTGGAAGTCGCCCATTCCACTATGAAAAATCATCAGCGAGACCGTTTTGGAGTATGAGCTATGCCTCCACAACCTGTCCTCAGTCGCCACCGCTTGCCCAAAGGTTATCGTTATGCGCTGGCGGCACTGTGGGTCACACCCGCACTTATTCTGTTCACAGCACTCATCATTGGGCGTGGAATCAGTCTGCATCTGATTGACCCGCGCCTCTTGCTGCCGTTGATTGGCATGTCACTGCCCGCGCTTTACATCTGGCGAGAAGGGGTGGATGTGCTGCCCGAAGGCTTGCATATCCGACTGCACGGGTGGCATTATCGCCGTTTTGAAGAACTCGACAACTGGTATCTGGATAACCGCCCGCAGCGCCGACTGCTCACCATCTGGGATCAACAGGGGCGCAAGGTGTTGGAAATCCATGCCGCGCATCTGACCGATTTACCTAAGCTGCTGGCTACGCTCAAAGAAAAACTCCGCTACCGCAACTGGCCTTATTGAGCCAAGATTAATCTCCTATAAGTAATCGGTGTTATTAGTAACAGCCAAGACACGAAAACCGAATAGACATCAGAAGAAGTGCGACCAAAACGAGCCTCATTACGTACAGAGTAATAGATTTGATTTGTGGATATTTTTGGATTCAAGTTTGATTAAGGAAAGTGATATGCCTTCACAACGATTATTTGGAACCGCGCCGTTTCCGCGTCAGTCTCGATTAGCCTTACGCGGGATCATCTTTGTGGTGCTGTTGACACTGCTGACCGCGCCGATTGCTACGTTACGAGCGCAGGACAACAGCGTTACGATCACACTCAATTTGCCACAATTTGTTGAAACGATTATTACACCCGAACTACTCGCCCAATTTGAAGAAGAAAATCCCGGCATCAAAGTCCAAACGGTCGCCGGTAATTTTCCGGGTTTCCCATCACCCACTGAGGATGTAGCCAAACACTTTGAAGAAGTCGAAAAGTATGTGAGTGCGGCTGATGTAGTATTTATGGGAAGCAGCAATATTTCACCGGAAGCGGCTGAAGCGGGTTATTTCCTCGATCTGTCACCCCTAACCGCTACGGACAGCACATTAAATCCTGATGATTTCTTCCCCGGCATCTGGCAGTCGGTACAGTGGGACGGCAAAGTGTGGATGATACCGGTATCCGCAGATGTGGTGTCTCTGGCTTACAACAAAGCAATCTTTGATACGGCTGGGCTGGCTTATCCGACGGGCGCATGGACGATTGATGATCTGGATACGGCGGCTCGTGCGTTGGCGGAAAAAGATGCCAGCGGCAAAGTGACCAAACCGGGATTGATTATCTTTGGCGGTTACACAGGTTTGTTGGTACGCAGCCTGTTGGATCAAGGCTGGTATGACAGTAGTGTTACCCCTAACGCGCCGTCCTTCAGCAATCCTGCTTTAGAGCCAATCCTGACGACGCTTGCCAAACTGGAACAGGATGGCATCATCTCGACTAATTTCAACGGGCAGATTGATTCCATCCCCATGCGAATTATCGGCACATTCGGCTTATCTGGCTTGCTAACGGGTGACAACGCGCCCGGTGCATCGCTTTTACCCGGTGGCAAAGCGGGTATTGATGCACAAGGGTTTGCGATTAGCTCCGGCACACTCTATCCTGAACAGGCTTACGCGCTGGCAAAATTCCTGAGCTTTAGTCCTAGCGTGGGCAACAGCTTCTTAAGTCCCTCACCAGCCCGCCAGAGTTTAGTGGGAGTTCAAGCGCCGCCATCCTCCGACGAAACGAGTGCCGCGCTTGCGATTGCCCGACCGAACTCTCCGGAAATCCAAGCCCTGATCACTGAGGCGCTTGGCAACGGACTGCCCTCGTCCGAGCTCCGTTATGGGGATTACATCGACAAAGCGCTCACGCAGATGAACAGCGATAACATTGATGCGCGAACTGCCTTACAAAATGTTGAAGTGCTGGCTGTATCTAATCAAAAAGCGGCGGCTGATCAACGGACTAACTTAATCGTCAGTGTGGCGACACCGATTCCTGAAACCGTCCTCAATGAGGGTGAAGTCAGCCTGAAATTCGGGATGCTTTCTTTAGTATCCCCCATGCCTAACCGCGCCGAATGGGATCAAGTCATTCAGGATTTTGTGGCGAATGATCCGCAAATCGGTGAGATCAAGTTGGACACGGGTATCAACCAACCGGAGCAATCCGCCAAGAAGTTCGACTGCTTCTATCTACCCTTGAACTACGTTCCACAAATTGATCCCACGACTCTCTTTAACCTTGATCCGTTTATGGATGCTGACCCCACATTTGACCGCAACGATGTCATTAATGGGGTGCTGTCGCAGGTACAGCGTGATGATAAAACATGGGCGCTGCCGATTGTCCTGCAACCGGAAGGTCTGAAATATGACTCCGATGCCTTCCAGAAGGCGGGTATTCCCACGCCGGAGAACGGTTGGACGATCAACAGTTTCACCGATGCACTGAAAGCCTTAAAGGTTGCTAATCCAGATCAACCGTCGTTTGAGGCGTTAGGTGTCGGTGGCACTTATTTGCTGCTGCTGACGGCGGCTTACGGCGGTATGCCGATTGATTACCGAACCAACCCACCGACTTTCAACTTCAACGATCCCGACAGCCTGACCGCCTTGCAACAGGTGCTTGATCTCGCCAAAGAGGGTTATCTGAAATACAGTGAATTGGCGGGCAGCGGTTTAGGTTCGTTTATCAGCAATGGAGCCAATCGCGCACCGATTTATAACGAGTTCCTGACCGGATTCGGCTTTGGCCCCGCGCCTTCTGAAAATAATCCTTATCGGTTGACGACCTATCCCACAGGCAGCACCTATAACGGCGCAACCTACTCGATTGGTACGGCTTATGTCAGTGCTACATCGCAGAATGCCGAAGGTTGCTACCACTGGCTGAGTACCCTCTCACGACATCCTGAATTGTTTACGGGGATGCCTGCACGTCTGTCACTGTTGGATGATCCGGCGGTGATTGCGACGCAGAAACCGGATGAAACCGCGTTCTACAAACAGTTCGCCACACTGTTGCAAGACCCGAACACCATTTCATTCCCATCGCTTTTGTCCTCGGCATCACCCTCAACCTTTTTGATCCAACGCTGGATTGATAAAGCCTTCGACAACTACGTCCTGCATGATGGTGATCTGGCGACCGACCTCACCACCGCCCAAACTTTTGTGCAAGCCTTTGTGGAATGTACGGCGGCGCTCTCGCCCGAAGATCAGAAGAACCAGTTGAAGTATATCGAGTGTGCCTCCAAAGTTGACCCCGACACCAAATCCTTATTTGGAGCGATGCTCGGCAGCGCAGGTTCGTAAACTCCACTTTTCCGTATTAGGGCGAATACCTTTGTGTATTCGCCCTTTTGATTCACTAACAGTTGCAATTTCTCAAATTTTGAATCAAAAAAAGGCGCGTCTGCCCCTCTTTTCTATCGAGTTGGAATTTATTCCCTCCCCTCTGACATGAAATGGCTATGCATTACCCACATCTTTTGAGGGGAAAGGCAAAGGGAGATTCTCGCGTGAACGAATGCCTATATTGGCTTAGATTAGGGTATGGAAAGACGACAAAATGATGTTAAATCCTTTGAACATAATAGAGTGTGCCTTTTCTGATGTTGAAAACGCTCGCAAAACAAGCCTGCTTGGGGTAATTTGGCTGACATTTCATCTCCTTTTCTCTCTCAACAACCTCTATGTTACCCATGCCCTCCCATAAGATGTGGGTAATGCATAGCGTTTACGGGGGAGAGCTAGGGTCGGGTTCTTTTTTAAGCCCGCTCGCGCAGAACGATTTCGCCATCGTCATCCAGATAATACTGCGGCTCATAGGTTTCGACGCTTTCAAGTCGGCTGAGATCACGTTTCCGTTTACCGGTAGGCACGAGGATGCCGGGGAACTTGTGCATCCCTACTGCCACACCATGCAGCAGGCGCACAGTGACTAACCGCATATCAATACCCAGTGGGCCAAGAATCAACATCTCAAAACCGAGGAACGGCAGGATGAACAATGCCGCCATCAACGCTGCGATACCAATCGGGAATTTGAGCGCCAGATACACCAAGCTGCGCCAAGTGGTCGCGCTGCCCAGATACATCCCCATCCGTTCACCGAGGTTCGCCCCGCGCACATCCACATCATCCGCGAACTCTGGCGCAGGCCGATCCAGTATCCCCGCGAACAACCGTTGATCCATCGCGGCTACTGCACGCGTCGAGGCCAGCGTGAACAACAGCAGCGGGATACCGATTAGGATGAACGACAAACCGATGCTCATCGCGTAAGCAAAGATAAAGAATGAGACATAGGTCATACCCAGCGCGAAATGCGCGATCAGCGAAAACCAATCACGGATAATTTGCCCATCCGTCAGCGCATCCAGCCAAGTACGATTATTGTTCATGCTTCATCCCCTTACAAAATTTGAATATCCTCTCACGTTCAATCCACGAGAGGATATTCCCAACTGGGTCGAATTATTTTGCCCCCGGCAGTGAGGAGTCTGTCCAAATCGGGCAGCTACGGTTGATGTTGAGTGTTTCACCGGGCATCAGCAAAGCCGAGCTTTCGAGCTGTGTATTTGCAGCTTTCAAGCAGGTCAGATCGACGTTGAAATCACAGGCGATAAAATCCAACGAGTCGCCCGCTTGAACGATGTACTTGTCGCCCGGTGCAGTACGTCCTGAATTGCGGTCAAATTGGCACGCTTGTGGATTCGGGATGCTGGTCATCGGAATATTACTGACGGCGCCACCGCCCGAACCACCTGTGCAGTTAGCGTTAATCCGCAATTGCTGCCCCACATAAATCAAGTCAGGGTTGGAGATACTGTTGGCGTTAGCGATACAAGCCAGCGTCAAGCCGTATTTTTCCGCGATTTTAGCGAGACGATCTCCAGCCACAACGGTGTAAACCCCGTTCGCGATAGCAGTCGGCTGAGGGAAGGCGGTTGAAAAGGCTGATGGTGTCGGTGTATTAGTCGGTTGCTGGGTCGCGCTGGAGGCAATCGGCGTGAAGGTCGCAGTCGTCAATGACTCAGCCGACTCGGGTGTGGGTGTACCTGCAATTGAACTGGTGGTTCCCACCACACCATCGCAATTATCAGGAATGAAAATGGTTGTCATTCCGGTTAACGAGAAATTGGTGGCAGCCAGCTTATTCGCCTTCTGCAAGCAGGCTACTGGCTTACCAAAACGTGCTGCTAAGGCCACCAAGGTATCTGTTCTTTGGAGTTGCAGTGTTTGTCCGGCAGCTTGAGCAGTAGGGTCGGTCTGGGCAAAGACCATTTGCAAACTTAGTAAGGTGAGAGCGATCACAACAGCAAGCATGATCTGGAAGGGCAGCCAGCGGCGCATAAAGAACTCCTATTGGTGAATTTTTATATCTATACGCCGAGTGTAGCACACAACGCCTTAGCCTTGCACGAAGTAACTCCGAGCCGGAGAACGTGTCCCCACACGAGTCATAATCGCCGCGCCTAACCCAACCGCGCCCATCAAGACAACCATCAATAGACTCATAAGTGATCCGAAAGGCAAAACGCCCAACAGTGTCCATATCAAGAACAAGCCCATTGATCCGGCAATCATGGTCAGCATCGGCGGGCTTGAACGATGCGCGAGTCGCCGCAGTAACCAGTCACCTGCCAACAACGCCATTGTCATCCAACCGATGACAAATAGGATACCCACTGGTATCAACAGCAGCGCCAGAATAGGCATCAAGATTAATCCGAGTGGTGGCAAAATCGCGATAAGTATGCCTAAACCTGCCACAAGAGCCACCACGAAAATTTGCGTCAAGCAGCCCACTCGTGAGACACGCACGGGTAACGTCCGAATAGCCTCGGTCATCTGCCCAAAACGACGCGGGAAAATCGTTACGATCAAACCCGAAAGTGCCGCTAAACCCAGCGCGAATAGACCTGTAAAAACGAAACTTGCGAACGAGAACTCGCTACCTGAAAACGCTTTTTTAGCCAGCGTACCATCGCGTAAAGACTGCCAACCTTCTAGTTCATCCGCGCCGCATTTTTGAACGGTCACTTTGAGGTTTTGCTCGTTGATAAAGTGTGAGGCACAAATATCCAGCGAACCTTTTAACAGTGCGTCGGGATTGATGGTCAGTGTATCGGCGATCACACTCAATTCGCCGTCGATTTGTCCAGATAAGGTGATTTTGTTACCGATGAGCGAGGCATCACCCTTCACGAAGGCATTTTCGCCCAGTTGAATGTTGCCACCCATCACCGTCAAATCCCCATCAATGAGTCCATCAACCGTCACACTGCTTTTGCCGACGAGTGCGGCATCGGCCTGTATGTGGCTGCTTGCCAACAATTGAGCATTATCCGAAACAACAAATAAGTCACTTGTTTTGATGGTATCGAGGGTATAGTTCGAGGTGAAAATAGGGGCATCATCGTTAGTAGTCCCGTGTTGCAGCACAGCACGGCTGGCGACACTCCCGATAACCAGTATGACGATGATAACAACAACGAGAACCAGCAGCTTACGCACGTTAGAACCTGACTTCTACATCCGCTTCCACAAATACATGGTCGCGACAATTCCTAAAACAATGATGACAACTGACTGAATAACACCGAGTGTGTACATCAAGCCGTTGGGATTAATAATCAGCAAAATGACAAAGGCTAATAGAACGCCGAGCGCGAGTGTCTGGTTATTTAATCGCATATTTAGCTCCCTTTTTCTTCGTTCTCTTTGTCGCCCTCTACCGCTTTCAGGAGCCAGTACAGGATGATCGGTGTAACCGAGAGGATCAGCAGCGGTGCTTGTGGATAATTCTTGAGTACCGATTGTGCGCCTTCGACTAACACGTCTAACATGCCAACGACCAGAGCCAGCAGATTAGCAATTTGCTGAAGGATGGCATTCAGCGCGGCAGCACTGCCCATCGCGGATAAGAATAGGCTGATGGCAACGGTAAGTACGGGTAACGCCACCATCACCACCATCGCTAAACCGAGCGCCACCGCCGCACTGGATGAATCCGAGAGTTGGCGTGGGTTCATCGTTTGGGCGAGCTTCGCCATAATACCCAAAGCCAGCCGTGCTGGTGCACGTTCATGTGGCGCAGACCGCAGCATATCATCCACGCGCTTGAGGCGGTTGAACTGCTGGCTGCCCTGAGGATCACTATCCAGTTGTTGGCGCAATTTTTCAAGCAGTTCAGGCGCAAGGCTCTGGTCAAGCGCTTCCTGCATCAGTTGTCGCTGTCGTTCGTCAGCCATTTACAATCCCTCCATTAAGGGATCACCCAGACGTGCCGCCGAGTCAGAACCCAGCTTATCAGCCAATGCTTGTCGGGCGCGGAATAAGCGGCTCTTCACCGCACTTTCGGTGGTGTCCATAATGTCCGCTATCTCCGCATACGAATAGTCATACCAATAACGCAGCACAACCACCGCCCGATAATCCGGACTGAGTTCGTTCAGCAGCGCTTGGATCGCCACGCTCTGTTCTTTATTGAGTGTGGCAATCTCAGGTTCAGGGTCATCGCTATGCAGTGCCAGCCGGTCAGCAACGGGTTCATCATCCAACGACATCCATTGCAAACGACGGCGGCGTAAACGGTCAATACAATAATTGGACGCAATACTCAGCAACCATGTTTTGAATGAACGGGCAGGGTCATAACGCGTGAGGTTTAAGTACGCCCGCAGGAAAGCCTCCTGTGCCGCGTCTTCAGCCTCACTCCGTTCGCCCAACATTCGGTAACACAGGTTGTAAACCGAATCCTGATAGGCGGAGACAATATCCGCAAATGCGTCCTGATCGCCCTCAAGGGCTGCATTTACCCATTCTAATGTGGTCGGATCAGACATACTTCTCGTCCCAATGATCTGCCGCGCAGTGTAAACCGCAAAGCGCGGTATCTATAAGGGCTATACGTACAGGTAATGGTAAAGGTTGCATCCACAATCTACGGCTGATGCAGCCCATCCCCGACTGCTAAGTGGTTAATGCTGGCAGCGCCATACCCAAACTCGAATGGCTTAGAAACTGCAAGCCTTCAAACCACAAACAAACCTTACAGGGAAGAGTGTACTATATCTTCGTGTATATCCCTACGCTACAGTGTTAATAGAAGATTGCTACCTGGCTTTATTTTAATCTTTATTTATGCATCGGGGGATTTTATGGTGCAGCGAAAATGGGCGATTATCGGATTAATAGCGCTGGCACTCTTGCTTGGTGCAGGTTTATGGCGACCAACGCTTGTAGAAGCCAATACCCGCGCACCTGAGCCTGAAAAGTATATGGCTATGGCACAGGCTACTGGCACAACCCTAAATGTGGTGGTTAGTCCAAGCAGTGGTTCGGTCGGCTCATCTGTCACAGTAGAACTCAACTTGAGTAACGCCAGTAACCTCTATGGTTTACAGGTGGATTGTACGGTCAATCCGGCTGTATTAGCTGGACAAACTCGCACCGATGGCACAATCTTTACCAGCGCCAACAGCTTCATCTTGGATAGTAATCCTCAGGCTGATGGCATATGGTCACTGTCCGGTAGTTTGCTCAATCCTGCTCCTGCTTTTAGTGGAAGCGGCACGGCTTTTACTCTGAATTATAACGTGGTTGGCGCGGGTGATAGTCCGGTGAACTGCGCGGCAATGGCAGTTGATGCAGACGGCAACGAGGTCGCAGTAACGGTTGTTAATAGCAGTTTCAGCGTGACCGTTCCAGTAACCGCCACAGTCACACCCACATCAACACCGATGCCTACCACTACTCCCACATCAACGCCCGTCCCACCGACCAACACACCTGTACCGCCCACTGCCGCACCCATCACTGGAACGATTAGCGGCACGGTCAAATACGAAAAACGCGGCAGTCAAGCCGGTATATCGGTGACCCTTTTAACGGGTGGCGCAACCGGAGCCAGCACTGGTCAAACGACAACTAGTGCAGATGGCGCATTCCAGTTTGCGAATGTGGCAGCAGGTGCTTACACGGTGAAAATGATCGGCGAAGGTCATTTGAGTGCGGTCTACACCTTCACACTCGGCGCGGGTGGTATCACCTTAAATGCGGTCACATTGGTCGCAGGTGATGCCGATGGCAGCGGCGTAATTGATCTGGTTGATGCCGGAACCATCGGCGCGAATTATAAGATGCCTGCTCCACCTGCACCGACAAGCGCGGACTTCAACGCTGATGGCTCAATCAACCTGATTGATCTGGTGTTGGTTGGCAAGAACTTCGGCAAAACATCCCAGACCATTAACCAACCGCCTCCCACAAGTGGCGGTAATGGGCCGACCATCGTCAACTGTCCCGTGTTCCCGTCGGATAACCCTTGGAATCAGGTGGTGACTGGCTTGTCGGTTCACCCGAACTCGGCTAATTACATCACCAGCATTAACTCGACCAAACAATATCTACATCCTGACTTCGGCTCAGACCCAACCTATGGCATTCCTTATGTGGTTGTAAGCGGCTCACAGGCTAAAGTGCCGATCAACTTTACCGATTATGGCGATGAAAGTGATCCCGGCCCGTACCCTATTCCACCGAATGCGCCCGTTGAAGGTGCAGGCGAAGATGGCGACCGGCATGTAATCGCAGTCGATGGCGACAACTGCAAGCTCTATGAACTCTTCTATGCCAACAAGAACAATGAAGGCGGTTGGGATGCCTCAGCGGGCGCAGTATTTAATCTGCTGTCGAATGCCTTACGTCCGGCGGGTTGGACGAGCGCTGATGCGGCTGGCCTCCCAATCTTCCCCGGCTTGGTGCGCTACGACGAAATCCAAGCGGGTGTTATTAACCATGCCCTGCGCTTCACGGTTCAAAGTTCGCAGCGGGCTTATATCCTGCCAGCAACACACTTTGCCTCATCCAGCACCAATGCCAACCTACCACCGATGGGCTTGCGTGTGCGTTTGAAAGCCAACTTCGACATCAGTGGCTATAACGGCGCATCCAAGATTATCCTGCAAGCGCTCAAGACCTACGGCATGATCGTGGCGGATAATGGCTCAAGTTGGTTTATCAGCGGCGCAACCGACAGCCGTTGGAATGACGATGATCTAGAGCAGCTTAAGGGCGTACCGGGCAGTGCTTTTGAAGCTGTAAACACTGGCAATCTCGTTACTCAATAACTTTTTTAATATGTAGGGAAAAGGCATATATTTTCCGCCTTTTCCCTACCCACGCACCGCAGATTCATTGTTCAAGTAAATTGTTCGAGGCTTATTGTATGGATAAAAGACGCATATCAGGGGCAGTTGCTGCCTTAGGTTTAATATTGGCGATGATCTGGATGTTCGTGGGACAAGCCACCTATGCAGCCGCACCCGTGACCCTCTATGATGAGAATTTAGGTACAGGTTGGGCTAATTGGTCGTGGGATACCACCATTAACGTTGGCGCGACCACCCCCATCCACAGCGGGGTCAAATCGCTCTCGGCAAAATATAATGCGGGATGGGCGGGTCTGTATCTGCGCTCCAACACAGCAGCGGCAGCCGGTTATGATACGCTGCGCTTCTGGATCAATGGCGGCACAGGCAGTCCCCTGATTAGCGTATCGTTCTATAATGCTGGTAACACCGCCGTTCAAGCGAGGACGGTGCAGGCGGTCGCGAACACATGGACGCAGTTCGATGTCTCACTGGCATCGTTTGGGGCGAGCAGCAACCTATGGGGCGTGGTCTGGCAGGAAAACAGCGGCAGCGCACAGCCCATTTTCTACTTGGATGATATTCAACTCATCACACTGGGATCAATACCACCGACAGCGCAATCTGGCTTAACCTTGAGGGTCGATGCAGCAGCCGGACGACATGCGATCAGCCCCTACATTTATGGAATGAACTTTGCCGATGCAGTGCTGGCAGCCGACATCAAATTGCCAGTCAATCGTTGGGGTGGCAACGGCACAACCCGTTACAACTTCAAGCTGGATACCAGCAGCCACGCCTCCGATTGGTACTTCGAGAATATCCCTGACGACAATAACAATCCCGGCGCTCTGCCCAACGGTTCCGGCGCGGATAACTTTGTAGCAGCCGATAAAGGACGCGGCACAGATACCCTGATGACCGTGCCTCTCATCGGTTGGACACCCAAGAGTCGCGCTTATGCCTGCGGATTCAGCGTGGCGAAATACGGCGCACAGCAGGATGTTGATCCTTATCGCCCTGACTGCGGCAATGGTATCAAAACCAATGGCACAAATATCACCGGAAACGATCCAACGGATACCAGCCTCGCGATTACACCAGCCTTCGTCCAAGAGTGGATGAACCACCTTAAGGGAATATTTGGTGCGGCAAGCGCGGGCGGTGTGCGCTTTTATAACCTCGACAATGAACCGATGTTGTGGAACGAGACCCACCGTGATGTGCATCCAACACCTTTGACCTATGACGAACTGCGCGACCGTACCTACCAATATGCCTCAGCTATCAAAGCGGCTGATCCGGCAGCCCAAACCGTCGGTCCTGCCGAATGGGGTTGGACAGGTTATTTCTACTCAGCGCTGGACAGGGAAGGCAGTGGCGCATGGTGGAACAATCCGGTTGACCGTAACGCTCACGGTGGCATGGAACTGACGGCGTGGTATCTCGACCAGATGAAGCAGTACGAACAGGCGCACGGCGTTCGCATTCTGGATTACCTCGACCTACATTATTATCCAGCGTCTAGCGGCGTACCTTTGAACAGCGCGGGCAACCAAGCCTTACAGGATTTACGCTTACGGTCTACCCGTTCACTCTGGGACTCGACCTATGTAGACGAGAGTTGGATCGACGACAAAGTTCGTATGATTCCGCGTATGCATGATTGGGTGAATACTTATTATCCCGGTACGAAGTTAGCCATAACCGAATATAACTTCGGTGGAGTCGAACACATCAACGGCGCACTGACCGAGGCCGATGTGCTGGGCATCTTCGGTCGCGAAGGGCTTGATCTGGCGACCATGTGGGATCCGCCGAGCGCCACCCAACCCGCAGCTTATGCTTTTCGCATGTACCGCAACTATAACGGTCAGGGTGGCATGTTTGGCGAAACGGCTGTGCAGGCGACCAGTGATGATCAGAGTAAATTGTCAGTTTACGCGGCACAGCGGGCAGACGGCACACTCACGATTATGGTCATCAACAAAACGACCAGCGCTCAAGCCAGCACCCTTAATCTAAGCAACTTCAATGGTACAGCGGCACAGGTTTACAGCTACAGCCAAACCAACCTCAACGGGATTGTGCGCACTGCTGATCTGGCAATCAGCGCGGGTAACATCAGCACGACTTACGCGGCGCAGTCGATTAGCCTGCTGGTCATTCCATCGGGTGGTACTGTTGCTACTGTGACACCCTTTACGCCCACCAAAACACCGACGATAACACCCAGCAAAACGCCCATCATTATCCCGACTTTAACGCCCACTATTTACCGTTCTGACATGATGCCAACCGTCTTTGTACAGCCTGTTCAGCCTAATGTCGCGCTGGTAACGACCCCAACCGCGATACCTGTTCCAACCAACATGCCGGTTTTAGAACCACCCGGAACCGCTTGGACGATGGTGTTCAACGATGAGTTCGATGGATCAGCTCTCGATGCTTCCAAGTGGAGCACCTGCTATCACTGGGCGCTGGATTATGGCTTTACCTACTGCCGCGCCGGAAACGATGAGTTGCAGTGGTATCAACCGGATGATGTGTCGCTACAAGGTGGGCAGCTTCACCTGAAGGCTGAAAAGCGAACCTTCCAGAACGCTAATTACACCTCCGGCATGGTGGACTCGCACGGTAAATTCAACTTCCTGTATGGGTATGCCGAAGCGCGTTTCCGTGTACCGAAGGGCAAAGGTTTATGGCCTGCTTTCTGGATGCTGCCTAAAGATAATTCGTGGCCTCCTGAGATCGACATCATGGAAATTCTCGGCGACAAACCCAATCTGGCCTATACCACGCTGCATTGGGGACAGGAAAATAACAGCACCGGCAAAGTGTTTAATGGACCCGATTTCTCGGCGGATTTCCATACCTTTGCGATCAATTGGCAACCGGGACTGATCATATGGACCATCGACGGTGTAGAAGTTTTCCGCACGACAGCTAATACGCCTGATAAAGCCATGTACTTGATCCTCAATCTGGCGGTGGGTGGCGCGTGGCCGGGAAGCCCGAATGCCAGCACCGTTTTCCCCTCAACCTTTGATGTGGATTATGTGCGCGTGTGGCAGCAAGGACAACCCACTTCGCCCACCACGACACCCATACCACCGACAGCAACAGTTATCCCACCGACCTATACCGTGCCACCCGCGACGGCGACACTGATACCGGCAACCAACACACTCGTTCCGACCGACACGCTGGCTGCACCGACGAATACGATTGTTGCGCCGAGTGCGACTTTCACAACCGAGCCAGCAACACTTACACCGACGTTCACATACGAGCCACCAACCTTGACACCGATCCCGCCCATAGAGACGGTGGTTGTGCCAACGCCTACACCTGTACCGACTGAACCAACCCTTACCGTCGAGATGAATCCGGCGAACATTCCAACCGGATCGACTGTGAGTGCTATGCTCAAGCTGAGTAACATCAGCAACCTTTACGGCTTGCAAGTGGAGTGCCAAGTTGAACCGACCATTCTCAGCGGCACAGGTCACACCGAGGGCGAGATTTTCACTGCGGGTAACAGTATCATCTTGGACACGGGTTATCAGAGTGACGGCAAATGGTCGTTGGCAGGCAGCTTGCTCAACCCTGCACCGGCTTTTAACGGCAATGGAACGGCCTTCAGCTTGAACTTCAATGTGCTGAAGGCAGGACAAAGCAGCGTTGTGTGTGCGGTGCTGGCGGTTGATCCCAACGGTAATCTGCTGCCCGTGTCGGTGGTGAACGGTGAGTTCCAGAGCATCGCAGGGCCAGCGCTACCAACCGACCTGCCACCGACCTTTACACCGATACCCGCCACATCAACCCCTTTGCCAACCGATATACCCACCCTCGAACCGACTCTGCCCGCGAGTCCCGGAGCGATTAGCGGTGTGGTGCAGTACGAGAAGCGCGATAGTCAAACGGGCATTGCGGTGACGGTGCTGCTGTTGGGTACACCTTTCCTAGAAGGCCAGAGCAGCGCGGATGGCAGCTTCCAGTTTGATAATGTTCCCGCAGGCCAATATATCATGCAGTTCAAAGCGGCGGGCTACCTGACAATCACCACGACCGTTGATGTGCAGGCAGGACAAGGCGCGACCGTTCAAGTGACACTGCTGGCGGGAGACATCGACGGCAGCGGCACGGTTGATCTGACGGATGCCAGTTTCATCGGTGCGAATTATGGGGTGCAAGCCCCGCCTGCGCCCTCCGAGGCCGACTTGAACGATGACGGCTTCATCAATCTGGTGGACTTGGTGCTGGTGGGCAAAAACTTCGGAAAAGTCAGTCAGTAACAGCCAGAAACTTTAACACAGAGTCACAAAGGCTCAAAGACACAGAGGGATGAGAGTAAAAGCTCATCTCTTTGTTTTGTGTCGGCGATGTCAAACTGCATTTTTGTGGCGGAAATGGCGGCAAAGTCGTCAATATCGCAGTGATATTTAGCAAATTTAGCGACATTTCGGCGGGTTGCTCGGCTAAAGCTGCGGCAATGTTGGTGAGAGGGCTGCCGCCGCCAACTTTGCCAATCAGTACCCCTAACCCCAGCCCCTTCCGCCCGTAGTAACAGGGGAAGGGGAGCAAAGGCAATTGATCCGATGAATAGTATATTCGATGTGAGAAGCGAACGGGTTACCATTTGGAAGAACATTTTGTAACTCTTTCGGAGCGTTGGCACTAACCATTTTGAGGGAGTGCGATTGTTAACGGGGTTGGCAGATGGTTGGAATTGGGTTTGTGGTACAAACGGAAAGTAAATGGAGAAAATAGTACTCAGTACCGAGACAAGGCAAAAGATGCGGGAGGGTCACAGACCCTCCTCCTACGAGAAACAATTTAAGATGATAGATGTGGTTTGGCGGTTTTGGATGCGATATCGCTCGTAATCTTTTTTGCTTCGATGCCAATTTCACGAAGGAGGCCGGTCATCGTATTGTTATAGCCACAGAAGTAAATAGCATCCTGTGATTTAGGCGGCATGGCTGAGAGAATATTAGGTGGGAGCAGCGTATCCAAGTTGGTGTGATAGCCCGTGGCTAGAACGACAATATCAAAGAGTTGAGTTGTGCCATCGGTAAAGACGATTCCATCCTCTGTAAAGCGTTCGATGCCGGGATAGACTTTGATTTCTCGTTGCTTGATTTTCTGGATGATGCCGGGGTCAATCACGGGGATTTTGGAGTGCTTCTGAACTTGGGCTGCTGCTCCATAAGGCGGTTTTTGAAGGCCGTATGGGGCGAGATTACCAAAGGTCAAAGCCAGCAGTGGAGCCGTCAGCAAGTCGATGACTCGCGCGGGCAGCGGACTCATCAAAATGGTCAGCAGTTGTACGGGAATGCCGAAGCGCTCCTGAAAAATGACGTTGACCGGACTACGTACCGAGAGGCCAACGGTCGCACCGTGTTCATAAGCATCTAAGGCGATCTCGGCTCCCGAGTTGCCGAAGCCCACGACGAGAACCTTCTGATTACGATAGGCTTCCCCATTGGTGTAGCGCGAACTGTGCAGGATTTGGCCTTTGAATTGGTCTTGGCCTGCAAAGGTGGGAACGGTCGGCACTTGATTGAGTCCGGTTGCCATGACGACAAAATCGGAGGTGTAGGTGGCTGTTTCGGTTTGGGTTTGCCAGCGTCCATTCTCTTGAGATATGGATGTGACAGTCTGATTAAAGATGGGAATTAACCCAAAATGTCGGGCGTAGGAGTCGAGATAATCCACGACCTGTTGGCGCGAAGGGTAGCGCGGATAATCAACTGGAAAAGGCATCTCCGGCAGACCCGAAAAGCCTTTGGCGGTATGCAGATGCAGGCGATGATAATGGTTGCGCCAGCTTGTGCCAATCTGAGCGCTGCGTTCGAGGATGACAAAGTTGATGTCCTGCTGTTTGAGACAGGCGGCAATGGCGAGTCCGGCTGGACCAGCACCGATGATGACGACTTGGATATTTTGGGTCATAAAATTTTAACCCCCACCCTAACCCACATCACCAACGTTCGCAGGCTCACTCTAGTGATAGCCCGCAAGCGAGGGAGGGAAAAGGCTCATAAGATTTACAGAAGGCCAGCAGCTTGTTCGGCTTGGGTCAGAGAACGGTCGAAGCGTTCCAGACCTTCGTGGACAGCGGCGCGGTCGATCATCAAGGCGGGTGAGAAGCGCAAGCCACTTTCACCACAGCCAAGGATCAGCAGACCGTTTTCGAGGGCGAAATCTTCGACACTATCCCGCAATTCTTTAGCAGGGATGCGCGTGTCATCCAGCACCAGTTCCGCGCCGATCATCAAGCCCTGCCCGGCGATGCGGGCGTGTTTGAGCGAAGGGTGATGCGTCCGCATCTCTTCAAGCGCGTCCATAATATATTCGCCCTGCTCGGTGGCGTTTTGCATGAGACCATTTTCGACCAGTTCGAGTGTAGCGAGGGCAGCGGCACAGGAAACCGGATTGCCTGCGAAGGTGCTACCATGTGCGCCGGACGGCCAATTCATAATTTCCTTGCGAGCGATGACTGCACCGAGCGGCATCCCACTGGCGAGTCCTTTGGCGGAGCAAACAATATCGGGCTGCACACCGTGATGCTCAATCGCCCACCATTTGCCAGTGCGTCCAATGCCACTTTGGACTTCATCCACGATCATCAAAATACCATATTTGTCACAAATATCACGGATTTGTTGAATGAAGCGCGTGTCGGGAAAGATATATCCACCCTCACCCTGAACCGGTTCGAGGATAATCGCAGCGACACTATCCGGCGGAACGGTGCGCTTGAAGAGGACATCGGTGATGAAGTCGGCACACATGCAGTGGGCGTTGCAGGCGGCTTCTTCGCGACCATGCATACAACGGTAGGGGTTGTTGTAAGGAACATGATGGACACCGGGGATCAGAGGGAAGAAGCCATCTTTCTGGATGACCTTGCTAGCGGTCAACGAGAGTGCGCCCATTGTGCGTCCATGAAACGCCCCGTAGAAGGCGATAATTTGTTGGCGGTTCGTATGCCAGCGGGCGAGTTTGATAGCCCCTTCAACCGCTTCCGTGCCGGAGTTGGTGAGGAAGACGCGGGCGGGCGCATCAAAGGGTGCGATCTTGGCTAATTTTTCGGCGACCTTAACCTGCACATCGTAATAATAATCTGTTCCGGCAATATGAATAAATTTTTTAGCTTGTTCGATGATGGCTTCGACCACTTTAGGATGCGAGTGTCCGGTGGCTGTGACGGCGATACCTGCGGCGAAATCAATATAATCGTTACCATCCACATCCCAGACGCGCGCACCTTCCCCACGTTCAATGACGAAGGGATAACGGTTGCTGATCGAGCCACTCATAATGGCTGAGTCGCGCTCAATAATTGCCTGCGACCGGAGTCCGGGACGGGTGGAGGTGTTCGTAACCATAATTTTGCTCCAAGGGAACGGTTTATAGGAGGTACTACAGAGTTATTCACAGTATACCATCAAATTAAGGCGGATTTGAACCACAGAGGCACAGAGCAGGAGGAGGAAAAGCGAATCGCCAAGTACGCCAAGGCAGAGGAGAACGCCAAGCGTGTTTTAGAAGTGGGCTTGCCAACGGCAAGCCCCTACAATCATGCAGATGAAAATTAGATAACTTCAATGAACTCGAAAGTGGGAAGCGCGGGGAAAGCGGCGTGGGGTTCGCTTTGATACCAGAAGACGGTTGAGGCGATGTCATCTTTTAAGGGTAGGTAGCCTTCTTTGCGCCAGCCGAGGGCTTGAATTGTAACGCGCAAGTTTTCTTGGAAGCGAATCGGGTCCATGATGTGCCAGCGATACATACCGAAGCGCTGCTGACTCTGATACAGGCCATCCGGTTTGATAACCTGTGGCATCCCTGAAAACGGCGAAGAGAATACACCATATTGTCCGGCAGGCTGCTCAAAGTTCCAAGCACCTCCGAAGTAATCCTCCGTGCCTGTGCCGCAGATGGTGGGATAATCGACATCGCCATCCATGAAGAATTTGATTTCACCTTCGCCCCACCAACCGTTGTTGTTGACACCCCATGCTAGATAAGTGCCGACGTAATGGCCTTGTCCGGTGATGCCATCGACCAAAGTATGATCGGTTTTATAAGGCAGCGGATTACTGCGCCGCCATTGGGCATGGAAGTAGGCCGCGTCTTTCGGTACGTCGGTGAGGGTGTAGTTGATCTGGTAGTAGAAACCCATCACCTTCTCGTCGGTCAGACTTTCGATGGTGATGCGGGCGCTTTTGCGAAACGGCATCTCCCAATAGCAGTTGAAGCCACCGGCAGGATTCACGGCAACCGGCAGCGATTGAACATTACAGCGCACACCCCAACCGTTGCAGAAGAAGTCACCGACTGGCACTTCTACTGAGGGTGATTCTTCACCATCCCAATAGAAACGGATGACCAATTTGCGCCAGAAGGTGGGGTGAACC
>JBBQLX010000112.1:0-21667 GCA_038328375.1 Aggregatilineales bacterium | reverse complement strand
CGACCTTTTGGCGCAGTTCGTCCAATGTCAACATACCCCGTACAGAAGCATCAGCCATGACTTCCCCCTTCGTGACGAAACCCGCAAATCCAACCTGATCTGCGGGCAATGATAGTGTCTACTTAACCGAAACGCAATCGGTTCTTAACATCCGCTTAATATTCTAAAAATCAGGAACAACCGCCAATACAATTGCTGTCGCAGGGCCACCCAAACGCATGTCTACCACCGCACTGGCGAAGGCATAAGCATCAAATGGTTCGAGTCCGCGCTCGTTAATTAGCAAGTTGTAGGCTTCATCCAACGCAACCTGATGTGCTTTTTCGAGTGTGTCACCCATGCCCACGCAGAAAGTGCTGGTTCCCACACGCAGACGCGGGAATTTGAGTTTCATATTCTTTTCGAGGCTGATTTTCAAAGTTGCGCTGCCTGCCGCCTCAAGGCTGACCCATGTTGGCTCGGCCGTTCCCATCGCGGCGTGCAGATCACCCATCGAGAGTAACCCGCCATCGACTTGCACCGGCAAATACAAGGTCGCACCGGGAGACATCTGGCGTAAATCCATGTTGCCGCCGTAAGGATAAGCGGGCATGAAAGTCGAACCTTTGCCTTCTGCTGGAGCGACTCCGATGCAGCCAATCATTGGTTTAATTTCGACGCTCAAACGGTTGCTGATGTAGGCTCGTCCGCCTTTCAACAAGATGGGTTTGACTTCGGCTTTTTTGGTGTGTTTACCCAGTCCACCAAAATCTGGCAGCCACACCGACCATGCCCGCGTGACCTGCACATCCACCACTTCAATTTTCAGCGCGTCGCCCGCCTCAGCACCTTTCACTTTTACAGGGCCTGTGACAGCGTTAAAATTCTCTAAGCCAATGGCCTCGACAGGTTCACCTTTTGAGAGGCGTTCATAGGCTATATCACCCGTTTCAAAAGTGACGGTATCACCACTTTCAATCTCCAATATGTGTGGGATGCTGGCATCAAAGGCAAAAGCTTTTTGCTCTTTTTGAAGGGTGTAGCTGCTCATAAGTGTCGACTCCTTTTAGATCAGTGGGTCAAAGAATTACGGTTCATGACGGCTGAGGAAAGCGCTCAACACTTGCATATAATGGTCGGCTTCCTCTACATGCGCCATGTGCGAACTGTTTTCAAATAATACCCATTCTGAGCCAGAAATGCCTTTATGAACGGTTTCTGCAATCGTCGGCGTCGCTTCATCAAACTTGCCAGACGTAACCAATGTTGGTGCGTTGATCTTACCCAGTTGAGGGATAACGTTCCAATTTTTGAGCGTACCGACCACGAAAAACTCGCTCGGTCCGTTCATCGTGTTATAGACTTCGGGATTTTCACCCAGTTTGGTAAAGCTGCGCTGCACATAATCCGGATTGGGCACAACGCGGCACACATGACGGTTATAAAATTCAGTCATAGCCGTTATATATTCGGGATCGCTGGTTGTGCCATCGGCTTCATGTTTAAGCAGTGTAGCGTTAATTTCTGGCGGTAAGTCCTCGCGAAGTTTATTGGCTTCTTCGACCCATTGAATCATGCTGGCAGGTGAACTAGCAATCGTCACACTGGCAACACCTTCCGGTTGGCGGATCATATATTCCATCGCCAACATGCCGCCCCATGATTGACCAAGTAAGTGAATACGGTCGAGGCCGAGCGCTTTCCGTACCGCATCGACTTCTTCAACAAATAGGTCAACCGTCCACATTTCGGGTTTCGATTCGCCAATTTGCGACAGTCCGCAGCCAATTTGGTCGTAGAAAATCACCCGCCGACCGGTGTCTGCCATGGGAGCCAGCGACCATAAATAATCGTGGCAAGCACCGGGGCCACCGTGCAATAAGAGTAAGGGCAGCTTACCTTCATCTTCTTTTTCACCGACGATTTTGTACCACGTTTTGTAACCTTTGAAGGGGATTTGACCCTCAGTAGCCGGTAGTGTCATGTTTAAAATCCTTTCTTTATTCCCTCCCTGTTGCTACGGGGAGGGTTAGGGTGGGGTATTTATTAGCGCTGGGATGTACGCGGATCAAGGGCATCGCGCACGGCATCGCCTAGCAAGTTAAAGCCGAGTGTCGTAATTAAGATCGCTACCGTTGGGACAATAATCATCCACGGGGCGATGCGGTAGCGGCTTTGACCTTCGTTAATCATGTTGCCCCAACTTGGATCGGGTAGTTGGATACCGACCCCCAAAAAGCTGAGTGCCGCTTCGACCAGAATCGTGTTGGCAAAGCTGAGTGTCGTCCACACCACCGTCACCGTAATCGTGTGCGGCAGGATGTGGTGAAAAATAATGTACCAATCGGTTGCGCCCAACGCCCGCGCACTTTCCACAAATACGCGCTCACGCACCGTCAACACTTGGCTGCGAACCAGCCGTACTAACGCGGGGAAGGTCACAATCGTCAGAATGATAATGACCGTTCGGTAGCCTCTCTCCAAAACTGCGCCGATACCGAGTGCCAGCAAAATCGCGGGGAAAGCCAACAGCACATCCACGAAGCGCATAATCAGCCAATCAGTTGGGCCAGAGTAAAAACCTGCCCATAAGCCCAATCCTGTGCCAATAATTGCGGCAACCACGTTGGCAACCACGCTCACTGATAATGAAACACGCGCTCCGTAGAGCATCCGGCTGAGGACATCGCGCCCTAAGTTATCACTGCCTAGCGGGAATTGGGCGCTCGGTGGTAGTGGTATCCCATTCGCGGCGAGGCCATCACGGAATTGCTTGAGCGGATCGGCTGGCGCGACCAGTGGGGCAAATATTGCCGCGAGCGCCACCAATATCACTAAACCTGCGCCAATCCACGCACGGGGCAGGCGGCGAAGTTGTACCCAGAAACCGCGTTCAGAAGGTTTTTCAATTTCGATTTGAACCATGTTTTTAGATGTCCTTATGTGAGTCGGACGCGCGGATCAATAGCGATATACAGGACATCAACAAATAAGTTTAAAAAGACAACAGCCACCGAGGCGAACAACACCGTCCCCATAATCATCGGTGTATCTTGGTTGCGGATGGCATTCCACGCTTGTAGGCCAATCCCCGGCCAACCGAATACCGCTTCGATGACCACCACACCACCCAACAACGTCGCCAGATCAAGACCCGCCAGCGTCACCACCGGCATCAAGGCATTCCGTAGTATGTGTCGTGTGAGTACCACGCGTGGTGATAAACCTTTGGCCTTCGCCGTGCGAACGTAATCTTCACCGGTGACTTCCAGAATACTGTTCCGCAGCACCCGCGAATAAAAGGCTGTGCCACCAATCCCCAACACCAGCGCAGGCAAAACTAAATGCAGTGGTGTGCCGTAGCCTCCTAGCGGAAAGATCGGTATCAGGAAGCCGAACACGTACAGGGCTATTAATCCCAACGCGAATTGCGGAATCGAGATGCCTACTAGCGCAATAATAGTCGCCAATTGGTCAATCCACGAGCCGGGACGTGTCGCTGCTAAGATACCTAATG
This sequence comes from Aggregatilineales bacterium, assembly GCA_038328375.1. GTDB lineage: Bacteria > Chloroflexota > Anaerolineae > Aggregatilineales > Phototrophicaceae > CFX2. Next base: position 18,171 of record JBBQLX010000112.1, on the reverse strand, counting down.
GAACACCGACCAACAGCTCAATGAACAAACCCGCTAGCGCCAATTGAATGGTGGCAGGCAAACGCTCAAATACGGCCTGCAAAACCGGACGTTTATCGCGGGTGGATTGTCCAAGATCACCTTGAAGCGCCCGCCCCATATAACGGATGTATTGCACTGGCAGCGGTTGGTCTAGACCCCACAACACACGGATGCGCTGCACTGTTTCTTCCGGTGCGCGTGGACCAGCGTACATACGGGCTGCGTCTCCGGGCATCAGAAACACCATGATAAATGTAGCCGTAGCCACAAGGAAAATAACCCCGACCGTTCCGAGTAATCGACGCAGTAGATAAGCGGTCACATTGTTACCTAGATAAACTACATCGGGACATGGTTGCCATGTCCCGATGCTTACTCACATTACGATAGAGAGGTTCGTTACTTGAGCGTAGCTTCCGCGAAACGCAGCAGCACCGCCGGATCGGTTTCAATGTTTATGCGCGAACTGGAGAAGTAGTAACTTGTAGCTTGGATGAGTGGGATATTGGGCATTTGGTCGGCGACCTTCGCTTCAAAGTCGGCGAAAACCTTCCAGCGCTCTTCACCCAATGGGGTCTGGTTGATTTTCTCAAAGATTGCATCAAGGTCTTCGTTACAATATTTCGCCCAGTTATATGAGCCGCCACATTTGAGCAGCGGTTCCCAGTTATCGGACGGGTCTTGGTAGTCCATGTACCAGTTGGTCATGACCATATCCAGCGTTTCCGGCTTCTGTACCAAGGTATCCAAGAACTGGGCATTATCAATCGAGGTCAAAGTCACTTTGACACCGATATTGCCGAGGTCATTGATAACCGATTGAGCGAAAGCCACATCATCCGGGAACAGGTTGGAGAGCATCGTGGTTTCAAAACCATCGGGATAACCCGCGTCCGCCAGCATCTTCTTTGCGCCTTCGGGATCAAATGCGGGTGCTTTCACATCGGGATTATGACCCACTGCGCTTGCGGGCAAGAAACCACCAATCGGTGTGCCACGTCCGTTTGCAAGTTGTACAATCCGGTCGCGGTCAACCGCCATCGCCAATGCTTTACGCACTTCAACTTTGTCGAAGGGCGCTTTGTTGTTGTTCATAATGACGTAGCCGGTATTCGGGAAACCCTGTGACACTATCAGTTGCTTGGATAGCACCGGATCAGCCGCCAAGGTTGGGTAGTCGGCACTTGACACGAAATCCAGCGCAATATCGGCCTCACCATTCTGAATCTTCAAAATTTCAACCGAGGATTCGATGCTCAGTTGCAGGTCAAAACCATCGAATGCCGGTTGACCTTCTTGATAATAATAAGGATTCTTGGTGCCTGTGACCTTCACACCACTTTCCCATGTGTCGATCATGAATGGGCCAGCACCCAAGGGCTTGCGACCAAATTCATCTCCGGCGGCTTCCACACCCTTTTGAGAAACAATGTAACCCGGTGGTAGTGCGAAGCGCTGCATCATAGTCCATACCGAACCGTCAGTTGTAAATTCAATCGTCAAAGGATCAATGACCTTGATACCAGCGACTTCGGTGGCTGCGCCCGTTTCATAATCCTTCGCGCCTTTCAGCACTTCAAACATGAAAGCTGTAGGGGCAGCCGTCTTGGGGTTCAGCAGGCGTTCAAAGCTGTACTTCACATCGGCGGTCGTCAAGTCATCGCCGTTGGAAAACTTCAAGCCAGAACGCAGCTTAAAGGTATAAACGGAACCATCATCGCTGATCGTCCACGACTCAGCTAATGCCGGAATCGGTGTGCCGGGGTCTTTGAGCTTGACCAGTCCGACATAAAACAAGGATGCCATCGGCCACGTTTCAGTTTCATAGGCGATGTGCGGGTCAGAAGTACGCATATCCTGATTGAACAGGAGGTGCAGTGTCATGTCCTGTGCGCCGACCGTTGCCAGCGACAGCACAAACGTTAGGAGAACCACTAAAACCGTAGCACGAAAATAACGCATAACTATTCCCCTGTTAAAACTGTCTGTAGAATAAAGATGCTGTGTTCTGTTGAATCCGGTCAAATCTAACAAATTCATGTCCAACCGTCAAACGACTTGGTTAAGCCTTCCCTCATCAATAAAAATACTCTTTGCCGAGAAATGAGGTTCATTTGGTAGAAGTAACTAAAATTCGTAATTGTTTATTGTACGGATATGAAACACTAAGCCTTGAATCCGTCTGCCTGATAAACCACATTTCCGCCCACAATGGTCATCATTACTTCTAATTCGCGGTTGAGTAGCACAATATCCGCGTCACAACCTGCCGCCAGCTTGCCTTTGTTGGACAGCTTCATCGCACGGGCTGGCACAGCACTTGCCATCCCGATAATCTTTTGCAGCGGTAAATCGGTGAATGCCACCATATTACGAACTGCTTTATCCATTGTGAGTGTGCTGCCTGCCAGCGCACCATTCGCAATCCGCGCGATTCCCTCTTTGACCGTGACGATTTGCCCACCCAAATCGTAATCACCGTCGCTCAATCCGGTCGCCTCAATCGCATCGGTAATCAACATCACATGTTCCGCGCCTTTTGATTTTACCAACAACCGAATCATTCCCGGATGTACATGAATTCCATCGGCGATCAGTTGAGAGTCTACGCGATCATCCGTGAGAATCGCCGCCAACGCTCCCGGCTCACGGTGATGCAAACCCACCATACCGTTAAACGTATGTGTGACTTGCCGCACACCCGCGTCAAACCCTTTGACGGCTTCGTCATAAGTCGCCGCGCTGTGACCAATCGCGAACTCAACCCCTTGTGCCCCCAACTCTTGAATCATTTGCATCGCACCTTCAATTTCTGGTGCGACGGTCATCAATTTGCACACACCCGTTTCCAACCATTGACCATATTCGGCAGGCGAGGGCGGACGGAAATATTCGGGCGGTTGTGCGCCTTTATATTTCAAATTGAGGTACGGCCCTTCGACATGCACACCCAGATGTTGTGCGCCATTTGTCGGCTGTGGACAGTGTTCGACATTCTCCAACGCCGCCTGAATATCAGGTGCTGGCATGGTCATTGTCGTCGGATAATAGCTGGTCACGCCGTGCTTGGCATAAAACGCCGCCATCCCATGAATCGCTTCTGGTGTGGCATCCATCGTGTCATGACCGTCCGCGCCGTGAACATGCACATCAATAAACCCCGGCACAACATAGCAACCTTGAGCATCAATCACCGCTGAATCTGAACTGGTGTCACTTGCGCTCAAACTTTCAATTGTTTTGTCGTTGATGATTAGCGTTTGATTGTGTAGAACTTCCTGCGGGGTAATCACTATGCCATTTTGAATAAGGGTACGCATAAAATTGTTTCGCTCCTTTGCCTACCAAACATCGGAGATCGTACCGTGACTTGGGAGTCTCTACAACTACCACATAACACCCTCACATGACTTTATATCCGTCGCCTGAATGCGTCTTCTATGTCATAATCCGATTTACTCATTTTTATCACCGCTGAGGTTATATTTTTTATGCCACCGCAAAAAATTATCATCGATACTGACCCCGGCATCGACGACTCGATGGCGATCTTTTTCGCCTTATCATCACCTGAACTCGAAGTCATAGGTTTGACCACCGTTTTCGGCAATGTTCATGTTGATTTAGCCGCTACTAATGCCTTACGGCTCCTCGAAATCGCCGGACGCACCGATATTTCAGTTGCCAAAGGTGCAGCCAATTCGCTCGTCGGTGATTATGACAATCCGCCGGCTTTTATTCATGGGGATGATGGGCAGGGCAATGTTCATCTGCCGCCTCCAGTCGGTAAAATAATTGACCAACCGTCAGCCCAATTTATCGTCGAGCAAGTTATGGCTGCCCCCGGTGAAATTACCCTCGTTCCCATCGGGCCGTTGACCAACATCGCTTTGGCACTGCGCCTCGAACCGCGTATCGCTCAAAACGTCAAACAGATTGTCTTGATGGGCGGAAATGCGCTGGTATCCGGCAATTCGACACCTGCTGCCGAAGCCAACATCAAAGATGATCCCGAAGCCGCGGATGTGGTTTTTGGGGCAGGTTGGCCTATAACAATGGTTGGCTTGGATGTCACCACCAAAGCCAGTGTGTCTGACGAGCAGTTACAAATGTATGCCCGTTCCAATAATCCAATGGCGCAGCATCTCGCCCGTATCACACCTTTTTATATGGAATTTAGCAAACGTGTGAATGGCGTTGGCGGCCTCTTGGTTCATGACTCAACTGCTATTGCCTATCTTTTAATGCCCGATGCTTTTACCGTCAAATCGTGGCGTATTCGCGTGGAAACGCAAGGCATGAGTCGCGGCAAAACATGGCCGTTGGTGCGTCCTAATTCTCGCGCCACCCACTGGCATAATCGTCCGCTGGTCAATGTCTGTGTTGATATTGATTCAGCCCGTACCATCGCGCTCGAACTCAGCCGCGTCGCACCATAACCTTACGACTGAATAACCTAATAATCTGGCCTCTTGAGGCTTTTAAAGCCCCTCCCTGTGTTTTGGGGATGGGTAGTCCAATCGACTACTTTCTTCTCAAAGTCATCGACTGAAAATGTCGCTTGTCACCTTCGCGTGGAATAGTTTTGAAATAAAGTATCTCAAAATGTTGAGCGACCGCCTTCTGAATACCCTCATCTGTGTGAAATGAGAAAAACCGCTTGGGGTTATATTCATCCAGCGGCCAAACCCCTTCAAAGTCATCGAGTCCATACACACCCAGATAAAATAATCCGTCAGGTTTGAGTAATCTTCGTATTGTGTCTAATACACTGCCTAAATCTTTTTTCGGAACATGCAGCAAGCAGTTCAACGCGTAAACCGCATCAAACGATTCGGCTGGGAAATCGAGACCCAAGAAATCCATCACATGGGCATTCAAGCCTTTAGCACGGCACAGTTCCACCATCTCAGGCGATAAATCGGTGCAGGTGACATCCAATCCATTATCCATAAAGAACTTACTATCGCGCCCCCGCCCTGCACCAATTTCGAGCAGGTTCTGTTTTGTGTCTTCTTGAAGCTTACTCAGAAAATGCTGCCGTTCTTCAACTTTCCACGCCTCAATACCATATTGATCCCGTTCTTGGGCATTTCGGTCATAACTTTCACGTAGGTCACTGATGACTTGTTTATACACGTTGATCTCCTATCTAACCGCAACTGCGCGACAACGTAATATTGCTACCACCCTGACTGGCGGGTTGGATGTCCCATTCGCCATCCCAGACATTGCCGCGTGATCCTGTTTTGGCAACCGACTCGCTAATCGCCACATAAATAGTCTTGTTATACCAACTCTTTACCGTATCGGTCGAGTCGGCGGTATAGTACTTCGCCTGACGTGATTGTAAATATTTACTGTCCTGCGAGACCAGTGAAGCCTCAGGATAAACGGGTAGGTTGGTTTCAAATCGGGCTTGGCAAGAACTTTCTAAGCCGGATGAGACAACTGTCACTAACAGAATGACCAATATGCTGATAAGGAAAAATCCTGCAAATACACTTCGCTTTGATCGCTCCATTATTCCTATTTAAGCATCATCCCATAGCCTAAAAAGAATTTATATTATCGTGTTCTATTGCACTTGTACCCCTCATAATTGGGGCAAATAAACTGCCTAAATACCCCGTTCTAACCAGACGCGAACTTGACAAAATATGAATTTTTGTTCTATAATATTCTTCTGCCCTAAACATACTATGACTAACTGAGAGCCAATTTTTAATGACCATCATCCATCATTTGCTGACCGCTTCTGAGTGGGAACCTGCTAAAGCCGCTGGATCATATCACCCACCTTCATTGGATGATGAAGGCTTTATCCACGCCGCTTATGCCTCTCAAACATTGGATGTCGCCAACATTCTCTATCCGGCGCAAACCGATCTGGTCTTACTCTGCATTGACCTCGATAAAGTGACGGCTCGATTTCAAGAGGATTTGGTCGAATTTCCACCCGGTACACAGTCGCTTCACCCGCACTTTTATGCGGCGTTGAATACCGATTCGGTGGTCAAAGTTGTGGATTTTCCATTGGGCGCGGATGGGCAGTTTGCGATGCCCTCTGATGCCTTACTCTGAGTGAGGAGGTTTGCTTTATGGCAAAGATGGCAGCGGCGGAGCTTTTTATTTTATTGCCACAGTTCTAGCCGAGCAATCCGCCGAAACTTCGCAATTTTCGCCAAAATCGCCTTGTGAAATTGAAGAAATTTGTGAATGTTTTGACAGTGACGTTTGCAGTTTTTGAGGTTTTAAATAATCACTAACAACGTGCATTAGCTTTTGTATTCGACTAATGGCTGGTGACTATAGACTAACGACTTCTTATTCCCATCCATTCGCTTCGATTTTCTCGACCTTTTGCAGAACCATCGCTTCTAAACTCGCCTGATACGCTTGCATCTTTTTAAGGAGTTCCGGCTGCTGGCTTGCCAGTATTCTCACCGCCAATAATCCCGCGTTGGTCGCATTCCCAATCGCCACCGTCGCCACTGGAATACCGCGCGGCATCTGCACAATCGAAAACAGCGCATCTTGCCCGTCGAGTGGCTCAATCCGCACCGGAACACCGATCACCGGTAAGGGACTAATCGCCGCCACCATTCCTGGTAAATGCGCCGCGCCACCTGCGCCTGCGATAATCACTTTGAGCCCGCGTTCATGGGCTTGTTGCGCGTAGTCAAACATCCGTTGGGGAGTGCGATGTGCAGAAACAATCGTCAGTTCAAAAGGGATACCGAAATCTTTCAAAACTGCCGCCGCCTGCTTCATCACCGGCAAATCGGAATCGCTGCCCATGATAATTCCCACCTGTGGGTTCGACTGACTTTCTATTTCAATAAGCGGTTTTAGCCGTTCTTTGATGTCTTCTAATGTCTCTCCTGTAACCGTCACATGTCCCATTTTTCGCTGCGGGCGTGACTCACTTTTTCCGTACCAATGCAGACTCGCGCCGGAAATAGCCACCGCTTGGTCAACCAGTGCTTGTGTTGCTTCACCCGTTTCTTGCCCGAGGATATTGACCATCACCGCCGCTGGAACGCGCAGATCAGCTTTACCCAACGGGAGTCCGGTGATTGCACGAATATGCTGCTCGAATTGACTGGTGCTGCAAGCCTCAATTGTATAATGACCGGAGTTGTGCGGTCGGGGAGCAATCTCGTTGAGCAGGACTTTTCCGTCTGCTTGGAGGAATAGCTCAACCCCAAATATGCCCGCGCCATCCAAACTGCTCACGGCTGCCCGCGCCATTTCTTGGGCCTGATGCATGGCTTTAGCCGAAATAGTTGCTGGTGCGGTCACAACATGACAGATGTTATCTTTCTGCACCGTTTCCACCACTGGATAAGCCACTACGCTTCCATCCAGCCCACGCCCGATTATGACTGCCAGTTCTTTGGTAAACGGTATCCAACCCTCGGCGTATAAATTTTGCCCACCGAGTGCTTTGAACGCCTGAGGAATATCGTCGTGGGTACGCACAACTGCGTTTCCCCGCCCGTCGTAGGCTAATTTTTTCGCCTTCAAGATAAATGGGAAGCCGAGTTGTTCACCGGCTTGGTAAGCTCCTTGCTCATCCCGCACATCCACAAATGGCGCGAGTGGAATACCGAGCGTGTCGAAATATTGTTTTTGAGCGTATTTATCTTGTACGAGTCGGATTGTCTTTGAACTGGGCTGCACGCTGACCCCTTGTTTTTCAAGAGTCTCCAACGCGTCTGCGTCCACATGCTCAATCTCAACTGTCACCACATCACAGACTTGCGCCAACTCGGCTATTTTCTGCGGGTCACGGAAACTCCCGACGATATGTTGGTTTGCTACTTGTCCGGCGGGTGCATTCGGGTCGGGATCAAGTACCACGACTTTCATCCCCATCCGTTGCGCGTCGAATGCCATCATGCGCCCAAGTTGACCGCCACCCAAAATACCAATCGTCGCAAACTTCATGCCAACCCCTCAAGCGCTAAACAGATGCCTTTTACAATCAGTTCATGTTCGGTTTCGTGCATCCGTTCCTCATAACTTTCCAGAGTATCGTCCTCGCGGAAAGGAACGGTTGCTGTTGTAATAACTTTCCCTGCATCCACTTCAGGTATCACATAATGGATCATGCAACCACTCTCACTGATTTCCCCACGTTGCCATGCCTCAAATGCCCGTTCAATTGCATGAGTACCTGCAAATGCACCGGGTAGAGCAGGGTGCAGATTAATTACTTTGTCCGAAAAATGATTGAGGAATACTGGCGTAAAAACCTGCATCCAGCCAGCCAATACCACCAAGGTTGGATTGTACTCGGCTACTAACGCCGATAAATCCGCATCATAGTCTTCACGCGTTTTGCCTGCGTCGGTATACGGCTTGAGTGGGAAATACTTTGTGGGGATGCCATGTTGCTCGGCGCGTACCAATCCATAAGCCGCCTTGCGATTGGAAACCACCAGCGCGATTTTCGCATTGAGGCTTTTATTCTTGATTGCGTCAATGATCGCCTGTAAATTTGTGCCTGAACCGGAGATCAGAATGACGAGCGTTGGAGTTGACATAATTAACGGATCGTCACACCTGTGCCCTGTACCATCTCACCGACAATCGGATATTCAGAAGGCAGCAAGCTGGCCTGTTCACGGCTGATGACCGCGATCATCCCCAGCCCCATATTAAACACGCGGAACATCTCGGCATCGCTAACGTTGCCCAACTCTTGGATGAGTCCAAAAATTTCGAGTTCTTTCCAAGTGCCGCGATTAATCACCGCACCGATACCATCAGGAAAAATACGCGGTGGATTTTCAATCAATCCGCCGCCGGTGATATGGGCTAGTCCCTTAATGTCAACACCCGCATTTTGCAGTTCTTCAACCGCTGGAATATAAGAGCGATGCACTGTCAATAACGCATCACCGATTGTGCCGCCGAGTTCAGGCAGCTCGGTTGACCAGTCTAACTCATCAAGCACGCGCCGCGCCAACGAATAACCGTTGGTATGCAGTCCTGTTGATGGAAAGCCGACAATCACATCACCCGATTGGATACGTGACCCATCAATAATTTGGCTGCGCTCAACCACCCCGATAATCGTTCCGGCGAGGTCAATTTCCCCCGGCATATAAACGCCCGGCATCTCGGCTGTTTCGCCACCGAGTAACGCACAGCCTGCTTCTTTACATGCTGCCGCTACGCCTGCCACAACCGCCGCGATTTGTTCCGGTTGCACCTGTGATGAAGCCACATAATCGAGGAAAAACAGTGGACGCGCACCCTGTACCAAAATATCATTGATGCTGTGGTTTACCAGATCATAGCCGATGCTTTCCCATCGGTTGAGCTGGGCTGCCACTTTGGTCTTTGTGCCGACTCCATCCGTCGAAGCCACCAAAACAGGTGACTCCATGCCTTTGAGTGCGCTGGCATCGAATAACCCGCCGAATGCCCCAATCCCCGATAATACTTCCTTGCCATATGTCGATTTTACGGCTGCCGTCATCAAGGTCTTGGCGCGGTTGGAGGCATCAATATTGACACCTGCTAGTTCATACGCATTGCCAGTCATGAAGAAGCCTCCGCGATAGCTGCCCGCCCGATGTCTCGGCGGTAATGTGCGCCTTCAAAGTGAATTTGTTCAACAGCCTTATAAGCACTATCTAAAGCGCTTTCCAAATTTGTTCCTCGTGCCACTGTCACCAGCACACGCCCACCTGCTGTAACGGTTTGTCCTGTTGCATCTGTCGCGGTTCCCGCGTGAAATACCACTGCCTTATTGGAAGCATTCAAGCCACTAATCGGCAGTCCCTTCGGATAATCTGCGGGATACCCACCAGAAGCCATCACCACACCGGCACAGGCTTCTTTACGCCATATGGACTGCCCATCAATCGTGCCAATATTCCCACGAACACACGCCAACAGAATGTCGACGATATCCGCTTTTAATAACGGTAAAATGACCTGCGTTTCGGGGTCGCCAAATCGTGCATTGAATTCCAGCACACGCAGGCCATCTGCTGTAAGCATCAGCCCTGCATACAGCACCCCTTTATATAGGATACCTTCCTGTGCCATACCTCGTATGGTCGGTAACAGTACCTTGTCGCGTACCTCACGCAGCATTTCGGAGGTCAGCAATGCGTGGCTCATGTCACCGAGGCAGTACGCGCCCATGCCACCTGTATTCGGCCCTTGGTCATTATCAAACGCACGTTTATGGTCACGCGCGGGTGGCATCATCAGTACATTCTGTCCATCGCAGAAGGCCAACAATGAGGCTTCCGTTCCGCTTAGGCGTTCCTCGATAATGACCTGTGTTCCCGCTGCGCCAAATTCGCTGTCAACCAGAATCCGTCGCAAAGCTTCAAGCGCTTCATCAACCGTGTCGCAAACTACGACACCTTTACCTGCTGCCAATCCGTCCGCTTTGACCACGACTGGTTTGCCAAAATTCTGGACAAACAGGGCTGCGTTTTCATAATCGGTAAATGTGCCGTAAGCCGCCGTTGGAATATGGTGGCGTTCCATAAACGCTTTGGAGAAGGCTTTCGAACTTTCCAATTGCGCTGCCGCTTGTGTCGGGCCAAACGCCTGCAACGCCGCTGTTGTAAAGCGGTCAATGATGCCTGCTGCAAGTGGCACTTCTGGCCCAACGACAGTTAAATCAATAGCTTGCTCTTCGGCAAACTTCACCAGCGCATCAATGTTTTCGGCTTTGATTGCCACATTGCTTGAAGCTGCGTAGCCTTCAGTTGCAGTCCATTGCGTACCGGCATTCCCCGGTGCGACAAAAATCTGCTCAACTTGCGCCGATTGTGCCAGCTTCCAAGCCAGCGCATGTTCCCGTCCGCCGCCTCCAACGACTAGAATCTTCATCAATTCCCCCACACGCCCTCAAATAGCATTTTGTCCCGGCTCTCGGCAAACAACCAATCGGGAATCTTGATAGGATAATTCCCACTAAAGCAGGCAGTGCAATAGGTATTCTCGAAGCCGACCGTTTCTTGGATGGAAGTGAGCATTCCCGGCAAACTCAGATAATCGAGGCTGTCTGCACCAATATGTTCACAGATTGCTGGAATATCCAACTTGTGAGCAATCAACTCTTTGTAGGTCGCCATATCCACACCCATAAAACACGGATGTTTTACTGGTGGCGAAGAGACTCGCACATGCACTTCTTTCGCGCCACCATCACGTAAGAGTTGTACCAGCGGACGCGAGGTATTGCCGCGCACAATACTGTCATCGACCAGTACTACACGCTTTCCTTCAAGATTGGAGGTCAGAGCATTGTATTTCAGCCGGACACTTTCGCGCCTCAGAATATCATCGGGTTGGATGAAAGTCCGTCCGATATAACGGTTTTTGGTTAGCCCTTCGCTGAAGGCAATGCCCGATTCAAGACTGTAACCAATTGCTGCGGGTGTCGCTGAGTCCGGTACACCGATCACAATATCGGCATCTTGAGGTGCTTCCCGTGCCAGTTGCCGACCCATATTCTGCCGAACTTTGTGGATGACCTGACCATCCAATATCGAATCTGGTCGCGCAAAATAGACGTATTCAAAAACGCACAGCGCCCGCTGCGGGGCAGGCGGAACACCTTGATACGAAGTCATGCCATTCGCGTCGATCCGAACGATCTCACCCGGTTCGACATAACGTAGATATTCTGCCCCGATGGTGCTTAAAGCACAGGTTTCGCTGGCGACTACGTAACCTTCAGCCAGCTTGCCGAGGCTCAACGGACGCAGACCATGTGGATCGCGCACCGCGTAAATCGCATCACGCGTTAGGATGGTCAGTGAGTATGCACCTTCAACCGCTGCCATCATGGCTCGAATACGCACGATCCATTTATCGTCGGTGTCTCCACCGTCGACTTGCAATCCGATTGCGCCCCACACTTCCGGCGGTGAAGCGAGGATTTGCGTCATCAGTTCGGTGTCGCTGGTTGATGAAAGTCCTACACCTCGTTCCAATAATTTTTGGCGCAGTGTTAATGCATTGGTCAAGTTGCCATTGTGCGCCAGTGCCAATGACCCATACATGGTTTCGATCAAATAAGGCTGCACATTACGGATATGCTGCCCACCAGTGGTCGAATAGCGCGTATGACCGACTGCCAGATGGCCTTGGAGTGGTGAAAGGTTGGCCTCATTAAAGACCTGTGACACCAATCCCATCCCCTTGTGGGCGTGGGTACGTACACCGTCACCCACGACAATGCCTGCTGCTTCCTGCCCGCGATGTTGCAGGGCGTACAGCGCGAAAAAGCTCAACCGTGCGACATCCCGCCCCGGCGCATAAACGCCGAATACACCGCACTCTTCGTGTGGGCGGTCTTCTTCAAAGAAATCGACATTTGAGTTGTTCGTCACTATGCTTGTCTTTTAGCTCCATCTAAGGAATTTGGTTGGTAGTTTGCCAGGTTATGCGCAATTCGTTCCTTGTAGGGCATGTCGCCCGGAACAAAACTTGCGCCCGTTAATTTTTCGTAGGCAGCGATATAACGGAGTGCTACCTGTGTCACAAACTCTGATGGCATAACCGGTGGTGTACCATCGCCTTTATACCCTTGCTGAACAAACCAGCGTCGTAAGAATTCTTTATCAAAACTTTCCGGTTCGCCGTCTGTGCCATAACTGCCAGCCACCCAATAGCGGCTGGAATCTGGCGTGTGTATTTCATCAATTAAAGCGAGTTTCCCGTCAATTAAACCGAACTCGTACTTGGTATCGACGAGTACCAGTCCCGCTTTTTTAGCGACAGTCTGTCCGCGTTCGAATAAAGCGATGGCAGTTGTTTCGACTTGCTGCCACAACGCTTCATCGACCAATCCACCTTTGACGATCTCATCCCTAGTGAGTCTTTCGTCATGTGCGCCACCAGTTGCTTTTGTGGTCGGTGTAATAATCGGATGCGGCAGGGGATCATTTTTGTGTAAACCTTCGGCTAACTGAATGCCATACGGATTACGTTCGCCTTGTTGGTACAGCGTCCACAGTGCGGTGCTGGTTACGCCGGTGATGAAACCGCGCACAATCACCTCGACGGGCAGCGGTTCGGCTTCCTGTCCAATGGTCACATTTGGATCAGGCACAGCGACTAAGTGGTTCGGGATGATGTCCTTAGTTTGTTCAAACCACCACGCGCTCAGTTGATTCAGCACCTGCCCCTTAAACGGGATCGCGCCCAGAACACGGTCAAACGCTGATATGCGGTCGGTGGTAATCAGAATGCGCTGGTCGCCGTTCGGGTAAATATCGCGAACCTTGCCGGATATTTTCTCGCCGAATCCAGTCAAATTGACTTCGGTGAGCGCATCAGGTATCGCTTGAAGGATTTGATTTTGACTGAGCATCATTGTGTCCTTATGCGTATTTGACCGCATTTTCGAAAAGTCGCAGACCGAGCATTCCGGTTTCGCCGCGCCGCCAATTCGGATGCTGCCACGGGAAAACATGATTTTCAGGATGGGGCATCAGTCCCAGCACGTTACCCGCCGCGTTGGTCAATCCCGCGATATTCAAATCAGACCCGTTGGGATTGCCGGGGTAAGAGGCCAATTCGCGCTTGCTGTCGATATAAGTCAGCGCGACTAAGCCGTCATTCCAGAGTGCATTCGCATCTCGCGCAATCACTCGTCCTTCACCATGAGCCACGGGACAATAAATCGGCTCATCTAAGCCTTCAGTGAATAAACACGGACTTTGTGTTTGCGGCTCTAACATCACCCAGCGGCATTCAAACTGGCTGGATGCATTGTAAGTGAGCGTAACACCTTCGACCCCCGGCAAGACACTCGCTTTAACCAACGTTTGGAAACCGTTGCAGATGCCCATCACAGGACGACCATCTTTGACGAAAGCCTGAATGTCTTCATTGAGTCGGTGTTGCAAATTGAGCGCCCACAGTTTGCCCGCGCCCAAGTCATCCCCATATGAGAAGCCACCGGGAACAATCAGCATGTGATAATCGCGCATCTGCGGTTTGCCCGACAGAATTTCATTCATATGGGCGATTTCGGGCTCTGCGCCTGCTAAGGTACAAGCCAGCGCTGCATCACGATCACGGTTCGATCCGTTGGCGTGTAGGATCAATACTTTCGGCTTGCCATGATGAACGGCTGCGCTGTGAGTTACAGGCTTGATTTCAGGTTTCGCAGGCAGTGGAGCAGGCTTCTCGCGGACGATTGTCTCACCGCGCCACGCCAGTTCCAAATTATCAACGCTCAGGTCAATGGTTGTTTCACCGTGCGCCACTTTGAACTGTGATTCGGCGGTAACATTGCCCAACAGCGTCAATGCCTGTCCATTAAGTGCCGTCTCAAAAGCTGCCTGATGTTCCGGTGCGACTTCGACTACAAATCGTGTCAATGACTCGGCATATAAAGCCGTCGTTATATCACTGCTTACCTTTGAAACATTCGCATCAACACCCAACCGCCCGCCTATAGACATCTCGGCCAGTGCGACTGCCAAACCGCCTTCACTGCAATCATGGCAGCTAAGAACCAAGCCACTTTGGATAGCACCGTAAAGTGCCTGCATCGTTGAAAGGGCATTGGTCACAGGCTGAGGAACTTGTCCGCCACTGAGATTGTTAATCAGGTTATAGTGACTGCCGCCGCGTTCGTCTCTGGTTTGCCCGATTAGATAAACTGCGCTGCCAGCCATCTTGAAGTCCGACGAAACCGTCTGTCGCACATCCGGCACAATGCCCATGCCTGTGATCATCAACGTGCCGGGGATCGCATGGCGCTGACCATCCGCGCCCATGTACTCGTTATTCAGGCTGTCTTTGCCGGAGATAAACGGTGTGCCGTAAGCCATCGCTGCATCGTAGCAGCCTTGAACGCAGCGCACCAACGAACCCAATCGGTCAGGTTGCCGCGGGTTGCCCCAGCAGAAATTGTCGAGGATTGAAACGGTTGTCGGGTCAACACCCACCGCTACCAAATTCCGCATGGCTTCGTCGATACTTGCCCATGCCATCGCGTAGGGATCAGTCTCGCCGTACAGTGGTGCGATTCCGTTTGAGAGGGCTACGCCGCGATTTGGATCATCACCTCGCGTATCCATTGGTACTAAAATCGACGCATCGGCTGGCCCATGATTATCCACACCCACCAGCGGCTTGAGTGCGGTTGCCCCTTGCACCTCATGATCGTAATGACGGATGACCGCTTCTTTACTGCGAATATTGGGATGGGCTAACAGCTTGAGTAAGCTCTCTTGCACATCGAATTTGGGTTCACCTTGTGATGTACTCGGTGTCGCTGTTTTCCACTCGGCTTTAAGCTGCATCTGTGGAATGCCATCATGCAAGAAGTCCATCGACAACTGCGCGACTAACTTGCTTTCAAAGTACAGATGTAAGCGTCCGTTGGCTTCCAATGTGCCGATGCTCACGGCTTCAACATCTTGCCCATCACAAATCTTCTTGAAGGCTGCCCATTTACTCGGTGGCACAGCTAGAACCATACGCTCTTGGGCTTCACTCAACCAGATTTCCCATGGGCGCAAACCGGGGTATTTCAGCGGCACGGTTTCAAGTTGTACGCGTGCGCCAATATCTTTCGCCATTTCACCGACCGCCGATGACAATCCACCCGCACCACAGTCTGTGATCGCGTTGTACAGCTTGGCATCACGCGCTTTTAAAATGACTTCTTGTACTTGCTTCTCGTGAATTGGATGACCAATTTGTACCGAACTGCCTGCGATTTCGCTGGTGCTGGTATCCATCTCCATGCTGGAGAAGGTTGCCCCGCGTAAACCATCGCGTCCGGTGCGCCCACCGATGACCACAATCAAGTCACCTGCTTGAGGGCTTGTTACATGTGAACCGTGTGGTAGCAATCCGAGGCATCCACAAAATACCAATGGATTACTGGTGTATCCACTGTGATACACAATCGCGCCGTTCACCGTGGGAATGCCCATCTTGTTGCCGTAATCTTCGACACCGCGTGTCACGCCATCAGCGATGCGCTGCGGATGAAGCACGCCATCCGGTACATCACTCGCAGGCGTATCAGGCCAACCGAAGCACAGCACATCAGTGTTGGCAATCGGTCGCGCACTTACGCCCAAAATATCACGTACCACACCACCGACACCGGTATTCGCGCCACCAAATGGTTCCAGCGCTGACGGATGATTATGCGTTTCGGCTTTGAGTGCTAAATCCCAATGTTCAGTGAAGGCGATGATGCCTGCATTATCCACAAAAGCGCTGCGTACCCACGGCTTTGCCAGTTGGTCAGTCGCCGAGCGCAGATAAGTCTTGAGCAAACCATCAATTGTTTGCTGTCCGTTTTCATCGGTATAAGTAATCTTGGCGCGGAAAGTCTTGTGGACGCAGTGTTCGCTCCACGTTTGCGCCAGCGTTTCCAATTCGACATCGCTCGGATCGCGGTTTTCGCTCTGGAAATACTTACGAATCGCCTGCATCTCTTCTAGACTTAGCGACAATCGCCGTTCGGAACTAATCGCTAACAGTTGCTTGTCATCTGCCTCACGTAAGCTGATGTGGTCAACCGTTTCATCCCGTTCTTGAAAGGGCACAAACGGCGCATCAATCGGTTCATTGACTGAATAACGTTGAATAACCGGATTCGAAAATACGCCGGTTGCGAGGTGATTCAGTTCGTCGCTTGCCAGCGCTTGATGCAGGTAATAACGTTGTCCGGTTGCTACTTGTTCCAGCGAGTTGATTCCAATCCATTGAGCCGCTTGTAGTAAATTTTCGGCTACTGGATCAGTCACACCGGGAAGCAAGGTAACGTCTACGAAATTGGGTGTGGAGGTTGGAGTTGAAAAAGTGGTGGAGTAGGTTTCGGTAACAGGATCAGTGAGGAGTTGTGTTGCGAGTTTGGAGAGGTCTTCGTGGGTAAGCTCTCCACCTAGAAAGTAGAGTTGTGCAGTTTCCCATGTGGCATTAAATGAAGCCGCCGAATGCGACTTGGGCTTGACGGTTCTCACTTCAACCAAAAATGACTGTTTGGCAGTCGTTGCAAGTGACATCAGGCGTTCTCATTCTTCTATGTTGTGTGGTTGACGAAAATGGTGGTTGTCGATAGCAATCTTACGGAAGGAAAGGATACACGATTCACATCTAAACCGCTAGACCGTATTAAGCGCGGTTGAAAATTCCATGAAGAACCGTTATCATTCCGCCGATTTAATAAAAGGGGTGTTAAAGCGCATGACGAGTTTGCGTCTGCCGGGTTTGATTGATCCGCACGTTCATCTGCGTGAACCGGGTGCAATCCACAAAGAAGATTTCGAGTCCGGCACGAAAGCCGCCTTAGCGGGTGGATTCACCACCATTTTGGCGATGCCCAACACATCTCCTCCACTCATTGACGATCAAAGCTTATCCCTTGCAGAAACCGCAGCAGGTCAAAAAGCCGTTTGCGATTATGGCATTCATCTCGGTGCGAGTCCCCAAAATATCGAGACAGCGGCGAGTTTAGCCCCTCGATCCAGTGGTTTGAAATTGTATCTGGATGCCACCTTTGGTCCATTACATCTCACTGATCTCCATATTATCCGTGAACACTTCGGACGTTGGCCTCACCAGCGTCCGATTTTATGTCACGCTGAGGACAGAACCCTCGCCGCTGTGCTGATGGTCGCCTATCTCGAAAAGCGTTCGGTGCATATTTGCCACGTCAGCCGCCGCTCTGAAATTGAAATTATCTGTGATGCTAAGATGCGTGGTCTGGATGTCACCTGCGAAGTCGGCCCACATCATCTCTATCTATCAACCGATGACATTCCGAGACTTGGGGCAGGGCGCAGCGAAGTTCGCCCCCGTGTGGCAACGCCTGATGATGTTGCCGCTTTGTGGGCAAATATGGATGTAGTCGATTGCATCGCCACTGATCATGCGCCGCATACTCTAGAGGAAAAAGACAGCGCGACTCCGCCCCCCGGTTTTCCCGGCCTCGAAACCTCGCTGCCTTTGATGTTGACCGCCGTTCATGACGACCGCATCATGCTCGATGATCTGATTAACAAGATGTACCACAATCCGCTTCGTATCTTCGGTCTGCCTGAACAACCCGACACCTACATCGAAGTTGATGTTGACGGAGAATGGGTAGTTCCCGAAAGAGGCGTTTCACGCTGTGGTTGGACTCCT
>JBBQLX010000111.1:0-21698 GCA_038328375.1 Aggregatilineales bacterium | reverse complement strand
CGAACACGTTCAGCAAATGCATTGCTCAAATTGCGAACATGATCGTTCAAGAACTGAACAACAGCATTCGCTGTGTTGATATATGAGGATGTTCCGCCTGTGATTGAGGCAATCTCATCTAAAAATTCATCATTCCATTCTTGACCTAAGCCCATCGCGCTGATGGAAATTCCCTGTTGGGCTGCTTCGCGTGCCAATTCCAGACATTTTTCTTGATCACCAAAGGTATTGCCATCGGTCAATAAGACGACATGGTTTACCAGTTTGGGCCCGAGATAGCGCCGTGTTTGCTCGAGCCCTTTTGAAAGTCCATTATAGATTTCAGTTCCGCCGGAAGCTGACATCATGCTGATTTTGGCTTTAAGGCTTTGCTTATTATTGACTGGTGTAGCAGCAATAATGATTTCGGCACGATCATTAAAAGCAACAACAGAAAGAATATCTTGTTCACTTAGCTGTTCAATAATTTGATGGGCGGCAACCTTTACTTTATCCAAGCGAGTGCCATTCATTGAATTACTGTGATCGAGTACAAGCGTCAGGTTAAGGCGCGATTCGCGTTGTGTTTGGTCTTGGTCACGCGCGCGAGGATCGGGAAGGATTTCCGCCAATAGATAAACGACCTGAGGTTCTTTCAACGGCATGATTGAGCGTTTGCTAGGCGTTACACGAAGATTGAAAGTATAAACGCTTTCAGTATTACGACGACCATATTGCGAGTCAAATTCGCGCCGACGATTCGAGTCAAGCAGTAATTCGTAAGCAAGTGTTACATCCTGAAATTGGGTAGTTGCGCCCAAACTATCATGATTTACATCAGGATGCAAACGACGCGCGATTCGACGATAGGCTGTTTTTATATCCTCAGCAGAAGCGTCACGCGCGATACCTAAAGTTATATACGGATCAATATTAAATGACATGTTTTTTGCTTTGCGAATTATCGATCAGTGGGCAGGTATTCTAAGTAATATCACTGTGATATTGTCTGAACCACCATGAGCATTCGCTAAGGCTACAAGTTTATCACAGGCTTCTTGCGGATTCGAATGATTGCTGATGATATCCATGATCTCTTCATCGGTAACCAAATTCCAGAGGCCGTCGCTGCAAAGCATCAATTTGGAATTGGGTGGTAAACGACGAGTTAGGGCATCCACTTCAAGGCTTTCGCTTTGACCAAGCGCACGATAAAGTACGTTCTTTTGTGCATGTATGCTAGCTTCTTCGCGGGTTAACAGATTAAGCTCAACATAGCGCTGAACCAATGAATGATCGCGCGTTATTTGTTCAATATTATCCTTCGTAACCAGATAGATACGGCTATCACCGACATGAGCTACGTAGGCGAGATCACCTATTACCGCTACGGCTGTCAGGGTTGTCCCGCCATCAGGGACTTTGGTGATAACATCGGCATTTGCTTTTTGGACGGCTGAGATCATTGATTCGGTCACGGGGACACGTTCGGTGTCTTCGTCACTGTTGAGCATGGGCAAGAATATGTAATGCGTGATATATGACGCAACCATACTTGCTGTTATTGCAGATGCTTTTTCACCATCGTGATGTCCCCCCATGCCGTCTGCCACAATAAAGAGGCCAAAATCGGGGCGTTGTTGCGAACTTCGACTGGTGGAGACGAATGAGAAGACGGCATCCTGATTATTGGTGCGAACCATACCGACATCAGTCGCCTGACCAAATAGGAGATGCTCATTGCTTGAGGAAATTACTGTTTCCGGCGGCAATGGACGTGTTATACCATCCGCAATATTCATCGGTGGTACTATCTCAATTGGAGTAGGCGAAAGCGGTGTCGTGCCAACAACCGGAGAGGTGATGTCAATCACTTTCGGAGGAATTGGAGCTTCAACCGGTGCCGAATTATCAGGTTTAGAATTAGCCTGACTGAAGAGGCGGCGGAATAAATCCATTTTAGGCTCCCATTATATGGCGTAAAGGGTATAACACGGTCACTATGAAATTATCCTATGGCCAAGGGCAAAGCGTACAGGGTTTTGTCAAGCGATCCAAATAAGATAGTGTCGTTTACAATGAGTGCCGTAGAAGTTATTGGCCCACTTGTCTTGAACTTCCAACGTTCTTTTCCAGTTGCAATGTCTACGCAATAAAAATGGTCATTTGTGCTGCCAAAGTAGATTGCGCCTTGATAGGCTATCGGCGAAGAGATGATGGGTTTTTCAGTCGCAAACTTCCATTTTTCCTTGGATGTCTGGGCATTCAAGGCATATAAATTCCCATCTGTTGAGCCGAAGAATACCAAGTCACCCTCGACAATAGGGGAGGAAATTATCGGTCCATTGGTTCGGTATCGCCATGAACTAAAGCCATTACTTGAGTCAAGAGCATACAAAAAGCCATCCATAGAACCGACGTAGCAAATACCTTCGTTCGTGTCGACATAAGGTGAGGAGGTAACAGCTCGTTTGGTACGATAACTCCATTTGCGTTTGCCATCCAACCCCAAGGAGAAAAGTTCGCCTGATTCGCTGCCGACGATAACCAAGTCATTCGCAATCACCGGACGGCTGCGTACTGCTTCGCCCAATTGATATTTCCATAGAAAGCGCCCATTGGGAGAGCCCAAAGCATACAAATGACCATCATCGCTGCCGAAGAATACAGCATCAACTTCATTGGCGATACGCGCTGTACTGCGGATTTTATCTTGGGTGGTGTATGACCAACTGATTTTCCCGTTGCGGTAATCAAGGGCATAAAATGTTTTGTCTTCCGAGCCAAACATGACAAGGCGATTGCTCTGGTCAACCACTGGCGAGGAGGCGATACCGCCATGTGTGGGGTATTTCCATGTGAACGCGCCTGTGGCAAGATTAAGCGCATAGACGTTGGTGTCGTAAGAGCCAATAAATGCCAGTTCTTTGTAAGCGGCAGGTGTACAGCGGATTTCGTCTTCAGCCTTAAACTTCCAGCGAGGTTCAATCGTGCCATGTGAGTCTAATCCCGCGAAGAAGCTGGTTTCGCTGCCTTGCTGCGTTGATTTCGTGCCGCCGCCAGCCACAATATTAATTTGGGGCTTATAACGCAGTTTTTCAAGCTCGGTTTTCATTTCTACCGCGCTTTGAAAGCGATTTTGTGGTTCAAATGAAAGGGCTTTTTCAACGACTTGCACCAATGTATCGGGTGCAGCAGGGTTGTAATCGTGAATTGGACGTTCAGCAAAGCTAAAAGGCGGTTCTAAACGTGGGTCTTTGCGCGTAAGAATATGATGCAATGTAGCGCCTAGACTATAGACATCGCTCAAGACTGTAACATCGCCTTTATATTGTTCTGGCGCACAGTAGCCCTCGGTCCCGATCATTGTGTGTTTCTTGGTACCGCCATCGAATATTTTGGCGATACCGAAGTCAATTAACCGGATTTTACCGAACTGGTCAACCATGATATTCGAGGGTTTCATGTCACGAAACACAATCGGTTTCGGCTGGGTATGTAGGAATTCGACCACATCGCACAAGTCGATTGACCATTCTATGATCTTGTCGATGGGTAATTCTTTGGTTTGGGCAAGCAGCGTTTCTAAATCGCGCCCGTTGATGTATTCCATGACTAGATAGACGCGGTCATTCTGGTCAAAAAAATCAAAGATTTTAGGGATTGCAGAATGATTGAGCGTGGCGAGGATATTAGCTTCGCGCTGGAAGGTTTTTAGGGTCGATGCGTGTATTGTGGGATCTGTCGTCGGATTGAGCATTTCCTTAACTGCAACCAATTTGCGTACATCAGGGAAATTGAGATCACGAGCTTGATAAACAGTACCCATGCCGCCACCGCCCAAAACACCAAGAACTTTATAACGGCGTTGCAAGACGGTATTTGCTTGGAGTGAACTATCGGTCGAGTCTTCTCCGCCCATTCCGGCGAATTGAGTCGTTTCGGGCATGATTATATGATTCCTATAATTACAGACACAGTGGATGATATATGCGTCATCAATTATTATATGAGAGTCACAACGATACCGCAATCGGTGAAGCATTAAGCTAAGTTAGGTTGATATGATTACCCCCTCATCTTTGTATTTGCACATCCCGTTCTGTCGTATTAAATGCACTTATTGTGCTTTTAATACCTACGTTAACCTTGATAATTTGATTGAGCCGTTTGTACAGGCTTTGATTAAGGAAATTCAGATTGTTGGAAACGGCAAACCTGAACAGCAACTGCATACGGTTTATATTGGTGGCGGTACGCCGAGCTTGCTAACTGCTGAACAACTTCAGCGAATATTGACCGCAATTAGCAGAGAATTTGATTTATTGCCGGGTAGTGAGATTTCGATGGAGTCTAACCCTAGTGACCTTACTTCTGACTATATGGCAAGTGTGAGGGCGATTGGAATTAATCGCCTCAGTATCGGTATGCAATCCGCCAATGAAACCGAATTGAAACTGTTTGAGCGGCGACACGACTTAGGAGCCGTCTTAAAAGCAGTCGAGGCTGCACGAAAGGGCGGTTTTGATAACCTGAACCTCGATCTGATCTATGGTATCCCACAGCAAACCTTAGTGGATTGGGAAAAGAGTTTGCAAGTGTTGTTGAGTTTACAACCGGAGCATGTGTCGCTGTACGCGCTGGGTTTGGAAGATGGAACTCCACTCAAGACATGGGTCGAAACAGGCAAGTATCCTACACCGGACGATGACCTAGCAGCAGATATGTACGATCTTGCGACAGATATGCTGGGTGGAGCAGGGCTGGCACAATATGAAATTAGCAATTGGGCAAAAATGGGTTTAGAGTGCAAACATAATTTGCAATACTGGCGCAATTTGCCCTATCCGGGTGTTGGGCCGGGGGCGCATGGGTACGCAGATGGGGTGCGTTACTCAACCATCCTTTCGCCGCAGCGTTATATCAAAATGATGAATGAGACTAACCAAGCCTTTGTTTATCCACGTACACCGGCAACTGACCAAGCAACTGTTGTCGACCGTGAAAGTGAAATCGCTGAAACGCTCATTATGGGGCTACGACTGACTCAGGAAGGTATTAATCGAGATACCTTCCGCGAGCGTTTTGGCAAAGATTTATTAGAGGTGCATCCCGAAACGATTGCCCGTTATGAGAAACACGGCTTGCTTTATGTTGATAAGGATGTCGTTCGCATTACTCAACGTGGTCGGCTATTGAGCAATATGGTTTTTCGTGACTTGGTGTAATTAATAGTTGCGTTCAAAGAGGCTGTTAACAAGCTGCATAATCCACTCGGATGCTTGGCCTTGTGGGTTAGCGGCTTCGATGGAGGCTAAGGCTGTGTTGTAATAGCCTTCTTCAGACTGTCTGGTGAACTCCTGTGCATTAACGGTATTTAATGCGTCGATAGCCTCATCTATGTCCGACTGCTCGAACGTGACTCGGTGATAAATGCTCACTAATTTCTCGCTGTTGTCTAAGCCATAAAGTACTGGCAGCGATTTCTTGCGTGAAAGAATATCGGTTGCTGCCGATTTCCCGGTTACACTCGGATCGCCCCAAATACCTAAAATATCGTCGCGGATTTGGAAGGCGATGCCAAGATTTAGGCCAAAGTCTGCATAGTGACGGGCAACTTCAGGATTATTACAACCAATCAGCGCGCCCATTTCCGCACAGGCAGCAAGCAGCGCGGCTGATTTGCCCGTTATCATTGATATATATTCGTCTGTCGTTACCGTTGATTGATGCTCAAAACGCATATCAAGGTGCTGTCCGCGTGTCAGTTCAAGCATCGTTTGGTTGAAGATGTGCCATATCTGGACAAGCGTTTCATCAGCTATACCGTTTCCCGATAATCGCTGAAGCGAATCGTAAGCCATTGTAAAAAGTGCGTCACCGATGTTGATGGCGTTAGCTTGTCCCCAGACTTTCCATACAGTGGCACGATTGTGTCGTAGAGGGCTGTCATCTTGAATATCATCGTGGATGAGCGAGAAATTATGAAGTAGTTCTACGGCGGCAGCGGCAGGCAATGCGGATTTCCAATCGCCTCCGGCTGCTTCAGTACATAACAAGAGCAACACCGGGCGTATGCGTTTACCGGTTGGTACATTATATGGGTGACCGTTTTGATCAACCCAGCCAAGCGCATATTGCAGCATTATACCCATATCAGTTGGTTGATTCTTCTGTGAAGTTACAACCATTCGCATATAACGATCTAGATCTGGTAAGTAGCGCTCGAAGAACGATGTTAACATAATGTTACTGTCCTAGACTTTGAGTAGTGTGATTTTTTGTAAGTCACTAATATTCTTGGCGCTGCTGCATAACATACTGATGCGAATCTGGGCGGTCGTCTCACGGATAAGCTGCTCAACGGCTTCGACTGAATGATCGGCTGCTTTCAAGAATGGCCCAGCCATGCCACCGGCGATAGCTCCCAGTGCGATACATTTGGCAATGTCGATGCCGTCGCGCAGTCCGCCGCTGGCGATCACTGGGAGATTAGGAGCACCCTTTACCGCGTACTGAACAGCTTCACTGGTGGGAATACCCCAATCTGCGAAACTTGCTGCGACTCGCGCATGATAGGCGGTGGGAGCGCGGTGATACT
Organism: Aggregatilineales bacterium; assembly: GCA_038328375.1. GTDB lineage: Bacteria > Chloroflexota > Anaerolineae > Aggregatilineales > Phototrophicaceae > CFX2. The sequence continues at coordinate 15,118 of JBBQLX010000111.1, read as the reverse complement.
CCACTTCGCTCCATGATGTGCCGCCGGAGCCAGCCACATCAATGGCAGATACACCTGCATTTGCAAGGTCACGAACATTTTGCTCAGAAAATCCCCAACCGACTTCTTTGGCAATCACCGGAACTGAAACTTGCTTGCAAATTTGCTCCACTTTGCCAAGTAATCCAGCAAAATTGGTGTCGCCTTCGGGCTGAACGGCTTCCTGCAACACGTTAAAGTGGAGAATGAGTGCGTCAGCCTCAATCATATCGACAGCGCGCTGGCATTGGGTAATGCCATATTTGTAGTTGAGTTGAACCGCGCCGAGGTTCGCGAATAACAAAATATCCGGCGCAACATTCCGTACTTGATAGCTATAAGCCAGTTCGGGTTTTTCAATGCCTGCACGCTGTGACCCCAAACCCATCGCAATATTGTGAAGTTGGGCAGCTTGAGCCAAATTCTGGTTGATTTTATGAGCCAATTCCGCGCCGCCGGTCATCGAAGAAATAACAATCGGCGCAGACAGTTTTTTACCAAAAAGTTCTATAGAAGTATCTACATCGTTAAGATTAATTTCTGGTAATGCCTGATGGATAAATCGGTAGTTTTCAAGACCGGTGGTTAGGTGAGGGAACTGGACATCTTTCTCAAGATTAATACGGATGTGATCGGTTTTGCGACTTTCAGTTGTAACTGCGTCAGTGACTTTACTCATTGCTCGATGTTCCTTAGTGTAGTGATCGTAATCGTACCTGATGCGGCTAAACACTGTCAATAACACCGCAGGAGTGGTTCGATTATTGATAGCGTTAATAGCTGCCAATTAAGGCTGTTTTTGATGATGGCATACGCGGTTTTCAAAGATTGAGAGGTGGCATAATGGGCTGTTTATGTGGATGATATTTTCGAATGGCCTTCCGATGATTGGCGTAATGGGCAATGGTGTCATATGTGGTGTGATGGTGATGAGGCGGAACTCCATACTGTCGCTGCCCGAATTGGAATGAAGGGCAGTTGGTTTCAAAACTATGATCCACGCTTTCATCACTATGACCTCCGACCCCATGAACGTGAGTTAGCACTCGAAAACGGCGCGAGTTATATGCCGCTGAAACGCTGGATACGCGAAGGTATGAGTAAAAGATTACCGAAGAAAGCGGTCTGGAGATGGAGGCTATTAGAAGACTGAAACAGGTGAATGGCGTAACTGGACATTACCAAATGTGTTGTAGTGTATTGTATGCACTGGCATACCAACGCATTATAGGTATAATGTTTCACTGCTGTCTATAAAATCACAATGCCCCACCAATCGGGAGGTAAAAATGGCATCAACTGAAGAACGTGTTAAGACTATTGTCGTGGATTTGTTGGGTGTAGACGCTGAACGCGTTGTACCCGCTGCTCGTTTTCGTGAAGAACTTGAAGCCGATTCGCTCGACCTTGTTGAACTGATTATGGCTTTTGAAGAAGAATTTGGCGGAGAAATCACTGACGAAGACGCTCAGAAAATTACCAGCGTCGGCGAAGCAGTTACCTATATTCAGAAGAATATGGGCGGCACCTAAACCACGCCATTCGTATCTATCTCCATAGCAAACAGAGTAGAATAACTACTCTGTTTTGTTATATACAATAAAGTTGCCACACCCAAGCTGATTACTGTAATCAGCCCCCCATACCCAACGCTTGTCGGCAAATCAAAGCCCTTCATCAGCATATAACCTCGGTAAAGACCGATTGCAGCCGACAGACATCCAAGTAGGCTTAGCACGATGGGCAATACGTGTTGCAGTGGTTTGTTACGCCACATTATTAGCATAATACCCATTAAGAATGTCACTAGCGCAAGAAAAAATTGTTGCAAATAGTTTGGATCACTCCTATATACCGTGAAAAATTCAAGAGGTGGGAGCAGGGTAATGGCGGTAATCAGTGTGATTAGTAATCCTAGTGCTTTTTGATGTAAGGTTGAGGCAATGTAGGCTGCAAGAAGTATACCGAGGATAGCCAGTGGAACACGCAGGGCTAAAGTTGTCCATAAAAATGGCAAGGTCTGCCTGACGACAGGATGCAGGCTTGTCCACTCCGCCAAATCATATGCACCCATGCTCAGGCTTTGCGCCGGTGTGATCACCCACGGGAGCAAGTAGCCTGACACACCAAGCACTAAGAGAAATGGTATTAAGATCGCGAGATTTAATCGGCGCATTTTAGCCTAGGATGTGAGTTCATCAACAAAGGTGCGGATTTGCTCATCTTCTTCACGTTGGCTGTTGAAGAAGCTGACCATGAATTGGCTGCGACGCTGGCGAAGTGCCATCGGTGCTACGGCACGAATATCCTGTATATTGGCGACGTCGCGTCCGTCGGCAGCAGCATGAGCGCGAGCTGCTTCAAACATCGTGTATTCGGCACGATGCGAGTCAATGTCGAGCTTTTGGACGAGCGACAACCCCAAATTCACAGCATCGTCGGCAAGGGTGGTTTCTTTTAGAAGGTCACGCGCTAAGATGATTTCGTCGCGGGTGGCAGTCGTCGCCATTTCCCATAAGCGAATAAATTGTGCTGGTGTTTCTCTGTACATTCGTACACGTTTATAAACTTCTAGCCGATCTTCTTGCGCCATTAAACCGCGCACATTTACCCGAAGACCGAAACGATCCAAAATTTGGGGACGCAAACGCCCTTCTTCGGGATTCATCGAACCGATGAGGACGAATCGAGATCGGAATGTGCCGGACATTGCGCCACGCCGCACGGTGTAAGTTCCTTGCGCGGCTGCATCCAAGATTGCATCCACAATTTCATCATCCAGCAGATTGACTTCATCCACATAGAGCAAATTTTTGTCGGCATGAGCGAGAATGCCTTTTTCGAGCCTGACGCGCTGCTGCTGGATTGCAAGACGTTCGTTGATGCCACCGACAACATCTTCAAGCCGAGCGTTTAGGGGCAATTCTACAAGTTTGACAGATTCGAAGTGTGATATGGCTTGACCACCATTATATTTTTCGTAGCAGTCAGGATAAAGAAAACGCGCATTTTCAGATTTGAGTTCGTCGGGCAAGATGCCTTCATCACAATCGCTTACTTCAATATCAGGAAGAATTCCGGTTAGGCTTCGCACGGCGGTCGTTTTGCCAATGCCGCGCGGGCCGATGAGAAGGACACCACCAACGGCGGGATTGATGACGGAAAGCATGAGCGCAATCCGCATTTCGATCTGCCCGACAATCGCTAGGAAAGGGTAGGGGCGTTGGTCAGCAATTCCCGCGTCTGGTATATCTTCAGCGAGGATCGCTCTTGCACCCGATTGATTGAGGAGGCGTAGAAGAACCGATTCTTCTAGGCCTCCGAACTGAGGTAAAAAGTCACTCACTTAAGACATCGCTTTCTCGTACACAGTATTTGCGATAGCTGTAACTGTGACGTTATTTTTCTAAGTAAGCAAATTTTGATAAATCCCAAGAAGTTGGCGGGCTGATTTTTCCCATGTGAATTCACGAGCGCGAGCTAGTCCTTTTTGAATGAGGGTCGCGCGTAGGTCTGTATCCAGTATGAGTCTCTCTAGCCCATCTGTGATCGCATCTAGGTCATAGGGATCAACCGTTATGGCAGCATCTCCGGCGACTTCCGGTAGCGATGAAACGTTAGAAGTCAGAACAGGTACACCACAGGCCATTGCTTCTAGTACAGGTAAGCCAAACCCTTCGTATAGTGATGGAAAGGCCAAACAAACAGCATTTTTGTAGAGCGCGGGCAAGTCTTCATCATCAGCAAAGCCGATAAAATGAACGAAGTTTTCCATATGAGTATCGGCTATCGCTGAGTAAATCGGGTTATCAAGCCAGCCTTTTCCGCCTGCTATCACCAAATGAATGTCTAACCCCTTGGCGCGTAATTGAGCAAGTGACTGGATAAGACGCACATAGTTTTTGCGAGGTTGTACCGTACCGACTGTAAAGATATAAGCAAAGTCACCCAAAGAATATTTATTGCGCGTAGTCATAAGAACATCAGACGATATTTCGGACATAAACCGCTCATTAACCCCTGAAAGTAAAACAGTAACTTTTGATTCATCGACTGAATAAAGACTAACAAGATCATCAGATGTTGCCTGAGAATCAGCCAGTATATGAGTAGCACGACTCACTGAACGAGGAACAACAACATCAAGATATTTTTTTAAAGACACAGAAGCAGAATCAGGAACCCGTACAAAAGAAAGATCATGAACAGTCAATACAGTCGGAACATTTGGAAGAGTAGGGGGCAGTACAAAATCAGTCGCATGAAATAAATTCACCGAACCTATAAAAAGTTCTACAGGCAACGGCACACGCAAACGGTACCAGATACGCGCAAACCATTTAGGAGTAACACGAGTTGGTTTCCAGTGAAAATTGGAACCAAGCGGAGCTGAGGGAGCTGAGGACGAAACTCCAGATACAAAGAGTGAATACTGTGTAAACTGATCAATCTTTGAAAGAGCCGTAACTAGTTCGCGTACATAGCGACCAATGCCACCACCCTGTTCATAAGCAGGCGTGTAATCTATCCCTATTGGAGACAATTCACAACACTAATCATTATTTCGCGTCAACATCGTTATAAGTCCAACGACGGTTCGCAAAGAAATTCCAGAATGTTACGACTACAACACCGATTATCATTGCAATCATCGTACCCAATTTGTCGTCCGCAGCAAGCGTCGGCACATAAGCTGTTCTAAATACACGCACTAAAGGCAAGAATACAGGCATAAACAGGATGCCTAAGAAATGATAGGCGCTAGTAATCCAAATCGTCCGTCCCAAATAGCCAACCATGCTGATAAAGCCAAACAGAAATAGCTGGTGACGTGCTGACCGGGAACGTGAGTCTGGATACGTCCAAATCCGATTCCATGTGAAGTTACTAATGAGCGCTGCGATGAATGCTATCGTTGTCGCCAGAATGACATTCGCGATAACACGTTCTCCCAACTTGTTGGTTGGTGGGAGAGCCGTTGCTTGAAGGATCGTTACAGTGCCAAAATCCACAATAAAACCAATAACGCCTACGACAACAAATTTAAGAAACCGTTCAACTTCTTTAGACTTTTCACCAAAGCGTGATGCTATCGCTAAAATCGGAATATCAAGGGGATTGCGAGTTACACGCGTAACAGTGGATGGTAAAGCATTCGATTGATTCACAGGATCATATCCTTACACTTGATTTGGCTTCTCTGAGCAGTAAGACCACAAGACTTAACATGACGGCAATTTGTAAGAAGAGATTATTTACATAAAGATTATCAAAGAAGCTGTGCACGGATATATATACCCAAGCACCTAGCAGACCAATTACGACAAGACGTGACAACGTATCAGGATGCGAAGTTGCTTTCCAACTCTGGTAGAATATTGTGATCCATACCTTGCCATAACCTAACAACCCAATTATACCCACTTCGGCAAAAATATTGAGATAATAATTATGAGCGTGTCCCAATGGTTCACTCCAATTAATCAGTTGGTAGTTAGGATAGGCGGTCGCGTAATTCCCAAAGCCTACACCTAAAAAAGGATGGGCGGTGATCATATTAATCGCTGCTTGCCAGTGGGCAAGACGCTCGGCAATAGCGAAATTGTCAGGCGTAATATCAACACCGCGCACATCCTCAAATGCAAAAAACTCCGCCGTAGATGTTTCAAGCCGCTGCACGATGGATTGTGGTAGTAATCCACTGAACCAGATCACGAGCGCAAGACCTCCGATACTCAAAAATAATAATAAACCAAGCTTTGTCCTGCGTGGTATAAAGAAGCCCATGATGAGCAGTGCTGCGCCTAAACCTACCCACGCACCTCGACTCCACGACATCCCAATTGCAATTATAAGGATGACTGACGAGACCGTATAGAATATTGTCAGCCATAAGTTGAGCGATGTATGACTTTTCCGCCAGCGTAGAAAATAGCCAAACGCGCTCATTACTCCGAGCGGTATGAGCAGTCCCATGAAACCGCCAAAGGGATTCGGCTGCCCAAAGGTTCCAAAGGCGCGGAAGAAACGGTCATTGATGAGTAAGTGCAAAGCACCACTGCCACCAAAAAATTCATAGATACCGACGAGCGCATTCGCTACCCCTGAGAGGATTAGTCCGAAGACTAACCACTCCCAAGAAATGGCCGAGAAAATATTAACGACAACCGTAAAGGTCAAAAACACGAGAAGCCATTTTACCCATTCCAGCATCCAAGCGGTAAGTGATGTGGCTGTAAATGCAGACAGACCAGTAGCTATCAGGAAGATGATAAGTGCGGCTGAAAGGGGTGTCCATAAGTCGCTTAGCCGTAAGGAGATCGTATCGGTATGGATGATGCGATTAATGAACCACGCTGCAAGAAACACCATGAGTGCGATTTGACCAATATCCAGTGGAAGCTGAAAGGCTGCCTCCGTAGAAATCAGTACGCGCATCGGCGCAAGGACGAGCAAGGCCATCAGAGCCGCAACCGGGTGAAATATGGATAAAATTAGCAGCGCAGCCGCAACACCTAAGAAGACGACTAATGGAACCGGTTGGGTGAGAGCAATGATACTGATTCCAATAGCAGCAATAAAGCCAATCAGTGGGGAAAGAAATTCTCTACCGGCTGCTTTTTGGATGTTCAATGATCGTAAACGAATCACACTTCCTCGCGGAAGTAAGCAACCGTCTTTTCAAGACCTTCATGTAGATTCACTTTCGGTTCCCATCCGAGTATGGCCTTGGCTCGTGTAATATCAGGCTTGCGGGTTTGTGGATCGCCCTTTATACGCTCGTCTTTGAAAATGATACCAGCTTTGTTACCGGTGATCTCGTTTACCGCTTCCGCAAATTGCAGGATGGTCATCTCGGTTGGGTTGCCGATATTCACTGGTTGATTGTAATCAGAATTCAGCAGTCGATATAAACCTTCAATGAGATCGCTCACATATTGGAAACTGCGCGTCTGAGCCCCATCTCCATAAACGGTCAGTGGTTCACCGTGAAGCGCTTGAGCGATAAAGTTTGGCACAACACGACCGTCGGCTAGGCGCATACGTGGCCCGTAGGTGTTGAAAATTCGCACGATTTTGGTGTCAACCCCATGAAAGTTATGGTACGCCATTGTAATTGCTTCGGCATAACGCTTGGCTTCATCGTAGACACCGCGCGGACCAATAGGGTCAACATTGCCCGCGTAACTTTCCTTTTGAGGATGTTCGAGGGGGTCGCCATAAATCTCAGAGGTTGAAGCAATTAGAAAACGTGCGCCTTTTGCGAGTGCTAAGCCGAGTGCGTTATGCGTTCCTAGCGCACCAACTTTAAGAGTCTGGATAGGAAACTTGAGATAATCAATGGGACTTGCTGGTGATGCAAAGTGCAGAACCGCATCTACAGTCCCGTTGATATAGATGTAATTGGTTGTGTCATGACGGATAAAGCTAAAGTTCGGGTTACCAGCCAGATGAGCGATATTGCGTGTGTTGCCCGTAATGAGATTGTCCATCGCAATAACAGTGTGTCCTTCAGCAAGAAAACGATCACACAAGTGAGAACCTAGAAACCCCGCACCACCTGTAATAAGTACACGCACTTAAACATCCTCTGTTGAATAGTGTCAATCGAGACTAAATCGAGTGTACCACAGGTTATTTCAGGGGAATATGCTGGTTTATACCGTAACTTCGCCTTCGCCTGCGTCTTTCAACTGCTCAGCTTGCAAACGTAATTCATTCTGGAAGACAGTCATTGCAGTTAGATTATCCAGACAGATAATGACCAGTTTTAAGAAGCGAGGGTTTTCGAAGGTATAGTCGATAATTTGAGTAATTATTGTTCTTGCACAGTTCTCAAGAGGATAGCCCAGCACACCTGCGGAAATAGCGGGTAAGGCTAGTGAACGCAGATGGTACTCTTCCGCAAGACGCAAACAAGCGAGTGTAACATTTGCTAATTTACCACGTTCGCTACCTTCACCCCAGCGTGGGCCGACCGCATGAATAATTTTTTGAAAGGGGAGATCACCTGCCTCTGTTATAACAGCTTCGCCAATATCACACCAACTAATAGTATTCACTGCTTCTTGAAGTTTAAAACCTGCTTTGAGCAAAAGAGGAGGGTTAAGGTGTAGATTCGGGTCAGTGGAATTAACAACAGCAGTCACAGCAAGAGATAGAATATCTTCCTGCACTATTTGAATCGTGACTTTATTCACCTTAACTTTCATTGGCGACCCCTGTCACATTTGGTGTAGATTACACCATTATATTAATGGTTCGTCAATAGATCACGCGTTCTTCGGCTATTTGCACAAGCGCTAAGAGCAGCACAAAAACAAAACCTAAGTCCTCCACAAAGACGCTGTTATCAATCATGCCATGACCTATGAGATTGATCATACTGCCTATCACGCCGATGTTGAGAGCAAAATACAGTACATCACGTTCACGAAGATAACGATAGAACTGAACTGCTCTGCGCCAGAATACCGTCTGCAAAACAAATAGTAGTGCAACACCCAAGATACCTAGGCGTACCCAAAAATCTAACAGGATGTTGTGCGGATGCGACAAGTTTGGTTCTTGCCATGCATCCGGCAATATATATTTACCCCGAAATTCATATAAGAATTGGTCAAGCCCAAGTCCTGTAATGGGGTGGTCGTGGATGATATTAGCAGCACTTAGCCATGCACGTACCCGGTAAAAATTTGTGCCGCTGGAAAAGTCAAGCACACGGGCAAATCGCTCAGATTGCAATGAAACGACGAAGCCTATAACTAGGACGACAACGAAGCCTAAGACGACTAAGCGAGCGCGGCGACGCAGTGAGAATAACAATACCGCAGCAACCGATAACGGAACACCGATGAAAATTCCACCTACGCTCTGTGTCAATAACAATGCAATGCCCATCGGTATCAGTACCAGTGCATAAAAAACCCGTCGGCGCTTGTCCACACCAATGAGAACGAATGCTAACGCAAATGGTATACATCGCCCAAGGAACAGAGCCACATTATTAGGTGATCCATAAACACTTGCCAAACGGCGCGAACCAGCTTCGGCGGTGATAATTGACTGGCCTTGAACATATTGGAATAGACCAATCAACGCGACGATCAAACCTGCCACAATAAAAATATCTACGATAAGCAGAATTTGATTTTTGGTGAGCTTGCTGGATCGGAAAATCAGATAAAAAAGAAATGGCTCAATAAACATGACTCGCAGTTCAGTTGTTGCATTCGATAAACGAGCCACCCACAATAATGATATAAAGCCGAGTAACAGCCATATCAACATAAGCCAGTCTATGACACTTCGTGATCTAATAAAGTCTTTGATCGGTGTAAACTGAAATTGTGAGATAGCGGTTTGTCGCCACCGAGCATAATTACCGAGTAATCGAAGCAACCACGCTGCAATCGTCAGCAGAATCATGATCTCGACAAGTGGAAAAGCAAACTGATAGAGCGCAACAGGAAAAAGAAAGAAGGGAGCCCAAAATATCGTTAGCGCTAGGCCAATGTAAAGGTGATTATAGAAAATGATCAATAAAACTATGGCAGCAATAACCGTCAACACGAAACCCGGCTGAAGTTTGATTAACCCACTGGTTGCAATCGCCAACAGCAGCGATACCGGCTCATGACGAAACACTCCGGTCACGCCATCACCCCACGTCAGAATCATGCCGACAAGCAGCGCCAACGATGAAAAGATACTCAATATGAATTGGAGTGTCGCATTGAGATACTGCCCAATGAACCGTATAATAGGATCGAGGAAACCCCATCTGATTCCTCGTGCTGTGATAACCACACTTAGGGCTGCAAACAATGTTGTCAGCCAACCAATGGCGATTTGATGGTCATAGGGTAGCAACAGACTACCCGAACTGACACCAAATCCCGCAATTGCCCAACGATCCCATCCCCGATCTGCGACAACATGTAAAGTGTGTGCAGCGGTCGGCAAATTTCTGGCGACGGGTATTAGATTTGTTTCGGGCAATAGAGAAGGGCTGGTTAGAACGATGTAGTGATTGCCAGACGCATCCGGTGGCACAGCATTGGCTTGTTGACCACCAATAGTCGGGTACAAGTAAGCAGTGTAATTATCCTGTCGCAACAATAAGGCCACATCCGAACCGCCAAAGTCAAACGAGAATTGGCTATCTTGCACCCAGCCAATATCCGCACCTAACGGCCCGAAAGTCCACACACCACTGTAACGTGTAAAGGGATTGACGGCTGGAAATAACCCGTTTTGCGCTTGCTGTGAAAATTGATAGCCAGACAATGTGCGCCATAAAGCAGTCGGTTGATCGTTTTGGTCAATAAGGGTAAAGCCCCAGATAGGGTCGTTAGCTGGTGCAGCAGGCTGCCACTGACTCAAAGTCATTCCACCCAACCACGGCCATTCACGATCAACCCGATTGAGTGCTGATTGTGTGTAATCAATCTGCGTATCTGACGAAACAGTTCCCCATATGGATGGATTGCCCGACCAATTTACGGGCAGACTATTCCATCCCCACTCACTTGCCCATAAAGTCTTCTTGGCATCACCATTACGAACCATTTCTTCGCGTAGGGCAATAATCCGCGAGAAGTTGAGTTTATCCGGCAAAACGGTGCGCTCTTCGGGTGAATCGCTAAAACCATAGGGTTTGGCGGCAACCGCATCCATATAATCTTTAGCGCCAACGGCATACATATCATGCAAATACAGAATGTCGCTGATGTTTTTAGGGCCAGTCTCGGTAGTTGGCGCAAGCGCGGCAGCCATTACCGTTGCGACTGGATCGACGGTATGGATTGCTTTATAAGCGGCAGCCAGCAGCGACGTATAGGCAGCAGCATTGGGTTCTTGATTACCCCATGCGTCTATCAGATTCGGTTCATCCCAAATTTGATAGTAATCCACCTGTCCACCATAACGTTCAGCGAACGCCCCAACAAATTGGGCGAAATTATCAACGTTAGTTGGGGCAGCAGTCGGAGTGGATTGATTGGGTCGCGCCCAAGCTGGTTCAGATAAAAGCACAATAAGAGGTTTGAGTTGGGGATGTTGTTTGAATGCGGTGAATATTTCGTCGACTTTATCCCAATGGAATTGTCCGCGTGACGATTCAATATCTGACCACTTTATTTTCTGCCGTACCCAAACAATATGGGCTTGCTCCATGAGGCTCAGATTGCGCTCAAGAGCAGGAGCATCATATTGAGTAAGTTCGGCGTTAATTCCCATGCGCGGCACGCGAAAAGGGAGATTAGCATCGTTCGTGGCATCCACATAGCCACGAAGATTGTAATCGCGCTGTTGGATGGTATCCAAAGTCGTTACAAGGCTGCCCAAAAACAACAGCAGTGTAATGCAGAATATAAGATGGTTGCGTTTCATTTTGCCCAAATTGGATTAGAAGCTCGCCCATCTAGGGTCAATTGATGGGTGATACCCGATTCCGCGTCAATAATCCACAGGTTTCCCTGATAAATGATGGCTATTTGATGCCCGTCAGGACTCCAAGTGAATTCCCGATCTTGAAAAATCGATTCTTGGGCGGTTAGTCCGGTACGACCATCGCCGGGGAATAACACGCGGGCATTACTGCCATCACGATCCGCAACCACCAAATCATACTCACCATTGATTGTGTTAAATGAATCACGCGCACGTAGATAGGCCATGTAGCCTTTTGGAAATTTACTGTCGGATGGTGTCAGAATAGGCGAAAATTGCGGTGCTGACCAAATACCAGCGTTCGGGACAATCGTTGAATAAAATGTACCGGTAGTATCTGTCACCGATACGTCGAACGCAGGGCTATTTTCAGGGCTTTCATTGCCCACGGGTGCGCCATGAGTTGTGGCAAGTAATAAGGTGTCATCAGGCGACCACGCAAGTGTGGAGCGCCACGACCAGCCGCTAAACGGAACAAGAACAGCATACTTCACGAGCGAAGTGTCAAAGCCGGTGATGTCACCTTTTAATAACGCTTCACTATCAAAAATACCAATTTTATCGGCTTGCGCCCATGCGAGTTTTTTGCCATCGGGCGACCATTGAAATCGTGTAGCCCACCAACCATAAAGCCCGCCGCCTGATCGCTTGAGTAGTTGTTTAACACCTAGCGATTCGCCTGTATCGGGATCAATACGCATTTGCCAAAGATCATGGAATGGCAGCCAACCGGGTGTTGCTTGGCTGGGTTCGGCTGCCGAATAGCTGATCGTGTTTTCAAGTTCTGGAATCCAGTCACCGTAAAGGATGTTATCGAGTACTAAGCTCACTGGTGCAGTAGGACGACTCACATCGGCAATCATCCACAAATGGTTAAACGCGCCACTTGAATCGGCTGATTCCGCTTTACGGGTAAAGAGCAATTGACGACCATTAGGCGAAAGCACAAAAACATGACTATCAAGATCACCTTCAGTAGTAATCGGTTTCTTGGATGTGCTGCTGCCTTCAATGATCCAAACGTTGCCATTACTCTTATAAGCCAAAGTCCCAGTTATAGGAACAGGTTCTACATCACCTGACACGCCGATGTAGATAATCTCGTCTTGGGCTGCCTTAATTTCAGTTGTTCGGGTGACGACACGATCTTTAGGGGTCCCATCAATAACCGTCACACGATAACACGTTTCCTGCGAACCAGCTTGTCCAGCCTTAACAACCTTCTTCTCCCCAGCTTTCAATCCCTCATTCAAAACCTGTGTTTGCTTATAGGGAACTTCCGTTGTTTCGCATTCTTCTTTTTCGGAGACTCTAGCGATGGTGATTTGCATCCCATCTGCGATTTGCGTAAATGCTGGTGGGTTGACAATATCAAGTTCGGAGTATTGTACATCGACTTTAGGGTCACGTAAAAATTCATCAATCGTGGTAGCGGTAGGCACATCGAAAGTACGTTCACGACCATCAGCGATCAGTTTGACACGTATCTGGGCTGCAATCGGGGTTTGACGACAAGCCGCTAAAAATATGACTAGGATTAAAAATAAGAAGCGGCCTTTTATATGATGGGAAAGTGCCATATTACGTCGCTCAAATAATCAGTAAGAATTCGGGGTTCAATATAAACCAGACCCCACAAAATTTGCGAGGTCTGGTTTTACTAGGTTGGTGTTACGAACTACTGCTTACGGTTTCCACACAGGTGCACTATCGTTGCCTGTTCCGTCTGAAACTTTCGTAACACCTGTTCCGTCTTGATTCATGACATAAATCTGAGACAAACCGTTGTCCTGCGAGACGAACGCAATTTGGTTGCTTGACGACCAAACCGGATGCGTATCAGGTCGGCTCAGGTCAGAGATACGGGTTGGACTCGATCCATCGGCACCCATGACGTAAATCTGGGCTAATGATTCACGGTCTGACACGAAGACAATGCGACCATCGGGTGACCATGCTGGACTAGAGTCGGTGCTACCAGCACTGTTGCTTACATTTGTCGCCGTTCCATCGCTTGTCTGAACATAGATCTCATTGTTGCCATCACGGTCGCTCATGAATGCCAGTCTAGTACCATCCGGTGATGGGGCAGGGCTAGTTTCGTTAGATGTTGGCGCATTGGTGACATTCACCGGATTACTACCATCGGCAGCACTCATGGTGTAAATCTCGTAATTACCATCTCTGCTGGTCGCGAAACCAATTAAGCTACCATTTGCCGCCCACACCGGTGAACTTTCGGTAGCCGGGTTATCGGTTAAGCGAACCACATTAGAACCATCGGCATTCATGACATAGATTTCGTCATTGCCGTCGCGATTGGAGACAAATGCGATGCGGTTGCCATCGGGCGACCATGATGGACTATTATCATTCGCTCCATTGTTGGAAAGGTTGGTTACTGTACCATCCGTGTCTAAGAGATAAATTTCATCATTACCACTGCGATTGGAGACGAAGAGCAGTGGACGATTAATAGGCGGTGGAACAGGTACAACCTTCGCAGCGTTGACGATGATGCTTTGTGGGGTCGATGTGTTGATACCACCCGCATTTGTAACGGTCAATACTGCATTATATTGACCTTCTTGGCTGTAGACGTGGCTTGGGTTTTGCTCGGCGCTGACAGGCGAATTATCACCAAAATCCCAACTATAAGTCAGATTGTCGCCCGTCGAGGTGCTGGTAAAGGTGACGGTCAATGGTGCATCACCCGTAGCAGTATCTGTTGTGAAGCTGGCGAGTGGAGCAACCGCGGCGGCATTGACCGTGATGGTCTGTGGCGCGGACGTGTTGCTACCTGCGCTATTGGCCGCTGTGACTGTCACCGCATAAGTACCTGCAATAGCATACTCATGCGAAGGATTGGCATCGGCAACCACAGGTGAACCATCACCAAAGTTCCATTCATAGGTCAGGTTATCGCCGGTTGAGGCATTGGTGAAAGTGACCGTCAACGGCGCTGTGCCGGTGTTGGTATCCATTGTGAAATTCGCAATCGGCGCGACAACTGCCGCATTGACCGTAATCGTCTGTGGCGCGGACATGTTGCTACCGCCCAATCCATTGACGGTCAATGTTGCCGTGTAAATACCAGCAGTCGGAAATGTAAAGCTCGTGGTCGGTGCATCCGCTGTACCGATGACATTGTTGTTAGCATCCACGAATGACCAAGTGAAGGTATTGAAATCGCCCGTCGAAGTGCTAGTGAAGGCCACAGTCAATGGTGCGTCACCTGTAGGTGTATCCATTGTGAAGCTGGCGAGTGGGGCAACGGCAGCCACATTGACCGTGATGGTCTGCGGCGTGGAAGTGTTGCTGCCTGCACTGTTAGTTGCTGTCAAAGTGACGTTATAACTGCCAGCTACTGTGTATTCATGCGAAGGATTGGCATCCGCAACCAATTGTGAACCATCGCCGAAATTCCATTCATAGGTCAGGTTATCACCGGTTGAGGCATTAGTAAATGTGACGGTCAACGGTGCTGTACCCGTGTTGGTATCCATTGTGAAGTTCGCAATCGGCGCGACGACTGCCGCATTGACCGTGATTGCTTGGCAGCGCGTGGCCTGGTCCGTTGAAAAAATCGGGGTCACCAAAGGTGATATGTTGCGCCCCTGCCGCTATCTGATTGCGAATATCGGCC
>JBBQLX010000110.1:0-21871 GCA_038328375.1 Aggregatilineales bacterium | reverse complement strand
AGACGATGCCGGTGAGGCCGCAAAAGACCTCACGCTGGCCGCGCTCGCGGAGGATCGGGAGCTGCGCGCGCGCGGGCGCGGAGACGGGTCTACGGCATCATTGAAGCGGGTCAAAAAGGTTGGACAGAGCAAAGTGTGTTGATCGCCTTTGGTGCAGCCATTGTGCTGCTGGGGATATTTGCTTGGTGGGAAAATCGTAATCCCGATGCCATGCTGCCGATGCGCTTCTTTACCAATATGTCGTTTACAGGCGCGAATGTGGCGCTGGCCTTCGTCAATTTCAGCCTATTTGGCGGTGTGTTTTTCCTGAGCCAATATCTGCAAACCATCCTCGGTTATTCGACGTTGGATGCAGGTATTCGTACTCTACCGCTGGCACTGGTCTTAGCGCTGGTAGCCTCTCGTTCGGCTATTGTAACCAACCGCCTCGGTGTCAAATACACAGTTGCGTTGGGTATCGCCATCTCAGGTGTAGGCTTGTTGTTTATGGCAACCCAATTTGCTCTGGACACGCCTTATATCACCATCGCCATCGGTCAGGTGATCTTAGCGGTGGGTATGGGTCTTTCGGTTAGCCCGGCTACCAACTCGATTATGGCGGCGGTTCCCATCAGCAAAGCGGGTATTGGTTCAGCTATGAACGATACCACACGTCAACTGGGTGGTGCCTTGGGTGTTGCCATCCTCGGTACGTTTGCCAATAGCCAATATTTGGCGGGTGTGAGCGATCTTAAAGCCCAAATCCCGTTGATGCCGGATGAAGGCATGGAAGCGATCAAGAGCAGCATTCAAGCCGCGCACTTTGTCGCCAATGATCCGCGTGCCGTGCTGTTCAAGGATCAGATTTTGAAAACGGTTGATACCGCCTTTGTAAGCGGCATGACTCACGCCATGATGATTGGTGCCATTGTCATGTTTGGTGGCGCGTTGTTCGCGCTGGTCTTCCTGCCCGCCATCGCTACACGTTTGGCAGATGATGAAGTACCCGCTGCTATCGGCAGCCCTGTAACCGTCAGCGGCGACTAAACCTTTCCTCTGCTCTTCTATAGGGCGACCAATCACGTCGCCCTTTTATTTCGTGAACATACTCAATCTTCTATTTCTGATCGTATAATAAACGCATAGCGTTGCTGCATTTCATAACATAACTCATAACATAACAGTCTCATTCTTGAGGTGCGTGAATGGCCTTATAATGAAAAGCAGGTTTATTGAAGGTCTGAGGTATGTCTGAACTAAAAACACCGCGTTTCAAAGTCGCTAGACGACGATATAGCCAACTTAAGAACACGCTTCTCCACGATACAGCGCCAGACTCCACCGAAAAGCATCCAACGCAATCCACGCTGTCTGAAAGTGAAGCCTTTTACCGGCAGATGTTCGAACGTAACCGGGCTGTCAAACTGGTGGTTGATCCTTCAACGGCGCAAATCTTTGAAGCGAATCAGGCGGCTTGCGATTTTTACGGCTATACACTTGAGCAGATGAAGGCGCTGCGGATCACCGATCTAACGATCCTATCCGAAGCCGAACTTCTGGCTGACATGAAGCAAACCATCACCGAAAAAGGTACAACTTTTCAAGCACGTCACCGCTTAGCATCCGGTGATATTCGCGATGTTGAAATCTTCTCAGGGTTGCTTGAAGTCAATAATAAAAAATATCTCTCTGCGATTGTTCAAGACATCACCGAACAAAAACGAGCTGAGAAAGCCTTGCGCGAAAGTGAAGCTCTCTACCGGCTTTTTGCGCGGAACATGCCCAATACCAGTGTCGTTATGTATGATCTTGATCTGCATTTTACCCTTGCCGAAGGCCCGTATCTTAAGCGCTTTGGGGCGATCTGGGATGATGTCGTCGGCAAGATGCCACAAGATGTTTACTCGGAGGAACAGCTTAAAGTTCTGCTGCCCATTTATAAACGGGCATTGCAGGGTGAACCTTTTACATTCGAACGTGTTACCGTCGACTATGCGTATCAAGCCTATGTCACTCCCCTACGGGATGCGAGTGGCAAAATCATTGGTGGCATGATTTTAAGCCATGACATCACTGAACGTATACAGGCCGAGAAAGTGGCGCGTGAGACTGAGGAATTGCAGCGGCTCTTTACCCAATACATGCCCCATACCAGCGTCATCATGTTTAACAATGAAATGCGCTTCACACTGGCTGAAGGAGACTTTCTCAATCGTACAGGGTTAGTTTCGGAAAACTTGATAGGCAAGACCCCACAAGACGTGTTTTCAGAAGAAACATTGAACTTTATGCTACCGCTGTACCAGCGTGCCTTACACGGCGAAGCCTTTTCCTATGAACGTGTCACACCGGATTATGCCTATCAGTCCTATGCTAATCCTCTCAAAAATGCAGACGGTCAAATTATCGGTGGTATGTTTCTGACTTATGATATTACCGAAGCTAAACAAGCTGAAGCGGCCTTACGCTCCAGTGAAACCCGATTCCATTCACTGGTTGATCTCGCGCCTGTCGGCATTATTCAAACCGATTTACAAGGCAAACGCATTTTCTGTAACAGCCACTGGTGCGAGATGACCGGTATTACGTTAGAACAAGCCCTCGGCGACGAAGACTTTGAAACGATTTATCCTGATGATTTGCCCACTGCTACCGCTGCTTGGGAAACGATGATGGAATCAAAACTCCCCTTTGATAACGTTATCTTTCGCTATCAACGTCCTGATAAAACAACGGTATGGGTATCGGGTAATGGCAGGCCACTTCTCGATACGAATGAAGTGGTTACAGGTTATCTGGGTACGGTCACAGACATAAGCCATCACAAATTACTAGAGGACACGCTGGTCGTCAGTGAAGCACGCTTCCGTACCCTGATCGATTTCGCGCCAGTTGGTATTGTGGAAACCGATGCAAATGGGTCTGTCCTGCTTGCCAATGTGCAATGGAGTAAGTTATCCGGTATATCTGAGGATAACGCAATTACCGACAAAGCCTCTTCAACCATCCATCCTGACGATTTAGCCCGAATTCAAGTCATACAACAAGAATCAGTGGCAAATGGGAGTGCCGTCGATAACATCGAATATCGCTTTATACATCCTGATGGAAAAATTATATGGGTTTCCGACAGTTCACGACCCGTATTTGACGAACTAGGGAACGTCAACAGTCACATTATCACGATGACCGACATCACCGAACGCAAGCGTTTAGAGGACGCGCTTCGCCAAAACGAGGAACGCCTACGGATTATCACCGATAATATTCAGGACTTAGTTTCACAAAGCGACGACGAGGGACGATTTGTATTTGCCAATCCTTCATACCAGACCCTACTAGGCTACGAGCCGGAATCATTGCTTGGCACGTCCTCACTTGAGCTTATTCACCCTGAGGATATTGAGCGCATACTTCAAATATTCCAAACTTCCCTTAATTCGCCTTCACAGCAATTTGCGGTGGAAACCCGCCTTCGTCATGCCGATGGACACTATATCAGTGTCGAAATAGTGGGTAAGCTGCTTGCGAATGAACAATCAAATTTTAGCGGCGGGGTTTTTATTAGCCGTGACATCAGCGAACGGAAACGGTTGCAAGATTTGCTCCTCGAAAAAGAAAAGTTACAAGGGGCGCTGGATAAAGAACTTGAACTGAGTACTTTGAAAACCCGTATGATGGAACGCATCGCCCACGAATTTCGAACTCCCTTGACTGTGATTCAAGCCTCTACTGAGACACTTACCCATTATCTAGATCGGCTTTCGCAAGCCCAAAGAGCCGCTAAGACCGACATGATAATGCGTCAAATTCAACGCCTTACCGATATGCTTGAGGAAATTGGATTGGTCATCAACGGCAGCTTTATGCCGGATCGTATTCGCCGCATTTCAACTGATGTCAGCGCGATGTGCCGTGAGCTTGCATCCGAGTTAGAAGTACAGTTTAAGCGTCCCGGCAGTTACGTGCTTGATCTACCCGAAACGACTCGTATCACGCTTGATCCTTATGTCTCAAAAAATGCCATTATGCATGTCATGCGGAATGCGGTGCGCTTCTCAGACCCGGCGGCAGTCGTCAAGGTCAGTCTATCGTATGATGAGCAGGGCATGACACTACGTGTAATAGACAGCGGCATAGGTATCCCATCCTACGAGCTATTACGCATATTCGAACCGTTTTTCCGTGGGAGCAACATCGGTGAAATCAGCGGCATGGGTGTCGGGTTGACCATCGCCCGTGCTGGCATCGAAGCCCAAGGGGGAACCATCGCCATTAAGAGTGTTGTGGGGCAAGGCACAACCGTCACCATCTGGTTGCCTAACATATCGCAAATCGACATAAAATCAAATGGAGAATCGAACTAGAACGCAAATGGCGGACACAACATGCGCTGTGTCCACTGGAAATCATTCGATGCCCATTCGTTCAAGGCCGTTCAGTAACCTTTGCGTTCATTTTCTCGGATAACGGGAACAGTTCATCAACGACAATCAGCTTTTTGGTTTTCATGGCTTCATTACCAGCAATTCCCATGAGGATAGAAGCCGCACCCGCAAGATGTGAGGCGGCACGATTAAACGGGTCAGGCGGAGCATTCGGTGAAAATACCTGTTCCAACATGACCGGGTCTGCGCCGCCATGTCCGCCTTCACCTGAAGACACATCAAGGTCATAGCCAGTACCAAACATCGGGAAGACACTCAAGCGTGTTTCCTTGAAAGCCCCTTTGCTGGCATTGTTGGCCTGACCATCGCCCAAAAGGTGATTAATATTTTCAACCACATCCAACTCGACGCGCCCTTTTGTACCCGTAATGGCGATACGCAAACCTTCCCACGGCGAATAGGCGATCAGGCAGTAGGAGAGCAGTGTCCCGTTGTTATAGCGGGCAGTGACCGCCATCGTATCCTCAATAGTGATCGGTTCACCGAAGACATTACGGTCACGCAGATAACCCGATTCGGCCTCGGCATCCATATACAACCCGCGAAACATGTCTTTTTCGTCCAGCATCAGCGCAAACGGATCATCGGCGGCTTCCGGTACGCCTGTGTAACGGGCATAATCATAGTGTTCGCCACGCGCTTCAGCATTTTCACGCCCATAGAACTTGAGATCACCCAAAGCGAATACACTCTGCGGAAACGAGTCGATCCACCAGTTGACCAGATCGAAGTGATGGGTGGCTTTATGCACTAGAAGGCCGCCGCTGTTTTGTTTCTCGCGATGCCAACGGCGGAAGTAATCCGCGCCATGACTGGTATCCAGCAGCCACGAAAAATCAACAAGCAGCGGACGACCGATGACACCACTCATCAGCACTTCCCGCAGCTTGGTATAGGCGGGTGCATAACGATAATTGAAGGTGACGCGCAGTGATTTTCCGGTGCGGTCAATGGCATCAAAAATGGCGTTGAGTTTCTCGACGGTGGTGGTCATTGGTTTTTCGGTGATGACATCACAACCAAGTTCCATCGCGCGAACGATGTACTGATGATGGGTACCATCAATGGTGGTCACGATCACAATGTCCGGTTTGGTTTCGGTAATCATACGGTCAAAGTCGGCAGCGAGGTAGGTCGGGCTAGGCGCTAAACCAGACGTTTTTAGCTGGGTGTTGTACCAGTTCATGCGCGTTTGACTGAGATCACATAGGGCGACCAATTCAGCAACTTCACGATAATCAACGGTAATGGCCTGCACATACATTCCGGCACGCGACCCTGTGCCGACAATCGCATAACGTTTGCGCTGACTCATATTACTAAACTCCATTTATTTCAGTACACAAGAAGTTATCTTTAGTGGCAACTCCTCAAAGATTACCATCCGTTGCAAGATATACAAGTTCCATGCAAAAGCTTGGCAGTGTCTGAAAATGAACAATTGGAATACCGGATGAGATATTGATGGTTGATAAATTAAATCAGCAAATGGGAGCAAACGAACAGCATGTATCGCGTCCGCCATGAAACAAATACCGAATTATTTCGTCAACCGTCAATATTTCAGACTGATGCGATGTAAATTGTGACATCTTTAATTGTCGGACAAGCCTTTTATCCTCCGGCAATTGCAACTTACTGGTAAGTATCAACCAGTGATTGAACTTTGAGATCGGTCATATCTTTTGCCAACACCCGAATAGTTTTTGATGCAGCGGGGCGCAAGTGGACAAAGTTATCTGAAAACCGTGCGCCTTCCAGTTCCAGCCACACGTAGAACGCCGCGCTGTCGGTTGTCAGCGTAACGTCATACTGACCATCGGCAGTCGGGCTGACAGTGGTTGTAATCTGCGGTTGCTTTAGAGTGAGGTGCTTGGGACGGCTGAATAGCACCAAGTCCTCTGAGATCAGTTCTTCGTTTGATGTGAGTTGCAGCCACACCAGCACATCCCGCGCCGAGCGCTGCACGACCCATTCATGGACATTGATTGTCTCAACGCAAGCAGTCGTTCCGGCTGGGACGGTTACAGCAATGGTGTTGTGTTCGAGCGTGTTGCCCTGCGCGTCGGTGATGATATATTCCACGCTAGCGGCTTGTTCGGTTTTCAGGTCATTGGTCACATGAATATCAACTGTATGATTTTCCAGATCAGGGACACCTGAAACCATCAGCGGCGTATTGAAGCGCTTCGCCATATAATGCAGCGCTTTCCAGTTGCCTTTCCAATCCAGCGATGCCCAACTGGGCGCGGGCCACATATCATTCAACTGCCAGTAGAGCGCACCCATGGATCGGGGCATATTGCGCCGCCAATGTTCAACCGCGTATTTCATCGCCATACCCTGCAAAATCTGGCTCAGCCAAATCGTACCTTCGAAGGATGTGGGCAGGCGAAACCAGTCCAACAGGTAATGGATAATGGTGCTGTTGCCGATGCCGCTGCGCTGATGATGTTCCATCACATAGCTGGTGATGTTGCGGTCTTCCGGCAGCGTGAACTCGGCAACCGTTTGCGGTTCGGGGAAGGATTGAAAACCAAACTCGCTCACGAAGCGATCCAAACGTGTGTGATACCACTCGAAGGGCATTTTGCCATGCCACACATCCCATAGATGCGTATCACCACTTTCGGGGCTGCGATGATCCTCGCGATCCCCCAGCGGAGTGTGTGGGCTTCCCGGCCAATAAGCGGTTTGCGGCGCGAGATCATGGACAATGTTCGCCAGCAGTTCGTCAAATAAGCGGCTGTAATCTTCCCAACTCATTGTCTTCTTCCAGCTAGGATCAGGCATCCCTTGCTCGATCTCATTATTTCCACACCACAACGCCATACACGCGTGATGACGCAACCGCCGGATATTATCTTCGGCCTCGGCTTTGACATTCGCCATAAACCCTGCATCGAAGCTGGGATAGGTTCCACAGGCGAACATGAAGTCCTGCCAGATGGCGATTCCATACTCGTCACACAGCGCATAAAAGGCATCATCTTCATAAATGCCGCCGCCCCAAACGCGCAGCATATTCATATTCGCGTCGGCGGTCGCCTGTATAAACTGCCTGTAATTAACCGCTTCACCGGGATAAGGACTGGCGGGAATCCAATCCGCACCTTTGGCGAAAAATGGCACATCATTGCAGGCGAAATAGAACGACTCGCCCCATTCGTCGGCATGGCGTTCCAGCGTCAAGGTTCGCAAACCAATTTGCTTGGTTGATGTGTCCAGTGCTTCGCCACTCGCGTTCTGCAACGTCACTTCAACTGTGTAAAGCGGTTGTTCGCCAAAGTTATGTACCCACCAGAGTTCAGGGTTGGGGATAGCGATGGTGGTTTCAGCCGAATCCCCTGTGAAAGCAATCGTCTGTGTGACAAACACCTCGTTGTTCTTGGAGATGGTAATCGCAGCCGTCAACGAGTCACTTGCCACACGTTCAGCCCCGATTTTAAAGCTCAGCGAAACTTGTCCGTCGTTATGTTCCTGTTGAATCATTACATCGGTCAGCCGCGCTGTATTAAAGGCGATTAGTTCAATATCCCTCCAGATGCCGCTGGTGGGCATCTTTGGCCCCCAATCCCAACCAAAGTTGCACGGTTCTTTGCGAATCCACGCGCCGCTGTTGATTCGCATCGGCTCGACCCAGCCCGCCATCTCGCCTTTTTCAGCATCCATCCGTCGCACATAAGGCATGGGCGCGGCAAACCGAATTTCGAGCGTATTCTCATTCTCGCCTGCCTTGAGGAAGGGTTTAACGTCGAATTCCCATGTGCGGAACATGTTGTCCGTTTGTTCGATCAATACGCCATTCAATAGTATCGTGGCAATCGTGTCCAGACCGTGACAGCGCAGCAGAACACGGTCATGAGCCAGTAAATCCGGTGACAGATTAAAGTGCCGTAAATAGTCCCAATCGGTTTCACCAACCCACATCTGTTGCAGTTCGTTGTCGCGGTAAAAAGGATTTTCCAGCAGCCCATTCGCCAGCAGGTCGGTATGGACGCAGCCCGGTACAGTGGCAGGGATGGCAGTCTGATCATTGCTCTTGAATAATTTCCAAGAGCCATTCAGAGAAAATATTTGTTTCACGATACTTCTTTCCTCATCTACAAAGTGATGTTCAAGGTGTTCGCGACTTGGCGGACATAAGCGGCGGAAGGTGCATATTCGCTCATCGGTAAGTGTTCCAGCATGAAGGGCATATCCGCATCCAGTTGATTGGCACAGCGCAAGAATGTTGCGTAATTGAGTGTTCCCAACCCCGGACGCACTTCATCCAGATGAACCGTGAGAGGTTCGCGAATGATAATATCTTTTGCGTGGCAGCTTTTGATATAAGGCCCAAGTTTGGCGAAGCACTCTTCCAGAAAAGCCGCGTTATCGAAATATCGACGTGGACTGCTAATCATGTTCACAGGATCGAGATGTGCCGCGAACTGTGGACGTTCGATGGCACGAATAAGTTCCAGATAGGTGTCCGGCGAATCAGGAAAAATGCACGGCATCGGCTCCAAGGTGTAAAAGGTACGTTTTGGGTTGACAGCATCTATGATTTTGCGAACGGTTTCGACGATCAGGTCAAAGGTGTCTGCCGCGAAATTGTCGGCATACGGGCCGTCCCACTTTTCGCCCATCGCACCCGCAATGTTGACGCAGCAGCGTGCGCCAATATCATCCGCCAGTGCCAACTGCTGCTGGCACTTTTCAACCGCCGCCTGTCGTATCTTAGCGTCAGGACTAATCGGGTTGCTCCACGCACCGACTTCAGCGATGATAATATCCGCTTGTTGGGCAGCCTGAACATAAGCGCGTCGGGTCGCCGTGTCTGCGCTGGCATCCAACGGGCAGTAAGTCGCGCGATAACCCTGCTGCTGGAGGCTGCTAATCCATGCTTCCGGTGAGGTCGTCTTTTCAATCGGTGCGCCCAAACGCATAATCATTTCTCCAAATAATGTAAATAATACTTTGATTGCTAGTTTATCTCATATCTTCGCTCAGTTCCCCCTCTCTGTAAACGGAGAGGGGGCTAGGGGGTGAGGTTCTGAGGGAAACGTTTGCAACTAGTAATTAGGGTACCCATTAGCTTACTTGACCGAGCCTTGTGTCAGACCATTATAGATATATTTTTGCAGGAACAGGAAAATGACTAGGGTGGGAATAATGGTAATCACCACCCCCGCGCAAATCACTTCCCAATGGGCATTGTACGGCCCGATAAACCGGAAGAGCGATGTGGAGATTGTTCCCAAACCTTTACCCGGCATGTACAAAAACGGCGTGTAAAAATCGTTGTAAATGCCCACGCCTTTAATAATCAGCACCGTGGCAATCGCGGGCATGAGCAGCGGCAGAATAATCCGCCAGTAAACATCAAGGAACGAAGCCCCATCAATTAGGGCGGCCTCATCCAGTTCACGCGGGATGCCATTTAAAAACTGTAGGAAGATATAAACCGAAATCACATCGGTTCCCAAGTTCAAAATGATATTCGATGATATTTTGTTAAACAGTCCCAAGCCGCTGACGATCTGGAAGGTTGCTACCTGTGTCGAAACACCCGGAATGAGCGCGGCTAATAAAAACAGTCCCGAAACAACCTTATTCAGTCGGAAATTAAAGCGGCTCAACACATAGGCTGTCATGGTTCCAATGAGAATAGTACCTGTGCAGGAAAACACAAGGATGATGGTGGTGTTCGCAAAACCCTGCAACATCAAGCCACCTGTAAATGCGTCACTAAAGTTTTGCAGATTCAGAAAGTTGCTCGGCAGTGAAAGCACGGGCGTGTTATAAAATTCTTGCTCCGTCTTAAAGGAGGCCATGAAGATGACCAGCAGCGGCAGCAGCACGACCACACAGGCTAAGACCAGTGTAAAGTATTTGAAGGTTGATGCCAAAATAACACCGGGGTGATTGATTTTTGACCCTCTTCCCAAACGATGTTCTTGTTGGGTCAATGGTTTTGGGAATGTCAGCACATTATCCGACTTTGGTTTCATAATTTTTGAACGTCCTCTTTGTCATTCAGCACGACATTTTGGATGATGGTGACGATGACAATCAGCACTAAAAGAATGACAGCCATTGCTGAAGCCAGCCCCACTTTGTTGAGTTTGAAAGCGGTATTGACGGTTTGAATGACAAACGTTGAACTCCCGTTCATCCCACCGGTCATGATGTAGGGGATTTCAAAGACGCTCAACGCGCCTTTTATCGAGAGGATCAGGTTGAGTGTCAGAATGAGTCGGATGCCGGGGAGAATAATATAGAGAAATTGCTGCCAACGACCTGCGCCGTCGAGTTCGCTAGCTTCGTAAATTTCGGAGGGAATAGATTGAATCGCGCCCACGAACATCACGAAGTTAAAACCCATGTAGCGCCAGATTGAAACACCCGTTAGCGAAATATTAATCAGGCTGCGCTCCCCCAACCACAACGGCGTGTTACTGCCGCCAAGGGCTTTCACCACCGTGTCGAGTCCGCCTTCCGGTTGAAAAAAATATAAAAATGTAAAAGCAATGGCGACACCATTAATCAAGCTCGGGAAAAATAAGATGCCCTTAAATAAATTTTTGAAGCGAACGTTAAAGCTGACAATCGTGGCAAAATACAACGCCAGCGCGATTTGCACGATTGAACCCACAAAATAAAACAGGCTCACCCCAAACACCGAAAAGTATTCGGGCTTGGTGAAAATATCAATATAGTTTTGTATCCCGACATACTTATCAACTGTCCCAAAACCGTCCCATTTTGTAAAGCTGTAGAGAACCATATTGATGGCAGGCAGATAGGTGAAGACCAGCAATAAGATCAGCGGGACGATTAAAAACAAGATTCCGATGATGATCTTTTGTCGTTTGTAGGTAAACGAGGACGACGAAAAAGAGTTATTTGCCATTTTCACTCCCTGCTGAAGAACGGATATATTCGCTATACACGATATTTGTGTAGGGAACACGGATACCGTGTCCGCCTAAAATCTTTAAAGCCCTTCCCTGTGTTTTGGCTTAGGAGACGACACTTTTCAAAATAATGAGATGATTTTCTCGTAGGCACGGTCTGTGACCCTCCCGAATGGCTTAATGTAGCTTTACCTTAGGTTCAACCCATAAATCTATTTGTATAAAAGTTTAAATTTACAAATGTGTTCTACCGAAAACAAACCATTACCTAACCCGCTTAATAATTTTTCTCTCTCAAAATGGTTAGAACCAACCCCGCCAAAGAGTTACCAAATGTTCTTCCAAAATGTAACCCTTTCGCCCTCAATATCGAATACACTATCTATGGGGCAATTGTATTGCTCCCCTTCCCCTGTTACTACGGGTGGAAGGTAAGCGCCGACTGAGTGTACTCACGGCAGGCGCTATGGGGGTATCCCCATCGCATCTTAACATCCATCAACTCGGCAATATGGCACAAAATCGCCTCATGGCATTGCCGACGCTTGTCGGTTGCCAATTTTGCCATCGGTTTCGCTTTGTAGGGACGGGATTTTTCCCATCCGACACCGACGACATGGACGACTGTGACGACATTAGCGACATAAAACCACTTCTGCATTTGCAGAATTTGCAGCATAATCCGCATTTTCGGCATCTCGCTCGCTCGCACCCGCCGTAATCGACCCTCATCAACCGATGCAATTTTGCATTTTCCGCATTTTGCGAATCAGACAAGGATTGAACGTTCAACAATCTCACAAACACATTTTGTAGGGGCGCACGGCTGTGCGCCCAACGACTTGTAAACAGCTTCTTACTTAGTCTGTGATACTCAATGACTGTCTGGCTGCGGCCCATTTGGTGTTCGCAGCGTTCATGATGTCATCGAAGGACTCAGAGATCTGACCACGGGCTGCGTCGATAATGGTCGATTGCCACAGGCCACTGCCGTTGTTCCAACCCACTTCTGATTCTTTGTCGATGTTATTGACCCAACCTTCTTCGCCAGCCTTAGCCGGGGTATCCACGACGAAGTTCACGCCAGCAGCAGTAAAGGCATCGTATGCCGGAGGCAGCTTGGCTTCCTTCATCGGGGGAATACCACCTTGGTCATAAGCGAAATTGGACTCGTCCATGAACCATGTCACAAATGCCTTGGCAGCATCTTGATTGGGGCTGTTCTTGTTGACGGCCATCTTGTAATCGCCGCCTGCGCCCGCATACTGCTTGCCATCAACACTGGTCGGATAAGGCATGTAACCGATGATGGACGCGTCCTTGCCAGCAGCTACGGCTGCGGCCTGCATCTGCACAATCGCCCATGAGCCGAGGTTCATGACACCGATTTCACCGTTGGCAATCATCTGCTTCGATTTTTCCCAGTCGGTTGTAGTCGGGTCTTTTTCGGTGTGACCGGCCTTAACCGCGTCGTACAGCATCTTGTAGGACATGTACAACGGTTGGTCTGAGGCAAATGGAGCATCAATATGTGGCAGCTTGACGTTGGCATAATCCGCGTCAGCTGTGAAGGCTTCGATGCCCGTGTTCCATGATGTCAAAGGCCAACCCGCATGGTAGTTGGTATACAGCGGAATCGCCTCGGTGTTGTCCTTGATCATTTTCAAAGCGGCAAGGAATTCTTCCGGTGTCTTGGGAACATCCGTCACGCCAGCAGCTTTGAAAACATCCTTGTTATAAAGGAGGCCGTTTGCATTGCCAGTGGTCGCAATACCATAGACCGTGCCATCGTAAGCACCTTCGTTGATGAACTGGTATTTCGCCCCAAGTTCCTCAACAGTTCCCAATGGGCTGAAGAATTGAGCAAACTTATCGGCGGAAACGGCAGGCGGAATATTCAGCACATCGCCGTAATCAGTGGTGTTCAAGCGGGTCGCCACTTCACCGGCATAGTCGGTGATGGTTTCCCAATTGACGGTGACATCGGGATACTTGGCTTTGAAAGCTTCTGAATACTTGGCAAGCGTTCCGTCTTTGTCCAAATCGGTACGGTGGTTAAGGACGGTGATCGTGCCGGAAATTGACTGTGCTGCCACAATCGGAACGGCTGATAATACGAGAGCCGCCGATGCGACCGCGAACAGAGTCTTGCGTAACCAATGTTTTGACATCTCTAATCTTTCCTCTTAAATAGTCTGCTAGTTTTGATATATTCGATCTCTTAATTTTGCATCGTGCTTTTCAGCATCACCTCCCTTTCGCTTCCCCTTTAGTCCAAGCGTTATCGCTTAAAGAAGTCCATGACTTCATCGGCGTAGGCAAACACCAAGACCTGTCATGATGTTCGTGCCGCCCCGCTAATAGCTATCCGACCAGTCAGCGCATTAAACACGCCTCGACCAGTTACAGGCTATCTTCAAATTGGGATCGGTTGTCTTGGGATGCCAAAGGCAAAGCGAGGGAGTAAGCCAAAAATAACACGGCTCTGTAGAAGAGAATTGCGTTTCATTCCAATACCTCCTAGACTAGAAGGGCACTCTATGGTGTGTGGGGCGTGGGACACATTGCAGCAGGCCATTCTGGTTGGTCGCCATAACCTGCTACAGTGTTGGGTTCACGCCCTTCTATTTTCTGACTGTTCGCACCGTTTCGCGTTCAATCACCTGTGTACTGACGAGTGTCTTAAGCGCCGCGCGATTGGGATTTACTGCACGATCCAGCAAATTCCGCACCGCCACGACCCCCATCAAGACCTTGTCAACATGCATCGTTGTCAAAGCCGGTTTCAACTCCTGTGCCAGATCAATATTGTCAAATCCAATAACCGATACCTGATCCGGTACATGAAGTCCCATATCTTGCAACGCATTCACTACCCCGATGGCAACATTGTCGTTACAGGCAAAAATAGCTGTAATCTCAGGAACACGGGCGATAAGCCGTTTTGTTGCTTCGTAAGCGTCGGGGCGATCTAACGCGCTGTCTTCTATGAATGGTTTAAGTTGATACTGAGCTAAGGCAGCTAAATATCCCTGACGGCGTTCCATAATACTGGGGTACGAGTCAGGTTCGCTACCGATCAGGCCGATGTGCCGATGCCCCGCCGCGATGAGATGCTTCACCGCTTTCATGGCACCGCTGACATTATCGACCAGCACTGTATCAAAATCATCCCCGTTACTGGTGTATGAGTCCACAAGCACAATCTGGCTGGCACGGTTACTGATATGCCCAAGCGTTTCTTCCAGAAAGGCTCCCAACACAATCACGCCATCCACCCGTTCCTCCAACAAGATGGAAGGAAGGCTAATAGCATGGTTATGCTCATCAACTTCAATGTTCGCGTACATCAAACCGATGTTGTGACGGCGACACTCCGATTCTGCACCTGCAATAATAGGCGAGTAAAAAGGATTGAAGCTGAGCGCGTCACCATTGCGTCGTTTTGTGAGAAAACCGATGGTCTTGATTTCTACAGAGAGAGGCGATTGTGAGGAGACTTTGGAGCGATAGCCAAGGTTTGCCGCCGCTGCCAGCACACGATGCCGCATTTCGGGGGAAACATTAGGCTTATTGTTGAGTACTTGGGAAACGGTACTCAAGGCGACATCTGCGTAATCGGCAATCGCACGCAGGGTAGTTTTTTTTTGCATTCAATTTTCTCAAAAATCTTTTTGTTCGCGTAAAGGTCGAACATTTACGAACTTGTACGCGATTAGTTTCGATGTTATTCCATTCCTTCAATTTTGTCAACACGACTGCAAATCATCGTTTTGAGCACTACTTCAAAACTTTAGGAGAATAAACAGTGGCTTACGTTCCACAATCATGAGAGCCTACTTTGTGGAATCGAGAGGCAAGCTAATTGGTTGTCCACCTTGCGCCGACGACTGCCGTATTGCCAAGATGAGTTCTTGATCCAAACGCCCTTGTAGTGCGCCGTATGTCGGTTCAGTGTCGTCGCGGATCGCGTTGACAAGGCTCATGATACAACCCCCCACGCCGATTTCATCATCATGCCACTGCGGGATAAATCCAATGTCAGGTTGAAAGAAGGGGTTTGCCCATCGGACAATTGGTAAATGAGGGTCGCCTGTGTGGGCAATAATCGCTTCCAAGGCTCCGCCATCCACCCGTTCCAATGTGATGAAATGGGGCGCTTCGCCACCGGGTGCGAGTAAGGAAAGTCGTTCTTGAACATCCAATCCCACCCCAACGGTTATGCCCATTCCTTTTTCTGCGAGGAAACGGCTGCTGCGCCACCACCGTAAGGGCGAGTCATAGCCCACATTTGTCCAGTGGAAGATGCCCAGCTTACCCTCTTCAAATTCGATTATCCCATGTTCTTGAGATTCGCTGCGCGCCGCAATATTTCCGGCTATGCGGGAGTAATAAGCATCCAGCGGATAATCGTGTACAGCACCCGTAACTTTGACGGGGCGAGCATCGAATCCCAGATAGCTACGCATCACGCTGATTCCATGATAACCATGCCCTGCGAAATCATTGAACGCGCTATAGACCTTTCCAAATCCCAGAGCATGATCGCTCCCTCATCCCCGCAGCTTGCCAACTTCATCCCATCCGGGCTTCACCGCAGTGCTTGAATAGTACCATCATGCGCTTTATAGTCCCCTAGAGTCTGTTATGTACCTTAATCCTCATCCCCTATAGTCCCTTCTTCCTCAAGCGCGAAAGTGAACAAAATGAATAGTTTTCCAAGTCCCTCACCCTGAGGAAGAGCGATTTAGGGTGAGGGTCAATACACAAGGGAACGAAGTTCATAACAGCCACTAGGCAAGAAAAAAGCGCTCTTGCAGCGCTTTTTTCCGTATATGACCCCAATGACACCCAAGATGAACCTCAAAGACTTCTTCCTCTCCTGTGACTGATGACTTTGTGCAGTTTCTAGAACTAATTCGCTTTCCACAGCGGACTGCCCTCGAATACCTTCTTACTGACGGACCTTAAGAACTAAGCTGTGCTTTGCGGTGGTCAGGGAGAGGCGAACCCCTCCCCCAACCCACCTTAAAGTCTCGCTGGTACCGGCAGCGCGACCCTGAAGATAAGGCTAGCAGGGTTGGCAGCCTCTCGGCGAACCGTTCGTCATTTTTATAGAGGAGGTTTGGTATGACCCGTATTTTCGCACTGACCAATCATAAAGGGGGTGTCGGAAAATCGACATCCGCAACCAATATTGCTTTCGGCATGGTGGGCTTACTTCGCTGCGCTGGAGCGCCAAATAATCGCGTGCTGCTCATTGACACCGACAGTCAAGGACATGCCACTCTGGTTACCACTGGACGCAACGACTTTGGGACAGATGACAGCTTGTACTCTGTGTTGATGGCGGATCGTCAAACGGCTCCACAGATATTGGCAAACGCCATCGTCCAAAGTAATTGGGATGTCGATTTGCATGTGCTGCCTGCTTCACCGCTGTTGGAAGGAGCAGAGCGTGAAATGATGGGTGTAGCAGGTGCACCCTATCGCCTCGCCGATCCGTTGAGCAAATTGGCTGGACATTATGCTGCGATTGTCATTGATACTCGACCTTCATTTTCCTTGATGACCGAAATGGCGCGAAAATCAGCAGTGCAGCGGCTATCATGAAACCTTCCACCAGTTCGATCAGAGCGACGGCTATCAGACCTAGACCTGTAGTTCAGCCTTGGCCTGTCACTGTAGGTCGCTGTTCGATTTGCTATTTACTGGAAACGCAGCATTTCCGGGGATGTTTAGCATCTGTCAAAAGACTGGGGATTTTGTCCGCAGTCCATAAAGTCCCTATTCACTATAGGACGGTCGTTCAGCTGACACACCCTCCTTTGGTTGGGTTTGTCGGTAGTGCTTTGGGGTAAATTTGACCTAATCGAATCATATAAGTTAAAAAGCTTCTATGGCGGCAGCACCGATCAGAGCAAATAACCCTAGCAACGCAATGCCGATTTCTAATCTCGTGAATCTCAGTTCTTTGATCGAAGTTGACTTCACCCATTTCATTGCTGGAAAGGTATCCGACACTAATAGGGATTTTGACAGTGTTACCGCGCAGATTACGACGTATGCAGTTGTCTCCCACAGCCCTATGCGTAAGAATGCGGCGTTTGCCGCCGTAACGCTCTGGAAGGGTTCTATAAACCCATTTGTCCCAGCAGTCCAACCGATGGTTGTGGCCTGAATGCCTAAAATGGCCAGCCCGGGAGTAATGCTTCCGAACCTGACAAAGATATTACCGATGCTGATCAGTATGAGGATGAGAAAATTATTGACGACAATCGACCAAAAGACAGTCCAACCTCGTTCGGGCACTACAGGAGGAACATCGATCCATGCCTGAGGATGTGTGACCAGCCCAATCGCGAATATCGTCCACAGCACTGCCATAAAACCCACCCACAAGACAACTGTGCGCGATAAGACAGGCATCTCATTTAATTTTCGCATGGACAGGATCCTGCCAAACGGTAATCCGGTACAGTCACCACGAGGGTGTTATTTAGTCTTGCGCGCGCCAAAGGCCGTTCCCATAGCAGCGCCGAGTGCAACACCGATCGCAATTCCGACTGCCACATTGTCCAGCGCCACACCAATGACGAGACCTAGCGCAATACCAATGCCCATACCGGAGGCAAGTCCAGCCGTAGCCTGTTTCTTTTTGGAATCTTCAGGAGTCATGCAGCACCTCATTATGTGAAAGCGTCAAAAAGGCAACCATCTTTCATACTATAAGACTTAGCGTCAGCCGACACACCCTCCTTTGGGTGGGTTTATTTATAGGTCTTTGAGGTAACTTTGGTCGAATCGAATTACACAGCCGGAAAAGCCTTTATGGCGGCAGCCCAATCGCGAATGCCGTCCACAACACTGCCATAAAAACCACCCATATAAGAACTGTGCGCGGTAGGACAGACATCTTATAGAGAGTTTTCATCGACACGACAGCATCGCTGGATAAACGGTAAGTGATAAGCCGCATGCCAAATCCCTTGTTCATCATGAACTCCTCATCTGCCAGTTTATTATTCAGTACAATCTTGATCTCAAGGCATCACGTACTTCTTGACCTCTATCCATATTTTGTGCAGATAATTGTTTTCATGATTTTCCTCCAAGAGTGTGCGCAATATGGGTTGAGTTCATATCTTTGTCAGGTTTAGTTGTTATGCATCACTGTGATGATTACATTTCGCTTCTTGTATCGTGTTTCGACATATCTGTGCGCGTCGGCAGCCTGTTCCAGCAGATAGCATTTATCGATAACCGATTTGATCTTTCCTGCCTCAATCTGAGGGAAACTAATTCGTCAGTCGTTTTGCTCGCTGCCCCGAATATCACTTTCTTGCTGCTTATCCTCGAAGTCCATAGCCCTCGAACCATCTGTGATGGCCCAGCATTAGATAAAAGATAGAGTCCATTTTGCTTTAGCGATCTTATATTTGGTGAAAACGAATTCTTGCCTACCATTCAAAAATAACGTCGTAATTCTGACTGCTTTTGGTAAAATCTTCTTGAGTGTAATCAATGATGTGGTCTGCCCCACTTGAGCGCAGCATGTCCAGTTTCTCTGTGCTGTCCACTAAGGTCACATCAGACCCAAAGTGCTTAGCAAGCTGCACTGCAAAAGTACCGATAGTTCCACCTGCTGTACTCAGCATAAGCACAGATACCAACAAATCCGGTGGCTGCGAAAACTTGATCCTCCGCTTTGAATCGTTTTACATCTTTGCCTATTGATTCCATCTCCCGACCAATTCCATCCCCGGGATAGTTATCCTCTTTGGTGTTTTGAGCCCCACATATGCTCGTATGGGGAGCTGGTACAAGATTGGCAATTTGAGACAGCGCAGTTCACAGTCCCCGGATGTCGCAGTTGTTGCTATGCAGGCGTTTAATTGGTCATTGAGCTATACTCTCGTTTTCGTAGCGTAGCCAGTCAGGAGTTATCCTCGTGGCCTCAACCGTCAATTCCCTCCCGCCTAGGAAGGTCAACCCATTTGCACGTGAGGCTCAGAGGCAAGGTTTATACCGCTGGGTACCTGGCCTCTATTTGATACAACACTATCGCCTATCGTGGTTGCCAAAGGATATATTCGCTGGAGTAGTTCTGACTACGCTCCTCGTACCCGCGGGCATGGCTTATTCAGTAGCAGCTGGGCTACCAGCCATATAAGGTTTGTACGCGACGATCATTCCATTGATTGTTTATAGTATGCTGGGACCAAGCCGGATCATGGTCATCGGGCCGGACTCCGCGCTGGCGGGTATCATCGCCGCGACAATACTGCCGTTAGCAGCCGGTCAGCCGGATCGGGCAATCGCGCTGGCGGCTATGCTCTCCGGTGGAATATTCTTACTCGCCAGTCTCGCCCGCTTTGGTTTCATCGCCGATCTGCTCTCCAAGCCGATTCGCAACGACTATCTGAATGGGATCGTGATCACCGTACTCGTAAGCCAGGTCCCCAAGCTGTTCGGACTTCCAGCCAGTGGTGAAAGTCTGGTCGAAAAGATCGTGGCTCTGGTGCAGAATCTCGCGGGTGGTAGGGCCAACTGGATGGCGTTCACGATCGGCATAGTCGGGTTGATGCTCATCCTCGCCTACCGTCGCTGGCTGCCACGTATTCCGGGTGCTGTGATTGCTGTTGCTGGCGCAACTGCTGTAGTAACGCTGCTTGA
This sequence comes from Aggregatilineales bacterium, assembly GCA_038328375.1. Lineage (GTDB taxonomy): Bacteria > Chloroflexota > Anaerolineae > Aggregatilineales > Phototrophicaceae > CFX2. The sequence continues at coordinate 1,866 of JBBQLX010000110.1, read as the reverse complement.
CCCGACCACGCAAGCAACGATCCCGGTCATCGGGGCACTGCCCCAGGGGCTTCCATCCTTTCACATTCCATCTGTGACCCTCGAGGATATTCGAAGTCTGCTACCCGGCGCATTAGTGATCACGCTGGTTTCGTTTGTGGAGACGAGTATCCTGTCACGGGTATTTGCGTTGCGCGGCGGTTACGATGTAGATGAGAACCAGGAGCTGATTGCATTCGGTGCTGCCAACATCGTAACGGGGTTGTTCTCTGGTTTCTCGATTAGCAGTAGTGCCTCTCGTACCCCGGTCGCGGAAGCGGCAGGCGCAAAGACCCAGGTGACCAGTCTCGTTGGTGCGCTGTGTACCGGGCTGCTGCTCATTTTCGCTCCGGCACTGCTGCAAAACTTACCCGGCGCGGCGCTCAGTGCAGTCGTTATTGCGGCGTGCTTGAGTATGGCAGATGTGCGTAGTTTGGCTCATTTCTATCGGGTGCGACGCGAAGAATTCGTAGAGGCAATTGTGTGTTTTCTGGGGGTGGCCATATTTGGGGTGATACAGGGCATCTTCCTTTCTGTAGCCCTGGCACTGCTGGCCTTCATCTGGCGTGCGTGGCGGCCCCATGATGCGGTACTGGGGCGCGTTGACGGGATGAAGGGCTATCACGACATCAAACGTCACCCCGAGGGAAAACAGATTCCCGGCCTGGTATTGTTCCGTTGGGATGCACCACTGTTTTTCGCTAATGCCGAGACATTCCGCGAACATGTGTTGAAGGCTGTTGCCGACGCGCCCACACCGACGATATGGGTTGCCGTAGCGGCAGAACCGATCACAGATGTCGATATCACTGGTGCGGATATGCTGGCAGAATTGGATGAGACCTTACACAAAGCGGGGATGGATCTGTGTTTCGCTGAGATGAAAGGTCCTGTCAAAGACTTGTTGCGATGATATGACCTGTTCAACAAGCTAGGTGCAGACCTGTTTTTCCCAACCCTCGGGGTGGCAGTCGACAAATACCTACAGCTACACCCCGTCAAATGGCAGGATTGGGAGGAGCAAAGCTGACGTACACCTATCTTATGGTCGAAAGATCTGGGAAATGCTAGGAATTAGACAGCTGTCAATAATCACTTCTGCGCGTGCCAGTCGCCGCTTTAACCGAACATTCTCAGCTTCCAGGTGGCAACTTCCGCCCACTGCGGATTTGCCACTGGCGTAAGGCCGCCGAGGGCCAGTTAATCAGATGGCTATACGTCAGCCCTTCGCGGCTGAACCATGCTTACACGCGTCTGCTTCGGCCACGATGCGCCGTTTATGCTCCGCGTTGAACCGTCGCCATTCGGCTGTACCTCTGAATTGAGCCTTGGATACTCTGACATGTGAGATTGTCCTGTTCTCCACCCCTCAATTCTACTTTAAACTTTGTTGGCGAAGTTGTTTCATCAATTATGGCACATAGGGAAACTAACCTCGACCGACGAATGTTATCCATTAGGGGTGACATTCCCCACTGATGACTATCACTGACTCCTGATAAGCTATATTCAAAGTCTTGAATATGGAGCAGCACAATGGAATTGTCTTATGAACAACTGGCCGAGCTTTTCAAGGGGTTAGCCCACCCGACACGTCTGCAAATACTCGATTTGTTGCGTGAAGGTGAGATGTGTGTCTGTCATATTGAAGCGTCCTTGAACAAGCGACAGGCGTATATTTCACAGCAGCTCATGACCCTACGCGAAGCCGGTCTTGTGGACAGTCGCCGCGACGGTTTGCAGGTCTACTACCGCCTGAACGATCAACAAATGACAGATCTATTAAACCTAACGTTCGGCACAACCCGTCAAGCCAGTATTCAATACGTCGATGGCTGCCCTTGTCCG
>JBBQLX010000109.1:0-22079 GCA_038328375.1 Aggregatilineales bacterium | reverse complement strand
TCAAGCATTGACCATGCGTTACCCCCATGCTAGAATGTTCCTATCCAGGAGGGATGGCCGAGTGGCTTAAGGCGCTGGTCTTGAAAACCTGTGTGTCGAATTTCGGCACCGTGGGTTCGAATCCCACTCCCTCCGCCTGGTAGATCATTGAATGGGGGGGTGCCAGAGTGGTCGAATGGGGCCGCCTGCTAAGCGGTTTTCCGGGTTATACCGGAACGCAGGTTCGAATCCTGTCCCTCCCGCAGCATAAGACCCAATCCGAACATTGGGCTTGACTATAATCGGTAGAGTTATCTCTGCCGATTTTGGTTTTGACGCTGCGTTCAACCCCACTAATTTCACCAATATTGCTTACCCGTTTCGAAATATCACTCAAGTAAGCAAATGGTGCGCGCAACTCTAATTTCGCCTTTCCTGCCGGGTTCACAATAACCCGCTCAACCATCTGATGCAGAAGTTCTTTTTGATCGTTGCGCTCGAGCTTATTATACACGAATCCGACCTGTGCAATGATTCCCAAGGCCACATCTAAATTTGTGATATGAGTTTCGTGCTGATACTCCATCGAATCAATTGTTATTCAGCACAAATGCCAAACAACGCTCATTTAACCAATTGCCGCGTGTACATATCCATCCGAATTAGATTGTCAATTTGTTCTAATCCAATTAAAAGATGCGACCATTCTGCTAATATAGAGTCTCGAAAGTTACTAGAAATAGCACTTTTGTATTGGATTTGCTCACTTTCTTGCTTGTGGGACGGTTTCTCAGTTTTTTCAAGAACTTACATAACTTGATAATGCAATAAAGTTTAAGTTAAATTTTCACTCGCTTTCAGTTACTACTTCTATTGAATCCAGCCATAATTTGAAGTACCTAAATGTTTCTATAGCCGAATTTATAACAAGTGTGCATTGAGATTTTGTTACCACAGTAGACTCTAGCATCCGCCCGAAATTTGCCCAATTGTAAGCTACCCAACTACTCTTATTCGCAAAAAACCGCACCTGATTAGATGGTAAAACACTTTTCAAATGCTTATTGATGATCACACCGCCCAAACGAGCACCTTCAAAGACATAGAGTGCTCCCAACATGTTGAACTTAGATTCGATAGTTGGCATATGGTCACATAGCAAGAATTTCTGCATATCAGTTTGCAGAAGGATCAAATCCAACACAATACATGGTGACTGAAACTTGTATGTCGGATATATATCGTTAACAAAATCTACTAATTTGATCTCAATTGGTAGATAAAAACCTAAATAGGCCAATAAAATCTTTTGTAGTGAGCGATTGTTCAAGGTCGGGCTGAAGAGCAATTGATGCAACGGATGTGACTCAAGCTTTTGATGAAGTATCTGTGTTTCTGATTTTAATAAGTGCTGTATTGAGTTCATCAAGTAATCATGCTCAAAATCCAAAACAGACTAATATGCCATATGTCACTCAGAATCGTAATCAATGTCATGAATACCGGATTTATTGCAATTATTAAGGTTGACTGTGATAGAGTTTATTTTGAATAGTGATTTATTATTCCGCTGTCAAAGGGCTAGACCCTTTAATATAACTCGTCACATCCAAACCCCTTGTGCCATAACAACTCGCCAAAGACGTTGTAGCAGTCTGTAAAGAGAATTGCGTGCATAATTTAGTCATATATTATTCCACCTCCATCGTGGTATGTATCTTGTTATCTGAGTGAACGAAAAGGCCACCATTTGGAATGAATTGAAGATCATAAGTATTTGCGTATGGGCGAATCTGAGAGAGGGGATAATAATGATTGAGAATATATCCAATTTAAGTCACTCAAAGGGGGATGCACTAGTCCCTCACAATCTTCTCCTGATCGATGATGAAATTGATATTGTGAAGTCTCTTTATCGACAATTTAGAAATAGCTATGCTGTCTACCGGGCAAATAGCGCCGAAGAGGGATATGAGATGATGACTCAAGTCCCGATCCACGTAATCGTCTCCGATCAACGTATGCCGGGTATGAAAGGTTCGGAATTCTTTGATCGTGTGAAAAATGAATACCCGGATGCAATCCGTCTCTTGTTAACAGGATATGCTGATATTCAGTCGGTCATTCAAGCCATTAACGATGGCAATATATTCCGCTATATCACTAAGCCATGGGATGCAATCGAACTCGATACCATCGTGCGAGAGGCATTCGAAAAACACGACCTATTGGTTCAAAACCGTAAACTGTTAGAAGAATTGCAGGAAGCTAATACATTTCTTGAGCAACGAATTGAAGAACGTACCACAGAATTAAGCGGTGCAAACATACGATTGCAGCAACTCAATTCGCAAAAAGACTCATTCTTGGGTACGGCAGCCCATGATTTGCGCGGTCCCATCGGGAATATTCAATCGTGTATCTATTTGCTCAAGAGGCTCAACACGCTACCCGAGGCTTCTATCGAGTTGATCGACATTGTCGATGATACATCAGCAAAAATGCTATCCCTAGTCAACGACCTGTTGGATACAAATGCAATTGAGTCCGGCAAACTCATTTTAGAACCTAAAGATGTGCATCTCGTCAACTTCATTGACCGTGTTCAACGCCTCAATCACCAACTCGGCCATAATAAAGGTATTGATTTACAGGTGACTTTGGAAAGAGAAATAGGCCAAGCAATCTTTGACCCAAAGCGTATGGAACAAGTCCTAGACAACCTGCTCGGAAATGCATTCAAGTTCTCGCATTCAGGCTCAACTGTCACACTGAATGTGTTCAAAGACGCAAATTGGCTGTGTTTTGAAGTTCGCGATCAAGGGCAGGGCATCAAAGCGGAAGATCTTGGCAAATTATTTGGTACCTTTCAGAAAACCTCAACCCGCCCAACAGGTGACGAAACATCGAGTGGGTTAGGGCTTTCCATCTGTAAACGAATTATAGAACTTCATGGCGGGACTATTCAAGTTGACAGTGTCTGGGGTGAGGGTACTTGTTTTACGGTGAGGTTACCGATTCAGCCTGATAAATAATCAAGGTAACGTCTGCCCACATATGACTTTGGAGAAAATATGACTGAACAACACGATTCGGAAAAAGCTGCTGATCGAATATTAGTCGCCAAAAATGCAGTTGTTGCCACTACCGCAGTGCGCTATACGGAGCGCTATCCGCAAATCGTTGAACGGTTTGGTCCTCAAGTTATCGAGAAATGCAAGGAAGATATTGCCTATCATGTCGATTATCTGGTGTCCGCAATTCGTAGTGGTGATGCCGATGCCTTTGTTCAATACATGCTATGGGTAGATTCTGTACTCCGTGCCCGGAAAGCCAATTTAGGATTAATTTTTGCGATGGAGACATTGGGACAGCTACTACAAGCTGAACTCGGTGCGGACATCTGGCAGTATGTTGCAGAACCGTTGGATCAGGCAATCAAAAAGCTATCCTCGGAAGAGGTCGAACACAAATTGTATGTCTTGCCCCCATCCTCTGCTTTGCAGCAAGCGTACCTAAATGCCTTGCTTGATGGCAACCGCATCCTTGCAAAGGAGCATCTTCTGGACGCTTTTCGCAACGGAATGGCATTGGGAACAATCTATGTCGATGTGATACAACCGGCAATGTATAACATTGGTTATTTGTGGGAAAAGGGTAAAGTATCGGTAGCCGGAGAACACTTGGCTACTGCAATTACACAGACCATTCTAGCAAATATCTACAGTGAAGTCGCTCTGCCTGATATAGGTGACAAGAAGGCTCTGGTGGCCTGTTTAGAGCACAATCATCACCAGATAGGACCGCGCATGATGGCTGATATTTTGCAGTTGAAAGGCATCGATACGCTGTTTCTCGGTGCCAATACACCCGTCAAAGATTTCTGCCAGATGATTGACACCATGAAACCCGATATCGTGGGCATTCCAGCAAGTCTGTTGACTCATATCGAAACTGTAAAGTTAACAATTGAGCGAATTCGGGCAGATTTTGTGACGTATCGTCCAGTAATCATGGTTGGGGGTATACCCTTCAATCTAGTGGACGATTTATGGAAGACAGTTGGTGGAGATGTATGGGGAGAAAATGCAGTCATCGCAGTTGATAGATTAGCTTAATCATAGTTAGTAAATAAATCTTACATCAATGGTAGCCGTTTTGCTGAAAGAGATCATAAAGGATTGCCGCAATGCCCAAATCAAGTACACATGATCTCAATTTTCGTGATGAACAGTTTTTTACTGGATTGATGTCTTCCCTGTCGTATGCCGTCGGTGTATTCGAGACAAGCGGTAAGAATATATTTGCGAACGCCGGTATGCAGAGAATCCTGACTACTAAAGAAGGTGAAAAGTCTATTGAGAATCTGATCAACCCGGTTTGGGATCAACTGATTAATAATTCTCACCATGACACAATTCTATACGAGGGCATTTTTACCTTTAGCGTTGGTTCTTCATCCTATCAGTCACTTAAAGGAACCGCACAACGACGCGCTGAGCAGATTTTACTACTCATCGAATATGATGTCGTAGAACTCTCACAAGTACAGGTGGAATTGGTCAGCTTGAACGGTGAGGTCACGAATTTACAGCGCGAAGTTGCTATAAAAAACAGTCAACTGGCAAAGACACTCATCGAGCTTAAAGACACTCAAATGATGCTCATTCACTCAGAAAAGATGAATGCTATGGGACAATTGGTCGCGGGTGTCGCCCATGAGATCAACAATCCTATCTCATTTGTGGATAGTAATGTTCATGCCTTAGGTAGGATGACAAGGGACCTGGTTGAAGGGTTTACCACCCTCGAACAACAAATTAGTACCGCAGATATTGACAGCCTAAGGACTTCGGTTGCTCAAATTCGCGCCGAAATCGATCTCGATTTTATCGTCGAAGATTTGGACGATTTGATGAAGACTACGTCGGATGGGCTAAGACGAGTCAAGAAAATTGTGGAACAACTTCGAAATTTCTCGCGTTTAGATGAAGCGGAAACCAAACGTGCGAATTTACGTGAGGGTCTGGAGAGCAGCCTGTCTCTTGCTCAAACGGAACTAAAGAATCGAATTAGCGTTTCGCTGGACATTGTGGATGATTTACCCGAGATTATGTGTCGACCCGCAGAGTTGAATCAGGTCTTCTTAAATATCATCATCAATGCAGCACAGGCAATTCATGGCGATGGTCGCTTAAGCATCAAAGTGATCCATGATTCTAAATTCGTTACACTGATATTTTCTGATGATGGGGAGGGGATGACCCCGGATGTTATGAAAAATATATTCAATCCTTTTTTTACGACAAAGCCAGTTGGCAGCGGAACCGGTCTTGGACTTTCCATTGCACATAAGATTATTACCGATGGGCATCACGGCACAATCAATGTGGAATCAGAAATTGGTAAAGGTTCTTCGTTTGTGATTAGATTGCCCATCGATACCTGATCCTATAGCTAAGGAAAAGCGTTCTGAACAGAGTATGAAAAACCTTCACTTGCTGGTCGTTGACGATGAAGAAAATGTCGTAAAAGCCTTACACCGTCAACTTCGACAGAAATTCACTGTTCATGTTGCAACCAGTGCAGAAGCGGCTCACAGCATTTTGCGCGAACATTTGATTGATGTAGTTTTGTCCGATCAACGAATGCCGGGTACAACAGGAGCAGAGTTTCTGTCGCAAGTACGACAAGATTTTCCAAACGCGGTACGGCTGATGTTGACAGGCTATGCGGACATCAACGCTGTGATTGCCGCTGTCAATGACGGTGGTATCGAACGATATATCCAGAAGCCATGGGAGGCCAACGAATTAGAGCAAATTATCAGCGAGAGTTATGAGGCTCAAGAATTGAAGATAGAGAACCAGCGGCTCGCATCCGAGTTAAAATCCGCTCTGGAAGCAGAAAAACACTACAGCCAGATACAGTCGAATTTTGTCAATCTTGTATCGCATGAATTCCGCACACCATTGGCTATCATCATGACCTCTTCTGAGACTTTGCAGTCGTATCGTGATCGGTTAAGACCTGAAGATATTGAAAAGAAATTCGATATTATTACTGATCAAATACACCATATGACCTATCTTCTGGATGAAGTCCTTGCTATCAGCGAGTACAAAACCAGCATCAAGACTTTTCAACCGCAGGCTTTTGATTTTTGTGACCATTTTCGAGATTGTATCGAATCCATCAAGACCTCTATCCCTAGTGAACGTCACATTATCACCATATCTATTTCAGAATGCCCTTCAATATTTGTCGGGGAAGCGCAAATTATCAAAGAAATCATTACAGAGCTTGTTACTAATGCGGTCAAGTTTTCTCCAAATGGAGGGACGATTCTCTGTAAACTCACATTGAAGGCCACAGAAGCTGAGATTATGATATCTGACGAAGGGATCGGAATATCAGAAAGTGACCGGAATCGGATATTTAAACCATTCGTTCGAGGTGAAAATGTAGGTACTATTCAGGGACTAGGTCTAGGGTTGGTTATGGTACGGCATGCAGTGAACCTCCACAACGGTCAGATCTCGGTAGAGGCTAATCATCAGGGAGGAACGAGGGTTCGCGTTATCTTACAATTTCTCTCCGATCCAATCAATAATTAGCGCATCTAACATTTCTTAAATATATCTCTTAACGTCAAGTTGCTTCTTACATTGCTGATATTTGTGCTTGTTCCCTGCATAATATTCAAAATGCATGGGTTCAGAAAGAAGTGCCGTTTGTTAAGACATGTTTGTTACAATTTGTTCCAAATGTAATTCAGATAGGTGTATTATTAGATGATGGGATATTCCAAAAATTAAGAATTGAGCACCAAATCGTGAATAATGATGACCACGATTCGTCTTCGCAGCAAGAGGGCCGGCTGATTGATCAAATTCTAATTTCATCCAACCAATCATTTGAACTCCTCGAAAGTATCAGTGAAGCGTTCTACGGTCTTGATGGGGACTGGCGCTTTATCTACCTCAATCATAAAGCCGAACAACTTTGGGGCAGAAAGCGTGAAGATCTGATTGGCAAGCATATCTGGAGCGAATTTCCTCAGGGTGTAGATACGCAAGCATTCAAAGAAATGCATCGGGCTTTACACGAGCAGAAAACAGTGCGATTTGAATCCTTCTCTTCATTTTTAGGAGCATGGGTCGAAGTCGAAGTCTATCCAATGCGAACCGGTCTCTCTGTCTATTTTCATGATATTAGTCAGCGAAAACGGGCTGAGGAAGCCCTTAACGACAGCCATAACCGGCTTCAATTAATTACGGACTCGCTGCCCATTTTAATTAGCTATTTTGACCGAGAGATGCATTATCAATTTGTGAATAAAGGTTACAAAGAGTGGTTCGGATATAATGCTGACCAAGTTACAGGAAAGCATATCGCCGAGATTATTGGACAAACCGCGTTTGAGACTGCCAAACCGGATATTGAAAACGCGCTTAACGGTCAAGTAGTTCGTTACGAGCACGAAATGCCCTACGACAAAGGAACACGCTTAACGCGAACACAACTACTACCACAGGTGCTTGAGGATGGTACAGTGGTTGGCGTTATCGCTATGGTAGAAGATATTACCGAACAAAAGCGGATAGACGAGAGACTTGCCCGACTGGCAGCGATTGTTTCTTCTTCCAACGATGCGATTATTAGCGAGGCTCTCGATGGAACCATTACCAGTTGGAATGATGGCGCAGAACAAATTTATGGTTATTCAGCCGATGAAATCATTCAGAAACCTATTAGTCTTCTTATTCCGTCTGATCGATTAGATGAGGAAAAGAGATTCCTTCAGAAAATTGCTGCCAACGAAATTGTGAAAAACTATGACACCATTCGGCTGAAAAAAGATGGCACCAAGGTCTTTGTTTCGGTCACACTATCGCCAATCAAAGATGAACAAGGCAATATAGTAGGGATCTCAAAGACTGCTCAAGACATCACCGAACGCAAGCGATCTGAAGGGGCACTACAGCGCTATGCCGAACGATTGTCGGCTATTAACCGTCTTGATCGCGTCATTTCATCAAATCTCGATCTCGGTCAAGTCTACGACAACTTTGTTAAAGAATTACAGGGTTTAATTCAACTCGACCGAACCGCTATCGTGCGTCTAAACGAAACCAAAGACCAATGGCAGATAATCAGGCAATGGACGCAGCATAAGCCTGCGATTCAACCGGGTGAGTGGCGATCCGTGAATGGATCAGTGATCGAGTGGTTGGTGACAAATCGTATTCCATATTCGGAAGCTGAGGTGGGCGCGGACGAAAATTGGCCTGAAACAGCAATTTTACAGCGGGAAGGTATACGGTCGCGTTTGCTATTACCGCTCATCATCAGTGAACAAGTCATTGGGGTTTTGACGGTTGCTAGCCGGCTGCCATCCGCGTTTTCTGAAGATGACCAATCCATACTTGTGACAATCGCTGACCAATTGAGCATTGCTATACAGAATGCAACTCTGTATGAAAAGGCTCAGCTTCATGCCACCGAATTAGAACAACATGTCGCTGAGCGAACCGCAAAGCTTGAAGCCTCTAACAAAGAACTGGAGGCCTTTAGCTACTCGGTTTCTCACGATCTACGCGCCCCCCTCCGCGCTCTCGACGGTTTTTCCAAAATTCTTCTCAGAGATTATGCAGCACAGATTCCAGAACCCGCAGAACGCTACTTGCACCTGATTCGGGATAATAGTCAGCAAATGGGCACTCTGATTGATGATCTGTTGACATTTTCTCGCCTGAACCGTCAGCCCCTCAACAAGCAAACGGTAAATGTCGTCAGCATGGTCAATCAAGTACTGGAAGATTTGAGCGGCGAACAGGAAAATCGCAAACTGGAGATCATCATTGGCGACTTGCCGACGTGCCAGGCTGACGCGGCTCTATTGAAGCAGGTTGTGACTAATTTACTCTCGAACGCCCTCAAGTTTACACGGTTGTGTGATATGGCTTATATTGAGGCGGGTTATCAGCAAATTAATGACGAAAACGTCTATTACATAAAAGACAATGGTGCTGGTTTTGACATGGCCTATGCGGACAAGTTGTTCGGGGTATTCCAGCGGCTTCATCGTAGCGACGAATTTCCGGGAACAGGGGTAGGGCTGGCGATTGTCCAACGTATCATTCGTCGTCACGGTGGGCGAGTATGGGCTAAGGCAGAAGTCAATAACGGTGCCACGTTATATTTTACTCTTGAAGGGGGAAGTGCAGATGAGTAGCAACGGTGTCGAAATTTTGTTGGTCGAAGATAATCCCAATGATGTGGAATTGGCTCTAGATGCCCTGCGTGAACAGAAACTTGCTAATCGTATACAAGTAGTACGTGATGGTGCTGAAGCGCTCGATTTCATTTTCTGTAGCGGGCAATATGCGGAACGCCCTAATATTCCGCCTAAGCTCATCTTACTCGACCTGAAATTGCCAAAGGTCAACGGGCTGGAAGTATTACAACGTATCCGATCGGATGCGAACATGAAAATTATCCCGGTCGTTATGATGACCTCTTCACAAGAAGAAAGCGATCTCATCAACAGCTATAACTTAGGGGTCAACAGCTATATCGTTAAGCCAGTCGATTTTGAACAATTCACAGAGGCTGTGCGGGAAATTGGATTCTACTGGCTCCTCTTAAATAAGCTACCAAAAAATTAGTTTTCACTTGTGAAATTGCTATGTCTGAACGTTTACCAATTCGAGTACTCTTAGTTGAAGATAATCCGGCTGATGCCGAATTCATACTGGATGAGCTGCGCCAATCTGGGTTCGAGCCGGAATGGGAGCGCGTGGAGACGAAGGCAGAGTATCTTGCTCGCCTTACCCCGACACTCGATGTCATTCTTGCGGATTACAACTTGCCGCAATTTAATGGGCTGACCGCACTCAAGCTCTTGCAGGAACATGGGCTGGATATTCCCTTTATCCTCGTGTCCGGCAGCATTGGCGAAGAACTCGCCGTAACAGCAATACAGAATGGCGCTGCCGATTACATGCTCAAAGATCGGTTGATACGGCTAGGACCATCCGTAAAAACGGCACTCGAGTCTAGTCGACTTCGTCTTGAAAAGCGGCAGGCAGAGGAAATGCTCCGTGAGAGCGAAGCACGCTATCGGACACTAGTCGAACAGGCCGCCGACGGAATCTTTATGGCCAACAGCCAAGGGCATTACATTGATGTCAATTCAGCCGGATGCCGCTTGCTAGGCTATTCCCGCAAAGAGATTCTGGAAAAGGGTATGCGCGACCTGACCTATGTTGACTCAAACCAGCCGCTGCGATTCGAAGAGCTTCGGCAGGGAAAAACCCTCATTACTCAGCGCGCGATGATCCGCAAAGATGGCACCCATGTGCCAGTCGAAATCAGCTCAAAACAACTCCCTGACGGAAATCTACAGGGCATTGTGCGTGATATCACAGAGCGCAAGCAGATCGAGACTGAACGTGCGCGAGAACGTACCCTCCTTAGAACTCTGATTGACAGCTTACCTGACCGCATTTATGCCAAAGACTCTGAGGGTCGATTTACCCTCAAGAATCAGGCAGATGCAAGTCAAATGGGAGTCGCCTCGCCTGATGAAGTCATCGGCAAGACAGATTTTGACTATTATCCTGTAGAGATAGCTGAGCAGTATGCCGGAGATGATAAAGGCGTTATATCCTCTGGTCAAGCGCTCATTAATCGCGAAGAACACGTTGTGGCTGCCGATGGCACTCAAGGCTGGATGCTTACTTCGAAATTTCCGCTCCGTGATGACTATGGGACTGTGATTGGGCTGGTCGGCATAGGCCGTGATATCACCGAACGCAAGATAGCCGAAACACGACTCCGCAGGCTGAACCGCACATTGGCTCTACTCAGTGATGTAAATCAGGCTATTATCCGCCGTCGCACTTCCTCGGAGTTGTTTGAGACGGTGTGTCGCATAGCTGTTACGAAAGGCGATTTTCGCATGGCCTGGATCGGTATCCTCGATTCAGTGACCCAGCAGGTGAATTCGGTCGCTCATGCGGGCATCGCTGAGGACTATCTGAAAAGACTTGAGGTTTTCTTGAATGATACGCCGCGCGGACATGGGCCGGCTGCCACAGCTTTTCGCACTGGCAATCATGTTATTGTCAATGATATTGAACACGATCCGCGTATGACACCGTGGCGCGAGGATGCCTTGAGCTTAGGCTATCGTGCCGTGGCATCCTTGATTTTTAAAGTAGCCGGGGAAATGCGAGGAATTTTCGTTCTGTACGCAGATGCGCCGGAGTTCTTTGATGACGAGGAACTCAAACTACTTGACGAAATGGCTGCCGATATTGGCTTCGCTATGGAGTTCGCTGAAAATGAGACCCAGCGCCAGCAGGCAGAGAAAGAACTTAAAGATCATATGCAGATGGTTGAAGGGATGCGCCTGTTCCTGCAAACGACGTTGGATGCGTTTCCGGCGAATACTGCTGTTCTTAGCTCTGACGGAACTATCATCAATGTGAATGCTCCTTGGGTAAAGTTTGCGGATGCAAATGGTGCGTCGTCGTCCTTGCACTACATTGGACAGAATTATTTGACGGTGTGTGACATGACTGAGGGTGAGTCGGCAGACCACGCTGCATCGACTGTTGCCGGAATCCGCGCTGTGATTGACGGATCACAGGAGGAGTTTTACCTTGAGTATCCCTGCCACAGCCCATTTGAAAAACGCTGGTTTGCAGTGCGTGTAACTCCATTCCCTGAGCTTGCACCCCGCAGCGTGGTGGTTGCTCACATCAATATAACCGAACGTAAACTTGCTGAAGAGAACCTCGAAAATACGAATAAAGGGCTGGAGCAACGGGTTATTGATCGTACAGCCGAACTGCAAACGGCTAAAGAACGGGTCGAGGCCATCCTGAATAGTGCAACCGATGCGATTCTGCTCGTCCATAATGACTTGATTATCGAACAAACCAATGCCTCGTTCGACAAGATGTTTGGTTGCAATCCGGATGATTATTTCGGTCGTTCGCTAAATTTGCTGTTTCATTCCAGTGATGCTGACTTTTTGACCTTAATGGGTGAATTCACAGGGGTAGGAAAGAATTTGACTCTTGACGTTAAGGCGCAACGCAAGGATGGCTCAGTGTTTGCGGCAGAAGTGAGTCTTGGGATCTTTAGTAATGATAGCTTCCTGTGCACTATCCACGACATAAACGCCCGTAAGGAATTAGAACAATCGCTTCAAGCAACCATTGCGAAAGAAAAAGAACTAAACGAACTCAAAACGCGATTTGTTTCGATGGCGTCCCATGAATTCCGGACACCGCTGGCGACAATTAGTGCTGCAACGGAGACCTTGAGCGCTTACCGACATAAGCTGAGTGACGATCAAATTGACCAAAAGTTAAAGGGTATTCTGGGACAGATAACGCGTCTGACAGATATTATGGACGATGTACTCCGGCTAGCGAGGCTTCAAGCACGACGAGTCGAGTTCAAACCCGAACTGTGTGATTTTGATGCCTTATGTCGAGAAATCATAGACGAATATCAAAGCCAACCAAATATCTCACATAGACTGCTTTACGAGCTAAATAGTCCGGTGCCACGCGTACAACTAGACAAAAAATTGATGCGGCAAATTATCGGCAATTTATTGTCAAATGCGATCAAGTATTCACCCGAGAACAAAGCAGTTTTGGTCAAACTGGAATACCTAGATGAGGTGCTGATTTTCAGCGTACACGATAATGGGATTGGTATACCAGAAGCCGATTTGAGTCATATATTTGAACCGTTCCACCGGGCAACCAATGTGGGAACTATACAGGGTACCGGATTGGGGTTGGTTATCGCCAAAGAATCAGTTGATTTGCATGGTGGCACTATCACTGTGACAAGTGGGAGTGAGATCGGAACCACGTTTACAGTCGGTATCCCGTTCAATACCCAAGGAGCATGAGCATATGTTCAAGATACTGGTGATCGAAGACGAGGAGATGCTGCGCCGTGATGTAACCGAGTGGCTAACGTTTGAAGGTTATGAGGTTTTCACGGCAGTAGATGGTGTGGATGGCGTAAATGCAGCCGCCATTCATCTGCCAGATTTAATCATTTGTGACATCATGATGCCACGCTTGGATGGATACGGCGTGTTGTTAGATATTCGCACCAATTCTCTCACTCAAATGACCCCGTTCATCTTCACAACCGCTAGGGCGGGTCATGATGATATTCGAAATGGCATGAATCAAGGAGCCGACGATTACCTCACAAAACCCTTCGCCCGTCTTGAATTATTGCAAGCTGTCCAAAATCAGATCAAGAAAAAAGCTGCTTACGAGCGCGAAAAGCAACGTCAAATAGAAGTATGGCGAGTGGCTTTTGAGCAAGAACACGAGCAGCGTCTGCTTAAGGCCAAAATGGTAGGGATGTTTTCGCACGATTTTCGCAATCCATTGACCACAATTATGTCCTCCATTGGTATCGTGCGGGATTATGCCGATCGGCTGGATGAGCAACGCCGTCTTATCCATTTAAATCGTGCTGAGGCATCGGTGCGCCAGCTTGTCCAAATGCTAGATGAAATGCTCTTTCTTTCTCAAATTGATAGCAATAGTCTGAGCATTCAAATGGAAACGGTGTCTGTCGAAGATCTGCTTCAACTTTTAGTAAATGAGTTTCAGACCCTTCACAATACTACCCATAAACTGCTTTTTGAAAGCAAGTTCCCCAACCCTATACTTTCGGACACACGCTTGCTCCGCCAAATCGTGACCAACCTCATCTCGAATGCCATTAAATATTCGCCAGACGGGGGTGAGGTCAGTATTTCGCTCGACACCTATGAAGGCGGCTATAGGTTGACTGTTCAAGATCATGGGATTGGTATCCCTGAGGTGGATCAATCGCGTATGTTCGATGCCTTCCAGCGGGGTTCTAATGTGAAGGAAATGCAAGGCACAGGACTAGGGTTGGTGATAGTCAAACAGGCAGTCGATTTGCTGGGTGGATCAGTTCGTCTCGAAAGTCAGGTCGGTGTTGGAACGACCATCATTGTGCAGATTCCACTTATTGATGAGAAGAAATAATCAATTGAAAATCATGATGGTTGAGGAGCGTCGTCTAATGTAAACCAGAACCTCGCCCCCTGCTCAGGTTTTGATTCAACATCAATCTGCGAGATATCCAACAAATCATGGAGTAGGTTCAGCATAAACTGTGTTTGTTGGCGCATGTCTACTAGCATTTGCAGTTTATCCTCTTCAGGCAATCGCATGTCGGCTGTGATGAGTAAATCATCTGCCATCTGAATATTGCCAATGGGGTTGCGTAAATCATGAGCCGCAATGCCTAAAAACACATTCTTGAGATTGTCGAGACGGCGTAATTCCTGATTTTGTTGATCAATCTTCAGCCTTTGATCGACAATTTCAGAAACAAGACGTCCTTTTTCTAGAATGATGGAAAGTTAGGCAGCAATTTGCTAAAAAAGTTCGATGTCGGCGTTTTGGTAAATGTTTGGGATATCGCTCGAGAAGAATATGAAGCCCACACAGGTGTCATTAATCGTCAGTGGGTATGTCAATGATGATTGGAGGCCTTCCTGCAAAATTAACTGTGTCGATTGTGACTCTGGTTTGTCCTCGGCATACTCGTTTAGATTATTTGCGATGCGCGTTTGTCCAGTCTGCATAATTGTTTCAAGACTACTTCCAGCAATGAAAGCAGCGTAGCCTCGTCCGAGCGCAACATTAGCTAAATCATTCTTTGCCCAGCGAGCGCACAGTAGTTGGCCTTTCTCATGTGACTCAATAAGTAAGAAACCAATGCGATTATAAGGAATTACAGAGCGAAACTCTTCATAAAAGCGTTCAAGAATTTCGTCAAGCAGTAATCCTGTATTTATATTTCTAGATATAGTATTAAGTGATTATAATACACAGTAGTGTTGTTCAATATTTTAGCAAGGTTGTTCAGGCGATTCCCAACTGCCCTATTGAGTCGGCGGGTGTAAGGGGAATATCTATATCGAAGTGACCATCTTGAAGGTGTTCTATCGCATTGATATAGTCAGAAATTCGTTCATCAACTTGCTGATCAGCCATTTTGCCCTCCATATTGAACGGCCTAATAATTCACTCCACTACTGAATAAATAGCAAGAGCAAAATGTCGCGCTTCCATAAAATTTACTGTGATCATGTCCTAATCTCAGATCATAAATATTGGATTTTTTGTATCAGCGCCACGAATTTCCCTTACTCCTAAATTGTCGACGGTGAAGTTCCGTCTTGATCAAGTAATGCCTTGAGGCCTGCGCTTGCAAATTTGTGTGGCATATCTGCTTGATTAGTGCTTCGAGCCCACACCCCTTAATTCTGAGCATATGCGAATTGGAGAAGTCAGCTACAGTGATATCCATCTTCAAACGACAATACAAACAGCACATTCGCATGAGTTATGTGACCGATTGAAAGACTAAGAGTCTTTAACTAAAACCTATTCTCCCATATTCGACCTCATCGGTTGGATTTTTTACGCACCAACCGCCGACGCGGCGATATTACAGCGCGTGTACCCTCCTATCAAACAGCGGTGGGCAGTACCCTGATCCCATCCCTACGGAACGTGACCACCGAACTACCCACCTCGCCTTTGGCGTGTTTGACAGGTTCCTCCCCTGCGCTGTCCCGGCGTGCTTGAGCGGTTGTGCTCAACGCGCTGGCGCATTCCAGCCGGTGATGAGGAGTCGTCATCATGGTTACGGTTTCAGATCGTCGTGCCTTCATTCGTTCGCAGATTCGTCCCTTATCGCAGGTTCAGACTTATCAAACGGGGTGGGGAGGTTATATGACCTTCGCACAGATTATTGAAAGCCTTACTCCACTGAGCGTAAGTCTGCTGTGTCGTTGGGAACATGCCTACTTCAACGAGATTCCCGACGCGCTCCAGCGTGGATTTATGGTACTGTGGGAACGATTGGTTCGTAATAACAACTTACTCATGCATCTGGACAAGTACAAAGCAGCAACGATTGTCAGTAACAACTGCGGTATGGGTATCGAGAAGCGGCAGAAAGGGTGGCAGTGCAGTTTCGAGGAACTGACTACTAACAGCAACGGTGCTAATACTGACGAGTGGTTCGTAACCGGCCTTGAACATCACCGTTCGGAAGTCTGGGCAGCTTGGGCATCAGGAACCGATATGCGGATTGACATCGAGCATATAATGAACAATCTGGCAACAGATTACCTGCGTCGACCAGCTCCACATGGTGACCGTTACCTGATCGCTCTATATTACATCACCACCCAAGTTACACTGGAAGATGCCGCTCAAATCGCAGGAATCAACCACCACTACTTACTAGATAACTATGCCAACGGCGTCAAACAAGATGTAATGAAGGCATTTGGCGATATTTACCGACCCGGTATTCGCTGGATTGAGAAATTCAAGCGGGGAAATATTATCCCTGCCCAAAAGGTACTCAATAAATATCAGCACAATCCCAACATGGTTGCTGCTATCCACTCATTGCTCGAAGAGCAATCATCCCAACCGTCGCCCAGTGTCAAAGCGTATCATCGAATGCGCGCCCGCCGCGCACTGGAGCAGGCTTATCACTGCGCTGCGTAGCGATACATCGTCCCGGCTGTGACTCTAAACCAGCCGATTTCTTTCCATTGAATTGTGAATATTTGATTTGTGCCTGCAAATTTCCATACCACTTGGGAAAAATACTCATCGAAAAGTGAAATATTCCACCTATTTGCCGAGGTGAATTTGCTATGGTAATAGAGATGTGGAAATCATGGAGGCATCGAAACTAATGGCAGATCCATCGTCTGAAACTCTTAGTTCAATCACTAATGAGAAGGCGAAAACTGGAATGCCGTCCGGTGAGGCACAGTTGATTGTGCTGTATCGGGCGCTGTTAAGGATTGTTGCACACTTGGATGAAACGCAGTATAGTGAAAATAATTCAACCCCAATTGTTCGCCAGATCATCAAGCTCCAACTCGACGATCCGGCTGACTCGGCGAGTGACGTTAGCACATCGCAGGGCTAAGACGCATTGTACCGTATGCGCCTTGATCCTGTTGCATGATGTGCAGGGTCAGGGCGTTTTTGTTGGAAAGGAGCTGGCACATGCCCCATAAATACAAACGTCCTGAACAGCGCAATCTGGATCCGTACCGTTTTGAACCGCTGCCGGTGGATCGTCCGGTTGCGATTTATTACCGCCAATCGACTGATGCCCAGATTGGCAACATCAACACCACTTTGCAAACCGTAGATATGTTCGAGCATCTGGTGCGTCAGGGCTGGGCACGTGCCAGCATCTTGATGATTGACATGGATGCCGGTGTAAGCGGCTCGAAAAAGATTAGTGAACGCCCCGGTATGTCGCGGTTGATGGAACTGATCGAAACCGGACAAATTAGTATAGTGGCCTCGCAGGATGTGGATCGGTTTTTCCGTGATGTCACCCAAATCCAGACCAATATTTTCATTGATGTTTGTAAGCGCAGTAGTGTCCGGGTGATGACTCCACGCATAGTTTACGATTTCAATCACCCAACGATGGGTGCTTATCATATGAAGATGTTCCGTGAAGAAGCCCAACATGCCGCTGACTTCCTTGAATATCACATTAAAGGCCGCCTGCACCGTAGCAAGAATTACCTGCATGAGCAGGGTTTGTGGGCAGGACGCAAAGTCATTGTCGGCTACATGGCTGATTTACGACTGAAGCTGCCAGATGGTCAGGCGAACTCGAATTATCGAAAATATCTCCCATTCACTCCTTGTGCGGATGTGGTTCATGCCTACTTCGAACTCTTTAAGCGCTTCAATCGTAACTTGATGAAGACATGGGAATTTGTCGAGGAACATGGTCCGTTCTATCCTGAGCCTGAGGATATTGCGAAAGCCAGACCGGATGGTTTTCGCACCGATATGATTACGACTTATAGATCACTTCGAACTGGACGGTTAATGCCCTCCCAGACCGGATTGGATAAGCTACTGACCAACGTCGTCTATATCGGGCATTGGGTTCATCAGGGAACCATTGTCCGCTATTACAATCATGAACCACTGGTCGAAGAAGACCTGTTCATGTTTGCATTTAATGCGCTCTCGCCTCATAGCTTTACAGGCGAGGCCAATCCAAGCTACTTCCCTTATCGGCCACTCATCCGTCATGATAAGGCACAGCGCGGTGTAGAACCACCGGTGTATGGGGGATTGGTTTTCTCAGACGATGTAACGGACGTGCCACATCGTCGGATGCATACTTTGTGGAACTGCTACAACAAAGTCTATCAGTATATGCTGCGTGACCGTCGCAACCGGTTGGTTTTCAGTGTCAAAGCCACCCGCATGGACAGCTCGATTGATGCGCTTCTGCTAGAACGGCTGCGTGCCACGACCATTAATGAAACGGCTTGGCAAACGGCACTAGAGACCACCCAGTACAGCACCCATGCTGAAGTCAGACGCTTGGAAAGTGAAATTCGCAATACGGAACGGGCGAAGGTGGGCATTCTGGAAAATCTGAAGATGCTTCAACATCCGACGATTGTGAAGAATTTAGAAGCCAGTTTTGCAGCTAATGAGCGTGAGATCAGCCGTTTGCAATCAGAACTTGCCGAGCTGCAATCCGGTAAACACCAACGCTCGATTCTCGAAGACGCACGTCCCGTTTTAGAGCGGGTCATTGCCAACTGGCAAACGGTTCCCGGTCATTATCGCCGTGAGTTGTTTGAGAGTTTGGCACAGTCTGTAACCGTTAACCGTCTGGATGAGGTGCGGCGGCAGTTGATCGCATACTGGCGCGATGGGTCGCATTCCTCAATGATCTTCAGATGGGGTGATTTTCGTCAGCATTGGACGAAAGTCGAGCTGCAACTCCTGCGCGAGATGGTAGATGCCGCCAAACCGCAGTGGGAAATCCTAAAGACCTTCCCACATTGGACATGGCATACCATTGCCTGCCGTTACTTGCAGCACTTCACTGATGACAAGCAATTCGTCCCTCATTACCACGGTGAGAAAAAGTATCCTTACCGGTTTATGTGGTCGGATACCGAAGAATACCGTATTGAACAAGCTCTTAACTTAAGTGCGAGTCTCACTTCTTCTCGGTGATATGCTGGTTATAGATGCACCACAAAGCCAGTCCGCCGTCTTGCACCCATTTCCAACTATGGCGCAGGTAGGCGAATTCAACCCGTTTATTGGCTTTGGCGGTTTTGTCGTGGTCATAAGGCGGATTGAGCCATGCCGCCCCAAAAGCATTGTTGGAAGCCAACAACCGTTCCACATCGCAGCGTACCGCCTGTGTTGGGCCAAAGCGCTCGATACAAGCTTGCGCCCGCTCGCCATCCAGCTCATTGGCATAGGGTGTGACATTCCATGCCTGTGCTGCCGTTTCAAGAAACAACCCATCCCCGGCAAAGGGATCGAGCAGTTTCACGGCAGGTGTGGCCGGTGTAACCAGCGACAGAATTGCCGGATGATGATGCGGTTCAATGGGGAGATAGCCCATGACCATTTTGCTTTCAGCACGTGCCATAATATGCTCCTGTTTCAAAAAGGGCTATGATTGAATGATGGGGTCGTGGAAAAAGAGGATTTGAGGTCGGATATGGAACGGCTATTTGCGGATTTCACATTCGTTCACATTGGTCGTATTATGCCCGAAATGGATGAAACGAATGGGATTAGAGCCTATTCACCTCAAACTCAATATCGAAAACGGACAGTGCAAGCGTTACATGCTTATGGTGCAGGACCATTCTGTCGATTTCGGATTCCTAAGCAATATGGGACCGAAGGCGTTTATGTGCTAACGGTAGAGGATGATGCTGTTTATGTGGGAGAATGTCAGCATTTGTCGAAACGCTATAATGTCGGTTATGGACAAATTTCACCCCGAAATTGCTATCAAGGTGGGCAATCAACAAATTGCCGATTGAACAATCTGATTTATCAGGCCACAAAGCAACTACAGCGTGTTGACCTGTGGTTTTTGGAAACATCGGATCGATTGGGAGTGGAACGCATGCTCATTCAGAAACTGAGTACACGTCGACTTTGGAATCGTAAGGATTAGCAATCACCCAATTCAACGAGTTTTTGCTCTAAGCCACCTGTAATCAACCGTGTCCACGCATCCACATCCAGATCGACACTCAACAGATCAATGTCACCAGCAGATCGTGTCTGACGGACGAGCATGGCGGTCTGTCCGGCGTGATACAGGTAGGATGCCCACTCGTCGAACACTGGTACTTTGACCAGTTCCATGATGTGATGCTTGAGCTTCGCAGCGGCCTGCGCTTCGTCTGTTCGTAAGACGAAGGTCGTAGACTTGCCACCGTAGTTTGGATTCGTCAGTAAATCATGACAGAGGATAAGTGACGTGAACTTCGCTTCGGGGATATTCTGCATGAAATCGTGATACATACCGCTGTTGCCTTCACCTGCGGTCAATTCAATAGCTGGTGCATCCCACGGGACACAGTTCACGATTTCACCTTTGCTGAATTTCGCCCGAATCGCTTCCACTGCCATGCGTGGCCCGCCCATATTCACATAGACACAGATACCGTCATGGGTAGCATAACCGTAGCAGTACACATTGCCTGTGATACTTCCAGTTAATTCACCGACATATGACTGTCCGATGGTTGCTAATGTGCGTTTCTGAGGAGCTGCAACCGTATGTAAGACAGGCATAGGTTGTGTCTTAGTTTGTACAATGGCATTTTGCACATCATCCAGAGGTGAGTCATCTGTGGGAAAAGGTTGTGGTTTATAGACGCGGACGTGTTGAGGCTCGGCAGGCGCATTGGGTATGACATTCTTAGCTACTTCCGGCGGCACATGGAGTATGTCTGACACAACTTCAGCAGGCATCTCATCAGTCTGACAAAGCTCACTTGTCTCTAGTACGTGCGTTTCGCCTGTCTGAATAGCCAATAAATCATGGGTGGTACGAGACGATTGAGGTGCGAGATGGACACCCAAAATACGTTCGGCTTCTTCATCGGAACAGGGCGCATCATCGTTGACTTGTACGGAGGGTGCTGATTCACATGTCGCGTTTGCGCTAATGAGCTGCTGGATGCCATCGGGAAGTTCCCAACCCACATAATACCAGGCGCGGCGCTTGCTGCTGAACCGTGCGCCATATCGTTTGAGGATTTCGCGCTGCGGATAGGTATCGCCGAGCAGCCACCACCACGGTCTTTCCTGTGGATCACGCTGACTTTTCTCAGCATGAATGCCTTCAATCGCAGCTTCTTTTTCGCCAGTGGATGGTGAAACGGGGCGATATCCCGACGGATCGAAACTGGGGCCAGAATGGGCAGTCGGTTGGATGTAGTCGGTACTGCTGTTGTTAGGCAGTTCCAGCCACTTGCCCTCGCGCCAGAGAAATACAGCCGCCCGATGATAGGGGCGTGTTACCGCTTCTGCATTCGCCAATTCATCAGCAGTCACGTTTAGCAACAGATAGCCGTGCCGCACTGAAATATCCCCGTCAATTTGAACGTAGCGGTAAGAGGCCTGTGCTGACGACACATCCCGCGCTTTTGCTCCATAGAGTATCAGCAAGGTTTCACAGGCGGCACTGGAATAGCCTATTTTATAGGCGCTCACTGTATTCTTTGTCCGAGGGTTTTTCACCCGCTGCGAACCGTAGGTGTGAACGGCCAGAATGTGGTTTTCAGCCATGACGAGCCTCCTTGAACTTAAAGGTGACGAGATGGGCTACTTTGTGTCGGCTTAGCATGTACTCGTATCCAGCTTTCGTACCTTTGCTGTTGCCATTCCAGATGAACATGCCCATATTTGCGTTGTCGACCATCCAGCGGTCACGGGTGTGATAGCCATCCAACAGATAGCCACCTGCTGCCCGGTAGGTATCCCGCTCGACTTTGACATAATTGCCATGTGAGCAACCGCCATTACGTGGAAAGTTGGTGATGCCCACCACCAACACATTCGCTTTCAGCCGACGGCACTCCTGCACCACGGCCATATCCACGCCTTTCGGGTTGTCCCCGACAATAATGGTGTAGCCCAATTGATGTGCTCTACATA
>JBBQLX010000108.1:0-22170 GCA_038328375.1 Aggregatilineales bacterium | reverse complement strand
ACTTGCCAGAACCATTCGGCCCGATAATCGCGGTATGCTCACCTTGTTGAATGGTCAAGCTGATGTGGTCGAGGACGGCTTGCTGCTTTTTGAGTACGGTCGCGTCATGGATATGCAGCAGAGGCGGTTTGGAGGTGGACATAAAAGGCTTACCATATGGAGGGTTAGGTGACTTAAGCCTTTCATCTTACCGCAGCGGGTTATGTCCATGTAGATCGATTAACGGCTGTTCACTGACCGCCGCCGTGACCGTTTCTCGGCACGAATCGCGACTGCCTCTTCCATTCCAGCCATCATTTGCGTCGGCAGTTGGATATGACGACGGATACGACGCGTGGCTGCTAAGCGCACGATCCGCGCCAAGACTCCAGCGTAATCATAGCCCAGTGTCGCAGCCATCCGCACGATGAAGCTCACCTCGGAAATATCAGGGTTATGATTGGGGTCAAGAATATAGGGAATGTCACCGCGCAGACGCAAATCAATACCGCCGTAGTCGCGCATGCCAGTGGCGCGGTAAGTGGCTTTGGCGACTTTCTCGATATGGGCTTTAATAGACGGTTTAACCTTTGCTGGAATCTCAAAGTGCATCCGGCTCTCATCCCACTTGGTGTCGTAATCTTGGAAGGCCAATGTCGGATCATCGGCTTGCGGATAGTGAACCGACATTAACGGCAGTACTGCCAATTCGGTGTTTCCCCACAAGCTAACACGATATTCTTGCCCACCGATGAAATCTTCAACCAGCGCCGACTGCTGCCATTCCTCTAAGAGATATTCAACCTGCTGTTTGAGTTCAACCTGCGAATGAACCACAGCCTTCTGATTGATGCCATAAGAGGCATGATAGCCGTTGGGTTTGACAATCGCCGGAAACACATTCCAATCGCTGACGTTGGTGTTGTCGAAAACACGATAAGTGGGCGTGGGGATGCCATTTCGAATCAACTGGGCTTTGGCAATGCTCTTATCGCGGGCTTGTAACAGCGTGGTATCGTCCGAGCCGGTATAAGCGAAGCCCAATGTCTCGTAGAGGCAGGTGATGGGGTCATAACCGGACGGGCCATCGTGGTAGCCATCGCAGTAATTGAAGATCACGGTGCTACCAGTATCGTAGCGGCGCAGTACATCTTCAATGTCTTCGCCCACCAATATAATTTGGGTATCAAAGCCCTCTTTTTGCAGCGCTTTATCAACCAGTTGGACGGTTTCGTCGCTGGCTTCGTTGGCTAAAAATTCTGACTGTTCGAGCAAATGAGAGGGTCGGTAGAGGATCAGTATTTGGTAGGGTTCAGTCATCGACAACCATCCTCTGTTAAGGGCGCGTAATAAGGGCATTTTTATAGCACATGATTGGTATAAAAGAAAGCAAATTTATACATCAATTTTGATGAGTAAATAGTCCTGCTTTTTAACACAGATAATGGTTCTATTTATACACCTTTTTTGATGCATATAATCAAGGTTTATTTGTACACTATTTTTGTAAATCGTGCTGGATAGTGATGAGGGAAGACTGAGGGAGAAGTCAATTAAGGGAGAAATTGATCGAAGCCAGTTAGTAAAACGAGGGTTTTTGGGACGTGCGGATTTGTGTCATAAATTAAAAGAGGCTGGCCTATCTACCAGCCTCTTACAAAATGGTTTGTTTTATGCGCGTTTGAGGTTGATTGTGAATGTTAAATTGGTATCGGTAATCGTGATGGCGGTAAAGGTGATTTGCTTGTTATCGCGATTGGCACGGCGGTTAAAAGCATCAGCCAGTTTTTGATTAAATTCGGCGATGCGCGGGTCGCTGGCATCGTAGCCTTCGATGTCGGCTTTGGTGACTTGTGCCAGCAGTGAACCATTCTGTACAGTGATGGTTACGCTGACGCTGCCGCTAACTGTGCCTTTACCATCGCGCCGTTCATGTTCACCGTTAATGACTAACTGACCGGGTTGGAGATCAATCTTCGGATTACGCAGCAGCGGATTGCCCTGCTTGGACAGCGCTTCGACTACGGCATCGTTGACTTCCTGTTCGGTCAGGCTGACGGTCGCATCCACGCCACCGTTCGCGTCACGCTGAACATCAGTGACATTCCCACGATTACAAGCCGCTAATCCCAGTACCAGCATACACAACATCAGAACACGAATTTTCATAATTGGTTGTCCCCCTAAAATGATTAACACTCTCATTGTAGGGCGGGATTAGGCGACGAGTCGTTAAGTAAATGTAACCAATGTGTAAATTCTTTGAGTACTAGCAAGGCGCACGGTTTTCCCATATAATTTAATCTAACGAAGATTAGATTATTTTTGGAGATGTAAAAATGGTTGACATGGTTAAAACTCACGGGGGTGTTTCGTTCGCGTTGACCGAAGAACAAAAGATGTTGCAGAAGATGGCACGGGATTTCACCGCCGCCGAGATTACTCCGGTCGCTGCCGACTTCGATGAACATGCCACCTTCCCCGAAGAAATTTTTCACAAGGCGCGTGAGTTGGGCATCGTCAACATGAACATTCCAGCAGAATACGGTGGCGTAGGTGCATCACCCTTTGAAGAAGTCATTGTTGCCGAGGAACTGGCTTACGGCTGCACCGGTATCAGCACCAGCGTCAGCACCAATGCGTTAGGCGATTTGCCTATTCTTCTAGCAGGTAACGAAAAGCAGAAGCAGTATTGGTTGGGTGAACGTTTGGTGGATAAGGGCGAATTTGTCTCATACTGTGTGACCGAAGCAGGAGCAGGCTCGAACGTGGTGGGCATCCAAACCCGCGCCGAGAAAAAAGGCAGCAGCTACCTGATTAACGGCTCCAAGATATTTATCACCAACGCCAGCCATGCCCATTTCTTCACGGTATTTGCTAAGACTAATCCTGACGCGGGACATAAAGGCATGACGGCCTTCATCATTGACCGTAATTCCCCCGGTGTAAAAGTCGGCAAGAAGTTCGACAAGATGGGTCAGCGTGCCAGCGATACCGCCGAGATTGTGTTTGAGAATGTGGAAGTGCCGGAAGAGAACCGCATCGGTGAAGAAGGCCAAGGTTTCTATCTGGCAATGAAGGTATTTGATTACAGCCGTCCCGGTGTGGCAGCCGCAGCCGTCGGGTTGCAGCGGCGGGCGCTGGATGAGTCGGTCAAGTATGCCAAGCAGCGTGAAGCCTTCGGCACACCGATTTATCAACATCAGGCCATCGGTCACAAAATCGCGGACATGGCAATTAACTACGAAGCCTCGCGTTTATTGACGTGGCAAGCGGCGTGGCAAGTCGAAGCCGGTATCGTGAACTCCAAAGTGCCTGCTTATGCCAAAGCTTTCGCAGCCGATATGGCAACCAAAGCGGCAGTGGACGCGGTGCAGGTCTTCGGTGGTTACGGCTTCATGAAGGAATATCCGGTTGAGAAGCTGCTGCGTGACGTGAAGATTTTCCAGATTTACGAAGGCACAAGCGAAATTCAGCGCAACATCATCGTGCGCGAGTTGTTCCGGTAGATTTAACCACAGAGACACAAAGGACACAGAGAAATACTTGGGTTGTTTCGGTAGAAATTTCGGTCAAAATCGGGTACATTTAGGGTAAGCGGAGAGGCGTTCACGCGAACGCCTCTTCTTTATTCCCACACCCCTCGGAAGGTAGCAGACACAGGCAGGCATTTGTGGTGCGCTTAGATACCTATAAAGCAGGCGCGTTCCTCGTTTGGCAGTTGAAACACGCTGGCGCGGTCATTCACGAAGATGGGGGTGACATCATCCACCTCAGCCTGCCCACTGGTGAAGCCATCAGTATCCACATCATCGAAAGTTCGATCCCCGCTTACGAAATCAAAAACACGATTATCTATAACCAAGCCCTCGGCCTGTATACACTGTTCATTCTGTGGGCGGATATGCTACTGCCGCCGGAAGGCCATGTGGTTGAGGTCGAAGAGTGGGAGTGGCCGCTGCTGGCTCTGTACGGCGATAAGCTGTGGGCATATGACATCTTCGGCGGTGAACTGTTTATCTACCCCGTTTTTTACGACCGCATCGGCCCTGTCCGCGAAATCCGTTACGGCAAAACCGTCAACATGCGCCAATTACAGGGAACGGTGGTCGAGATTAATACCCCTTTCATTCGGGGAAGATGGCGGGTGGCTAGCTTCGGTGAGAAACAGGCACAAAAGAACCGTCGCTACCAGACCGATACCGATGGACAGAAACCGCCGCGCTCGACGCAGCCCGATTCACTGGCTGAATGTTACGCTACGCTGGGCATTTCACTTGACTCGGAAGAAGAGGATGTGAAAACCGCTTACCGCAATCTGGCGCGGAAAATTCATCCTGATGTGAACAAAGCGCCGGACGCGACCGCCCAGATGCAGGCGTTGAATGAAGCCTATCGTCGTTTGATGGCGACCTTCGAGGAGGACTGATATTTCCTCCTCGAACTTATAGCTAATGAAACTTAAACGCGAATGACCGTCCCACAGTAGACGCAATCAATCTGACGCTGACCCGCGACCAACATGGGCAACGTGCCACCGCAGGAAGGACAGGCAGTCGGCGCTTTCTTGATGGCTTCCAAATCTTCCGCGTCCGGTTGGATGGCGCGTTCATCTTGGGTGTTGCCGCTAATCATGCGCTGGATTTGTGCCGCCCAGAATTTGCAAGCCACTCCGCCCTTCACCTCAACCGTGATTTGCGAGAAAGGTGCGCCCGATTTGAGCGTGAAGTACAGCATATCCTTGCCACCAAAGAACCCTTTATTTTCGGCTTTGACTTCGGTGATGAGATGCAGGGGAACTTCCCATTTCAGTTCTTGGGTCTTTTTGCCGCCGAACAACCCCAAGGTTTTTCCGGTGGTTTCTTTTTGTTCGAAGATCAACCGTTGATCGGTCAGATACAGGATGCCGTCGGGATCATTCTTGCCTTTGCCCGTCTCAACCCACTCGGCTTTGGCAGCAAGGAACACCGCTTCACTCGCCAGAAATTTGAAGCTGGCTTCATCTTTTTGGTCGAGATACCACGTAATGTCGGTCAACTGCTTAAGCGTTTGATCGGTGTCAGCGGGCAGCGATCCGAGGTCAGTCTGGAGTTTACGCTCGGTGGCTTCAACACGATCTTCCAACTCTTGAATACGCTGACGGATGGGCGGCATCCGACTTTCGAGCGTTTCAGGATTCGAAATTAAGCGGCTTAAATCGGTCATGAGGCTGTCGATGCGGTTGTATTCGGTGCGGAAGGTATCCGATTCGGACTGTACAGCGCTTTGGATGTTGCGCTTGATGTCATCCCAGCGCTTAACCAGCACATCGCGTTTCTGCTCCAAATAGGAGGCAAAGACGTAACCGCGCTGGCGAATACGCACGATTTGTTCCGGCAGCTTATGCAGTTTGTCGGAGGTATCAGTGACGGTACGGCTAATTTCAGGCAGGTTTATTTTTTCAAACAGGTCTTTCCACTGGCGCTGCAACGCCTCGTGTGCGGCTGCACTCGGATTGGGTTCGGGTGTTGTCATGAGTATCTATTCCTTAAAATGAAATAATGCGTGTCCGTACTTTCTACTGTACACGCATCATGCACTCTCAAACAACTAGATAAAGACTGAGGCAGTAACCATCATTCGATGTAGGTTATGGTTCCCATAATCGCCGTGACCGTATCAATGCTTTTAGAGCCTTCGCCACTGGCTGCTGAACCAAATATCACGGCGACGGTGTTGTTAGTGAGCTGGATCAACGTCAAGCTGACATCATTTTCGCCATCATTTGCCAATACCTGTGCTGCCTTGTGACCACCCAACGTCAGCGAGGTGACATCTCCTGCTCGAAATTTGGGCTGATTTGACTTAATCGTATCAATGATGGCATTGAGCATATCAGTAGGATCAGTTCCCGCGCTGAAATTAAATTGAGTGTAAGTACCCACTATAATCTCGAGCTGTACCTGCCCCGCAGTCAAGACATTGGCGGTACGGGTGAGGACTTCTTTTTGGTTGGCGATAATGATCGTACCATTTTGTGCTTCTTGGGCAAGCCAGCCATCGGGATAATTGAGTTGTATTTTTTGATCCGTCGATTGGAAAGTTTGGTTCAGTGCGCCATCAGTGCTGGTATTAGTAGCCGCGTCATTAACCGTTGTGACTTCGAGTTCCAGCGTGGCAGTCGCACGAGGAGCAGTTGTAGCAGGTGGTGCGCCCGTCAATATGGCCTCTATGGTTGCCAGTTGGCTGCTGCTGTCGGCCTGTCGTGTGCCAAGCGTCCATAATTGGCTGAGGGCGTTGCTACGGTCATCCTCGGCAGCTTGACGTGCAAAATCTGCCAGATCAACCTGCGCGGTCGCCGTCCCCAATTGTCCGATGAGTTCGGCTTGGGTGGTGGCTTGTCCGACGAGCTGCTCCTGCAAGGTTGTCACTTCAGCCGTGGACTCGGCTTGTAAGGTTGCCAAGTCATTGGCGTGAGTGGTCGCGGCAGCCTGCATTGCATCCGTGTCAGCCGTCGTGGTTGCGGCGAATTGAGCGCTGCGTGTACCTGCGTCGTCCAATTGGGCGGCGGCTGTACCCGCTGCGGATTGAGCCTGCGCTAGGGCAGTGTTCGCACCCTGCGCGGCGGCAATGGCAGTGGTTTGCCCCATTACAGCTTGTGCCAGCGTTCCAGTAGCCGCCTGTGCCAGCGCAACAGCCGTCCCCTTGTCATTATCCGCACTCGCAGCGCGCGTCATTTGCGACCGCAGATCATTTACGGCCTGTTGTTGCAGCACCAGCGCAAAAACGGCGACGATAATCATCATCACAAGCCCAACGATGGGCAGTCTGTTGGAATTCATGCGGATGCTCCTGAAATCAGGTGACGGTTGGGTTTATAAAATTAAAATAGATACCATTACACTACAAAAAGGTTCAAGTTGGTGTTAATGAATGCATAGAAACATCCGAAGGGCAAAATTATCTAAACGCAGGTTCAATAGCACAAGTTTCGGGCAGATGCCTATTCGTGATTGATTTTGATGTAACGCCAAAGGTTAGACCAAGACTCATCATCAAAAGGAAAAATATGTCTCAACTTGATGCAGACTTGACGCACCATTATGCCTTCACAGATGTCGAGGCGGCTGTATCCGCAGCCTTGAATGCTTTAAATAAGCAAGACTCGGAACTGGCGCTGAAAGACCTCGCCGCGCTGGATCAATTTCATGTAGGCGGTATGGATGCCAGCCGTACACTCGCCCAAAAATCTGACCTGAAAACCGGCGAGCTTGTCCTTGATGTGGGTGGCGGATTAGGCGGCACAGCGCGGCTGCTGGCGCGTGAATACGGTTGTAAGGTAACGGTTTTTGACTTGATGAAGTCTTACTGCCGCGTGGGTGAAATGTTGACAGAACGCACCAACCTCATCAACCACGTTCATTTTCAGCAAGGGAACGCGCTCGATATGCCCTTTGCGGATCAGTCGTTTGATGCCGTTTGGACACAGCATTCTTCCATGAATATCGCCGACAAACAGAGTTTGTATACTCAAATCCACCGCGTACTACGTTCGGGCGGGAAGTTGGTGATGCACGAAATTACAGCAGGTACGATACAGCCGATTCATTTTCCGGTGATGTGGGCGCGTGATGCCTCTATGAGCTTCTTAATTCCTCTCGACGATTTAAAAGCACTGCTTATCCAAACAGGATTTGAGGTGCAAAGCTGGCAAGAACTATCGGATCAGTCGCTCGCTTGGTTGGAGGCGCGTGCGGCTGCCCAACAAAAGGCGGACGCTGGCACAAATCAACTCGGATTACAACTCCTGTTAGGGAATGACCTCGGCGCACTGCTTGGTAATCTCTTACTGAATTTGCGTGAAGGGCGCATCCGTATCGTTCAAACAGTATTGAGCCGACCCTAAGCGGATTTGGATTATGACCCCACAAACGGTCAATGTGGGGTTTAATTAATAATGCAGGTTAAAAAAGTTTCCACTACATCTACTTGACTTACGATCATCATCCACAAAATAATCAACTAGACTATGCTTAAGGAGAGAGGGCTTTATTTTCTTCTACGAGAATCATGCTACCTTATATGTATACTTGTAGATTTGTTAGATGATTACCTAGGGGAGTTTGTCTGATGTTTAAGCGATACCAAAGACCCATTATTACTTTTTTGTTGATGTTTGTTTTGGGGGCTGCGTTTGTACGCCCACATCAAGTTGAGGCGGTTGCCCTTCGAGCTGTATCCGTACCCGCCGCAGAGTTGAGCGGCGTTCCAGGAGCCGATTGGATTCAACTGGTCTACAAACGTGTTTTTGCAGAAAAATCTTCTGCTCCGGGCGGTGGACGGCTGTACGCCTACGCGGGGATTACGCTGCATGAAGCAGTCGTTCCGGGTATCGAAGGTGGCAAATCACTTTCCGGTCAGGTGACTGATTTACCGCCGATGCCTGCTATCGAAGATGGCGTGGCTTACGACTGGATTGCGTCGATGGCGGGAGCCATGTCTGTGGTCGTACCCGGCATTTTCCCCGGTTCGGCTGATACCCAACAAGCCGTACAACTCCTGCGCGAGCAGCAAATTAATACCCGCAAGCGGGATGTCGATGCGGAGATTGTTGAGCGTTCGGTGGCTTACGGTGAGTCAGTCGGTAAGGCTATCATGGAATGGGAGTCTAAAGATAATGCTAAAGAAGCCCATGAAAAAGGCTTAGAGTATGTGATACCAGAGGGACAACTCGATTCCTATGTGCTAACGACTGCCAACACCAAACCTGTTGAACCGTTTTGGGGAACGGTGCGGGTCTTTGGGCTGCCTAACTCGGCAGTTTGCGATGAGAAGTTGGATATGGAATTCAGCGAGGATGCGAAATCCACGTTTTACGCCCAAGCGTTGGAAGTCAAAAATGTGGGTGACAAGCTGACCAAAGAGCAAAAAGACATCGCCACTTTCTGGGTCGATACCCCCGGCATTACCGGTACACCCGGTGGTCACTGGATGGCACTCACCGCGCAGTTCGTGGGTGATATGAAACTCGATCTCGGCAAAGCGGTGGATGCCTTTGCAATGGTCGGCATTGGTGTGGGTGATGCCTTCATCTCTGGCTGGAACATCAAATATATCATACTGCTGATGCGACCTGAAACCTACATCCACAAGTACATTGATGATAAGTGGCAGCCTTTCGTCCAAACACCACCCTTCCCCGAATTCATTTCCGGTCACTCGATTGTGTCGGAAGCCGCCTCACGAATCTTAACCGATCTGTTTGGCACGATTTCCTTCACCGATAATACCGAGCGTTTCCGTAACCTTGCCAGCCGCAGTTTCACATCCTTTGAAAATGCAGCCAGTGAAGCCGGTATTTCGCGCTTGTACGGTGGCATCCATTACCGCACCGGCATCGAAAAAGGCTTCGATCAAGGGCGCTGTGTCGCCTCTAGCATCCTTAGCCGTATAAAAGTGCGCTAAGAATTTAGCTCTATTTCCTATAGAAATGCCTCCCCTACATATTAAAAAGTAGGAGAGGTATTTTTTGTGAGTCCTATATGAACTCGGTTTTGTACCTATACTTTATATCCCCTTTTTATTGAGCTAAAAGACCTATCCCAATATAAGGCACTGTGTTCATGGTGGCTCTGTCATCCCGACTTACCATCAAGAGTATCCAATATGGATAAAAGATGTTTATATGGGAGGTCTAATGCGTAATTTTACTCGATTACTCACTGCGGCATTATTTTGTGGCGCGTTATTTAGCGCAGCCTTTGTAGGCGCACAGGATGCCACAGCAACACCTGCTGGGGATGCAACGATGGAAGTCAGCGCCGAACCACCAATGGAAATGACAGCCGAGCCAACAATGGAAGTAACGACTGAACCCTCAATGGATATGACGATGGTTCCAACCACCGAATCCAGCACGAGCAGCACAGATGCCACTGCCATGCCATCGATGGAAATGACGGCTGAGGCAACCAGCGACATGTCAACTGGATCAACCACCATGACAACAACCAGTGGAATGGTCACTTGCGACTCTGACTTGATCTTGAACCTGTATGTTGCCGAACGTTATTTTGGCTTCGCAGGCGTTATGGATGCCGCAATGGCTGGCAACACAACCGGCACATCGACATTCGTTGATGTCACAACCCTTGATAAGGGTCAGTATGCCCCTCTGTTCACCACCATGATGAGCATGATGGATGCCAACACCATGATGATACCCGGCAACCTGATGACTCAGGATCAAATCACGAACATGGGCAGCATGATGAACATGGATCAAACCGATATGGCAAACCAGATGGCGACAATGATGCCACCCGGAACCGATATCAGCAGCATGAGTACCCTGACTACCGGCTCAGTTGCTGGCGAACCTGAAGCCTGTACGATGCTCCGTTCGGAGCTGAATCGCTTTTACAGCGTCCTCGCATTCAATGACATGCAGACCAGCATGGGCATGTCTCCTGAAGCAACTTCCAGCGCCGACATGGGTTCGACCGCTGCGAACGTGAGCTTTAGCACCACCCTTAACGGTGCCAATGAAGTTCCCGCTGCCGATCCTGATGGTACAGGTACAGCAGCCGTAACTGTTGATATGGCGAATGGTCAGATTTGCTACACCCTCTCGGTGCAGAACATTGCCCTCCCGGCAGCAGCGGCTCATATTCATCGTGGCGCAGCAGGCGAAAACGGTGGCGTGGTTGTTCCTTTTGACCTTGTGCCGGATGCCAGTGGCAACGCGACAAGCTGCGTCAAAGTTGATGCCGCACTGTTGACCGAAATCGCGACCAACCCCGCTGGTTTCTATGTCAACGTCCACAGCAGCGAATTCCCCGATGGTGCTGTTCGTGGTCAAGTTTCAGGCTAAATCCGTCTGAGACTAACGCAATAGACTACAGATCATTACAGCAAGAGGTTGGCCTATCGCCAGCCTCTTTTTTATTCCTAGCCCAGATTTGAGGGGGCGCGAAATTATTTAGTGGCCTTATGATGAATATATACCTTTGCTAATGGCTGGTGCTGCAATGAACGACTTTTTCACACTTAATCCCCGCTATGAACGCTACGAACTCGGCGTGTATCCACTGGAATATGAAACGGTTTATGGGGCGGAAAGACTAAAATTAGGATCGGCTTTACTCAAGGGATTCTTTTTAATCCTCATGATGACTGCTTTGTTCAAATATGCCAGCATCAAAAGCCTTCGCTTCCCGATGGACTCCACAGTTGCCGACAGCATTATCCTTATCATCGCGGTCGGTACAGCTATATTGGCCTTCACTACAGAAATCATTAACTTCTTTCATGGGCTAAAGATGAATAAACGCTATGAACAGCTTGTCAAAAGTGGAATGTTGCTCGATGGCACGATAGCAAATATACGTGTGAAAGAACAGCGATTTTCCTACCGCGACAAGGATTTTCAGATGAAAGAGTATCGTGGAACATACTATATTGTTGTTACCTATACGTTCACAACCCCTGATCAGTGTCTTATCTCCGCTGAGCAAATCCGAGTCCGTAATGACCTGCGCGATAAGCCGCTGCCACCGATTGGCACACCTATTCGCGTCCTCTATACCGACGAAAACACCCATGTAATGTTGTAAAGGGTGTTCATCCGAGATTGCGCTATAATGGACAGTTACCCAAAAAAGTGAGGTACAGCCATTGGTCAGTATTCAACTACCCGATGAATTGGTCGAAAAACTCCGAAAACACGGGGTTATCAACATTGAAGCCTTCGTTACAACCGTCATACAGCACTTGGACGAGGGTGTTATTAGCGCAGCCCTTGAACCGAATATGCAGAAGCGAATTGTTGCCATGCGGCTGGCTCTAGCCGATTTTAGGAGCGATATTACGCCTGAAAGATGGGCAGAGGTATCGGCAGCTATTGATAAAGAAGCGCTTGATTGGGATGAGGAATGATGGTTGAAGCGGATTATGCCAGAGAAAATGTGAGCCACTAATGGACAATATAACCTCATTCTGGAACAGCCTTCCCCCTGTACTGCGCGAAAACCTGACAAGAATTGTATTGGCTGTAATCGTGCTGGTGCTATTCTGGCTGCTGCGCCGGTTGTTAGCGGCACTGGTTGTTAGCCCGCTACAGGCCCTCGCCAAACGCAGCAACTCAGGTTGGGACGATATGGTGCTGGACATTGTTACTGTTCCAGCGCGGCTGATTATTATTGCTTTGGGGCTGCTGGTCGGTGCGGAAATCCTGAATGTGGATGTCACGACTTCGATATTCGTGGTGCATCTGGCACGGGTCCTGATCATCATTGCCTTACTGCTGGCAGCTTACCGGATTGTGGATGCACTTGCGCCTTCCAGCAATCGCCTCTTTCGCCTCACCGGTTTGACGATCAACGAACGGCTTTTGCCTTTCATGCGGACGGCGATCAAACTCATTCTGATCGCGCTGGCACTGGTCATCATCATCCAAGAATGGGGTTATGATGTCAGCGGTTTGGTAGCAGGCTTAGGGCTAGGTGGTTTGGCTTTTTCATTGGCGGCTAAAGATACCGTCGAGAATTTATTCGGTTTCACTACGATTGTGGGCGACCAACCATTTATGGTGGGCGAGTTCATCAAAACAAGTGATGTAGAAGGCACTGTGGAACACGTCGGTATTCGCTCGACGCGTGTGCGCCAACCGGATCAATCTTATGTTACCGTGCCGAACAGCAAACTGGCTTCCTCGCCGATTTTAAACTGGTCACGGCTAAGCAAACGCTGGTATAACACGACATTACGTGTGACATATGGCGCTTCGCGTAAAGACATAGTCGAACTGATGGAACGCATCAAAACAGTGCTGGCAGCGCGCGAAAAAGTTCAGGTGGATTCGATCATCGTTAACTTCATCAACTTTGGCGATTTAGGGTTTGAAATTTTGGTGCGCTGTTACGTCAATATCCCTGAATGGCCGGTTTTCACCAATGAGCGCGAAAGTATTAATTTGGAAATCATCGCGATTTATGAGGAATTGGGTCTCCACTTCCCGGTCATAACACGCCAACTATAACACCCCTCCTGCGGTACGATTTACTCTTTTAGACCTGTAAACCTTTGCCACATTTTCCGCCGAAATGACAGGCGGGAAGCTCACATTTTTCCGCTGAATTGACATTTTTAGCAGGCGACTGTTCCGGCTGTAACTGCTGAAATGACACAGATGCAGCGGGATATTCCCGTATGTCCACCGCGTGCCAATATTGGCAGTGACGAAGCGGCCCTGAGCGAGTAATCCACCGAAAATGCAAAGGGAAATGCGAAAGACTTAACGCAAAGAGGCGTTTTTAACACAGCGCTACCATGACTCAAAGATACAGATACAAGAAAATCATAGCAGAAAAGAGGAGGCTTTGGGTTACATTTTGGTAACTCTTTCGCGACCCATTTACTGACGATTTTGAGAGAGAAACTGGACGATCAAAGTTGATTAATCGTTTGGAAATGGTTTGGGTTGTTTTTAATCATTTCTAAGCGGTGATAACTGCGATGCCTAAGTCAATATAGGGTTGTAGTACTGCTTCCGCAACTGAGCTTTCCGTCACCAAATGGGTCAGTGAAGCAATCGGCGCGAGTACAAAGGGCGCGACCGTACCTAATTTATCAGCAGAGGCCAACGCCACCACTGCCGCCGAGTTCTCGATCATCAGCCGTTTAAGCTGCGCCTCTTCATAAGAGAAATCGGTAACGCCCGCCTCGATATGCAGCCCATTCACACCCAGAAAACAAATATCCGCCCGAAAGCGTGACAGCGATGCAGCGGCTTCTGCGCCCACTACGGCTAATGTGGCCTTATTGAGTGTCCCGCCGAGCAAGATCACTTCTAAATAGGGATGTTCTGCCAATGCCATCACAGCGGGCGGACTGTTGGTGATAACTGTCGCTCGTAGATCATAGGGAAATAGCTGTGCCAAGCGGGTAGTAGTCGTGCCACAATCCAACAGAATCACCTGACCATCTTGTGCCAATTGTGCTGCCGCTTCGGCAATCGAGGACTTGGCCTCGGTGTGCTGCTGGCTGCGATTGTTGTAGGCTGTCTCGGTCAGCGCTTTGGCGACCGCACCACCATGCACCCGCCGCAGCAAACCAGCCTCAGCCAGTTCGTTCAAATCGCGCCGGATTGTATCTTCCGACACATTCAATGCCGCGCTGATTTCTGCCGCGACCACCTTGCCATCACGCTTGAGTGCCTCTAAAAGCTGCTGCTGCCGTTCTTCTTTAAGCATCTCGTTTGCCTCACTTGCGTTATTTTGCGGCTTTAATCTTGATTATGCATGAATTTGCGTTTATTATCAAGCTAAAGCTGCACATTCGAGGAAAAACATGCAAAGACAAATCCGTATCAAACTGGTTGAAACTTTATCCGATGATTGGTATGTTCTCAAAAAGACCACATTTGAATATCAACGGCGAGATGGCAGTTGGCAAACGGTCAGCCGCGAAACCTATGATCGGGGCAACGGCGCGACCATCTTGCTCTATAATCCGTTGAAAAAAACGGTGATTCTGACACGCCAATTTCGCTTTCCGGCTTTCGTCAACCAGCATTCCGGCATCTTGATCGAAACCTGCGCTGGCCTGCTCGACCAAGATGATCCGGTAACCAGCATTCAGCGTGAAGCCGCCGAAGAAACCGGCTATCTGATTCAACAGCCGCGTAAAGTGTTCGAAGCCTTTATGAGTCCCGGTTCCGTCACCGAGCGTTTGTATTTTTTTGTAGCCGAGTATCAGGAGCATCAGAAAATAAACGAGGGCGGTGGATTGCCCTCGGATGGTGAAGATATTGAAGTGCTGGAAATTCCGTTTGCCCAAGCCATGCATATGATCGAAAGCGGCGAAATTGCAGACGGTAAAACCATCATGCTTCTGCAACACGCCGCCTTAGCAGGCTTAGTCAATTAGTGTTCGATTGTTATGACTGCGGTGTAATCAACATCGTTTCAAGGTTCAGCACCTTGGCCGCCGCCTTCAGCAAATCCTCAACGCTGACAGGCTTACCGAGGAACAACTGCGCCCCGGCTTCGATAGCTTGATGCATTTGGAAGCCGCCAGTTGCACCCGAACAAACGACTGCCTGTGTTTTCTCGTTGTCAGGCTGCTTACGGATATAACGCAACAGATCAAGCCCGTTCATATCCGGCAGCATCAGTTCTAACACCAGCAGATGCGGAAACTCATGGGAGATAATACCAATAGCCGAGGCTGCATTTTCAACAACCGTTACTGTGAAGCCGGCATGACGTAGAGCCATATGAAAGACTTTGGCGACATTTACATCATCTTCCACGATCAGGGCGGTTTGTCCGTGAGCAATGCGCGGCACAGGTGCATCCAGTGAACCGGTAGTGCCTTTAGGAGACATACCAATCGTCGGTACAACGATAAACCGCACTTGGAGTTTGATCTGCCCGATAGTGAGTTCATCACCATGCCGCAGGCGGTATTCATTCTCCGGGACAAGCGCGGAACCATTCAAGCGAGTCCCGTTGATGCTGCCCAAATCTTTGACGTAAATGCGGTTGTCTTTGACCAAAATGACCGCGTGTTGGCGCGAGACTCCCAACCCTTGCCCATTATGGGCGCTCAGATCAACCGCAGGTATGACACCTTTTTGCGGATCTGCCCGACCGATCATCATGGTTTCGTGGACTTGTATTTGCAAAGTTGAGGCTGTACCGACGATTCGCAGTTCGATAACCCAAGGCATTGGTTCATGCAGTGGCCCGGTTGCGCGTACAGGCATATGCGTATCCGTATTATGCACTGTATCGTTAAGATATTTAGTATCCCGACTCTTCGGATCATGCATGAGTCTTTACTTTCCTGTGCTTAAAAAATACATATCCCCTAGTAATCTATTGTAAGCATAAACGAATGATTGAGCGTTAACGTCTTAGTCTATAGTTCTTAAGTCCCGAAAGTTATGCAAATCGTTATACTAAAGTCCTGTTGTTCGCCCTTTTGAACGCTGGAAGTTGATAACACCAAACTATTTACGCTAATCCCAGCCTCACCGTTTATAGAGAGATCATGAGCGTTGGCCTACCCATACACCGTCCTAGGCTATTAGTTATTTTTTGAGTGCGTACTTCAATCCCCATTGAAAGCCGGGAGCCGCAACTTCACAATGATTCTGGTCTAGAAAGACATGCTTGACCAATGACAACCCTTCATACTTGCGACCTTGCAGAATCGCCGCCATCCGCAGCGTATCGGTCATGGTCGTATCTTTGATGTCTTCTTCATACTCACCCACAAACATATAAATTTTGACCGGTAGTTTGGTGTTTTCCTTCGAGAAGGCTTCCTCGCGCTGGAACATCACACGCTCGCCATAAGAGAGAGTCGGGCTGCCGATGATCAGGGTGCTGAACAGGTCAGGAGTTTTAAATAGGGAGAAAAGTCCGAACAGACCCCCATAGGAATGCCCAACCCAAATCCGTTTGGCGGGATCAGCACGATAGGTCTTCTCGACAAAAGGCGCTAACTCATCCTTGATGAATTTAAGAAAGTTAGCCGCGTCACCATTCGGTGCTGGACGTTTGAACCCTTCTGACTGCTGCTTTTCAAGCGCTTCATCAACGGTTGGAGTCAAATCCGCGTCCCGTCGGGTAAAGGATTCATAGAACGACTCAATCGCATTGTTATCTTCGGGGTAGCCAATACCCACGACGATGGCATCGGTTGTACTGCCGCACCATGCCATCGGACGAATGATGCCCGTAACCATGCCCGCGTACCAATTGCCATCCGTCACATAGACCACAGGCCATTTTTCAGGCGTGTCGTTGAAAGGCCAACCTTGATCAGGTGTTTTGGCATAAGCCAGCGGCAGGCTAATCGTGATGCGATATTGCCTGCCCGTGGATTGTGAGTCCATCATATGCAATTCGCTGCCCAGTATGGTTGTGGGTTCTGATCTCATCACAGTCTCCTTAATAGCCTCTATCTAATCGCCAATTTCGCTTACAGGTTCATGATGCATAGCAGCAGGTTTTGTACTGGTGCGACCTGCATATACCAGCACCACAGCAATCAAAGCGGTAATCACATAACCCACTGCAAGCGGTGTAACCGTATTCACCAACTGACGGTCAATGAATGACCCCAAGAACGAACCCAGCACGAAGAATGAAGTCCCATAGATTGCCGCAGCCATCCCAGCCGTCGATCCTAACGGTTCAAGCGCCAACGCACTGCTGTTGGGTTCGGCAGCGACGTATAGCGCTTGCAGCAGGGCTACAATCGAGAAGAAAACAAAGATGTTTGGCTTACCTTGGAATGCCAGCGTCAACACCAGCAAAACGACCGCCAAAACCAAATACACTGCCAACAAACTGCGGACAGTGCGCCGCGCTCCAAAACGTCCGATGAGCCGCGAGTTTACGAACGTGAAAATCGCCATCGTGATCCCCACGCCGCCAAATATCCACGTAAACACTTCCGGGCGACCAAAAATCTCACTGATCATATGCTCGGAACTGCTGACGTAGGAACTGAAGGCCGCGAACAAAATGGTGACAATCAAGGTGTAGCGGACAAAAACGCGATTTCCAAGAACCTGTTTAGCCGAACTAACCAGCGTAGCCACATCCAGATTGAGCCGGTGTTCTGGCAGCAGCGATTCTCGAAGCCGGAACGACCAGATAAACACCCCGACTCCAACGAGTGCCGGTGTCAGGAAAACCACTTGCCATGAGGTGAGTGACAAAATGAATGTGCCAAGGATCGGGGCAATAATCGGAACAAACAGGAAGATCGTCATAATCAGCGACATGGTACGTGCCATTTTGTCGCCTGTAAAGCGGTCCCGCACACTGGTTACTGCACCAACCGAGAGTGCCGCCGCCCCTAATCCCACCACAAACCGTGCTGCCAAAATCAAGCTGAGGCTGGGTGATAAAGCCGCCGCGATGCACCCGCCGATATACAGGACAAATCCGGTTCGCATAACGGGCAAACGACCATAACGGTCAGCCAGCGGGCCAAAGGCAAGCTGTCCGATTTGACCCATAAAAAAGAAAGTGACGATTTGTGCAGTCGCGGTGGAATCGGGCGCTAAACCCAAATACTCGCGCAGTTGACCAAAGGCCGGAAGCATAATATCAATCGCTACAGCGGTCAGCAGCATGATAAAGGCCACCAGCACAATGAACTCGACTGAGCCGATTTCTCGCTTGTTATCAGTTTGCATATTCAATTCTCTCATGATGGTGGAGTCGTTGTGGAACGAAAACAAACCGCATAATCATTTCCCCCTGCTAATTTGACATGCTCAACTTGTACAGATGTTCTACGGCATATATTTCTTACTTTAAATCAGGGGCAAATAGCCGTTGAAAGAGATATTAGGGTGCATTTTCGAATAATTCTCGCCTCAGAAATTCCTCTTACCGATAACTCATCTGTTTAAACCTCGTACCAACGGCTGGCTGACGGCTAACCTCCCCACACACAACGCTTGCTTGCTCTTATTGTCTAGCCGCTGTTATAATCATTCTAATTATTACCGCATCCGCTTCTACGAGGGGCGCTACACTATGCAGAGCAGCGAAAATTTCCGTCTGGTTGTCCGCCGAGGGCCGCAGCCAAATCAAGTTTATGATCTGAACAAAGACATTATTACGATTGGCCGTGACATCACCAACGACATCACTATTAATGATCCTGAAGTCAGTCGCCATCATCTGCGTTTCACACGCGGTGCGGGCGGCTTCACATTGGAAGACTTGGGATCTACCAACGGCACATTCGTCAACGGTCAACGCCTGACGGGTGCAAAGCCACTGAACAATGGCGATATGTTGGGTCTTGGTGAAACCGTAACGCTAGGTTACGAGATGGCACGTGGAGCAGCACCCGCCGCTGGCTCGGATATGGCTCCGGCAGCACCACAATCGCCGCTTCGTGCGCCGACTGCCCCGATTGGACAGGGTGGTTCCTACAGCCCCTATAGTCCGCAGGCAGCGCAGCAGGCACCACCACAGCAACCACAATCGCCCTATGCTCAGCCACAGCAGCCACAGGCTCAAGGCTATAATCAGCAGCCTGCCTATGGGCAGCAGCAAGGCCAACCACAGCAGTACGGTCAGCAGCAAGGCCAACCGCAAGCCGCAGGTTACAATCCACCGCCACCACCCGGTGCAGCTTATGATTACGATCCCTATGCCGTGCGTGAGGAAGAACCGCGCAGCATGACCCGTTGGGTAATTCTCGGCTGTCTCGGTGTCTCGGCTTTATGCTGCTGCGGCACAATAGCCGGTCTGTTCTTAGTCGATGCCGCCTGCTTGTGGAACCGTGTGCCACTCTTGGGCGATCTGGTCAAAGCAGTTGGTTATAACATCGTTTGTAAATAGGCGACTGCCCGACTCACTGCGATAGAACTTTCATCAGACAAGCGGGCTTATACCTCGCTTGTTTTGTTTAGAGATAGGCGCTCACCATGCCCCTCTTGGAGACTGCTAACGGTTCAATGTGGTACGCTGACCACCGCGATCCTACCCTTCACCGTCCGGTGACATTAGTCATTCATGGCGCAGGCGGCACACACCTCGATTGGCCCGCCGAAATTCGCCGGATGCCCGAACTCAACGCCATTATCGTTGATCTACCGGGGCATGGAAAAAGTACCGGAGCAGGACGCAGCAGCATCGGTGCTTATGCCAGTGATATGCTAGCGCTCTTAGACGCGCTCAAATTACAGCAGGTAATTGTTGCGGGTCACAGCATGGGCGGTGGGATTGCCCAAACCCTTGCGCTTCAACATCCCGACCGTGTGTTGGGACTCATCCTTATCGGCACAGGTGCAAAACTGGGTGTCCATCCCGAAACACTGAGCGGCATGATTAACGAAACGACACGTACCATCACCACGTTGGTCAGCATGTACTACGGAACATCCATCAACGAATCCTTACGCCGCCGCAGCCAACAGCGCCTCAGCAAATTTAACCCTATGACTCTTTATAACGATTATGCAGCCTGCAACGCCTTTGACATACGCCAACAAG
The DNA here is from genome assembly GCA_038328375.1 of Aggregatilineales bacterium. Classification (GTDB taxonomy): domain Bacteria; phylum Chloroflexota; class Anaerolineae; order Aggregatilineales; family Phototrophicaceae; genus CFX2. The sequence continues at coordinate 2,176 of JBBQLX010000108.1, read as the reverse complement.
TCAATCAGATTCATGTACCCACACTGATCATCGGCGGCTCAGAAGATAAAATGACTCCTTTCAAGTTCAGCACCTATTTACATGAACAAATTAGCGGTTCACGCCTCGAACGGATTGAAGGCGGCGGTCATATGATGATGTTGGAACAACCTGAACTCACAGCCGAAGCGGTACGTAAATGGTTATTGGATCAATCGTTTTAAATGTACTCACTGATCTTCGAAAATATCAGCAATCGCTAACCGAAAGCCGGGCAGCACATCGCCGCCTTCTAGGAAGTCACCCACGCGCAAGCGTTGAACCGGCTGACTCGGAATGTATACGTCAACGATTTTGGTTTCAGGATTACCCAGCCACAATACCGTTCCCGCTGCCATATAGTTGCCTACTTTATGACCGATTTCGTCTTTGGTATTACCGGGGGACAACATTTCAATCGCCAGATCGGGCGCAAGAGGATTGTAGGCTTCGTTGTTTGGTTCAGGTTGCCGCTTATAGGACATGAATGCGCCGTCAGGTATGTAATCTTCGCCAGATACCACGTAGCCGCCATCTGCTCCGGTGCAGCGCCCTAACTTGTTTCTTTTTACATATACCCCAACTTCTAAAGCCAGCGAAAAACCCTTGCGCGATGACTTACCATTAGATACCACTTCGACAATCTCCCCTCCGATATATTCGAAGTTGCGATCCCGATTTTCAGGACGCATGACAAATTCATAGAATTGTTCTTTGGTCACCGGCTGCATATTGAGCATATCGCACACTCCCTTTTACTTTGTTGTCAATTATTGCATACTTCGCAGCACCATGACAAAATTCACCTGCATTGTCGGCGTTTCATTATCGTAGAGGGTGATTAGGTAGATATTGAGTTGTATGGTCATGAGAGTCGGTATATTAATGGAGATCCCAAATGCTAATTGTCCCACTGCCCGATAGCGAAGATATTGATCGAAAGATGGCTGAACTGCTGGTGATCGGATTTAGTGTCCATTGGGATGCGTGGAAAACCATCGACGAAGCGCTGGAAGAAATCCAAATGATCCGCGAAACGGGCTTCATACGGGTTGCATTGAAGGGCAAAACAGTTCTGGGTTGGATTGGCGGCTTACCTGAATATGATGGTAATGTCTGGGAACTACACCCGATGGTGGTTCGCGGCGATCATCAAAAGCAGGGAATCGGGCGGGCATTGATTGCCGATTTTGAGGCACAGGTCAAAGAACGCGGTGGCTTGTCTATCCAACTCGGTTCGGATGATGAGGACGACATGACATCGCTTTCTAACTGCGATTTGTATGACAATTTACCCGATAGAATTGCCCAAATTCAGAACTTTAAAGGACATCCTTACGAGTTCTATCAGAAATGTGGCTACAGCATCACCGGAGTCATCCCTGATGCCAACGGGCGTGGTAAACCCGATATTCTGATGGGCAAGCGCGTGGAGTAGTTTAGAAGCAGCCCTTGCTTAGACAGTTATAGGCCACACAAGGCGGAAGATGCTGCCTTGATCCACTTGGCTTTCGACTTCAATCCGTCCACCACTGAGTTCCATAATCCGTTGGGTAATGGCTAAGCCTAAACCTGCGGCAGCGACCGAACGCTTTTTGTTCTTTTCAACCTTATAAAACCGTTCGAAAACATGCGGCAAGTCTTCGGCATCAATACCCACACCGGTGTCCTCAACCGTCAATACAATTTCGCTGCCCTGCACCGCCGTTTGCAGCCGAATAGTTCCTGCGTCGGTATAGTTAATCGCGTTTTCAATCACGTTCTGCAATGCCACAATCAGCAGATCAGAATTAACATTCAAGTTCGGCAAATCATCACCAAAGATCAGTTCGAGCGAAAGTTCTTTTTTGGTGATGGCTGGTGCGTAATCGTCTTCCAAACGGCTGAGCATTTTGTTGAGCGATACGAGGCTCAATTTGCCGCTGTCATTGATGCTTTCGATTCGCAGCAGCATATGCATTTGGGCGATCAAACGGGTAAGCTGCGACACCTGATGCTCAATGATGACCAGCCGTTCTTCCTGCTTGACCGGATCATTGGTTTTCCGCAGCAAATACAGGCTGGTGTTGATAATCGTCAACGGTGTGCGGAGTTCATGTGAGGTTGTCCCGATGAACTGCGACAACAACCGCATATGCTCTTGTTCCAACGCCAGATC
>JBBQLX010000107.1:0-22216 GCA_038328375.1 Aggregatilineales bacterium | reverse complement strand
CGTTGTATCGTTCGGCGACTCACCCCACTCACCCGCTGTACAGCTTCTATCCCTTCGTCGCTGCCATACAGGCGCACCGCTTGCAACCGCCGCAATTCCAGCGCATCCCGTGTCTGACCCTCTCGCAGTTCCAGTTCCCGTTTCTGTGTGTCTCTTAGTCGGAATTGTCGTTGTTTCATCTTTTTATTTTACTCTATGCCACCTTTAAATGCTTTCACCATTAGAAATTTATAAATTTTCCTCCTCGCTGAATAAACAACCATTCCCTTCTCTATAGCCGCAAATCACCCCTTCTGTTACAATCGCTGCCATTCCAAATACAAAAGCAGACAGGTTAATTCATGACCCACAAAGACTTTTTGTTTCGCGGGGAGATGGCCGAGCTTGATCCGGACGTAGCCGAACTCATCCGTCACGAAACGGCGCGTCAGGCGCAATATATCATTCTTATTCCGTCTGAAAGCACAGTTCCGGAAGCGGTGCGCGAGGCACTCAGTTCCGCTTTCCACAATATTTATGCCGAAGGTTATCCACTGGATGAAACGCGGACGATGACGCAGGCGGAAATCCTCGATTACAACGAGCGCTTGCCAGAATATCGCCGTCAAGCAGACAAGCGTTATTACAAGGGTACTGAATACGCCAACATTGTTGAGTCATTAGCACGGCGGCGAGCAGCGGAGTTATTTGCCACACCGCAATATAGACCTGAGCAACTCTTCGTGAACGTGCAGGCACTTTCGGGCGCTCCGGCTAACAACGCGGTTTATAGCGCATTACTAAGTGTTGGCGACACAGTTATGGGTATGGATTTGTTAGCTGGTGGTCACTTAACACATGGCAGTCCAGTAAACCGCAGCGGTAAGAACTACAAAATTGTCAGTTATGGTGTTGATCCAGTGACTGAACGACTGGATTACGACAAGATTATGGCGCTGGCGTTGGAACATAAGCCGAAGATGATTATCGGCGGTTACACCAGCTACCCCTTCGCACCCGATTGGCAAGCCTTCCGCAAGATCGCAGATGCGGTTGGGGCGTATTTGATGGCGGATGTATCGCACGTTTCGGGCTTGATTATCGCCGGGGATTTCCCGAATCCGGTTGGTATTGCAGATGTGGTGACGTTTACCACGCATAAGACACTCGCCGGGCCACGCGGCGCGGTGATTATCACCCATAAGTCGGTGCTTTCGGGCAAAATTGACCGCGCGGTATTCCCCGGCGAACAAGGCGGCCCGCATATGAACAGCATTGCAGCGCTGGCAGTATCGTTGCGGTTGGCGGCAAGCGACCAGTTCAAGGAACTGCAACATCAAACGGTGCGGAATGCGGCACGGTTGGTCGAAAAACTTGAAGCGCGTGGCTTACGTGTGGCTTACGGCGGCACGGATACTCACCTGCTGCTGGTTGATTGCAAGAGCGTGGTGGGCGATGATGGCACAACTCTTAGCGGTGATATGGCAGCACGGATACTCGACTTGTGCGGCATCGTTCTAAACCGAAATACCATTCCCGGTGATCCGGCAGCACTGCGGTCGTCAGGCATTCGAATCGGTACACCTTGGATTAGCCAGCGTGGATTTGGCGATGTGGAAGTTGACAAACTTGGTGACATCATCGCTGATGTGCTGCAAGCTTGCGTACCATTTAGTTACGTTGGCAAGAAAGGCCCTGAACCCCGCGCCAAGATTGATTTCGATGCACTCCAAAAAGCCAAACTAGCGGTACGCGAACTCTCGCTAAGTGTAGGTATTGATACCCAAGCAGAAGTTGATGATTATCCACACTTCTTCTATCTCGACTCGGTCAAAAGTGAAGCAGGTTGGACAACATTTGCGATTAATGGTGAGCAAGCAACTGCCTTCTTGAATACGGCTCTTACTAGTGACGTGTTGGCACTTAAGGCGGGGGAACAGCAAGCCACTTTAATCCTAGAAGCCAACGGCAGTGTCATGAGCCGAGGCATTTTGGAAGCAGCACAAAGTGGTTATAAGCTGCATGTCGAGCAAGACGCTGGACGTGTAGCGGCTTGGCTGCGCGGACTATCAGACGGATTTGTGTTGTTCGACACGACAGACCCTTACGCAAAAGTGCCGGGGCCAGTGGATGTGGTGGCTGAAAGTGCTACCGACATGGGTGCTATACGCATTAATACCAAGAGCGATTGGCCTAAGGACTTCACCGGTTACGCGGCAAAATCATACTTTGTGGGTATCAATGGCGACCAATATGCTGGGCCACAAGACGACAATTTGCCCTTGTTCCAATGGGAGGAACCGACTGGTAACGCTCTGCTGACGACCACACTTCACGCGCTGCACAAAGAACTCGGCGCGAAGATGGTTGAGTTCGCGGGCTACGATATGCCTGTGTGGTACTCGTCGGTTACGGAAGAGCATCAAGCGGTGCGAACGGGCGCTGGTGTATTTGATGTGACGCATATGGGTGTGTTAGGGGTCAAAGGCGTGGGTGCAGCGGCCTTCCTCGATGTGATGACGACCAATGAAGTTGAGAAGCTAGCGATTGGCGAGTCGCATTACACCTACCTGCTCGACCCTAGCGGTATCCCATATGACGACTTGATGATTTATCGTTTAGGCAAAGAAGACTTTTTGGTGGTGGTGAACGCCTCTAATAACGACAAGAACATCGCGTACCTGATGGATGCACAGGCGGGGAAAATCCGCTTTGGTGATGGCGCAAATGGGAAGCGACTGCCAACAGGCGCGAACCTCTGCACGATTACGGATTATCGCAAAGGCGCAGGAGCAGCGGGTCGGGTGGATGTGGCACTACAAGGGCCAAAAAGCACCGAACTTTTGATGCTCTTAGGCGGTAGTGACAGCGACAAGGCCAAGGTCAAAAAGTTGACATGGGCAGGTGTGGCTCAAGTGACCTTAGGCGGTTACGATCTGATCGTTTCGCGCACGGGTTACACAGGCGAACGCACTGCTTATGAACTGTTTGTTCACCCGGAAAAAGCGCCGCAACTGTTCGGTGAATTGATCGCGAACGGGGCGACTCCCTGCGGATTAGCTGCTCGTGACAGTCTGCGGACGGAAGCAGGACTCCCTCTCTACGGGCATGAATTGGCAGGGCCATTGAACCTGAACCCAGCGGACACGGGCTTTGGCAACTATGTGAAGTTGTGGAAGCCGTACTTTGTAGGTAAACAGGCGTTTATTACACATGAAATGGAGCGCGAGGCGAAAGTTACACGCTTCCGGTTGGATAACAAGGGCGCACGTCCAGCACATCAAGGCGACCCAGTGGTTGATAAAAAGGGTAAAGTCATCGGTGTGGTGACCAGTTGTAGCATCGACCGCGAGGGCTTCCAAAGCGGGCAAGTGTATCTGCACGATGATTACAGCAAAGATGGCACGGCGGTCGGTGTGTTCGCGGGATCGGCACGGGCGAAAAATGGCAAAGCGCCGGGAGAACTCTCATTTGGTGATAAGTTCCCAACACCCGAACCGGCGACTATCCTGACGCGCTTCCCCAAGGCTAAGAAGGCGTAACCGCCTTCGGTGACAAAATTATTTGTGGCAGAAAGGGCGCATAGCCATGCGCCCCTACAGAAAAGTTCCTTTGATAACTGAGATGGATATACTTTGCGCCTATTTCCTAGCAGCTAACCTCGACAAATCTCTAACAATAAGCGGACACATGTCCGCTTATTTCTCATTCCTTCCTAAGCGATAGTATTTACAATACCGCACTTCACAAAGTCTATTTCAACACATGGGATCAACTAAGCATGAGTAAGACAGAAGCCAAAATTACCAAAGCACCTCCTCCTGCTCCAAGCCGTTTGCGCCAGTTTTTATCACCGGGCTACCTGCTCATCGGAGCAGGGGTGATTATTTTGGCGTTTATACTGGTGGTGATCGTCCGCAACACGATTGCCGAGCAAAATCCACCGGGCGATTTAAGTATTCCTGATACCAGTGTGAGCTACCCCAATTTAGGGCAAACCCATATCGCGGTGGGAGCAGCACATCCAGCCTACAATTCAAATCCGCCGACTTCAGGATGGCATTACATTGATCCCGCACCGTGGGGTATTTACGACAGTCAAGTACCGGATGAAGTTCTGGTTCACAATCTGGAACACGGCGGCATCTGGCTGTCGTATCAAGACATAGCTAATCAGGACATCATCAACCAACTTAAGGACATTGCCAGCAAGTATCCTTCGCATATTATCGTTGAGCCGCGCCCACAGGATGACAGCCCGATAGCGGTAGCGGCGTGGGGGCAACTCATGAAAATGGATACGGTGGATGCGGATGTAATTTACGCGTTCATCCGGCGCTACCGTAAGAATGGGCCGGAGAATGTCGGGTAAAAAAGTCTGTCGTTGAAAATACAGGAAGAGGTGCGAAAGTGCCTCTTTTTGATTCAGATATTTCGGAAAATGCAGTCTGAGATTCAGTAAATTGAAGCTATTTACGGGAGAAGATTCGGAAACTTCTGCAATTTCGTCAGATTCAGTGGTGCAGTTTAGGTTAATCGTCAGTTATCCGTTTCCAGTCAAATTAATGGCAAAGTTGGCGATTTCATGATGGCGAAAGCTGATTTTTTGGCGAAATTGCCAAACAAAATGCGGCAGACAGCCGAGAAACCGCGGCAATTCTGGCAAAGGGACTGCCGCCGCCAAGATTGCCAATCAGACCCCTAACCCCCAGCCTTTTCCCCGTAGTAACAGGGAAAGGGAGTCATGCGAAACATGCAGCATAGACGGCACACGTTTTTGTGCCGGTTGTGTGTTGATCGGAATAAATGTTAAGGTGCGTGGGCGTGAAGGGCGGAACATGTTCCGCCCCTACAGCCCTATCGGTATTGTAGGTGATTTAGGTCTTAAACGGGTTACATTTTGGAAGAACATTTTGTAACTCTTTTTGACGTTTAGCGTTAACCATTTTGAGGGAAGCAACAGACGGTTTTCGTTGGCTGTAAGTTGGTAAATAGTTTGTGGACAAACCTAATGTAAACTTCATTTATAATAAAAGAAGGTGATTGTCCAAAGTGGATACTTATTAAGCTAAACAAGATAGGCGTATTTTATGAGTTACTTTATCGTTCTTATTTTGTTTGCCACATTGATCCCCACTATTCAATTACAGCCTCCTGTTCTGCCGGACGTAACGGTCACCTTTAGTTATGGCGGCATCCTCTATATGACGAACTTTAAGGATGAACCTCGCCTATTGACTCATGACAGCAACTATAACATCTTGCCAACGTGGTCAGCGGATGGTCAACAGTTAGCTTACCTTTCGGCCACCACATACGAAACTGCAAGTCGTCAGGCACATCTCATGGTGATGAATATGACAACTGGCGAGGTCAAACAAATTAGTCCATTGGATCTCACCACTGAGACCAATCTGGCATGGTCTCCTGATGGGCAACACATTGCGGTTACATTAGGATCGTTGTTCGTCGTTGACTTGGAGAAAAACGAAACCCGTGAAATTTCAGTTAGCAATATTAGCGCTCAAAGTCCTTCATGGTCTCCCGACTCGACACAAATTGCATTTCAAGCTAATGGGAATGTTTATGTGATTTACGAGGATGGACACAATACACACAAAATTAGTCCGTATTATCTTTATAGTTATCAGCCACAGTGGTCTCTCAGCACAAACCAAATTCTGTTTGTCCCCAGTGAAAACAGTCAAGTAGGTCTTAATAGTGTGCAGATGGAAACAAGCACATCAACGACAATTATTGCCCCACAAAGCAACTCTATATTCAATCCGCAATGGTCACCGGATGGAAAGAAGATCGCATTTTCAGTGTCAGGTGAAAGATTCTCCGAATTTCCAATTACCGACTTTGGCGATGTTTTTGCCTTAAATGCCGATGGCACAAATTTACATACTGTTACGAACAAAGGATTAGATAGTCTCATTGGATGGACTAGCGACAATAAACATCTTTTGTATGGCAGTGGTGAACCGGGTGGAGCGGGAGTTTCTATCTTTATATCAAATGTTGATAATGGCAAAACGACCAAGATAAGCAACGATACGCTTGAGCAAATGTGCGCTTACGGCAACTGCCAAAGTATGTCTATACGACCAGAAGTTGGAACGAATTAACATTTAGCAAGAGAAGTTATCCTGCCAATCTTGATAAAATTGTTCCTGTTCAGCAACATTCGAAAGAATAACATCTTCACCTGAAGCAAAAATTGACACCAAACTAGATATTTTTCCATGTTCTCGAAGTGTAAGCCGATAGGCTTTAAGACCGCCGCCCATATCTATGGACATTGGTGAGGGATAGACATTTTTACTCGCTCCATAGCAGTTTAAAAATATTCCATCTTTTTCCAGTTGCAGGCGAATTTCCTGCATCACATGAAAATAATCAGGATTGTTCACAACAATTTCTTGATTATTAAAACGCAATCCTAAACGAATCCAATTGGGATTATCTGGATCGAAATCCCAGATTACAAATTCGCCACTGGATACGTGCTTATCTGGATACAGTAATTGAACCGATATGGTTTCAGGTTCATCCATTATCGTGCTTTTCGATTCCTTTGGTTGCGTTCGACGATGTCAATCACACGGTCGTGGCGGGCGAAAAGGACAAGGGTATCCCCACCATGAACGGCGACATCACTCTTTGGCTCGACTTCGAAGGTGTCATCATGACCGTGAAGCACAATATCCATATCGTTGGCATCTTGCAACGAGCCAATTGTGCCGCCATCAAGAAATGAACCCGACTCGACTTGCAGGCGAATCATGCTGTATTCCACGCCAGCGATTTGCATGGTTTGGGTAATTTCAACACCGACTGCCGAGCCTGCAAAAATCGGCGCGGCTAAATCGGAGGCGCTGTGAACGGCATTCACGCCCATAAATTGTTTCATCTGCTTGGCATAGGTATCATCCCACATACGGGCGACGATCCTTACATCAGGGTTTAAAGCGCGCGCACGCATGATGACTTCGAGGTTGGTCTGGTCACTGGATGTACAGGCGACAAAGGCTTGTGCATAGCGTAAACCGGCCTGCTCAAGTGCCTGCGGGTTACGTCCATCGTTGTTGATGACGGGAACGCCGAGCGCGGCTAATTCGTCATCGGTATCCGACTTGAGTTTCTGGTCGATGGCAACTACATCAAAGCCCATGCCAACCAGCGCACGAGCGACGCGCAGGCCAACATGACCTACACCGAGAATGATGACATGATTACGGTAAGTCGAAGCCACAGCTTCCTCCCACGCATTACGGCGTTCACTGCGATCAAAGAAAAGGCGGACAAAATCCGCCGCACCACGTCCGACAATGAAGATTGCCAGCACGGGTACGATATACCAGAAAATGATGAGATAGAGTTGGGTGGGGACTTCATCCACGGGAGGCGGTTGCAAAACCATCATTTCGAGGATGTAATAGGGTAAGTGTTGATAAGGGGGACGGGCATAACCTGCCAGTGCCATCAATTCACCGTAGAGCCAACCTCCTCCGAATAAAAGGAACAAAAAAGCCGAAATTGGTATCCAAAACTCACTCCATAAGGCGGCGGTATCGCGGTACAAGGCCCGTAATACGCGCCAAACACGGGTGCGACGACGGCGGCCCTGCGGGAGTACGAGACGTGCAGAGGGCATGTGTTAGTCTTTAGTCCTTAGTCTTTAGTCGATAGGTGGCAGTTGCAAGTTACAAGTTACAAGCCGACCCCACCCTAGCCCTCCCCGTAGTAACAGGGAGGGGATAAATTCAAGGTATCGGATTATCTAGTAACTTTCGAAAGATAAGTCAGTTAAGAGGATACAGCAATCAAGGGTTTCGCGAAATGTGGGAGAGAAATATCCGTCAAAAAGATGATGGAGCATCAAACCTTTTTCGCATATGATTAAATCGTTGTGCAAATTCAGTTGGGAAGCATGTAATGGATTCATTGATTGGAAAACGGCTGGGGCAGTACGGGATTCTATCTAAACTTGGCTCCGGCGGCATGGCAAATGTGTATCGGGCGCGACAAACCTCGGTTGATCGGGATGTGGCGCTCAAGGTTATCCGCGCCGATTTGACCGAAGACACTGCCTTCATGGAACGCTTTGCCCGTGAAGCGCGTACCATCGCGTCGCTGAGTCATCTGCATATTTTGAAGGTGTTTGATTACGGGCAGCAGGATGGTATCGCCTATCTGGTGATGGAACTGTTAGAGGGTGGCAGCCTCAGCGGTCTCATCCAGAAAAATGGGGCGCTGACTCTAAACGCTACCGCCCGCGTCCTCAAGCAAATTTCAGGTGCGCTGGATTACGCGCATGATAAAGGAATTATCCACCGTGATTTGAAATCGGATAATGTGCTGCTGGACACTGCCGAAAATGCTTATCTGACCGATTTTGGTATCGCGCGGCTGCTAAACGATACCTCAAAGATGACGCAAACCGGAACGATTATGGGTACGCCCGCTTATATGGCTCCCGAATTGTGGACGGGCAAGGCAGCCGATAAGCAGGCTGATATTTATGCGATGGGCGTTATTCTCTACGAGATGATTACGGGCAACACACCCTTTAGTGGTGATACACCGTTCGTCATCATGTACCAGCATTTGAATGAGCTGCCGCCCGTAAACGATTTAAAGACTGATATTCCCGACGAGGTTCAAGAAGTTTTCCTCAAGGCGATGGCGAAAAAGCCAGAAGATCGTTATGCGTCCGCCAGTGCCTTAGCCAACGCCTTTGACGAAGCGATTGGTAGGATAGCGGATACGAAACATGGACTACCCACGAAACCGCCCACAAAAGATGTCGAGATTGATTTTGGCCCACCTACGGAACGATTGGCTGTGCCGACAAAAGCTAGTCAGCCGACGGATCTTGAAAAGGCCACTACCGGATTACCAATTACAACCGTAACCAGTGCCAAACCCAATAACCAACGCGTGATCATCGCGGGAGTTGTGATTGCCCTATTGATTGTGATTGGGTTGATCGCTTTTTCGCGAATCCAGCAGCAACAAAGTGAAGCTTCAGCTACCGCACTGGCATTTGCCGCTACACAAACAGAGGCCGCCCAGCCAACCGCTACGAATACAGCAACTATTACTGCAACCGTTAGCTCTACTCCGCTGCCATCGGACCCACCCACGCCAACAGACATTGGATTGGCACAGGTGCAGTTTGACACGTATACCAACCAGAGTCTCAACGTTGCGTTCCGCTATCCCAAAGGCTGGGATGCGAAAGTGGTGCAGGGAAATAATATCTTTGTCACCGAAGATTATAGCAAGCTGGACTTTAGCGACCCGAATAAGGGTATTGTGGGCGCACCGTATATTCAGATTGGTGTAGGCAGTTCCGACGACCTTGGTGTGTTAGGTATGAAGGGAGCAAAAACGGCTGAAGATGCGTTAATCGCGTTTATGGGACGTGACCGTGTGACCAACCTCGATCCCGTTCCGGGTACACGTTATCCGACAGCGACGAGTACACGCCCGCGCGAAGATTTGGGAGTCACTCGTTATATTTATGTGACGATGCTCGGTGCTGACCGCTTTGTGGTGGCGATGCTGCAAGCGTCACTGAGCGCGATCCAAAGTTACAACCAAAGTATTATGCTGCCGCTGGTGCGTTCGGTTGATAATTTCACATCGCCTCAAAGTCTAACGCCCACTAGCGAGCCAACAATCATTCCGACTGTATTTTTCGCGACACCCTCCAGTTTTTCAACGGAGACGATCTCAGGGTTGGGGTTGCAATACGCCTATCCACAAGGATGGGTTGCCTTCGCCACTACGCAGGCTGGCGCGATTATGCCGCAAGAAAGTTCAGCCTCATTCGGTAATTATGCGAGTGATGATTTCTCGAAACCGATGAGCATTTACATGCGTTTTGATGATAAAGGTTTTGTCGACATACGCAATCCAGATGACAGCATCGAAACGATTTTCGCGGATAACTACGGCAGTTACACCTTCGATATAACGACACTTTATGACTCGCCCTTCCCTACAGCTTATGCCCATGCCGGAGACAAACCGGTGTTCGGGGTAGCGGTCGATGGTTATATCGCGATGGTGAAAGTGAGTGACGACTTGTATATCAGTTTGTTTGCTCATGCGGGGGCGGGCAAAGAAGAGGCATTTCTAAACGGTGTGCTGCTGCCGATTCTCAGGGGATTTAAGGCAATACCGATGACGACTGAAACACCATCGCCCGTGATTCCTACAGGTCAAGCAAGTGGCGGGAATCTGATTAATTAGCCCTGCAAGTTGAGGATACCTGAGTGTTCGGCTTCCGTGAGCGAGATCATACGCGGGTCGGAATCGAGATTAGCAGCGACCGCCGCCATATGCTCAGGGGTGAAAATATCCTCGGCGGCTGATTCGTCAAGTGAGTCGAGATGGTCTAGCAGCGAGACATCAAAGGCAGAGTGTTCTACAACTTCTACAGGGGTGAACACTAACGTCGCGTAATCCTCTAACTCTTCATCAAATTCAGGCATGGGGCGAAATTGCGCTGCGAGATTATCGGGGTCATAACCGGGATAGGTTTGCCAGAACGACTCCAGCGCCACCCACACCCGATTCCATTCAGAGGGTTTGCGAATGGCGCGTTCAGCCATTGAGCGAATGAAGTGATAAGCAGACTCGGTCTGTTGTATTAAGATTTTGCCCTTAATCTCGGTTTCATAATCATCCAGTGGGTAGTAAGCAGGCGCATAGCCCGATGAGCGAATTTCATGCAACCAATGTAAGGCGGCTAGATAATCCCCTTCGTTTTCTGCGGTTTCAAAATTTTTAATCACATGACGAATGTTAAAGCTGATTTGCTCGATGGCATCAATATCGCGACTGACGACTTTCATACCTTCCAGTTCATCCAACTTCTTTTCAAGGGCATCAATAATGCGTTCGATGTTGTCGAGAAAATCTCGCCCTGAGTTCAAATGGGCGACGTTGTAATCCATCAAAGGGCGCAAATCTAAGGGAAGCTGAAGTGTCTTGGGGACAGCAGCTCCTTTAATGCAAATTGGGGCAATTAATTTTTTCTGTTCAAGAGCTAATTTTATTTCTGCCTGTACATAATCTTCCTCGTCATGCTGCGAGATTTTTTCTTGCAGCATTTGCATCCACGATGGGCCGATAATGGCAACAAGAACATCACATTCGGTTACTGTTTCATGGATGTAATCCGCAAACTTGGTAAAGGGAGGAATGTTATCAAAATCCATGAAAACACTCTCACGACCATAGCGCAAGACAAACCAATCCCGAATACGTTCTACAAAATCAGTATTATCAGCCCGACGATAGTTGATGAAGATTTTACGTTTACGGGGTGCTTTGTTTATATCCGACATAATATCCCGTTACTTTGCTTGTCATGACAAAGATTGTAATGCTGAATTGGGGATTATGCCGCTGGGATATAAGACACATCAAGAACTTCTCCACAAGTCGGAGAAAGATTGGCATTTAGTGTTTTACCGCTATAATCAAGGTGTAAATAGCAGTAGGAGATAGGCTATGGTCAGCATTAATCTGCCGGAAAATGTCGCTCACCATTTGGATGAAATCGCACGACAAGAAAACCGCGATGTGGCAGAAGTCGTCGAGGCTATGATTGAGCAATATCGACCAGCCATAACTAAAACAGCCGATTGGAGCCTTATTTTAGGCATTTCAGATGCCGATATCAGCGATATGTCTACCAGTGTACGAGAAACTTTAGCTGCACATTACCAACAAAAATATGGCAATACTGATTGATACAAACTTTTTGCTTGCGGCAATATTTGTGAAAGATAAAAATCATCAAGTGGCCGCAAAAGCAATTCAATCGCTCAATCCAACAAATTGCATTGTTCCAATTCCAGTACTGCAAGAATTATTCTATATGACTTCAGTACGGCTAAATTATGAAACAGCTATAGAGTATTGTGAGCGAGTTTCCAAAACAGGTTTCATTCTTGAATCCATTACTGAAAGTGATTTCAGTCGAATATTTCAAATTATGCGCCAGTACACTTCGGCATCATTTGATTTTACAGATGTAGTCATTCTCGCATTAGCTGAACGATTGAGTATCACACAGGTTTACACTTTTGATCGGCGTGATTTTCTTATTTATCGGCCAACTCACTGTGAATATTTGGAGCTACTACCCTAAAAGATAAGGGCGCTGGTGAGCGCCCTTATACTTAATTATTGCTCGACCGTTTTCTTGCTGGATGTGGTTTCCTCGGCCCATTCGGGAATGGGGCGGCAGCAGAGTACCAACTGTTTAGCAGCACGGACTTCATCAAGCCGTGAGACAGGTGCATTATGTGGCGCACCGGTCAGCAGTTCGGGATTCTCTTTGGCCTCGACAGCGATTTTCTTCATCACGTCGATAAATTCATCCAACGTGGCTTTGTCTTCGGTTTCGGTCGGCTCGATCATGAGCGCTTCGTGGACAAGCAGCGGGAAGTAATTGGTCGGCGGGTGAATACCATAGTCGATCAGCCGCTTGGAAATATCCAGCGCGTGAACGCTATCAACACCTTCGAAATGCCCTTCCAAGACAAACTCGTGGGCATTAATGCGGTCATAGGGAACCGTGTAAGTGCCGTGCAGTTTGACACGGATGTAGTTGGCATTCAAGACAGCGTGACGAGTGATGTCCTTGATACCTTGATCGCCATGAATGCGGATGTAGGTATAAGCGCGAACATGCATCCCGAAGTTACCTTGGAAAGCCTTCATACGCCCAATGGATTTCTCTGGCATATGCCAATCGTAAAGTGGGGCTTCGTCTTCGCTAGCGGCTTCTTCGACAATTTTGACAATCGGGCCGGGGAGGAAGGGAATGAGCTTATCACCCACGCCAACCGGACCGCTGCCGGGGCCACCACCACCGTGCGGGGTGGAGAAAGTTTTATGCAGGTTGTAGTGCATCACATCGAAGCCGAGTTCGCCGGGTTTGACCGCACCGAGCAGCGCGTTCATGTTCGCGCCATCCATGTACATTAGGCCACCGCAGTCATGAACGGCCTTGATGACATCTATGATTTTGCTCTCGAACAAGCCGAGCGTATTTGGAACGGTAATCATCATACCAGCGACGGTATCGTCGCAGTGTTCGCGCAGCGCCGCAAGATCAACATCACCATTTTCATCAGCAGGCAGTTCGACAGTGGTAAAGCCTGCCATCGTAACAGTCGCGGGGTTGGTTCCATGTGCGCTGTTGGGGATGAGAATTTTGGTACGCTTGGTATCACCACGATCCACATGATACTTGCGGATCATCAAAATACCTGCCAACTCACCCTGTGCGCCTGCTGCCGGAGTGAGGCTAACTGCTTTGAAGCCGCTGATTTCCGCCAACCACTTTTGCAGGGTGTACATCAAGGCCAACGCACCCTGTGAACCTTCAGCATCATTTAAGGGGTGCAGATGAGCGAATCCGGGTAAACGCGCCATATCCTCGTTAAGCTTGGGGTTGTACTTCATGGTGCATGACCCCAACGGATAGAAACCTTTATCAATCGAAAAGTTCAGGTTGCTCAGACGTGTGAAATGACGCACGACCTGCAATTCGCTGACTTCGGGGAAGTCCAATTCAGCACGTATCAAGTCGGCTGGCAATGGCGATTCCGGCACATCACAATCGGGCAATAACACGCCCTGCCGTCCGGCTGCGCCGAGGTCATAAATGAGAGGTTCGGTCATGCTGTCACTTCCTTTAAGCCTTCAACCAGCGCGTCAATTTCGTCTTTGGTGTTTGTTTCGGTTACGCAAATCAGCATGTGATCTTTGAGGTGCGGATAATCAATGCCCAAGTCATAACCGCCGATGATACCCTTCTCGATCAGCTTATCATTGATAACGGCGACTGGTTGCGGACATTTGACCACAAACTCGTGAAAGAAAGGCTTACTCATATCGACCACAAAACCCTTGAGATCGCTGATTTGTTTGGCAGCATAATGCGCCTTGTGATAGCAAAGTTCCGCGACTTTCCGCATCCCATATTTGCCCATCAGCGACATGTAGATACAAGCGGTCAAGGACATCAAACCCTGATTGGTGCAGATGTTACTGGTGGCCTTTTCGCGGCGAATATCCTGCTCACGGGGGCGCAAGGTCATGACATAAGCACGACGGCCTTCTTTATCCACTGTTTCGCCAATGATGCGTCCGGCAATCTTACGGACATATTCAGTGCGGATGGCGAAGAAGCCGAGATACGGACCACCGAAACTCATGGGAATGCCCAACGGCTGGCCTTCACCGACGACGATATCCGCACCGAGTTCACCGGGAGACTTCAACAAACCGAGAGCCGTTGGATTGACGACCATGACCAGCAGCGCTCCAGCTTGATGTACTCGTTCAGCCAGATGCGTAAGATCATCAATTTGACCAAAGAAATTAGGATAGGATACCGCAACCATCGCTGTGTTTTCGTCTAACATTTCGATGAGGTCAGCAATATCAGCACGTCCACTATCGCCCACAATCTTGGTGTTGTTGCCTTGATGATAGGTACGAACAACCGCGCGATACTGCGGATTAATGGCAGGACTAAGGATGATCTTATTGCGCTTGTGCCGCCCAACTTCCAACGCCACGGTCACGGCTTCTGCCAAGCTGGTCGCGCCATCATAATGGCTGGCGTTGGCAGCATCCATGCCGGTCAAGGCGCACATCATGCTCTGGTATTCGTAGATGGCTTGGAGTGTGCCTTGGCTGACTTCCGGTTGGTACGGGGTGTAAGCCGTCAGGAATTCGCCGCGCAGCACAAGGTGGCTGATGGCAGAAGGGATGAAATGGTGGTATGCTCCTGCCCCACGAAAAATGGCAAAATCGGCGGCATGTTCGTTAGCATCCGCCAGCGCGGAGAGTTCAGCAGTGACTTCCATTTCGCTCAACGGTTTGGGCAAATCCAGTGTGGGGAAGCGGTGGCTGGACGGGACCGCTTCGAAAAGGTCTTCGATGGTCGTCACGCCAATGGCAGCCAACATCTGCTGCCGTTCGAGGTCGGTATGCGGTATATAACTCATGGTCTTCCTATACTATCCAGTAGACGGCATTTAAAACGGGACGGTTAACGATTTTTGCAGAACTCGATGTAGGCAGCAGAGTGCATCAAGCTATTGGCTTCGGCAGCATCCGCAACCTTTATTTTGATGAGCCAGCCTTTTTCGTAAGGATCGGTGTTGATAGTTTCGGGGTTGTCTTCCAATGACTTATTGACTTCGGTGATGGTGCCACCGATGGGCATGAACACATCCGAGGCCGCCTTGACCGACTCGACCACGCCAAAGGTCGCACCTTGCTTGAGTGTCGCGCCCACATCGGGATATTCTACGTAGACAATATCGTTGAGGGCATCTTGGGCGTAATCACTGATGCCAATAGTGGCGGTGTCGCCGTCGAGCTTCACCCATTCGTCGTTCTTAGTATATTTCAAATCGGACGGGGTTTTTATTTCAGCCATGTTTAGAGTCTCCTCAATTATGAAGAAAAAGAGCGCACAGCCATGATTGCTGTACGCTCTGTCAGAATACTTCCAGAGAGATCAACCCGCGAATCCTTGAACCTGAGAGTTTCATCACCGGGCTAGCATCACCCGGTCATTTGCCCCTTCGGTGTTCCTTTAAGTACAGGAACTCTCTTCACAGGCTGGTTATTTAAATATCGGACTTCATTGTACCGAAGGCACAAGCGATACGCAACACAAAGGGAGTCAGAAGTTACAAGTTGCAAGAGGCAAGTAGTCACCAGCTATCAGTCGCCAGTCTCGGCAAAGGCAATTGAACTGAGCTCCTAAAGAAGGCTACACACAGATGTAGAGAATAATTTTGCTATTCTGTACCAGCCGGAAGCCATTCGAAAAAAGCCTGCCGTGCCGCGCTGCTCAAGGCCAAGTTGATGCCAATATGCCCGGTGGCATCACCAACCACTGTGGGACGCAGCAAGAGCAAGCCATCCGGTTTTAGACCAACCGCTAGAAAAGCCTGTGCCGTGCCGACTTGACGGGTGGTTTGTAAACCTTCCACCGCGTTCAAACGACCCAACACCCGCGAAAGTTCTTGAAAACGGGGGCGAACGGCAATTTCAAATGGGCCATAACTGGCTGAAAAGGCGACATAGCCGCCCTCACGCTGGACGGTGACAACAGGCTTAGCGATAAGCGGTTCTTCACTCGTAAATTGAATCGAACCTACGTGATTGTCAAACGTTACCACATCGAGCAGTTGGAAATTTCGCATATCAGATTGCTCCAATATTCACAAACGCTAAAAAAAGGAGTATAACATCTAATCAAAATTAAAAAAGTGATTTTTCTCAGCCAATATTCACAGATACAGGTTAAGATACGGTCGCTGAAGTCCATCGAGCGCAAAAGGTAACGAAGATGTCTGATAGTACCTCACAGCAACCCCCTCCTACAAATTCACGTCTCGTACTGCTTGGCACGTTACTGGTCGGCATTGTGGCTACATTCGTAGTCATCTTTGCTCTGACGAACCGTCCACGCAATACCGCGACACCTATAGTAGATTTATCACATAATTTTGATGGGGTACAGGTGGTTAATCCACCAAAACAAGTGCAGGATTTTACGCTGATTAACCAAACGGAAAAACCGGTTAGCCTGAGCGATTATCGTGGCAAAATGGTGCTGATGTTCTTCGGCTTTACCAACTGTGAGGATGTATGTCCGGTGACGCTGCTTCAATTCAAGCAAATCCGGCAAAAGCTCGGTGATAAGGCCGACAAAGTAGCCTTCTTATTCATCAGTGTTGATCCCAAACGGGATAGCGCAGTGGTCATCGGGGATTATCTCAAACGCTTCGATCCCACTATTACGGGGCTGGTTGGCGACGTGAAGGTCTTTGAAAATATCAAAACGGATTATGATTTAGAGTTTGTGGAAGTACCCAAAGAAGATAGTACATCAGGCATCGCTTACGCCATTTCACACACACCCAATCCGTTTCTGATTGATGCAAGTGGTAAGCTGGTCGCCACTTATGCTTATGGCACAGATGTTGGGCTGATCGTCAATGACATGACCAGCCGAATGGGTGCGTGATTAATGGCGAGGAATACGGGGTAAGATGCTGGTCACCACTTCGTAGTTACTGGTGCCGAGCTGCTTGGCAATGGCCTCAGCGGTCAGGTGTTCGTCGCCCTGTTGACCTAATAGAACAACTTCATCCCCCACACTAACACCGGGGATAGATGTCACATTGATGGCGGTCTTTTCCATGCTCACACGCCCGATAACTGATGCGCGCTGCCCGTGTACCAACACTTCACGCCAGTTGTTAGGCGCACGGCGGAAGCCATCGGCAAAGCCAACGGGTAAAATAGCGATGCGTTCTTCAGCTTGGGTGTAATAGGTTCGACCGTATCCGACTGGATGATTAGGTGGCAAAGTTTTGACCTGCGCCACAACCGTTTTCCATGATAATACGGGGCGAAACTCCGGCGGCAAAAGGATGATCGGGGATGGGATCAAACCGTACATCGCCAGCCCTACCCGCACCATATTGAAGTGGTTCTCTTTAGAGGCTAATGTTGCGGCGGAGTTAGCCGCATGGGTGTAACGAAACGTAAAACCTGAAGCCCGCAAGGGTTTGAGCAAATCTTTAAATGTTTTGAGTTGGAAAGCCGTGTAATCCGCATCTTCATCGGCTGACGCAAAATGGGTGAATACCCCTTCTACATCGAGTGATTTGAGATTCAAAATATGGCGGAAGAGATTCATGGCATCTTTGGGCATGACACCCAAACGCCCCATACCCGTATCAATCTTGACATGCACCGACAAACGTTCGCCCAATTCGCGGGCGGCACGGTCGAAGGTACGCGCCATATCCAGATCATAAATGGTGATGGTCAATCGTTGGCGAATGGCCTGTCGTATGGCACTCAGTGGTGTGTAATTCAACACTAAAATCGGCGCATCCAATCCGGCTTCGCGCAATTCTAGCGCTTCCGTCACCGAACTAACTGCCAAATACTCTGCACCATTTAATAGCGCGGTACGGGCTACAGCGACTGCCCCATGACCGTAAGCATCGGCTTTGACTACCGCCATCAATGTCACCGAGTCACCAACTAAGTTTTTCATGCCGCGCACATTGGTCGCGAGCGCGTCCAAGTCCAGAGACACCCAATTCAACTGGGATGGCTGCGCCAAAACAGCGGTTTCGCTCAGCGCATCCTGACGTGTGAGTTGGCTCTGATCCTGTTCGTCTTTTAATAAGGCATTGACGACCAGTTCCATACGCGCTGTCTTGCCGCCTGTTACAAGGACAATATCATGTTCACTCAAGGAGTAACGATCACGGATGGCTTGCACAGCATCTTGAATACTGTAGGTCATCGTCACCTGACGCGGATGCATACTGCTATCGAGCGCGGCACGACCCGCCAAGGCCGCTTCTGTACCTTCAGTGATGAATACATCAACCACTTCGGCAGCGCGCTGCCCGATCATGCGATGAGCCTGCCCAACCTGAGTACCGAGGTTATCCATATCACCCATTACGAAAAACAAGCGCTGTGGCACATCAGTTGAGAGTTGAGCTTTGATGGTTTGCAGCCAATCCAGCGCTGCAAGCATCGATTGAGGAGTTGCAGAGTGGGTGTCATCAATAATAAGGCTGTTTTGGATGCCATTTAGCGGATTCATACGTCCCGGCAAATAGGGCAAATCAATTAGCGTCCGCAAGCCTTCATCGAGTGACACGTCATAATGAAGGCCGACACACAACCCTGCTAATGCTACTCCAAGTTGATGCTTTCCCAGCCACGGTATCCAGCGCCCGACATGGCGTTCCGCCCCGTAGCGCAAATCGAAGCCTGTTTTATCGATGCTGTTTAGTACATTATAGGCAATGACATCCGCGCCAAAACTCTCCACGCCGAAGGTTAAGGCGCGAGCGCGGGTCGCCCCAATCAACATAGTCGACGACTCATCATCTGCATTTAGCACAGCCAAACTTGTCGGTGATAAGCGATCCAAAAGCAGCCGATTTTCAGCCACAACCTCGTCAAGACTAGCAAAGCCGTCACCAATGCCCGAACCGAGGCTGGGCAATACCACCACATCGGGTTGTACCACCTGTACCACTTCACTCATCATACCGGGGCGGGTAACATTGAGTTCTAATACTACAAATTGATGTTCAGGGGTTAAGGAGGCTAAAGTGGCAGGCAGGGCTAAACGTCCCGGAAGGTCATTATCAGTGCTGTGCAAAACACTATATTGAGAGGAAAGCACACGGCTGATGGCCTCGACCGCCAGCGACTTACCGGCTGTGCCTGCGACACAGATGACCTGCGTACCCACTTTATGCAGCATATAGCGCGTCCAGCTCATCAAGGCCGCTTCGGTATCGCGCACCAAGATAACTGAAATTTCCTGCGTATCAAAATCCGGTGGATGCGTACATAAGATGCCAGTTACGCCGTGGTCTACCGCTTCGCGCATAAACTGGTGTGTATCACCGCGTTCTGTTTTGAGCGCCACAAATAACTGCGACTCTGTGGCATGACGCGGATCAAAACAAAAATTTGTGAATAGGTGGGCTGCCGCTTCACCAAATAGTTGACCGTTTGAAGACTCAAGAATGTCGTAGAGGCTTATCAAAATTCAGTTTCCTGACCGGGAAAGATTTCACTTTA
Source organism: Aggregatilineales bacterium (assembly GCA_038328375.1). Classification (GTDB taxonomy): domain Bacteria; phylum Chloroflexota; class Anaerolineae; order Aggregatilineales; family Phototrophicaceae; genus CFX2. Next base: position 2,545 of record JBBQLX010000107.1, on the reverse strand, counting down.
GGCTCATATGTTATAATAGCATGGTCTTTAAAGGAAACATACTTAAATGTCATTCGAGTTTGAAATAATTAAGACGCAAGGCCGCGCTCGTGCTGGAATATTGCATACTCCACACGGCGATATTCCGACTCCGGTTTTCGCTCCGGTCGGTACACAAGCAACGGTCAAAGCCGTTCCGCCCCGCGACTTACATGAACTGAAAGCCTCATTGGTTTTAGCCAATACTTATCACCTCAACTTGCGCCCTACTTCTGAATTAGTGCGCGAGATGGGTGGCCTGCACCAATTTATGCAATGGTCGGGGCCGATGCTCACCGACTCGGGCGGCTTCCAAGTCTTTAGTCTGGCGAAAATCAACAAGATTGATGATGACGGCGTGACGTTCCGCAGCCATCTGGATGGCAGCAAGCACCGACTAACTCCCGAACGTTCGATGGAAATCCAACAAAATCTGGGCGCAGACATCATCATGTGTTTTGACCAATGCCCTACTCCCAAAGATCGCGACGTGGTTGAACGGGCAGTTGAACGCACGAGCCGATGGGCTGTCCGCTGCCGTGAAGCACATCCGTCTGACGACCAGCAAGCATTATTTGGTATTGTTCAAGGTGGTATCTTTGAAGATTTACGGACGCAGTCAGCAGCGTTTTTGAGTGATCTCAACTTCCCCGGTTACGCGATTGGCGGACTGGCTGTTGGCGAAACAAAATCTGAAATGTACACTGCACTAGGTTTTACTGAGCCGCTGCTGCCGCAAGACAAGCCGCGCTACCTAATGGGTGTCGGTGAACCGGATGATCTGGCAAACAGCGTTGCACTTGGTGTGGATATTTTCGACTGCGTTATTCCTACACGACTGGCACGTCATGGTGCGGCTTTTACTCCAACAGGGCGCGTGAATATGCGAAATGTGATACATACCACCGATCATTCACCCGTTGACCCGGATTGCGATTGTTACTGCTGCAAAAATTTTACTCGCGCGTATATTCGTCATCTTGTACGCGCTGAGGAAATTCTTGGGGCTTATCTACTGAGTATTCACAATATCCGCTTCCTCATCCGGCACATGGAGGCCATGCGAGAAGCGATCATCAATGGCGATTTACAAGACTATACCGACGAATTTATGGGACGATACCGAAATGCAATCGGAGTAAAATGACCGTATGTGGCGGCCCAAGCATACTCTCGTCATGGTGACATTCGCGCTGGTAAGCTGTAGCTCGCCAGTCGCGCCCGCTTCTACGCCAACTCACGGCGCGGTAACGCTGCATTTATATGCCACCACCGCCACGATTCCTTTACTTAACGATCTCACCAGCTATTACGCCGAAACGCATCCAAACGTCAGTTTTGAGACAACCACCGGCAACTTCCAAACGATGCTGGACGAGTTTAATCAGAGCAAAGAGGGTTATCTGCTTGCTAATCACCTGCCGGATGATACTTCAATGCTGGCTTGGCCGATTGGTCAGGATGGAATCGCGCTGATTACGCATCCGAAAAATCCGGTGGGCAGCTTGACCAGTGAGCAGCTTCGAAGTGTCTATTTAGGGCATGTTGCCCGCTGGAGCGAAGTCGGTGGCTATGACACACCCATAACGATACTCAGTCGTGAAGATGGCAGCAGTACCCGTGCCGAGTTTGAGAAGTTATTGCTGGGTGAACGGTTGACTACACAATCGGCGCAAATCGCCCCATCCAGCGCTGCGATGGTGAGCAGTGTGTCAGCTATGCCCGGCAGCATTGGTTACGTCTCGATGAGTTATCTGGATGCGAGTGTGAAAGCACTTGCGATTGATGGCATCCGCCCGACTCCGACAACTGTTTACGACAACACCTATCCGCTGCGCTCCAACCTTTACATCATTGGTATGACGGAGCCGCAAAACGTCTACCGCGATTTCATTGGTTGGATTCAAGGACCGGATGGTCAGCGGATTGTCGGCTTACATTATGCGCCACTGCCTACGCCCCTACGTTCAGGAACGTAAATAAGAGCGTATAAAGCAATACGATCACCAGCATCCACATGGCTGCGAAGGCTAAATCACGGTAGATACGGATGCGCCCACGCCGCTTTTCCATTTCCATTTCAGGGCTACGGATACGATGAAGCGCACTTGCCGCATTGAAATTACCGGGATTCACACGCAAAACGTTGTCCAAGCAAAGCGAACTCTGGTCAAGCGACTCAACCGCCACACTCATCCACAACCACGCATCTTCGAAATCATTATCTTCGCGAATCAATTCGCGCAGGATGTTGATGGCTTCGCGGCGGTGATCGGTTTTGACCAGTTCGATGGCATCTATTAAACGGTCAATGCGGGAATCGGCTTCGGCACTTGCCATAGGCTAATCTAACTTCACCCCGTCAAAGAGTTCGTGTTCATCACTGTGATTGCGAGCCGGTGCGGGATGTATTCGCGTAAAACTCTGCTTGCTCATGAAATTTTTACGGAACCACATTGGCAAGCGCGGCATACCTCCACCCAGTTGGCTGTCGTGGCAAGCGCTGGCTTCATCCCACGCTTCTAGA
>JBBQLX010000106.1:0-22346 GCA_038328375.1 Aggregatilineales bacterium | reverse complement strand
TAGATTACGTGCAAAATCGAGTACTTGTTGTTGTTCTTCAGGCTTCAAGCGATGCAGCACATCCATAATTTCATTTTCGAGTAAGGGCTTATCCATGAGTTATCCTCCACTAACGACTGACATATTTATTATAACGATTTTCGCTTTATAACTGGAATCAATAAGCGCACCCAGATGGATGCGCTTATGGGTAATATGAGTATCTCTAGCGGCTGACGATGTTGGTGATCAGATTACCCGTTGCTACATCCCATTGGGCTTGACCTTCGCTGCTGGTGGCTTCGACCACATTCCCGTTCAGGAAGCGCACGTTGGTGATCTTGGCTGATGAGGCCGCGTAAACCATCGGGTCACGGTCGTTCAGCTTTTCGGGCAGGTTTTGTAAATCCCACACTCGCAGGTTGTTGCCACCGATGACCAAATAATGAGCGTCGGGGCTGAGGGCGATGCGTTCGACATAGCTGGTTGCATCGGTGTTGGCATCCACTTGCACATTGTTTGTGGTACCGCGTTCCCAGACGGTGACACCTGCACCACTTTCATTTTGTAAACGCACGGTGTAGACAATCACACGGCGGCCATCGGCTGACAGCGTGAAACCGATTTGGGCACTCTTTCCAGCGGGGTTGTCGTAGTAACCAACCTTTTCGCCAGTCGAACGGCTGTAAACGGTCACACCGTCAGCCGAGTAGTAATAGCTGGTAGCCAGTAACCAGACTTCGCCATGTTCCGCGTCCCAACGGCTGGTGTAGTCATCACCACGGAAGTCCGTCAACTTAATCGACTTGTTTTGCACGACCGTCCAGAGTGCTAAACCATCTTTGTTGCTGACAATCGCCTGTTGGCTGTCGGGACTCCAGCGCAGACCGGCGTTCGCGAATGAACCTACACGTTGACCGCTGGTGACATCCCAAATAACGGTGTCGGTACTCCCAAATTCACCGAGCGCAGCAGCCATATAGTGGCAATCCGGCGACCAGTTCATCACGTTCAAGTGTGAGGCATCCAATGATGTTTCAACTTCTTGCACAGTCTTACCCGTGTTCCAACTGACCAAGACCAAACGCTTGTTGCGATATTCATAACGAGGGAACAAACCCGCTTTGTAATACGCGCCTTCTGTAAATGGGCAGGCATCCCGCAGCACGGCTGTTGCGTCATCCTGTGCGCCTACTGCCATAATCCCCGCACTCACCACGACCATCACCAGCATCAATATTCCGATAATCTTATGCATGATTTTGTCTCCTGTAATTTGCTCGTTCGTTGTTGATGTCTCTACAATACGGCAGGAGGGGAGTGGGTTACTGGTTGCGTGGCTGATGCAGACTCCATGCGTGATCTATGCGCGGCTGACGCGAAGCCTACGATCTGACGCTTACCCTACGCAAACGTAAAGAAATGACTGAAATCCGACCGAGACTACCACCTTTGAGCCTTTAACTTTATACTCCCTCTACTAATTACCTAATCTGATAACCAACCTATGAAACTACTTGTCGTTTGTGCATCGCTTGATTTAACGCAGCCCTTTAGCGCCACACCCGCGTGGTGGCAGCTCTTAAAAGCCTTTTATGAAATTGGTGTGGATGTCATCGCCACACCCTATCAAGGGCCAGCCATTGAGTCCTTGTGGTGGCAAGCCGTTCCCAATCCAGCACAGCGGCAAGGAGACACTTTCAAGCTGCTGCGCGATGCCTCGCGAAAATTACCTGTAGGGACACGGCCTGCCGTATCCTCACCGCCAACCAGCCAATCGCCAGATGCCGAAACCACATCCGATAAAGTAGTGCGTCAAACCGTCCAAACCTTTATCACACCAATTTGGGCGCGGCATCTTGACCGCCTCCTCACAAAGCAACCTGACATCGACGCGGTGCTAATCTTGACCGCACCCATGAATCATCTAGTGGGTATTGCCTCCGAAATCCAGCGTAAGCATCACAAACCCGTGTTTTATTACGATGGTGATGTGCCTGCCAGCCTGCCCAGCATGAGTGGCTTTGCCAGCGGCTTCCGTATTTATCAAGGTGCTGATCCTGCTGAATACACGGCTGTGATTAGCAACAGTAAGGGCGGTGAGGATGCGCTCAAAAAGCTCGGTGCTAAAGCAGTGCATACCGTTTACTACGGTGCTGATCCTGATGTGTTTAGCCCGATTAATGTCCCTTTACAGGATATTGATGTCTTGTTTTACGGGCATGGACGGGAGTATCGTCAACAGTGGGTCGAGGATATGCTAGCCGATCCGTCACGCCAGATGGCCGAAGCCCATTTCGCGGCGCGTGGAACCAAATTGGGCGACTTAGGACGTACTGAACTGCTGCCTTATATGAGTTTTAGCAAACTCCGTGAATATGCCTGCCGCAGCAAGATCAACTTGTGCATCACGCGCCAAGCCCATGCCAGCGTTTACGGCTCGTCCTCGTCACGCCCATTTGAACTCTCCAGTATGGGCTGCTGCATCGTATCTAACCCCTATTTGGGTATCGAGGAGTGGTTCGAACCGGGCAAAGAATTGTTCGTGGTGAACTCGCGCGAAGAAGCCATTGACCGCTATCGTTATCTACTCGCTCATGACACCGAACGCCAAGCCATCGGCACGGCAGCACGGGAACGCGTACTCAAAGAACACACCTTCCAGCATCGCGCTCGTCAGTTAGTTGGGATTATGCAGGGATACATGGTATGAGTCAGCGCGAACAGTGTATCGAGTCTATTAGTGAGGTTTATCCCAACCTCGATATTTATAGTGCCGAGTTTCGCGTCGGTGGTCAATACAATGACATTCTAATTGTGAATGGTTCGCTTTTATTCCGCTTTCCGCGCTACCTTGAAGCCTTCGCAACCCTCGCGGACGAAACCCTCATCTTACAAGCCATTCAGGGTAATCTGCCTCTGCCAACACCCAATCCTGTTTATGCCCACTTAGACTCATCCAATTTCAAGAAATCGTTTGTTGGCTATCCCATGCTTGCGGGTGAAACCGTCGATATTTATGGCTTGGAATCTCGTTATGATGATGCGACCTGTCAGCGCCTAGCCGATCAATTGGCTGATTTTTTGAAGGCGCTTCACACCATTTCAACCGATCAATTACCCGTAAAAATGGGGGAGAATAATGGTCGCGAATATTGGCGGGACATGTATCAACGTATCCGCGAAAAATTATTCCCACTCATGAGCCTGTCTGGACGCGAACAGGTCATCAATCACTTTGAGCCTTACTTGGCGGATCATCACCATTTTGATTACACGCCTGTTTTACATCATGGCGATTTCGGTACGGGTAATATTTTGTTTAACGACACAAGCCAATCTTTCACAGGGGTAATTGATTTTGGCTCGGCAGGGTTAGGTGATGCCGCAGTTGATCTCGCGGCGGTTTACGGCTGGCGCGGACGTGGTGAAACCTTTGCGCGTCGGATGTTCAGCCGCTATCCTGAGTTAGAAGCCATGCTTCCACGCGCACAATTTTATGCAGGTACATTCTTGCTGCAAGAGGCCTTATTTGGCGCTGAAATCAATCAGCCTGATCTCATTGAAAGCGGGCTTGAACCTTACATTTAAGAAAGTAGGTTTAGAAATCAACTCCTATACTCTACCAATTGTGAGCACGGTTTATCTTACCCACCAAAGGTGGCTTGGAAACCATCCATAAGCTGTTGCTTTTGTGCGGCAGTCAAGTTAGCTTCGGAATGCATAGGTAAATAAATGGCAGGGGGCATCGTTCCTTTTTGGATTTGTTCGATCATCTCGTCCCCTTCAATATGTCTTCCGGTGGAGTAATTGAGCTTCTGCCGTCCTTCATTAATATCCTTGTTGACCAGCCAAGCTACTGGAGCAATATTGGAATACCACATGCTGCGGGTCTCGTTGCTGTGGCAGTCAAAACAGGCCGACCGTGCGAGCTGTTCAGTCTGTGGGGAGTCCCATTTGATGGTGGTTGTGACAGGGGGATTTCCCGCCGCAGTGAATTTAGCGTTGACACTACCCGCAGGAATGATTTGCAAAACAACAAAGCCGATTACGCCTATCCCAACAATAGCAAAAATTATATTTCGGATACGATGTGACATAGTGATTTAGCCTCATTACATTACTTTCACTTTGTACTATTGCATAGCTAGGCAAACTCGCACATGTGACAAATGTAACAAAGTATGATGGCTAAAGTGCTGATAATGGTTGATTAGAAACCACGCGCAGACTGAATACGCTTTCCTAATGCGTTATCCATTAAAATCATCCTCGCCAAAGGTTGCGATTAAACCGTCGATCAACTGCTTCTTTTGCTCGGCAGTCAAATTCGCTTCAGGATGTAAAGGTAGATAAACAGATTTCGGCATTTCGCCGTTTTCGATGTTCTTTTCCATCTCGTCCGAGAACAAATGCGTCCCTTCAGAGAAATTCATCTTGCGCCGTCCCTCGTTGATGTCGTGGTTAACCAACCATGACACAGGCGCTATATTCGAATACCAAGGATAGCGGGTTTCGTTGCTATGGCAGTCGAAACAAGCTGAACGCGCCAGTTTTTCGGTTTGTGGTGAGTCCCAATTGATGGTATAGGTAACGGGCGGGTTACCGGGAGCGGCAAAATCGGCGAAAATACTGCCAGCGGGTATGACCTGAAGGATGATGAAGCCGACGATGCCAATTACGACGATGCCTAGGATGATGCGTGTTCGGGACATGATAATCTTACCTCGCTACATTGCACTAATTCTGTATCGTTATCTAATCGCCAATTGGATTGCTACCGACATTAAATGTAACGAGATAATCCAGATTATTCGGTTACGCGAGAACAAATTCTTAGGTTGCTCTCACATAACTGAAATATTTGCGAACTTACATCTTAGCCGGGAATGCACAAGATTTGCCCCGGTAGAATCAGGTTCGGATTGGTGATGTTGTTGGCGTTCACAATTGCCTGAATAGTTGTGCGAAAGCGCAGGGCGATGATACGAAGAGTTTCGCCGCGCAAAACCGTATGTTGTGCAATACAGGTTGCTTGGCTAGCCGGAATGGTGGTTGCAACGGGAACGACTGTCGCCGCAGGCACATCAGTTAGGAGAGCGCTGGTGCTTCCCGGTTCTTCGCCATAAGCACGGGGCGGGGTAATCAGTTGTTCTGCCCAACCATTAGCGACCGCCAGCTTATTCAAGGTGGTTTGCAGTTGTAACCCCCGCTGGTACTCGTTTTGGCTGATGTCACGCAAGTCGTTCACAACCACTTTCCCATCCGATTCAATCTTGATATCCACCGTTTGGTTCGACAACAGCGCAACCTGATCTGTCCCTACACGTTGAATAATATTGCCGCGATGTATAGTGCAAACCGAAGGCGTAATCGTCAGCAGTGTGCCGGGGCTAAACTCGGTATCCACGCCATTAAACATGAAGTTGACGGTGATATTGCCGGGGGTTTGGATAGTCAGGGTCGGCTCCGCTTCGTAGCAATCTTTTTTACCGGGGCTGGGCAAGAAGTAGAAGGATTGGAAAGCGGTTTGCTGCTTACTATCAACTGGCACTTCGTTGGTCAGTTTAGCATCGCCCATCAACATGAAAACCACCGCTTGACCGGGCAGCGTATTCGGCACATTGGCCTGCACATTCAGCAGCGCCACACCAAAGCTGTTGTCGCTTGCATCCAGCGGTTGTGGATGGATTTCACGCAGCTTCAGTAGGTCGGAATGATCACCCGGAAGCGTGAAAAAGTTCGCCGGACGCGGACTATCAAAGGTGACGCTGTCAACCGTCTTCGCGCCATAACAGGCGGCGTTGCGGTTCATCGGTGAACACACCTCAGAAACCGACTTCAAAGCTGTTTCGACTACAGCCGAACACTCAATCGCTTGTGCGTGAACGATGGCAACCGTACACAAAAAACTAAATACCGTGAGGAAAATTCGCTTTAGCATGACCCGATCCCCCAGAATAACATTCCGTAAATTGCAAGTGTACCTTCCAATATAAGGGGATTTTGTAGGTAGAGCGAATCAATTTAGGCCGAGCGCACCACCTGTAAGCCGAGCGCGACTGCCACACCGATTATCACGCACCACGGCACGATACCCAAAGCCATACCGATCACCAGCGAACGCGGCTTAACCCCCAATGATAATCCGATCAACGCCCCGATTTGTGCGCCCAGCGTGACCGGAGCCAACAGCGATAAACCAATTAATCCGTAGCGATCCCACACCCGCCAGATGAGCTTGTTGGGGTCATGGGTCGTGCTGATGTTGAAGCGCTTCGCCAACCGTTCCCGCAAGGGTGCACCGATGAGTACCACGACGATCACACCTACCGCATAGCTGACTCCGGCGGTCAGCGCAGCAATCCATATGGGTAATTGCAAGGCCGCGCCTGCCGGAATAGCGGCGATGAAGTAGAAGAAGGCGAGTCCGAAGGTGCTGATTATAGCTGGGAGCATGATTGATAATCCTCATTTAATCAGGCAAGCGTATCGGCTAAGGCTCAAAAGGAAAAGGTTGAAATCGAGTGTTTGTGAAAATCGTCATTGACGAGAATATATATGTCGTTGTACGATATGTCGTACAACGACATGTCGTTAAGATTTCAGTGAACCAATTTTACTTATTGATTACTTAATCTGCGTAACCCACCAAATTAGACGACGAGATGATATTGCACAAAATGAGCGAAAAACAAACCAGCAAAGTAAACGGGCTTCCATTAACTGAAGCGACATTTTTTATACTTCTTAGCATTTCTCGGAAACCGAAACATGGGTATGCAATATTGAAAGATGTAGAAGCTTTAAGTAATGGGCGTATTAGATTCAGCACAGGAACACTCTATGGCGCAATCAGTCGTTTATTGGAACAAAACTGGATTGAGCAAATCGACAGCAATCAGCCAGCAGATACAGGCCGTCCGCGTAAGGATTATGCTTTGACAGCTTATGGACACAGTGTCATGGATGCTGAAATTTTACGACTGGAAAGTGTACTTGCATCCGCGCGGATGCACCTTGAGGAGACACACGGATGAAATGGAAAAACCCGACTAACAAGATGCAAGTGGATGTAAAGATACGTGGTCGACGAATGAAGATTGAAAGGCTACTCACATATATTTACGCCGCTCTCTTACACTTTTATCCAGCAGCTTTTCGGACAATTTTTTTCGATGAAATGTTAGACAATTTTAGCGTGATGCTGCACCATTCCGCCGATTTTTTAGGGCTGGTTGTCGTGGTAGGTCGAGAATTGTGCGATTTACCACTTAATATATGCCAAGCGCATTGGCAAATTTATAAGCAGCTTTCTCAGCCCTTGCGCCGAAGAAAACGAATACAATGGGTTGTGAGAATTTTCGGCGGACTAATAATCTATTTGCTCATCTCAATATTGAGCCTCATCCTAACGCCTTTCTATAATGTATATGCAGAAGCTGTTCCGTTTGTCATTGCATTGGTGCTGGCGACCGTGAGTATGATTATAGCGCTATATTGGGGGCGGGTCGGTGGCCTTTTGACGATAGCCAGCGGTGCGGCAATTGGCTGCTGCATGACTTTGTATCTTTATGTAATGGCTGTCACGCAAATTGGCGTGGTCGCTACTGTGCTGATTGGCTTTATCTGGGCGCTGCCGTTCTTGATCTTTGGCATCTTATTTTACGAACTCAGCAAGCCTCCAAAGCAGCGCATAATTCCGGTATAAACAACCTGTCCTATTGACCACTCTAACAACTCCTACTTTGGTCTGATGTCGATTGGGCGGTTTGCGTTGTATGCTCAGAATGAACAAACTGGATGCATGCAACGTTATAATTGATATGGATAGAAAACATGTGCTTGACGAGGATTGAATGATCTGCTATGATCTTCTGTGAACCCTCGAAATTGTGGTAGACCAGTCTTTTGTGATTGAGTGTAAGTCAACTGTAAGTCCACCCGCATTGACATATAGACGAAAGGCTGGTTAGATTGATGATTGTGACTCCCGGTTAAACCCAACTACTCTGGTTAATAATCCCGTCGTCCAAACCTTTTCAAGTTAAGGCCGAAATAACTCTGGGCGCATACCCGCCGAGGGTGTCTAGCTGTCTGTGGAGGGTGCTTTGACCCCACCTGTTCAAACATATAATTACGATATACGCAAGAGTCTCTCTAAAAACCTATTTCGTGGTTTCTGGCGCATGATGACCGGATTCCGTCACTATTATTTTCTCGCCGTTATCATGCTGGCAATTTCGGCGTTGATGAATACGTCGTCTTTTCTGCTGATACGCCACTTTGTCGATAACATTCTGCCCACACCCAATGTCGGCAGTTTAGCGCCATTGGTTGGCTTGGGCTTCGTATTGTTGGCGGGTGGGCAAGGTCTATTCAGCTTCTTGAGCGGGCGTTTTGCAGCCAAGACTGCCGAAGGTTTGGCGCTGCGGCTGCGTGATGCCATGTACGACCATATCCAGCGCTTGAGCTTCACCTACCATGACAACATGCAAACGGGTGAATTGCTCTCACGCGCAACTTCCGATTTGGATGCTATCCGCCGCTTCTTCGCTGATCAGGCGATTGGTGTGGGACGTATCATACTGCTGTTTATTGTCAACTTCTTGGCGATCATGCTCTTGAACGTGCAGTTGGCCTTGGTGTCAATTATCGTTGTGCCTTTAATTGCTCTGATGTCCTTGTTCTTCTTCGGGCGCATATCACGCTTGTACGAACATTTGCAGGAGCAAGAAGCCAGAGTTTCAACCACGCTGCAAGAAAACTTGAGTGGTGTGCGAGTGGTGAAAGCCTTCAATCGTCAGAATTACGAGCGCGAAAAGTTTGATGTGCAAAACTTCGAACATTACAAGCGCGGACGGAAGTTTTTGGTGCTTCATGCCTTGTTCTGGCCGTTGAGTGATATGTTGGTCTTTGGACAAGTTATCGGTGGCTACTTTTTCGGCGCGACATTGGTCATCAACGGTACGATGTCGGTCGGTTCATATCTGGCATACGTCAGCTTGCTCGGTCAGTTGATTAACCCGATGCGTAACTTGGGGCGTTTACTGGTTGATATGTCTACCGGTATCGTTTCCTACAAGCGGATGATGCAGGTCATCGGTGAAGAACAAGAATCGCTTATAGATGGTACTCACGTCCCGAATGGTGATCTACGCGGTGATGTGGAATTCAAAGATGTGAACTTCCAGTACAACGCGGATACGCCGGTACTATACGACATTGATCTGACGGTGAAGGCCGGGCAAAGCGTTGCCCTACTGGGTTCGACTGGTTCTGGTAAAACATCGCTTATCAGCCTGATCCCGCGCTTCTATGACTACACATCAGGCAGCATCACCATTGATGGCATTGAACTCAAGGACATTCCACGCGGCTACCTGCGAAATCAGGTGGGCGTGGTCGAACAAGAACCGTTCTTGTTCTCGCGCAGTATCCGTGACAACATCACCTTCAGTGTGAGCCGTAAGGTCACGGATGAAGAAGTGATCGCGGCGGCGCAGGCGGCGGCTGTCCATGATGTGATTATGACCTTCCCCGACGGCTATAACACGCTGGTTGGTGAACGCGGTGTCACCCTTTCCGGTGGACAGAAACAGCGTGTGGCCTTAGCCCGTACATTACTCAAGAACCCGCGTATCCTGATCCTCGATGATGCAACTTCATCAGTGGACAGCGAAACGGAAGACGAAATTCGGCAGGCATTGCTCAAGCTGATGAAGGGACGTACTTCGTTCATCATCGCCCACCGCATCCAGACGGTGATGCACGCTAATCTTATTCTGGTGTTTGATAAGGGGCGGATTGTCCAGCGCGGTACGCACAGTGAATTGATGCGCGTGCAGGGTATTTACCGCCAGATATTTGATTTACAGTCTCGTATTGAAGAAGAAGTGGAAAAGGAGGCGACTGATGTCCTCGGACTTCCAGTTTGAAGAAGAAGATTTCTCAGGTAGTAAAGTAGATACCAACACCCTGTTCCGTATTATTAGTGCGGTGCGCCCCCATTGGCGTTGGGTCGCGGGTTTCCTATTTTGTACATTAGTCGTCTCGGTCTTTGAAGGGTTCTTTACCTTTCTGAGCAAGCGCATTGTGGATGAGGGCATCATCCCGCGCAATTCGACCGCCTTGGTTCAAACGCTCGAAGTTTATGGCGTGATGGCTGTTGTGTTCGCGCTCATGGTGTTTGGCTTCATCTATCTTGCAGGTGGCTTGGGGCAGAAGGTACGCTACGATTTACGCAAGCAGGTCTTTGACCATCTGCAAACCTTATCCTTCTCGTACTTTGATAAAACGCCGGTCGGCTGGTTGATGTCCCGTGTGACCTCCGACACCGAACGTATGGCTGACCTCGTCACATGGGGTATGTTGGATGTGACGTGGGCAGTGATGAACATCATCACGGCGCTGGTTTTTATGGCGACCATCAATTGGAAGCTCATGTTGATCGTACTGGTCATGGTTCCTATTCTGCTGCGGGTGGCGATGTGGTTCAAGGATAAAATCCTCGTCGAATACCGGGCATCGCGCAAACTGAACAGCCGGATCACAGCAACCTACAATGAAAACATCACCGGTGTGCGCGTGGTGAAAGCCATGCGTCGAGAAGAAGCCAACCGCTCCGAGTTCGACACACTGGCGGAAGAAATGTATAAGCGTTCCTTCCGTGCGGCATGGTTGAGCGCGTTGTTCCTGCCAGCCGTGCAAATCTTGAGTGCTATCGCGATTGGTGCGATTATCTGGTACGGTGGTTTGCAGGTCAATCTGGGTGACATGACCATCGGCGGGTTGATGGCCTTCATCGCATACGTGACCTTCATGATGTGGCCGGTGCAGGACTTGGCGCGTGTCTACAGTGAAATGCAGCAGGCTGTAGCGAGTGCCGAGCGCTTCTTCTCGTTGATGGACACCAAAGCCGACCTTGTGAATAAGCCGGGTGCGACTGATCCCGGTTCGATGCGTGGTGACATCGAGTTCGAGAATGTGAACTTCTACTACCAGCCGGAAAAGCCTGTGCTGAAGAACTTCAGCTTAAAAGTCCATGAAGGCGAGACGATTGCCTTGGTCGGGCCGACAGGTGGAGGTAAGAGTACAACCGTCAATCTGATCTGCCGATTCTATGAACCGAAGACCGGCACCATTAAGATCAACGGGCAGGACTATACCGACTACACGCTGGAGAGCATCCACTCGCGTATCGGTGTGGTACTCCAGACTCCGCACTTGTTCAGCGGAACCATCCGTGAAAACCTGCGCTATGGGCGCTTGGATGCGACCGACGCGGAGATCGAAGAAGCCGCGAAGTTGGGTGGCGCACACGACTTTATCATGGAACTCGAAAAAGGTTACGAAGAACAGGTCGGTGAGGGCGGTGTCCTCCTCTCGACCGGACAGAAACAGTTGATTAGCCTTGCCCGTGCTGTGCTGGCGAAGCCCGACATTTTCGTGATGGATGAGGCCACTTCGAGCGTCGATACGTTGACTGAAGCCCTGATCCAACGCGGTATGGAAACGCTGATGAAACACAGCACTAGCTTTATCATCGCGCACCGTTTGTCCACCATTCGTCGCGCTGACCGTATCTTGGTGATTGAGAACGGTGGCATCAGTGAGATGGGCAGTCACAGCGAGTTGATGCACCAACACGGGCATTACTACAACTTGTATATGCAGCAGTTCCGCGAAGAACTGACCGCCCAGTTTGATCCGTTTGGGACGGGCGAACATCACGCGGTCGGCGGCACGGGCAAGGTTCCGGCGCAGGTGATCGCGGCGGGCGATTAAAGAAGTCGATAGCTGTTAGTCCTTAGTCTATAGAAAGCGGTGGGCAGTTGCTCACCGTTTTTTTGTTAAGTCGATAGCTAAGACCCCGCAGGTTAGAAGTTATTGGCGAAACATTGGCAAAAGTTGGCGAATTTGACAACTTTTTAAGCAATTTTAGTGCAGATTCGGCGGATAGCTCGGCTAGAACTGCGGCAATGTTGGTAAAGGGACTGCCGCCGCCAAGATTGCCATTCAGGAAGTCCTGAGTTCCGAGTCTAATGTGGCGGTAGAGCAAATGTTGTTGATGCTGTTGTTGCAGTTGAGAATCGATAATTTTGTCATCGTTGCAACCATTGACGATATGCTTACCAAGAATCTTAGTATAGAACAAAAGGTCTGATTTGTCAGTTAGAAGTTGGTTTGAAAATGGGACGAAAAGGGCTTGGCAGTTTGGGCGAAGTGGTTTAGAAATAGGTTGTGGCTACCCCCTCACCCAACCCTCTCCCCCAATCCACAGGAGGCTTCGCACAACACAAGGGAGAGGGCTTTAAGACATTTATTTAATTGAAAGGGCTTTATGCTGACAGTATTCCATAATGCATGAGATCAAAAGAAGTATGAGGATAGAATGATTGAGATTAGTCCCACGCTGACGATTGACGAGCGTGAAATTCAAGAGACATTTGTGCGGGCGGAAGGGCCGGGTGGGCAAAACGTCAACAAAGTGAGTACGGTGGTGCAACTGCGTTTTGATGTGGCGCATTCGCCATCACTGCCGCAGCATGTGAAAGATCGGTTGACGCAAATCGCAGGCAGCCGCATGACCAAAGAAGGTGTTCTGGTGATTATCGCCCGCCGCTTTCGGACACAGGTTCAAAACCGTGAGGATGCGATGGATCAACTGGTGGATTTGCTGCGCCGTGCCGAAATCCGCCCCAAAGCCCACTTTAAAACCCGTGTGCCACTGGGTCAAAAACGCCAACGCCGCGACGATAAAACCAAACACGGCGAGAAGAAAAAGCTGCGGAATGTCAAGGGTGGTTGGGATGAGTAGTGATATGCTCCCCTCCCTAAATCCCTCCCCATTTCATGGAGAGGGACTTTAACACCACTCCATCTTAGAGTAGTGTTACCCGCATATTAGGATTATAATCCCTTTAGCACACCTGTTTCAAAGTAGCGGAGTGATTCAGACGATGCCCACTAAGAATAATAATCAGGCATTTGATGTATCCATGAGCTTCGAGTTCACGGGCAAAATCATCTTCTGGCGCGGCCCTTCGCCCTTTTACTTCGTACCGATTCCGGCGGAGGAAAGCGCCGCCATTAAAGAAATCTCCACCATGGTGACTTATGGTTGGGGTGTGATTCCGGTAACCGTTCGCATCGGTAATACCACCTTTAAAACTTCGTTGTTCCCCAAAGATGACCTGTACCTTGTGCCAGTCAAAGCCGCCGTCCGCAAAGCCGAAGATATTGATGAAGACGGCGAAGTGACCTTGCAACTCGATATTGGGTAATCAATCGGAGTCGTTGTAAGGTTTGCGCCCATTCGTATCCCCTGCAATAATAGAGTGAATTGATCTATTCACCGGATTATCGCATTTCATGCCACATTTCTTTATCTCCTATGCCAAAAAAGATACCCGCGAAATTGCACTCCAACTAAATGATGCGCTTAATGCCTTACTGAATGTCACCGCTTGGGTTGATAAATCGCTCAAAGCGTGGCGCAGTTGGGAACTCCAAATTCAAACCGAGATTGACCGCTGCGATTATATGATCGTGCTCTATTCGCCAGACATCAACCGTCATAAACACGGCGAGGACGAAAGTTATATGCTCAGTGAAATTCACTATGCCAAACGGGTGGTTCGCAAGCCGATTATTCCTGTTATGGCTCAAAAAACAGAGCTACCTATGAGCCTCATCACTGATCAATATATCGACTTCACACTTCGGGGCTTGGGACTTGATGACCTGATTAGTGCTATTTGCGATGAGGCCGGAATCGCTTTATCTACTAAACCCGCATCCACTAAGCCTGCCTCTACTAAACCTAACTCCACATCCCTTATGCCAGCGCCCTTCGCATGGATGGACATTCCCGGCAAGGGCTACAGCATCGCTAAATACCCTATTACCAATGCTCAATTTGCCAAGTTCATCGAAGCCGACGGTTATAGTCAGAAAAAATGGTGGACGGAGGCTGGATGGTCACAGCGTGAAAAAGATAAATGGACTCAACCCCGTTACTGGACGGATGCCAAATGGAACGGTGCGGAGCAGCCTGTGGTCGCGGTATCATGGTACGAAGCCGTGGCCTTCTGCTTGTGGTTGAGTGATACGACAGAGGAAAAAATCATGCTGCCAACCGAAGATCAATGGCAGTACGCGGCGCAGGGTGACGATGGACGCGCATATCCGTGGGGGAATGACTGGGATTGCAAACGCTGCAATAATTCGGTAAAACCCTGCGATAGCAATGCCACGACACCCGTGCGCCAATATGAGGGAAATGGCGATAGTCCGTTTGGGGTGGTGGACATGGCGGGCAATGTCTGGGAGTGGTGCTTGACCGACTATGAAGATAAAACCAATGACGTTAATAGTCCGGCTAATAGGCGTGTGCTTCGCGGCGGCTCTTGGCTCAACGTCAATAACGGCTTCTTCCGCTGCGGCATCCGCGGCAGGGGTGATCCGATCCTCTGGAACAACGGTATCGGATTTCGTGTTTCCCGCTTCATCTGAGCATTTTGTTTCGGGTCGCCAGAGGCTAAAGCCCAATACGGTAGGGATAAGCTTTCCAGACGAAAGTATGGCGCTATTATCCCCTCCCTAAATCCCTCCCCGCTTCGCAGAGAGGGACTTCAAAACAATCCTTAACCCAACTGTATTGGGCTAAAGCCATCCGGCTCCATGTTCCGACAGGAAGCAGGCTAATGGCGATTTACTAATTAGTGTGGTATTTGGTCAGCGGCTGAGGCACGCCTCAGCCCTACAAAAATTCGCTCGATAGATGATGTTATTGATTACCACGTTAATATGTAAAAGACCATAAGCCTGCTCTGACCTGTCGGGATAGGTTACCGTTTGCGAGGGTCACACATTTGAAATTGTCTATGTCTACATGATGCATGAATTAAATCTGCGCTAGATAGCGGGCGCGGTCAACATCGGGACTGCGATAGGTGTGTTCGGGGATTTGTGCCAAGGTTGAGTCGTGAACCTGATGCGAATCGAGGCCATAGAATTTTTGAAAGCTCATGATGAGCGGTCGCCATTTGTCGGGATCAACACGATTCGGATCACCGTTCATCAAGATTGACTCTTCCAAATGGACACGCTGAATACGCACTTCGAGGCAAACGATATTCCCGCGCTGGTTTGGATCATCGTCAGCGAGATAGTGCGTTCCTTCGACTACTGCTTCCAATTGCACCGGACATTCCAACACACGCGGCGCAGCCACCGTTTCCGATGCGATTGGCGTAAAACCTGAAATACCAAATTTATCCCCTTCATAGCGATACCCTTTTTGCTGCTTATTCGTTGGCACGGGATTGCTTCCGGTGGTTTTGGCAAGGCGATTGACTGCGGCGACCTGATCGACCGAAGGCAGATTCAAGACACATTCGCGCGTTCGAAGCATATTCTGCGGAGTCTTGGAGCGTGCGCCCAGACCAAGCATACAACGCCAACCGAGCCAAAAAACCGATGACATCGGGGCGAGGTTAACCGTGCCATCTTCGTTGACGGTGCTAATCACCACAACGGGTGTTCCAAAGTAGAGAATAGCGGGTTCGCTGGTGACATGCATGATTGATGACTCCCTCATCGTTATGTTTACAAACAGCATATCCGATTGGGATAAGATGCGAACTCCGGTTCTTGTGGTGACATCTGTGGATGAAAATCATCATTGGTGTTGTGAACAAACGTTCAATTGGCTATAATATTTGTTCTATCGGCTAACCCTTTAAGGACATGCCCATGACCGCACTCACACAAGCCGCTGTACGTGGATTATTGATCGCCGCGCAGGGACTACAGCAGCAAAAAGCGCGTAAAGTCACCGAGAAAACGGTGCGCGACGTGATCCGGCAGATGCACGTCCTACAGATTGATACGATCAGCGTGGTGGCGCGCAGTCCGTATCTGGTGTTGTGGAGCCGCTTGGGTGATTATGACCCGCACTGGCTGGATGATCTGCTGGCGAACGGCGCGTTATTTGAGTATTGGTCACATGCGGCCTGCTTCCTACCGATTGAGGATTTCGCCTACTATTGGCTGGGGATGATGGATCGCGGCAGTGCGGACAACGGCTGGCGCAAATGGCTGCAAGATCATCAAGCAGTGGCTGAACGCGTCATGGACTATGTGCGCGAAAACGGCGATGTGCGCTCGTCAGATTTTGAGAATACCCAAGGACTCAAAGGTGGCTGGTGGAATCATAAAGAGGAGAAGATTGCGCTGGAGGCTTTATTCAACGGTGGCGAGTTGATGATCCGTAAGCGTCATAACTTCCAGCGGATTTATGACTTACGCGAACGGATTCTGCCGGATTGGGATGTGACGCAAGCCGCGACCCAAGAACAAATCCACGAGCAGTTTGTGTTGAATAGCATCAAGGCGTTGGGTGTGACCAAAGCGGAATGGATCGCTGATTACTTCCGGCTGAAAAAGGCCGATACGATGAAGGCGCTCAAAATCCTTGCTCAAGAGGATAAGCTGGGCCGTATCGAAGTCGAAGGTTGGGATGTGCCGGGTTATTATCATTTTGACAATGAGGCGCTGGTGATGGCGGCGGCTAAGGGTAAAATTCCACAGTCCAAAACCACATTTCTCTCGCCCTTTGATCCCATTGTGTGGGATCGTAAGCGGGCGAGTGAGCTATTCAACTTCGACTACAAAATCGAGGTTTATACGCCTGCGCCCAAACGTAAATATGGTTACTTCACGCTGCCCATTCTTTACAATAATCAGTTGATCGGGCGGATTGATCCGAAGGCGCACCGCAAAGAGGGCATCTTCGAAGTGAAGGCTGTGCATCTTGAGCCGTCGGCAGAAGTGGATGATGCGCTGGTCGCCAGTCTCAAGGAGGCGCTGAAAGCCTGCGCCGAGTGGCATAAGACTCCGCAAATAGTGGTACGGTCGGCGAATGTGCCGGGGTTAGCCGAGCAGTTAGCGGATTGACAGGAAAAAATTCAGCACTAAGACGATCAGGCTGACCACGAATAGTCCTCCACAAACCAATGGTATCTTCGGCGCGAAACGGGCGGGCAAGAAAATGTCGGCAATCCAATCGTTACCGGAGGCATCACCGTAGTGTTTTGCCCACTTGGTCAATGGACATCGGCGGTTGTTGGCGAGGAATACTACGCATTCGAGTATGACGACTGCTAGTGCCAGCACTAACCATCCGTCATAGGTGCGAGTCAATCCACTGTAAAGGACATACAGAATCGCGGCAGACATGACCAGAAAAATAGCCGTATGCAGCGTCTTAATGCCGAACAGGATGTGACGGTTGACCATAGATCACCTTCTAAAAGAGTTTCGCTTCAGTCTCACTATAGCGCTCTTTTAGAAAAGTTATGCCGCACATCAGCGAGGGATTTCACCTGATAAACATCATTTATGACCCAACTAGCTGATTATAAATGGGCTAGATGCATCATGTGAGAATTTTCAGAGAACCTTATCCTTAGGTGATTGCCGTAATCAAAAAGGATAGAACCATGACCGATAATAAAAAAACACCTGACCAGAATAAAGATGCTGAACACGGTATGGCGCAAAATGCGAGCGTGTCCGACAAAGACAACAAAGACCGTCCCGGTACTCGTCAGGGGCAGCTTTCAACCAACAATGATTATGACTATCGCCCTGATTTTGGGGATACAGGCGGTGGTGTGGAAAATGACGACGGCAGCACACTAAATGGCGAACCGGTGCCAGTGGAACCTAAGCAAGAGGGCGATAAACCTCAAGATTTGAATAAGCCTGAAGAAAAATTAGCCACTGAAAAAAACAAGAAGTAATACGACTTCGAGTTGCTTTTGAACGAGCCGGGTGTCATAGATCATATGACATCTGGCTTTTTTATTGCTTCTGCATCAACTCCGGTGCTTTACGCTTGAGATGTTCTAAACCGATGGCGGCACGGCGCACACGTTCGATGCCGCAGTTGATGGCGACCGCTTCCAAGTGTTTGCCGGATGGATACAGCGCGGGTGTATTGCGTAGGCCGAACTTGAGATAAATCGGTGCGGCGACCCGTACCAGATCAGCAATGTCATGATGACGGATGAAGCCGCCGACATCATCAGGTGCTTCGATGTAGAAGTCGATCCATGCGCTGGTTGCCGCACGAATTTCTGCCACTTCATTGATGGATAAATCCGATGGGACGTTAAGCGAGTTTGCGCCCAGTTGGGCTAATACCGCTGCCGTCGCTGGATTAGATGGCGCACTGAGAACCGACACTTTGATAATGAAATCGGCGGGAATTTGGCCTGAATTACGCTTCTGATTGAGCATAGCCAGTAAGCCAACATCTGCGATGAGGATGCTTTTTACGCCGAGTTCGATGGCGCGTTCAATATCTTCCATCGCTTGCGAAAGCTGACGTGCGCCGCGTAACGCCCCTTTAAGCGCACCACCGTTGGATGCTAAAGCCGCCGCACCAATGTCGAACGATCCACGCGGGCCAACAAACAAACAGCACTCCACATTCCGCGCAGCACACTGCTGCACCATGTCCACGATTTCCGCGTCTGTCAGCAGTTGAATGCCGCTGCCCTGAGAAATACGGTCAATCGGCACACCATATTTGTCGGCCTCCGCGAAAACCGCCGCCAGCACAACTGGCCCTTCGACGCTGGGGATTTCCAAGCGCCACGCCTTGCCATCAGGGAAGGTTTGCGTCGAGGTCGGGATGTTTAAGACATATGGAATATCAGGGACATTAATTTCAGACATCATGAACCCTATCTCACGTTTATCAGTAAGCGACACACCGCATACTATAACTCAAGGCAGCACCAAACCAAATGTCTCGAAGATGCCTTTGGTGGTTGCAAGGTCGATATGTCGCAATCCGACAATATTGAGTGTCTGGGCGACCTCCACAAACATCGGGCGATCTTCCACGTAAATCACTTCTTCAGGCGCGACCTGCGCCACATCCAGCGCCACACGGTACAAATCGGGGTCGGGCTTCCGAAAGTGGACAAAGCACGACATGATAAAAAAGTCCACGAACTTGCCCAGTTCGAAGGTCTTGACGCGGTGGCGGGTGAGTTCCCGGCCTTCGTTGCTGACCACCACAATCTTGAGGTGATATTTGGCTTTGAGCGCTTGAATGTAGGCGATCATTTCGGGGTAAGGCTGCGACTGGGCGAACATGTAGGTTTGAAAGGCTTCGCGCGTAAACGGACGTTCTTCGTAGAAGATGACGCGGTTCAAATACTCGTTGATGTCCATCTTGCCTTCTTCGTAAGTGTCGAAGGTCAGATGGTGGCGCTCGTCCATTTCGGCATAATCCAGCTTAAAGACTTCCGCCGCTTTTTTGCGGATACCACGATCCCACGCGTTCGTCAGCAGCACACCGCCAATATCCAGAAACAAGGTCGTGATTGGCAAAGTCTCAGCCATAAGATGTCCGCTTCTTGAATGATTGAATAAGCGATCTTAAAAAGATTGTAGGCACAAACCAGTGGGGCATCAACCAAGACTCTTGAGGCTCTCATCAGATGCAAGACAAGTCAACTATTTTAACCAAATAGCCTTGAGTACAATAAGGAGATATATAACCCATAACAAATAGAGTGATGAAGCGAGGAAACAATGAGCCAACCGCCAGTCAGACGACGGCAATTTACACGACGAGGATGCATCATTATGATTATTCTGCTGCTCATTGCTATTTTTGTTGTATTTATTACACCAGAGACTCCATCGCAAATTGCTAAGGGTCAAACCCGTACCGCCGCATCCCGTTTCGCAACTCAAACGGCGGTGGCAACTCCTTAGCGGGCTGAAATAAAAACGCCCCATTCACAGGGGCATTAAAGAGCAACCTGTTACGGTCGCTCGGTTGATCAATATTTAGTGGGTGTATTGGTAGAGTTCAAAGTTGCGACGAACTTTAGCAACAATTTGAGGATCGGTCATTTTGTCGGCGGCTTCGACATTCACAATCTTCGTTTCAGGTAGGCGCTTTTCCATGTGTTTGTGGAACTCGGTCTTGGCTTCACCCGGCCCCATGATGAGTACCGCAGTCGCATCTTGCAAGTGGGCAATAACAGCATCATAAAATTGTTCGAGATGCCCCTCAATCCGGCGGTCGCGTATATCTTCCCCAACACCCTTTACCCCGCTGGAAAAACGTCCACGCGATTCTACGTCCGATTCGAGGCGTTGGATATCCTCGGCCTTGTCTTGCAGGGTAACAATTACTGCTTCACGGTGGTCAATCCACAAGCCTATTTCTTTTTTCATATACTACTCCTTTGTCTAACGGCTGCACCTCTAGGAGATGGAGGGCAATACATTTAGTCATGTTGATGATATAAACGTAAACCGTATCTTTAGTGTACTACGTGAAGTGTCTTATTCGTGTTAGATGTGGCGACGGGAAGGGAGCAGCCTTTAGCCCCTCTCCCATGAGTTCGGGGGAGAGGGGTTAGGGTGAGGGGGTTTCTAGTGAATGTGTCGCTCAAAACTCTGCCGGACTTTAGCGGCGATTTGGGCATCGCTCAGCTTATCCGCAGGTTCGACACGCAGAATTGTCGCTGGAATTTTTTGCGTCTCGACATACTTTTGGAACTCGGTCTTGGCTTGTCCCGGCCCCATGATATATAAGTCGGTCGCGTCTTTAAGGTGATTAGCAACCTCGTTATAATAATGGTTGACCATTTCAGCCGTATGTCGCTCGTGCTTGTCCTCAGCGAGATCGACCTTCAGCGAAGACTCGCTCATTGTCTGGACATCACTCGAATTATTCCCACGCTTTTCGAAGTTTGCCTCGACACGTTCAACCGATTCGGTGTCGTCGTGCAGGGTGACGATCACAGCCTGACGATGATCAATCCATAAGCCAACTTCTCGTTTCATACGTCGCTCCTTTTTCTAGCGACTGCCTCTTTTTAAAGATGAAGGCAGTCATTTGATGATGTAAGCGAAACACACCTTTATGGTACTGCCGTGAGCATCTTATTTGCGTTAGAGGAGAAGAATAGACAATATCCCACCGCATTGCGTATCCATCCCCACCCGATAAGCGTTACAATGAATTGAGCAGAAGCGAAGGAGCAAATTAATCATTATGGCAGTTACGAAACAAGATGCACTCGATTATCATCGCATGGGGCGACCGGGTAAGATCGAAGTGGTGGCGACCAAACCGCTGGCAACCCAACGCGATTTGTCGCTGGCTTATACCCCCGGTGTAGCCGACGCCGTACTCGAAATTGAAAGTGATCCTCTGACAGCTTACGAACTCACAGCCAAAGCCAATCTGGTGGGGGTGATTACCAACGGCACAGCGATTTTAGGCTTAGGCAATCGTGGTGCGTTGGCCTCCAAACCAGTGATGGAAGGTAAAGGGGTGCTGTTCAAGCGCTTTGCCGATATTGACGTGTTCGACATCGAACTGAACGCCGCAACTCCCGAAGAAGTGATCGCGGCGGTTCGGGCAATGGCTCCGACCTTTGGCGGCATCAACTTGGAAGACATCAAAGCGCCGGAGTGTTTTGAGATCGAGACACGACTGCGGGCAGAACTGGATATTCCGGTGTTTCATGACGACCAGCACGGTACAGCGATTATCTCCGGTGCGGCACTGCTCAACGCGGTGGAAGTCAGCGGACGGCGCATTGAAGAGATGCGCTTAGTCGTGGCGGGTGCGGGTGCGGCGGCACTCTCGACCGTAGCCTTTTACGTCCAATTGGGAATGCGCCAAGAAAACATCATCATGGCGGATGAACATGGCGTGATCTATAAAGGTCGCGAGAAGGCAATGGATCCCTACAAGGAGCGCTTCGCCAATGATACCGACCGCCGTACCTTAGCCGAAGCATTGGTGGGCGCGGATATGTTCTTGGGATTAAGTGTGGCAGGTGCTTGTAAGCAGGCCATGATCAAAACCATGAATCCCAACCCGATCATTTTCCCGATGGCGAACCCCACGCCGGAGATTATGCCGGAGGAAATTCTCGCCGTGCGACCAGATGCTATCCTCGGCACAGGCCGCAGCGATTATCCCAACCAGATCAACAACGTGCTGGGTTTCCCCTTCATATTTCGTGGCGCGTTGGATGTTTACGCGACTACGATTAACGAAGAGATGAAACTGGCGGCCTCACATGCCTTGGCAGCCTTAGCACATGAAGACGTTCCCGACAGCGTGTTGACCGCTTACGGCCTTACCGCCTTGAAGTTCGGCAAGGATTATCTGATTCCCAAGCCGCTTGACCCACGCGTATTGTTGTGGCTCGCGCCAGCCGTTGCCGAAGCCGCCATGAAGAGTGGCGTAGCGCGTCGTAAAATCGACATTCAACAGTATCGGCATGATCTGATTCAACGGCAGGGTGTCG
>JBBQLX010000105.1:0-22376 GCA_038328375.1 Aggregatilineales bacterium | reverse complement strand
CGGGTTGACCGTCAGTAACGCCTCTGTAAATCTAACACTTCCAGCAGGTACACGCCTACCAGTGTCTTTGGCGTTTGATCTGCCTGTACAACAAGCTGCGACGGTGAGCCTTGATGTCCCTGTTGATCTCAAAGTACGCGCCGTCATCCCGCTAAACCAAACGCAAATCCATGATCCGGTTGAAAACTTGCGTTTATTGTTCGAACCCTTGGTACGTGGTCTCGGCAATTTGCCGGATAACTTCGGACAGGTTGGACCCTTCGTCAGCCAAATACTCAGTGGCAATTCCCCTAATTTGATGACCGAAACGCCTTACAGTCAGCGTCCGTGGCCGGGATACTCGACCACTGCTGGCACAAACTATGATCAGTCGAAGGTTGAAGTACCAGCCAATAATTTGCCGGTTAATACAGGCATTGTGCCGATTGGTGGCATTCCATTTTTGGATGCATTGCTGCGTCCTGACTTGTATCAAAACGGAAATACGCCTGCCTCAGTGAATTCCCAAACTGTCACCAATCTTCAAACGAGTGGCTTAGACCCCTCTTCATATAATGGCGATTATGCTGACACTGCCAACAGCCCAACCAAGCAGGTTTCAGGCCAATCGCCCACCACCATTCCTGATGGTCAAGTACCGCCTAATAATGATCAAGGTGGGCAAAATACAGATACGATTCCGCCCACACCTGTTCCCGGTGGTGGTGACTTAGGAATTGTCGCTACGCCGGGTGGATAAGTGGTACTGACAAAGATTTGTCGAAGTCAAATCTCTGGAATTCATGAGAATTTACTATGGGTGGACTCTCAATCAGCGTCGGGTTTGGCATATAATAGGTGACTATGAAGCAGCAAGGCACTCGTTCATCTTGTAGAAGAGGACTGTATGACCAAGCCCGATATTCGGCCTCCCATTTGTGATTATGAAGGCTCCAATTACCGCACCGAGTTTTGGGAAGGCAAAGGGCGGAACTACGAGGATCAAGTCGAGCGGATCGCGCTCCGCCGTTTATTGCCCAAGCATGGTCGGCGTTTGCTGGAACTCGGCGCTGGTTTTGGGCGGCTAACCAGCGAATACAATATGTATGATCAAGTGGTGCTGGTGGATTATTCCTTCTCACAGCTTCAATATGCCCAAGAAAAATTTGGCAATAGTGACCGCTTTATCTACGTGGCTGCCGATGCTTACCAGCTTCCGTTCCGCGCAGGCATATTCGATGGCGCGACCATCATCCGAGTGATTCACCACATTGCAGATGTCAACGTGGCGTTGCGGCAGGTACGGCGTGTGTTGGCTCCCGGTGGCAAATTGATATTGGAATACGCCAACAAACGCAACATAAAAGCGATCTATCGTTATTCACGCGGCCTGCAAACGTGGGATCCCAATGACTTGCAACCCGTAGAATTTGTGGAACTGAACTTCGACTTCCACCCCACCTATATGCGACAGCGTTTGGCAGGTGCGGGTTTCACGACTCAACGCAGTATGCCGGTGTCGTTCTTCCGCTTGGGAGCGCTTAAAGATCACCTCCCATCGAAATTGTTAGCGAGTATGGATGGCTTGCTGCAATTGTCCGGTCTCCATTACACACCGAGTATCTTCACATCAAACACCGCTATCGGCCCGTCACCCAATAACCTCGCAAGCGACTCATTGTTTGTTGCGCCGGGTTCGGGTGATGAACTGGTACGAGAGGGCGATACACTTGTCAGCAGCCATACCAACCAGCGTTGGGCTATTCGTGATGGCATATATGACTTTAAAGCGCCGATTGACGAGTAAGAGTTCAACCTGTTTCAGCATCAGACAAATAGTGAAACAGCCAATTAAAGAGGAATAGGTTATGACTGAAGCATCCGTTCGTGTGGATGTCTGGTCGGATTTTGTTTGTCCGTGGTGCTTTTTAGCATCGACCAGTCTCGAAAAACTTGAAGGTGAGCAAAAGATCGAAATTGTTTGGCGTTCCTATGAGCTGCGTCCTAAAGGGTCACCACCCATGCCAGAGGAATTCCGCCAACGGATTGAAGCGGGTCGTCCGCAATTTGATGCAATGGCGTTGGAACGCTACGGCATCAAAATGGTTCATGGCCCACTCGGTGTTGATAGTCGTGATGCCCATATTGGTATGAAATATGCCGAGGAGCAGGGCATGGGCAAAGCCTATCATGACGCGATGTTCCGCGCTTATTGGCAGGAGGGACGCGCCATTGACCGGCAAGATGTGCTGCTCGATGTCGCTGAAAGCGTCGGGCTGGAGCGTGAAGCCTTCGCTGCCGCGCTCGAAACCCCAAGCTATCTGCATCTGGTACTCGCGGATATTACCGAAGCGCAGGCGATGGGGTTACAAGGTGTACCTGCCATGATCTTCGCAAGCAAGTATTTGGTCAGCGGCGCACAACCCTACGAGGTACTGAATAAAGTGGTATCGGATGTGAATACGCGGCTGCAAGTGGAGTCTTAAGCCACTCGGCTCATTGTGATTACCACTATCAGTCTGTACAATGCGTTCATAATATTGAAGCTAGGAAACTCATAATGTCGCAGTCACAGAACCAAACCACTCAAGAATTGTTTTACGAGGTGGGGCGATTAAAGGCGCTGCATGATTTATCCCTGTTAGATAATAATGCGGAAACTGTCTATGATCGTTTCACGCAGCTTGTACACGACGTTTTGAAAACCCCTGTCTCGCTCATTTCCTTAGTAGCCGAGGATCAACAGTTCTTCAAAAGCCAAATTGGTTTAGAAGAGCCGTGGAAATCACAGGGTAAAACGCCAATTTCACATTCGATTTGTCAGCATGTTGTAGCCACCGATCAACCGCTTATTATAGATAACGCGCTCGAAAATGATCTGGTCAAGGATAACCTTGCTGTTCGTGACATGCATGTCATTGCCTATCTGGGTGTCCCTCTAACGCTCAAGGATGGTACACGTCTGGGGTCTTTTTGCGCCCTTGATGACCAGGTTAAAAACTGGGATGCGGACGATCTCGCCATTATGCAGGAGCTCGGTGAAATCATCGTTAATGAGTTCAACTTACGTGCCGAGGTTTATATTGACCCTTCCCGCCAACCGGAGTTGGATGACATGCATCGGCGTATTGATGAGTTCATTTTGGGGTTAGATACAAGTATCCCGAAAGATGAATTTCTACCAGCATTAGGTGTTGCCCGTTCAAAGTGTAATCTTTGAACGTTTGCTGGGAAGTTTGAGAATTGATTTAAATAAAAACAGCGTATCCACTGGATACACTGTTTTTAATTGCCCTAAATAGGATTTATAGGCTCGAATTAATCTGTACACGTCCCAGATGAGCCATAAACTCGGTACGCGTAGATTGGTTCGAACGGAATGCGCCGAGCATCGAACTCGTTGTCATGCTCGAGTCATGCTTCTTCACACCGCGCATCATCGAACACATATGTTTGCCATCGACCACGACCGCCACACCTAATGGATCAAGTACTTCATTAAGGAAGTTGGCGATCTGCCGTGTCATACGCTCCTGTACCTGCAAACGGCTGGCGAACATATCCACAATACGTGGAATCTTGGAAAGCCCGATAACCTTGCCACTCGGAATATAAGCAACATGAGCATGACCGATAAAGGGCAGCATATGATGTTCGCATAAGCTGCTGAACTCAATATCTTTTACGATGACCATATCATCATATTCCACATCAAAAATGGCATTATTGATCAGTTTAATAGGGTCTGTCCGGTAGCCACTCAGAAGTTCGGTGTACATTTTCGCTACACGTCGTGGTGTATTGAGCAAGCCTTCACGGTTTGGGTCTTCACCCACGGCTGTCAAAATTTCTGTGGTCGCGTGTTCAATCCGTTCCGCTTCCACCGGGGGTAATCCCAATTCAAATATTCGTTTGAAATCATCGGACATCATCTTATTGTCAATATCAGTGTCTGCTGATTGATTAACACCATGTATATCAACACGCTTAGAATACATCTTGTACCCCTTTTGTCTAACTCTTGTTTAGATTTATTATAAGTTGTTTATCGTTCAAAATAAACTAAATTCAGCAAACACTAAACTATTTCATACCTCATACTTAACATTTGACCACGCCGTTTCAATTAGTCTTACTTTGCCAGTATATGTTACAGTTAACGAAACTATTTAAGGAGTTAGATTTGTGACTGTACCAATGGACAGTATTGAAATTGATAATCTTCGCCTGCGCTGCATGATTGGCTTCAGTCCTCATGAGCTAAAAGATAAGCAGGATGTTGTTATCAGTTTACGCATTCGTACCGATATGCATCGTGCCGGTGAAACTGATAACCCCGATGATGCCTTTAATTATCGTACCGTCACCAAAGCTATTATTAGTCATGTCGAAGCCTCGACATATAGTCTGGTCGAAAAGTTAGCTGCCGAAATCGCACGTATCGCTGTTGTCGAACATGGTGCGGAGTGGGTGCAAGTACGCGTACATAAACCGGGAGCCTTACGCTTTGCCGATAGTGTTGGTGTGGTGATTGAACGAACCCACGATGATTTCAAGTAACTTCTTGGGGGAGCGCCGCGCAGTAATCGGCGGGAATGCGCCCTACAGGATATATTGGGACGTGGTACAATCGCTCCGTTCAATACATCACGAATGTGCCTCATTGCGTCCGTGACAATAAGGAACAGCCTTGTTTGTTTAGGAGTTTCTTGATTTATGAACTTACTCGACTATGGACGCATTTTTGTGCGCCGTGCTTGGATTATGGTGCTGCTAGCGGTGCTGGCTGGTGGAGCCGCTTACTTCCTTAGTAAGAATCAACAACCCATTTACCGTTCCATCCAAACGGTGCTGGTTCAACCTGCGCGTAGCGATAATGGCCTGAACATTGCCACTAAAGATCTACTCAATCAATATTGTCTTTCCCTGAACAGCACCTATACAGCCGCCAAAGTCATTGATTTGCTTCAACTGGATATGCAACCCGTTGCTTTGTTTAATGCCGTAAAAGCAGTGCCGGATCAACTCACGATTTCAATAAAAATCTCGGTGGATTTACCGGATGGTGAAATGGCAAACCGTGTTGCCAAAGCCTATGGAGAGCAGCTTGTCCAATTCCGTAATGCCGAGAACCAGAAAGTTCAGCGAGATTTTCAAGTGGATGCGCGGCTTCAGGATGATCCGACCTATGGGCTTTCCAGTCCACGCCCAACGATCAATGCAGCAGCAGGCGCATTGTTAGGTGCGATTGTCGGCGCGATCATCATCTTCATACTCGAATATCTGGAAAGCAGCGTTGTTCGCCGCCGCGAAGATCTGGAAAACATGATCAATATTCCGGTGCTGGCTTCTATACCCGAATCGAATTAATTTTTTGTAGGGGAAGATCACAGACTTTTCCCTATGGTCAACGCGGGATAAACGGTATCTCGCATCCTGCACACGAATAGGTAACAAATATGCCCAACGTTAATCTGATCACTTTGACCGACCCGCGTACCGCTGCTGCCGAAGCTTTTCGAAGCTTGCGAACCAACCTGATGTTCAGCAGTGTCGAAAATCCGCTGCATACCTTGCTCATCACTTCGACGGCCCAGAGTGATGATAAAAGCATAGTGCTGGCGAACCTCGCGGTGACCTTTGCCCAAAGCGGCAACAAAACAATCTTAGTCGATAGTGACCTGCGTAAGCCCACACAGCACGAGATTTGGGGCATTCCCAACGACCGTGGCCTCACCACCATGATGATTGAAGATGGTGCGATGTCTACGCCGCCCTTAGTCAACACCGATGTTGCTGGCTTACAAATTCTGCCAAGCGGCCCGCTGCCACCCAATCCAGCGGATATTCTGAGCAGCCAACGGATGAATGCCCTCATCGGTGTATTGAAAGCCCGCGCGAATTATGTGCTTTTTGATGCACCACCTGTTTTAGCTGCCACTGATGCCGCTCTATTAGGTGCGAAGCTCGATGGTATCTTGTTGGTGATCCGTGCCGGACATACTCGCCGTGATCATCCCGTCCGCGCCCGCGAAGCATTGGAGCGTGTACATGTCCGTATTCTCGGCGCAGTCCTCAGTAATGCCCCCAAAGAGAGTGTAGGCAGCGAGTACAAGTAGGTTATGCAAACCCCCAAAGATATTCGCGTAAGTACGTGGGCAGAACTGAACGAAGTCATCTTCAATGATGCGTGGAATCAGGATTTAGGTCGTTACCGGACACCGTTCGCTTTTCGCGGCCTTTCCGACATTGACTATGATCTCAAATCCAGTCTCATTCGTTTAGGTGGCCCTTACGTTCAACTGGAACAAGCGCTGCTGCGTAACTTCAAAAAATATGCCCACCGTGATACCAGTCCCGGCGATTCCATCTGGAATTGGCTGGCTGTTGCCCAGCATCATGGCTTACCAACCCGCTTGCTGGACTGGACTAATTCAGCTTATGTTGCCATGCACTTCGCCACCATTAACCTTGAGAAAATTGTGGTCGATGGTGCAATCTGGTGCGTAGATGTGCGTAAAATCCAACAGTATATGCCTGCAAGGTTACGTGCCATCCTGCTCGATCAATCCGCTAATTTCTTTCAGGTGGATATGCTCAGCCTTGTTTCCAGTACACTTCATGAATTTGACCAACTCTCAGAAGATCCGTTTGCCATCTTTTTTGACCCGCCTGCCTTGGATGATCGCATTACCAACCAGTACGCGCTCTTTTCGACGATGTCGAGTTCCAATGCTATCTTCGACCAATGGCTAATGGATAAACCCGATCTTTATCAGCGCATCATCATTCCTGCATCGCTCAAGTGGGAAGTGCGCGACAAATTGGATCTCATCAATATCACCGAACGCGTGTTGTTTCCCGGTTTAGATGGGTTGTGCGGTTGGCTCAAACGTTATTACAGCCCACGAACACAGGCCGTAAAACACAATGTCGAATCCTGATTTACCGACCGACTCTGATGCCCAAACCGAATGGGAAAAGCTGCCGAAGAATACTCCCTCACACCAAGCACTGCCACCGATGACCGGAGGAACGCGTCAGGTATGGGGATTTCTACTCATTTTGGCAATTGTGATAATCTTTGGCCTCCTGCAAGGCCGAATGGGATAATAATAGTAAATATGAATTCAGTAGAGATGTGGTTTGTCGCATCTCTACCCACGTCTGTTATAGACATTGAGGGACGAAGCACATGAAGGGACTGATTCTCAGCGGTGGCAAAGGAACTCGGCTGTATCCTCTGACCTACACCAACGCCAAACAGTTGATTCCGGTTGCCAACAAACCCGTCCTTGTGCGGGTGATCGAGTCCATACGCGACGCAGGCGTGGACGAAATTGGTATTGTTATCGGGCAAACAGGGCCGCAAATTCAAGAAGTCATCGGTGATGGCAGCAAACATGGGGTTAAAATCACTTATATTCCCCAAGATAGTCCCGATGGTCTGGCTCATGCAGTCAAAATCTCACGTGACTTCCTCGGTGATGACCGTTTCGTGATGTTCCTTGGTGATAACGTCATTCAAGGTGGTATCGGTCAACTGATCAGCGACTTTGCTAGCAGCGACTGGAACAGCCAGATCGTTCTTAAGGAAGTCGAGAATCCAACCGCTTACGGTGTCGCCAAGCTGCGACCGGATGGCAGCATCGAGCAGCTTATCGAGAAGCCCAAGAATCCGCCGAGTAATCTGGCGCTGGTTGGCATCTATATGTTTGACCCGCACATTTGGGAAGCGGTCAGCAGCATTAAGCCGTCTCCGCGTGGCGAACTTGAAATCACCGACGCTATTCAGTGGTTGGTGAATGCTGGCCTTCGTGTTTTCCCGCATGTCCACAAAGGCTGGTGGATTGATACGGGTAAGCCGACTGATATGTTGGAAGCCAACAGCCTCGTGCTGGAAGAACTCATCCCATCTATTGCCGCTGATGCAACCGTCGAAAATTCGCAGGTTGACCGCCGTGTGACGGTTGAAAAGGGCGCTAAGATCATTAACAGTGTAGTACGCGGCCCGACGATTATTGGCGAAAATACCGTCATCGAGAACAGCTATGTCGGCCCCTTCACCAGCATCTACCATGATGTCACCGTCCAGAATTGCGAGATCGAACGCAGCATCGTTCTTGAACATAGCACACTGGCGGACATCGGCACCCGTATGCAAGACAGCCTTATCGGACGACATGCCGTTGTTCGCCGCAACGACGAGAAGCCAAAAGCCCTCAAGATGAACATTGGCGATCACAGTAATTTGTGGGTCGTCTAATCAATCAGATGCATTATGTAGGGGTTTGCCAGCGGCAAACCCCTATAATGTCTGCCTTCATTTCAGTAAGTCCTGTGCCTTTCAACGCACTAACCATTTGTGAGAAATATGACTGAAACACTTCCAACGCAACCGATCAAACTCATTGCCATTGATCTCGATGGCACACTCCTCAACAGCAACCATGAAATGACCGAACGTACCGAAAAGATTCTCAAAGCTGCGATGGCAACTGGCGTAAAGGTCATCATCGCGACCGGTAAGACATTCCTTTCTTCACGGGAAATCATCAAGCGGTTGGGTACGAATACACCGGGTATCTACAACCAAGGTACTGTGACCTTCAACAGTGATGGAACGATTCACAGCCAACAGGTCATTGATAAGACTCTGGCACGTCAGGTCATCACCTTTGCTGAGGAGCGCGATTACATCCTCGGTGTCTATAGTGGAACCCGTATCCTCGTTCGTAAGATGACCAAGCGCATGGAAGAATTGACCACACATTACCATGAACCAAAGCCTGAAGAGGTTGGCCCCTTACAGAACATTCTGGACACCACACTGGTCAATAAGATTATTGCCTTTTCCCCCGGTGACGCGCGCCGTATTCTAGCGCTGCGCTGGCAGTTGAGTATGCAGATTGGCAGCGGCGCACGTTTGCTCTCGGCAGGCATTCCTGACGAATTGGAACTGCTGCCCACCAATGCCTCCAAAGGTACGGCTCTCAAGGTTCTGCTCAAAGAGATGGGTATTCCAGCCAGCCAAGTGATGGCGATTGGCGATGGCGAAAATGACATCGAAATGCTGGAACTTGCAGGGTTAGGTGTCGCGATGGGCAACGCCAACGACCACGTTAAATCGGTTGCCAATGTCACCACCAAGAGCAACGATGAGGATGGTGTGGCGGAAGCAGTCGAGAAATATGTCCTCAAAACGGCTGAAGCTCCCGTGAATCCAACACCGGTTGCGACAACAGAACCAGTTAGCAAGGTGGAAGCAAGCCCGTTAGGGTAAATTCCCTCACATACTCAACTGTTTGGTTAGAAGGAGCATTATCCTATGAAAAATATTCTGGTTACGGGTGGGGCAGGTTTTATTGGTAGCTGCTTCGTTCGCCGCATGACTAAGAGCCACCCCGAATTGAACATCATCGCCTATGACAAAATGACCTACGCAGGAAACATGGATAATCTGCTGCCTGTCAGCGGTGCGTCCAATTTCCAATTTGTGCAGGGCGACATTGCTGACCGTGAAGGAGTCATGAGCGCCTACGAAACGCATGGCATTGATACGGTTGTCAACTTCGCCGCCGAGTCGCATGTGGATCGCAGCATTCTCTCGCCGGATGCGTTCATCAACTCCAATACGGTTGGTGTCCATATTCTTTTGGAGTCGGCACAGAAGCACGGCATTGAACGCTTCTTGCATGTCTCCACTGATGAAGTTTATGGTGACATCG
Organism: Aggregatilineales bacterium; assembly: GCA_038328375.1. Classification (GTDB taxonomy): domain Bacteria; phylum Chloroflexota; class Anaerolineae; order Aggregatilineales; family Phototrophicaceae; genus CFX2. The sequence goes on along the minus strand of JBBQLX010000105.1, from coordinate 12,669 downwards.
AAGGCGACCGCTACTCACTGGAAGATGATCCTTTTATGCCCAACAGTCCTTACTCCGCCAGCAAAGCCGGTGGCGATTTGATGGTACGTGCTTATCATGTCACCTACGGCATGAACACGGTTGTGACACGCGGGAGCAACACTTTTGGCCCTTACCAGTATCCCGAAAAGCTGATGCCTTTCTTTATTTCAGAAGCCATTGACGACCGTCCACTGCCCGTTTATGGCAACGGAATGCAGGTGCGCGACTGGCTGCATGTTGAAGATCATGCGGGTGGCATCGAAACGGTGCTGCTCAAGGGCAAAGCAGGTGAGGCTTATAACATCGCTGGTGAAAACCAACAGACCAATATTGATGTTATCCGCTTGATGCTCAAGCACCTCAACAAGCCGGAAACGCTGCTCAAGTATGTGCCTGACCGCGAAGGCCACGACCGCCGTTACGCCATGAATGCTGATAAGCTCAAGGCGTTGGGTTGGCAGCGCCAGTACGATGCCATCAACTTCGATGCCGCTGTTGAAAGCACTGTCCGCTGGTATAGTGAAAATGAAAATTGGTGGCGAAAGATTAAGAGTGGCGAGTATCTGGAATACTACAAACGTCAGTATGCCGCACGTTTGGCTGCCGCGACCGCAACCGCCAACTAATCTCAGTCAACTTTCCGTTCAGAATCTTAAGCCGCACATCTTGTGCGGTTTTTGTTTTCATCCCGCCCTTGTCAGAGACCGCGCCCATACGAGAAATCATATCGTTATTTTGAATTTGTCCTTTGGCTAATAGGACTTTTCAAACGACCTCTAGCCTGAAAATTGATAAATAGTTTGCTTATTCACCTCAAAATCGAGCTTCTCAATTCTATATCCAAATTATCGCCGTATAATTTAACTATCGTTATGAATTTTGTAAAGTGGGACAATATTGATCAATAAACACGCATCTAGGATTTCAGTTTGTATCATTCTTCTACTCATGATCCCAACCCTCATGCTTGGCGTAGCAAAAGCGCAAGATGCGACTCCTACCGCAGTTCCCTTACCCCATTGGGAATATGAAGGTAATGAAGACGGTCCCACGGTATGGGGTAAACTTGATGACCGTTTTGCGGCCTGTAGCCAAGGCAAAGCGCAGTCACCTATCAATCTGACATCGCCAGTGGTAGGCAGTTTCACAAACATAAAATTTAATTACATGCCGTCTGCCTTGAACATCTTCAACAATGGACACACTGTTCAGGTGAACTATGACGCAGGCAGTTCAATTACCTTCAATGAAACCCAATATGATTTGTTGCAATTCCATTTCCATCATCCGAGTGAACACACCCTTGATGGTAAAGCCTTCGCCATGGAACTGCATTTTGTACATCGCAGCGCCGCCGGAAATTTGGCCGTTGTCGGTGTCATGATTGCTGAAGGCAAGGAAAACGAAGCCCTTAAAACCGTGTTCGACAACTTGCCCGCAGCCAAAAGTGATCCACAGCCGACTGAGTTGATGACCGATGCCGCTAAAATCATTCCTCAAGACGCGGGCTATTACACCTATACAGGTTCATTGACCACACCGCCTTGTACCGAGGGTGTCCGCTGGTTGGTATTGGATAAGCCTGTTGAACTTTCGGCAGCCCAAATCGACACATTCGGTAAGATATTTGAACTTGACGCTCGTCCTGTTCAACCGCTGAATGATCGTGATTTGTTGGAAGATACCGCCGCAGGTTCATAATTCTCACACGCTCGTCAACTTCTACCTGTGACCACTGAGGTCGAATAGGTCGTTATTGTCACTGCTAAACCGCACTTTATCGTGCGGTTTTTTATTTTCTTATCCCTTATTTCCTTTATACCTTCTTCACGCGACAAGAATTTACGATTTGTCATAGTCTGAGGGTATAGCAAGCGTAGGGTTGGGATACGGTTAGCATCAGGATAGCTGGTGGCGGATTGGATATGCTAAGGCAAAAGTACCTTAGTACTATCAAATTTTTAGAAAAGGCCACCATCATGAAGGAGAAGTTTGGGTATAAATCAATTGCAATCCTCGTGATGTTGGTTGTTCTGGCGCTAGCAAGCTGCCAGACGGGAAGGGCAGATAGTGTGAACCTGCTGCTGCAACCCGACAGCCCAACCATGGTTTCCTTCCCTTTGATGGCTGCCTCACAAATTTATGACTTTATGGCAGATGCCCAACTGCCGATCCAGGTGAGTCTTGTTCCCATGACGCATGATCTGTCCTACACGGCTGAACTGCGCGATGAACGGGGTAGTGTCATGGCGACTGTCTCCAGCAGTGCCATCCAGAACGCGGTGTTGACGGTTGGCCCCGGCAGTCAACATTATCAGGTGGCGATCAAATCCGATAACACCAGTTTGCAAGGTATCCTTTCGATGCAGGTGGCGCGGACGAATGCCATCAACAACGTGCAAGCTGCAATTAAAGCCGCCGTACAAACGCCTCTCGTTGTGCCTTATCAGCCAGTTGCTTTAACCACGAATGACCCCTATGCACCTTGCTCGGTATCCAGCAGTACAGGCGCGAGTGTAAACCTTCGTAGCGGGCCGGGCATGGATTTCGGTGTCGTGGGAACGCTGGTTTATGCTACGGTGCTGACTGTCAGTGGTCAGAGCAAAAACGGTTGGTATCAGGTCATCAATAATGGACAGGTGGTGTGGGTTTCGACGAGTGTGTCTACGCTGGCAGGGGATTGCAATAATCTACCGGATGTTACTCCGACAACCTTTAACAGTGGCACGGTACAGTTGATCATTGCCGACAATGGATGGGGCAGTTTGAATGATAATATCGCTTCAGCAAGTGGCAATTCGGACGACTTAATTCTGGTGACCGCTCCTACACTGACCGCGACCCAGCAATACGAAGAATTCACCTTAACCTTAGTGTGCTCTGGTGACGGCGCGGATAATCTACGTTGGGGAGCCGCCGAACAGCCCACCTTGAAATGCGGTGGTTCTGTGGTTTTGCCGATGACTTCCAGTTATCACCAACAAACGATTGCGGTTACGATGCCACCATCGACCGTCTTTACTACAGTGCAATATACCTTGATGGCCTCGCGTCGGGTTTAGCCAGCCCTATGAATTTAGCCTTGTTGTCTCTCCTGAAATATTGAAAACCTCCTCCAATCGTGTCTTCTATGAAAGGGTAACGTTCTCTTTCGCATTTCTACTCCTCAAGATGGTTCCTAAGAACTATATAACAAATGTAATAAATCGAACTCAATATAAACAGGATATTCTCGCATTTTAAGTATTATGGTCGATTCGGCGGATGTAATAATGTCAATGTGACAAAATCGTAATGGCGAAAATTTATGGGGATGTTATACTGTACGAATTGCAATGTGAGTGTCTAATGAGAAAATCTTAATTATTCGAAAGGTATTTGCTCATGAAACGAATGGTTTTGCTAACAGTCCTCCTCACCCTCGTTACGGTGGCCTTCTCTGTAACCGGTGTTGCGGCTCAAAATCGCCCCCGGAAGTACATCGTTATTTCTCAGAGTCAAACGAATATTGCCTCTACAACCTTAACCCAGATCAATAAAGCGGGTGGAAGGGTTTTGCGTAACCTCTCCAACATGGGTTTGATGGTGGTTACATCGAGCGATCCGAACTTCGCTGCCAGCATTGGTAGCGCCCGTGCGGTTGTACCTTCAATGCGGATCAAAACCCCCCACACAATGATCAATCTCGGCCCGAATCTGGCAGCGGCTCGCGTTCCCGGCCCACCGAACCTTGATGACGACGATACCTATGTTAATCTTGACTGGGGTCTGACGGCTGTTGATGCCCAGAATGCTTGGAAGATAGGCCGTCGCGGACAAGGTGCTTTGGTTGCGGTTTTGGATGAAGGTGTAGACGCAACCCATCCTGACTTGGCTCCCAACGTGCGCGGCGATCTCGGTGCATCCTTTGCCGAAGATTGCGATGGCGGCATCGAACCGTGGCAGCCAGAACCGGGCTTTTACTTCAATCATGGTACACATGTAGCAGGCACTATCGCTGCCGCTGACAATGGTGTTGGTATCATTGGCGTTGCTCCGCAGGCGCAGATTATGCCAGTTGACGTGCTTTCCCGCTGCTTGGGTTATGGCGACGATGCATGGATTTTGGAAGGCATTCGCTATGCTGCTGATCATGGTGCCGATGTCATCAACATGAGCCTTGGCAGTGGCCCATTGAACATTCACGGTGATTGTGATGAATTTGGTGATTGCTACACCGCTAAAGATATTAAGAATCTATTGCTTGCCTATTCCTATGCGGCTCTGTATGCCAACTTCAAAGGCGCGACTGTAATTGCCGCAGCAGGTAATGACGGCTTTGACTTCAGTGATCCTAATTACATCCATCTGCCTTCGGATGCGGTTGGTATTCTGTCTGTGAGCGCGGTAGCGCCGATTGGTTGGGGAGTTAATCCAAAGACCAACCTCGATATACCCGCTTATTACAGCAACTTCGGTCGAGGCCACATTGATTTCTCGGGACCGGGCGGTAGTGACGAATACTATGACACTGATCCGACCGCAACTTGTACGGTTGCTGGTCTCACCCGTCCGTGCTACGTATTCGATTATGTTTTCAGCGACATTCCCGGTGGCTATTCGTGGGCCGCTGGAACCAGCATGGCGACTCCCCATGCAGCGGGTGTGGCAGCACAATATATCGGCGCGGCAGGCGGCAGGCTTTCGCCACTGCTGGTCGAAGCTGCACTTCGTGCATTAGCCGATCATCCAAATGGCAATCGAGGTCGCGATCCCTTCTATGGTTATGGACGCGTCGATACGACTGTGGTTGATGTTAGACCCTAACCTCTAATTGAAGTCTGTTAGTTTTGTAGGGAAAAGCATGGCTTTTCCCTATTTTATTTCCACTCTTGTTCAACCCTCTGTATTTTATCTTTCCAGTACTGTTTCAATCGGTTCATAACTGCCATCTATTTACTACACATCAACTAAAGCCAGTCTTGCAGTTTAAAATTTGCTCGGCTATACTACCCCCACGCTGAAAAGCGGGTTAGCCAAGTTAGCTCAGTTGGTAGAGCAACGCACTGAAAATGCGTGGGTCCCCGGTTCAAGTCCGGGACTTGGCACATAAACGAAAGCTCATCACATCAGATGAGCTTTTTTGTTGCACGGTTCTAGCGGCGTTAGAAAATTGTTATATAATGCCTAGTATAGCGTTTTGACAATAGCCAGATGGAGTACGTTATGTCCTTGCGGCGATTGGCTGTAATGGTTTTGATGGTGATGGGTCTGTGTGTGTTGTTGCAACCCGCACAGGCGCAAACGAGCAATCCGGCTTGTCCGGCGTTGGTAGAGTTAGCACTTTCGCAGGTAGGCAACAATTGTGCTGACTTAGGGCGTAACAGCGCTTGCTATGGCTTTAATAAGCTGTCGGCAGCTTTTAACCAGAGTGTTAGCACAAACTTTTTCACGCGGCCTGCTGATCGCAGTGATCTGGCGATGTTGCAGAGTATTCAAACTGCTCCGCTGGATTTAGGCTTGGGACAGTGGGGCATCGCGGTGCTAAATGTGCAAGCCAATGTGCCGGATACACTGCCGGGGCAAGCCGTCACTTTCCTATTGTTAGGCGATAGTGAAATTGAGAATGCTGTCGAGTCTAACCCCGACACGGTACAAGCCGTAACTGTTATTTTACAGGCGGCGACCGATTTGCGGAGTGGGGCGCAAGCTGCGAGTGCCGTCATTGGCAACCTCGCAGCGGGTACAGTCGTGGATGCTGATGCGATCAGTCAGGATGGGACTGCCATTCGCCTTAAAACTGAAGGCGGTGCAGGTTGGGTGAACCGCGATGCTGTTAACCCGAATCCCACTTTGGATAAACTGCCGATGGTTCAATCGAACAGCGACTCACCGATGCAATCGTTCTACTTCCGTACACGACCGGGCAATAATCTGGAATGCGCTCAAACACCGTCGGTATTGACCATCCAAAGCCCGCAGCACCTCAAAGTCAATTTAACCGCCAACGGGGCAGACATCGAGTTGGGATCGTTGATTACGCTGCAAGTCCTTCCCGATGGCAAGACGATGCAATTGACGACCTTAGAAGGGGAGGCGATTGTTGGTAAAGGCACAGTTGACGAAGTAGTGGTTCCGGCAGGTTCAACCACCACCCATTGTTTGAGTGAACCTCAAAATCTGGGCGATGATGGGAATGCTAACGACCAAACTTTAGGCACAGATTGTCAGTGGACACAACCCCGTTCAGCTACGGTATCCGAGTTGGAACAGGGGCAAACCGCACAGGCTATCCTTGACCGTTTGGGTTTGACTCGCACCGATTTGGTGGCTACACCTTCTATACCCAGTCCAACGCCGGTTGTAGTTGTGACTGAAGCGCCACCGCCAACGGCTGTCCCCGTTCCAGTGAGTTGCCCTATTGGTACGAATATTACACATGTCGTCACTGCCGGTGAAAACCTTTACCGCATCAGTGTCCGTTACCGGACGAGTATGGGCGCGATTATGGCGGCTAATGGTATCACCAATGCTGAGCGCATCTTCGCGGGTCAAAATTTGATTATTCCCTGCGGTGTTGATACAGGTGTGCCGTCCGTCCCGCAGTTACCCCCCGGTAATGGGCAACCACCACCCGGCCTGTCCGTATTTCCGACAGGTGTGGATTGCAGCACTTTCCGTGCTACTTCGCCACTGGACGGGATGAACTACGGAGCGAATACTTTTTATTGGGATGGCGCAACCGGAGCAACCAGTTACCGCGTCAATATCTATGGTATGGATGAGGCGCGTGGTGCGTTGGTGCGTTCATTTGATAGTGCGGGTGCAGCGACAAGTTTGACGGCGAATATTGCGGTTGAAACTACGGGCTACGGATTTAAATTTGCGTGGGAAGTGCAGGCGCTTTACAACGGTGTGGTCGCTTGTATCTCGTCGCGTTATACCGTGCCGCGTGGCGCGCCGGGGTCGGGTAGTGGTTCTAATGCTTCATCTTCTAACTTTACTGCCTCGTGGGGATGTGTCACCATATTCGCTTATAAAGTCGATTACTCTGGAACGCCGGCGGGTACGACTAGCGTTACCCTGAATTTTACGGCTTCAGGTGCTGTACCAAATGGAGCAATCACGAATTCAGTTCCGCCTGATCCGGGGAGTATTAACTTTGGAGCAACTGGACCCGGCACTGCCAGTGGTGGCACACTGACCGCTAATCCATCCGGGATGACCGTGCCGCTTCCGGGTACTTTGTCCTGTTAAAGCACTTGCAGGACAATTCGGATACCTGCAAAAGGAAGTCATGCACATTTCGGAAGCTGGGCTACAATAGAAAGTGATGTTGCCATACACGAATAAGGATATTGCACTATGCGTAGGCTGTCTTTGATCTTGTCTATTGTAATTGCATTCTTCCTGCTGACTGTAACGCTCCAACGTGGATTGACACAAGATGGAGCAAATTCGTGTCCAACTTTGGTCAAGCAGGCGCTTGTGGCGGTTGGAAACAACTGCGGTGGGTTGTCTCGCAATAGTGCATGTTATGGCTTCAATCGTGTAAACGCCACCTTCAGTGAGAACGTGAACGATGAATTCTTTAGCAAACCATCCGACCAAACTGGCTTAAAAACCTTACAGTCGATTGATACCGCTGCCTTGAACGACAATATCAAGGAGTGGGGTGTGGCGGTAATGAGTGTTCAAGCCAACATACCCAATTCGCTGCCCGGTCAGGCGATTTCTTTTATTCTGCTCGGTGACGTAAGTGTTGACAACGCCGTGCCAGCCGATCAAGCCGTTGCTCCTGCGGCGACACCGATTGCTATAACTACCGTTAACCAATCCAACATTCGTACCTTACCGACAACCAACTCCAATGTTATTGGCAGCGTGGAGGGTGGCAGTGCATTGAACGCCGATGCGATCAATCCTACCAAAGATTGGGTGCGTGTCGTATTCGACGACAAGACTCCCGGTTGGATTAATCGGTCATTGGTTAAGACTGACGGTGATTTAGACAGCCTCCCCGTATTTGCCAACGACAGCAAGACTCCGATGCAAGCCTTCTATTTCAAGACAGGGATTGGTGCGCCATCTTGCAACAAGTCACCGGATATATTAGTCGTTCAAGGGCCGGATAAAGTCGCGGTGGATATTACCGCCAACGGCGCAGATATTCGTATTAGCTCCACCATTGCACTGCGACTGATTGGTGGCAACCAGATGCAAGTGATCACCATTCATGGTCAAGCGAAAGTAAATGGTGTAATCATCCCCATTGGCTATTTGACGACTGTGCAGCTTAGCGAAGATGGCAAGTCCATCATTGGTCAACCGAGCCAACCACAACTGCTCACTCAGGAACAATTAGATGACTTACAATGGTTAGAGGGTATTCCCGTTGATGTACTCAACTACCCGATTCTGGTTCCTGATGATGAGCCTAAGCCGCAGGTCACTATTCCGGTCAACTCCTCAAATAGCACTTCACAGGGGCAGCCCAAGCCGCCCGTTGATTGTCGCTCATTTAAGGCCACCTCACCGCTGGACGGTCTGAATTTTGGCATGAACACCTTCTACTGGGATGCCGCACCGGGCGCGACCAGTTACCGTATCAACGTACAGGGGGCAGGTTCGAAGGAGATCACCGCGCCAGTAACCACGATCAACTTCGATATATCGACCGCCGGATTTAACCCACAGTTAACATGGTCGGTAGAGGCTCTATATAACGGTCAGGTCGCTTGTACCAGCCAGTCGGTAACCATTCCACGCCAATGGGCTGCACCACCCCCTCCAACTATCCCGCCACCGAGTGTTCTTGTCGTAAATGGCACACCAATACCCACATTTGCAGCTTCATGGTCTTGCGGTGGTGGTGGCTTTACTGTCGATTACGCAGGACTTCCCGCGGGAACGACCAGCATTACGATCAACTACAATGCGAGTGGCGCAAGCGTGACTCCGAATTCGGGCGCTGGGAATAGTGTTCCTCCTGATCCCAGTAGTTTCTTCTTTTCGAGTTATCCGCCATTCGGCTATTCGCTGACCAATGGTTCTGTGGCTGCCAACCCCGGCGGTGTGACAATGTCACTTCCAGATATGGCTTGTCCGTAAAACGCAATGAAGTAGATCGGTAAAACTTGATATGATTAAAAGGCGTACTGTCTAAGTACGCCTTTTTTGAATAGGTGTGATGATGCAAAGACGATTATTGACGGTTTTATGTTTGATGATGACCTTAGCTGGCTTGGCGTTCAGCACAGAGCGTGGCTTTACGCAGGATACTGGTGGAAGTTGTCCCACATTGGTACAGCAAGCGTTAGACGCAGTAGGCAACAGTTGTGGTGGATTAGCCCGCAACAGTGCCTGTTACGGCTTTAACCGCGTGAACGCCAGTTTTAGTAGTGAAGTGGGCGATGATTTCTTCAGCAGACCCGCCGACCAGACCAATTTGAAAGTCCTTCAGTCTATTCAGACCGCTCCCTTGGACGAGAAACTCAGCGAGTGGGGCGTGGCGGTCATGAGTGTACAAGCCAACATACCGGATACATTGCCGGGACAGGCGGTTTCATTTATCTTATTGGGTGATGTCAGTGTCGAAAATGCCGTGCCAGCCGATCAAGCCGTTGCGCCAGCCGCCAACCCGATTGGTTTGACCACTATTAACCAATCCAATATTCGCACACTGCCCACCACCAATTCGAACGTGATTGGCAGTGTCAATACGGGTAGCACCTTGAACGCTGATGCCATCAACCCGACTAAGGACTGGCTGCGGGTGGTGTTCAACGACAAGACTCCCGGTTGGATCAGTCGGTCGCTCATCACAAGTGACGGAGATTTAGATAATCTGCCGGTATTTGATAATAATACCAAGACACCGATGCAAGCCTTTTACTTCAAAACGGGTGTGGGTGCGCCATCCTGTAACACCGCGCCGGATGCGCTTGTCGTTCAAGGGCCGGATCGGGTGGCAGTCGATATTACCGCCAACGGAGCGAACATTCGCATCGGCTCGACCATTGCCTTGCGGACAATCGAAGGCAATAAGATGCAGATTATCACCATTCACGGTGAAGCCAGAGTGAATGGTGTGAATATTCCCATCGGTTTTACTTCGACTGTACAACTCGGCGAAGATGGTAAGACTGTTGTTGGTGAGCCAAGCGATCCTCGTGCGCTAACACAGGAAGAACTGGATGAACTAACGTGGTTGGAAGACATCCCATCCGATGTACTGAATTACCCCATCAATGTGCCGGATAAGGAATATGTGAAACCAGTACCCACGGCTGTGCCATCGGGTAATTCGGGTGGCACTGTGGGAAATGTCCAGCCAACAACAGTCGTGAACTGTAGCGGTTTTAAAGCGACATCTCCTTTGGATGGGCTGAATTTCGGCATGAATACTTTCTATTGGGATGCCGCACCGGGCGCAACCAGCTACCGCATTAACGTACAAGGCGGAGGCTCGAAGGAAATCGACGCATCGACCACCAATGCCAGCTTTGATATTTCCAGCGCAGGTTTTGATCCGCAAATGACATGGTCAGTGGAAGCGTTGTATAACGGTGTGACGGTATGCAGCACACCCGCTATAACCATTCCACGTCAATGGTCGGCTCCACCCCCGCCACCCCCCGGTGTCGTCCCTCCCGGTTCATTCTCCGCTTCATTAGAATGCGGAACGGGTGATTTTACCTTACACTATAGTGGTTTATCGCCAGACACCACCAGCTTGACTTTCAACTTTACAGCCATCAATACAGATCTCTCGGAAATTCCACCCATCACCATTTCGGTGCCACCGACTTCGGACAACGTGACCTATACGACTTACTCACAGAATTTTAGTATTGTTGATGCTTCAGTGGTTGCAAATCCATCAGGTGTAGCCGTCGGCATAGATAATTTGGATTGTTACGCGCCGGAATAACCTGTCTCGTTTGCGGAACGAACCAAATACTTGTACAGTTGGGCGCACGGATAAGTGCGCCCTTTTATTATAAACAGGTTCCATTATGCAAAGACGATTGATGACTTTTTTGTGTTTATCTATCACGCTCACCGTGCTGGCCTTCAGCACCCAACGCGGCTTTACACAGGATACCAGTGGCGGGAGTTGTCCAACGCTCGTCAAACAAGCCTTGGAAGCACTCGGCCCGAATTGTGGTGGCTTGGGGCGCAATACGGCCTGTTATGGATTTAATAAAGTTGGAGCGACTTTTTCCGCAGCGGTGGCGGACGATTTCTTCACCAAACCGTCTGACCAAGCGGTACTCACTACTGTGGCTTCTTTATCGACAGCGCCGCTAGATACCCAACTCAACCAATGGGGTGTCGCGGTCATGAGCGTCCAAGCCAATATACCGGACTCGCTGCCGGGGCAGTCGGTACGTTTCATTCTGCTAGGCAATGCTGAGATGGAAAATGAGGTATCACCAACCGGCACTCAACCCACGCCGCAGCCAATTACGGTTAAGGTGACGACCGGGGCAAACGTTCGTAGTGCGCCAACCCGTAATGCCAATGTCATCGGCAGTGCGCCTATTAATACTGAACTCACGGCTGATGGTCTCAGTGAAGACGCTGAGTGGGTACGCGTCGCCTTCAGCGAAAGTGTGGTGGGCTGGATCAGCCGAAGTTTACTGACAAGTGATGCGGACATCGGCAGTTTGCCAGTCGTGAATGGCGTTCCGCAAACACCGATGCAAGCCTTCCGCCTGAAAACAGGTGTGACCGGATTAAGTTGTACCGATGCGCCGTCGTTGTTGATGGTTCAAGGACCGAAAAATGTGAAAATCCAGATCACCGCCAATGGGGTTGATGTGCAGCTTGGCTCGACCTTGGTGTTCCAAACGACCGATAACAAAACTTTCAAAGTCGCGACCATCGACGGTACAGGACGCGTGGGCAACGTGGTGATTCCGGCAGGCTTCATGACCGAAGCACCTTTGGGTGATGATGGTGATGTAAATGGTCGTTTCGGGGCAGTACTCCCCATTCCTAAAGCCGAATTGGATTTGTTGCAGGCATTAGAGGATATTTCGCCCGAAGTCCTCAATTACACAGTCAATGTGCCGAATAATGTCGCGGTTATTGCGCCGCGTCCAACGGCTGTACCCACATCAAGCACACCCACTAACACAGGTAATGCGACTGGCAGCGCGGATTGTACCAACTTCAAAGCCACTTCACCCTTGGACGGGTTGGCTTATGGCGTGAACACTTTCTATTGGGACGCTGCGCCCGGTGCCAACAGTTATCGCTTGAATGTGGTCGGTTTGGGTACGAAAGATAGTTCATCCACCAACACGACCTATGACTTGTTCGACGCGGGTCAAAAGTTCCAAATGTCATGGTTTGTACAAGCGCTGGTTGATGGGCAGGTGGCTTGTACCACCCAAACGGTGACTGTCCCCCGCGAAGCCCAACCGCCGCCCTTCAGCGCCAGTTGGAAGTGTGGATCAAATCCCGGCGAGGTTGTCGTGAATTACGACGATGTGCCACCCGGTTCAAATTCGGTTGCCATTGAAATTTACACTTTGGAACTTCGTCAAGGTTTTCCGGTTCCGCCGCGTTCTGGATCAAAAACCTTTACCGGATTTACCAGCAGTGGTGGTCGAGTAGTCGCTTCCGGCGGACAGGTAATTGACTTACCTAATTTGACAT
>JBBQLX010000104.1:0-22381 GCA_038328375.1 Aggregatilineales bacterium | reverse complement strand
CAGCGCCAGCCAGTTATTGCGCCATGTCACGAGTAGCAGAGACAGAAGTGCCACTTCGATAATGCTGGTGGGGGTTAGGAAATAGCGGTTGAAGGCGAACATCAGCATCAGCGCCATGATGCACAAGCCCAACACCGTTTTGGCTTTGCCGACTTCAACAATTAAGCCCATGTATAAGGTTGCAAAGATGGTCACAAATGACAGAACATGAACCATCAGTCCGGCGCTGAACCACGCTCCATGCTGGTCGGGTTGAGCCACCAGACTCATCAACGCCGGAGCGAGAACACGATAGCGGAAGGGTGCGAGGGCGGTGTGGTTTAAAATTTGGGCATCAAGATCATAGCAGGGAACGGGATCAAAGGTACATTGGGTGAGGACACTGCCTACGAATGAGGTCGTGGTCAGACACAGCAGTAAGATAATGAGGGCTAGGAAGCTGTTTGAAATCCGGGTTGAATCGGGGGTGGAGTTTGCCGACCATATCATTTCGCCTTGATTCCCCTGACTTTGTAAACCGCCTGAGTCCGAACCCGTTTACATCGCCGTGATGGTTGTCGGTTGGTGGAGCGAACACTGCGTTGGATTTCATATCATAAATGAATCAGTAAGGATTATGAGCGAAAAGTTCAAACCATCCAAGTGGCAATGATTCGGTTACTCTTCGCTCGTTTAGCGCGTAAGAACGAACCCGTTCCCCCATTAGGGCGTAAAGTGTCGCCAATGGCCTTCGGAGATGACTTCTGCCACTCCGTCAATCACTTTGATGGCGGTCTCATCGTCAATGGCGTATGCCGGAATGTGTATTGCGGCAGCCCATTTTTCGGCGTTAGCCATCGTATTGTGCGGTAATTTGGGGTGATCGAGGTGCGGATAGATCGCAAAATCAACCAGTCCCAGCGTTTCATCGCCACCGGTGGGCGGCTTCCAACCGACGAAGAACTCGCCGATACGGGGAGTCATCACCATGCTTCCGGCGCTCAACCCCACCCAGACCTTCTCGTTCAGCGATGGCAGGAGATCTGCCAGACCGGACTGCCGCATCCAGTAGGACAGATACAGCGGGTCGCCACCATTCACCAGCAGAACATCTGCCTTCTGCACCCATGTGACCCAACGTTCTCGGTCGATACTAGGCAGTGCAGTGAGTTCCAGCACACCCACGGACTTCCAACCCAATTCGGTCATGGGGCATTCAGGTTCTTGTCCACTGATGAACCGCCATGCACTCTCGGGAGTAACCTGCGGGTGACCGTATCCTGCGGTGGGAATGCAGAGGGCGTTGGACTCAGCAATTGGTTTGCCCAGCATCTTGACCAGCGCATCGTGGATACTGGGGTTTTTGATGCCAGCGGAAGTGAGCAGTAATTTCATGTTTCATCTCCTTGATAATTTTATGGGAGCCGAAAGCATCGGCTTCTCTTTCGACTAGTCATAACTTCCAGTTTTAACTTCACCCGCACGTGCATAATTCACGATAATGATGCCACTTGGGGAAACTTGACTCTCCGTCACCTTGAACGCCGCCGGGATTGTGCCATCGACAAACAAGCGTTTTCCAACACCCAGCGTCAGCGGATAGATCTTGAGCCAAAACGCATCGACCAAATCATGCTTCATCAGTGTCTGAACGAGATTTGCACTTCCGTAAACATGCAAATCCGGTCCTTCGGTTTGCTTGAGTTTGTTAATTTTTTCCACAATGTCGCCGCCTAAAAACACGGAGGTTTGCCAGTCGCTCGCCGTTCTGGTATTCGAGGCGACGTACTTGGTCGCTGTCATAGCGCCCGGCCAGATGTCCACATGTTTCGGCCAGTAGGGTTCCCAAATGTCAAAGGTTTTGCGCCCTAACAACAGATCAAAGGGCATGCTCATCTGTTTTTGCATGACGCTTCCTTCAACATCGTCGGAAAATGGCGCTTGCCACCCGCCATATTTGAAGCCACCACTGGTATCTTCCTCTGGCCCGCCCCCGGCTTGTATGACACCATCAAGCGTCATGAATTCGAGTACATTAATTTTTCTCATGACCGATTTCCTTTCAATATCTGGCACTATTTAGGGTAAAAATAGCACAGATGTTCAAAATGTGCAACTTAGCCTACGGCTCCTACGTCTCTCAGCCGCTTATGAAGCCCAATAGTGCCAAAATATGTTCAGGAATAGCCACTTACAGCAAATTTTAGAACCAGTTTTCCCATGTCGGTTCATATGAAACTGTTTATCTTTATAGCAATTAGGCGTTCATTTCACCACAAGCGAGATTATGATGGCTTACACACATAACACATTCAACTTCCAAGAAATTGTCGACCTGCCCCAGACTGAACTCAACACTCGTACCAAGGTGGCTTTAGACGAGTTCATGCTGGCGTTGAGAACAAACGATCAGATCGTCCAAAAAGGACGTATCTATCAGGCATATGAGGATGAACGGATGAAGCGGCTGGATCATTCGCGAGGGAAATTCGTTGGGGTCAGTTGAACCCAATTTATTCAAGCTGCGCTTTGAGTTCGGCTTTCATCTCCGGCGGCAGCGCATTCCAATGAATATTGAGGAGCGCGGCTTGCATTCCCCACAGTGCGTTGAGTGTTACTTCAGTGGGACGCGCGGTTTTTAGGCGGCGATAGGCTTCAACTGCGCCAATGGCTTCCAAATCTTCCAACGTATCAATACCGATTTCATGCAGCCACAAACGGCTTTTAGGCCCCATATTTTTGATGGGTGTCATTGAGCCGCCTGCTTGAAGCTCCAGATGCCCTTTGTGCCTGCTCCGCTGCCGTAAATCACGAGGCTGCCATCGGCTATGTCGATGATGTCCAAATCCGCCATTTGCGTAATCAAATTATTTTGCGCGTCGTAAAATTCCAGCCATGCGGTTGGTGTAAAGGTCACACCGCCATCAT
This sequence comes from Aggregatilineales bacterium, assembly GCA_038328375.1. Classification (GTDB taxonomy): domain Bacteria; phylum Chloroflexota; class Anaerolineae; order Aggregatilineales; family Phototrophicaceae; genus CFX2. Next base: position 19,474 of record JBBQLX010000104.1, on the reverse strand, counting down.
TCGATTGCAGCAGCAGTGTGTTATCAGTCATATAGCTGACGTAGAGATCAATGGTGTTCTCGATCTGCAAAGCGGTCGGATCGTGTCCATTTTCCAAAAGTGGTTTGGCTTCGACCGTCCATGCCAGCGTGTCAATTGAGGTGGCGGACATAATGTAAGGGGTTGTGCCTTTATCGGGCAGCAGTGCCGTAAAGTACATGCGGAAGCTGCCATCATCGGTTTGGATCACACGCCCATGTCCGGCGGCACTGAGACCCGTCACATCGCCTACGTCGATACGAAAACCAGAGTCGCGAGTGAAGTCGTGTCCATCGCTGGAAAAGGCGCTAAAAATGCGGGCGTTGGGCGCGATGGTGGTCACCGAAGCGTTGCAGTTGTCCGGCTGACCTTGATAAAACAAACGATAACCATTAACGACCGGAACCACCCATGGTTTGCCGATGGAGCAATCCGGCTGACCAGAGGGCGCATTAATCAGCCTAGCACCGTCATCGGTATTGAAGCGTAAGCCATCGGGTGTGGTGGCGCTGCCGATACCGTTCAATGACAGCGCGTTCCAATAGATGCGGTAATCACCGTTGTCCAGCGGGATAATGCTGGGTGCGTTATTTTCAGGTTGAGAGATATTGCTGATCTGCTGCCACTTTTGGACAGCGGTAACGGCGGACAAGGTGGCACGTTCAGTTTGGCGATTCTTGGCAGCAATTTGTGGGTCGGCGGTCGCGGCCTGCGGCTGGCAAGCTGCAAGCATCATTGCCAACAGGAGCGCGAACACTAGACCGATCACACGAACAGTAGGCCGTTTCATACGATATTCAATAGACTTTACTCCGCGACCCCAGTTTCGTCTTCATCGTCTTCATCTTCGGGACGGACTTCCCAGACTTCTTTGGCGATGTCGATGTACAACTTTCCATCCAAGTGGTCGATCTCATGCTGGAAGACCCGCGCCAACCAACCCTCGGCTTTGATGCGCTGTGGTTTGCCAAAACGGTCAAGGCTGTCGATGGTGATTTTTTCAAAGCGGTCAACCGTTCCCAGATAACCGGGAATCGAGAGGCAGCCTTCTACCCCTTCAACCGTTTCTTTGCTGGACTTGATGATTTCCGGGTTGACTACCACATATAATTTACCGGCTAAATCACCAAATTCTTCTTTGCTCTTTTCGTCATCTTGCAAACGGATGACCGCCATACGCTGGCTGATGGCGACCTGCGGCGCAGCCAAGCCAACACCGGGCGCTTCGATCATGGTTTGCACCATATTATCGACCAGCGCTTGGAACTTTTTGTCAAAGGTGGTGACGCGTTTGGCTTTCTTGCGGAGAACCGGGTTATCGGGATGAATGATGTCTAATACGGTCATAATGGCTTGATAAGTTTACTCATTGGAGACAATTCGGCCTATTATCGCACAATTCAAGTGTAGCTAAAAGTGTTTTAGAGAAAAGAGCCATATAGCCTAGGCAGAATTATGAGGGCGTGTTACCCGCTGTCGTTCATTCTGGGTGGCTTTTTGTAGAAAAATAATGGCTTCTTCACGCGCATCAAAGGATTTGTAGTTGCCGCGCTGCCGCATTTTCATGACAGCATTGAAAAGGCGATGTGGCTTAACATACACGAACCAACGCCCGTTGGGGTGGTAAATCCACTCGCTGAGGGATGACAACTCGAAGACAGGCGGCTCTACGCCCGTCACATCCGTCATATCAATGAGGAAGTAAGTCGGATGTGCCTTGAGCTTGGGCAAGCAGGCCAAAATCACCTGACGCATATCATCGGTTGTGACCATCCCACTGAGGTCAATGGCCGTTATCCACGGTTCATCAAACCCGTATACTTGAACAGGCATAATCGGTTATTCTCGTTAAGAACCGGGCGGGACATCACGACGCACACGGGGGATACCGGGTGGTCGTGAACGGTCACGGACGCGCGGCGGCTGGGGATTGTCGTCTTCTGCGTTGTAAGTATTGGGTTGCAATCCAAAGGAAGTCGGCACAGCCTGTGCCGAATAGCTGTTGGCTGGCTGCGCCGGAGCAAGCCCTTGCCCCGAACCATTAGTCACGGGCGGCTGCGTGCCAACCGTTTCATGATAGACCGACAAATAATCAATAATCGCTTGCTGCTGACGTTGTGCATCTTGCTGCTGCTTGAGGGCGGCGGCGCGGTCTTGCCGCCGTGAAATCTCCTGTTGAATATGCTGCGGCGCATGGACGTTGGTGAAGCGTTTGGCATTTTTCTCATCCGTGCCGACCAACATCAACTTGACTTCACCGATTTGGAAAATGCTGTTCAAAAAGCCTTGCGTATTTGAAACTACGTTATCAATCTGCGCCAATAAAATTTGGTCTTTTTGATCTTGTAAGAAAATCGGACGGCGATGAATGATGGTCACGGTCTGGTCGCCCACGATATACATATCGTTGCGCCAGTCCCAATCCGCGACATAGAACCACAATCCAGCCAACAGCATGATGATCAAGGGGATGAGGAAGCCCAACACACCCACCAGCAGCAAAGTGACACCACCGATAAAGAGCAGACCTGACGGAATAATATGTGCCAGCAGTACCAGCCAATGTTTACGGTAAACGGTTTCGCCCTTTTCGTTGGTGTATTCCAGCGTGAACAAACCGGGACGGTTGGTGACACCGGGCGGCGCATCCGTATCCACAGCACTTCCGGTGTTTGGATCACTACCAATGACCTTCGCTACCAGTTCGCCGCGCATGGCGTTGCGATTTTCCTGCAATTTGGCCTGCTGATAACTCTCACGGTGGGTAAAGATAGCCTGCTGCACATCTTTGGGGTTCGGGATTTCATCCAGCCGAATGTTATTGGCATCACCGGAAGTCTTGATGATGATCGAACCATAGCCCAAGAGCCGCCCTGCTATATCAGTAAGAGCAGGCAGCTTCACATTCACTTCGTGGATGGCATCCAACGGGATTTCATTCACATGCGTTTGGAAGTTGAGGATTGTGCGCTGAATATTGACCACACGACGATCAGTGATAATCAATTCGTCGTTGACCCATTCGAGGTAATAATAAACTATCAGCAAGCCCAGCAGCAGGGTCGCAGGCACAGCGATCAACAGCGCAGGGAAACCCGGCACGAGGCCAGCGAAAGTCGCCGCCAAAAACCAGATAATCATAATTACGATGCCGATACCAATGCCCTTCGTCAAAAACGCGCCGATATGCCGCCGCGTTTTGAGCAGCGTATTTTCATTCTCACGTTGATTCTGGAACTGCTGCACCTGTTGGGTTTGCAGTTTGGGCAGACCGGGGATATTCAGACTATCTTTGATTTCGGGATGATGGGTCAGCAAATTACGCATTTGCTGGCGCGAGAGGAAAAGGGCAATCGTGCTTTCGTTGGCACGAAGTGTGGCTTGATTGGTGATCTCATTAAAGAGGGCGGTGTCATTGATAAACTCGCCCGCACTAACTTTCCCAAAGGGACGTTCGATGCCGTCCGCGCCGCGCTGCACCAGCAAACCGCTGCCGGAAATGACCATCAACATGCCCTGCGCGACATCACCCTGCCGGAACAATTCTTCCCCCGGCTCGAAGCGCAAGACCTGCGTTACACTGGCAACCCAATCCATCTGCTGTGCATCAAGACGTGCAAACAGGGGCAAGCGGCGGGCATTGGCGATAACGAAACGATCAGCCATCGTTAGGGACATTACCTCTAAAGTGTGAACTGCATAATTATATCAGTTTTTTGCTCTGATCGAGGTTTTCGTGTGACAAAATGTACAATGTACCTAATTTCTATATTCTCTCTTACGTATCGCTTACCACTTTAACGTACCAGCAAAATTAAGCCGATAGCCAACTCAAAAAGACCCGTGATAATGAAGGGTCGCTCGACTTGCACATGGTCAACCGCGACGGTTATTAAGCGCGTCACGAATGCCCCCAGAAACACGATACCCACCAGTTGATAAGCGACTGGATCGTTCAACAGCAGCGGAGCGACACCCATCATGACCGAAAGAGCACCAAAGCTGATGCGAATTTCGGCTGTTCCAGTTGCATCATCCGGCTTGAGGTGGGCAATCGCCGCCGCACTATAAGGACGCAGCAAAGCATAGACACCAAACAAAATCAACGCGATGCAGGCCGCCACATTCAAAAATGCTTCTAAAGGCATATCCCTCTTCCTTTCGAATACCAACAGTTAAGAATTGGTAGAGACAGTTACAGTAGCCAACGACAAATGTGTTATAGTCTCCCTATAGTTCGATGCGCTGTGTAGTCGAGATCAACCGATGCGTAAACTACTTCTCTTCGTCTTCAGTCTGGGCATTATAACCGCTACCATGCTTCCGCTTTATGCTCAGGACAGCGGCACAAGCAAAATTATGGGCTTGGATATTTATCTGCGGGCGCTGCAAGATGTCACCGACAAAAAGTTTGAACAGGCTGTATCCGACTTCAGCTTGGTGATTTTGCTCAATCCCACGTTTACTGATCCTTATCTACAACGGGCGCAAAGTTACCTTGAACTGAAAAATTACGATGCCGCCTTGATTGACCTCGACCACCTGATTAAGATGCCTAGCCTTGATCCCGCCGTTAAGGGCAGTGCTTACACGACACGAGCCGAAGTTTACAGCGCCCAAAATAATATAGAGGCTGCGCTAGCCGATTACAGCGCCGCTATCCGCGCCACACCGGACGAGGCTCCTGCCTATTATGAACGAGGTGTCATTTACGCGAAGCAAGGCGAATATGACAAAGCCTTAAAGGATATGAGCCAAGTCGCCAGTATCAGACCGGATTACCCGACGACCTATTATTTCCTCGGCCTGATAAACAACCAACTCAAAAAGTATGCGGATGCGGTTAAGCAATTCAACACCTATATTAAAGCGGTGCCGAATGATTACAACGCCTACGCAGGCCGAGCCAGCGCTTACGTCGAACAAGAACAATATAAGCCAGCTTTGGCCGATCTGAACCAAGCGATCAAAATTGAATCAAACGTTGCCCTGTTGTATCTCCAGCGCGGGCTGGTGCAGCAGAAACTTGGCGCTGAGCAGGCTTCCGCCAACGACTATTTGATATGGGTAAAGGCCAATATCAATGTGGCTGACCAGAAAACCAACTTGCCTTTACGCCCCGGCGAGTCGCAAGTGCTGCCGATGGCAACCGGACAAGTCTATATTTTTGCATTTGAGGGTCAGGCCGGAGAAAAAGTAACACTTACCGCAACCACCCCGACCGACCAGCAAACCGACTCGCTGCTCATCTTGGCGGACAACCAACTTAATCCGCTGACTGCTGATGACGACAGCGGTGGAAACTCTAATGCCAGTATCACGGATTACGTCCTGCCCCAAGACGGTTCTTATTCGGTCATCCTCAGCCACGCGGGGGGGATCGTTAACGGCAACATTCGTTTGCTGTTGACGATGAGCAATTAATGGGATGTAGGGCGCAAGGTTTTGCACCCTACAGAACTGTTGAAAGTTTAAGCGTTAGGTTCGTCACCGACAGGTTTCAGTGAAACACCTGTGCCGGTTTTCACTTCTTCCTCTTGCTTCAAAATCATAACGTGGAAAGATTCGGCATAGGCATAGCCCTGTGCCTTGCCAGTTTCCCGATCCCAACCTTTGACCATATCCACAACTTCTGGCCCAAGCTGAGATTTATGGCACAGCAGCGCTTCAATTTTCTGGTCAACGTGAGGGGTAATATCAACCACAGCTTCGGCAACGGTGGCGAACATCAACCAAAGCTGTGATGGGTCGAAGGGTTCAAGACCTTCAGCCAGCAGTTCGGGGAAAATCGGTCGCGTACCTGCGCTGGGGAAAACGGCATAAGCGGCGGCCTCACCGGCGGCACGGTGGTCGGGATGGTTAATGTAGTAATTTCCGGCGAAGAACATCGTCGGGTCTTGAATCATCACCCGATCCGGCTTGAGTTCGCGAATGACGCGGGTTAGATCACGGCGTAGTTCCAACGTGGGTTGGAGGATACCATCTTGATAACCTAGAAAGCGCACATCCTGTACACCGAGGATGGCAGCGGCGGCACATTGTTCGTCTTGTCGTTGTTTGATCAAAGCGCTTAGATCAGTGTCCGGCTTATTACTGCCAGCCGCGCCGTTCGTAACCATGCAAAATGTGACCCGCGCACCGGCTGCTACCCATAAAGCGATAGTGCCTGCCGCGCCAAATTCAATGTCGTCAGGATGGGCGGCAATGACCAAGAGATGCTTAGGGGGGAGAATAGTCATCTGTGCAAATTCCCTTTGTATGCGTAGTGATAACGTTCATTGTATACCCACAACGCAGGTTTTGCAGCCTCATCCATGAATATTACAGTCATTATTTATGATAGGTTTGTGCTGTCAGAAACATTGTCATGTTATACTCAAAGAAATGATCTCCGGGTAACATTGGACACAGAATGTTTTCTCATTATCTAGAAACAATTCGAAAATCCAGCACCCAAATCTGGGATTTTCTGACACGCCCATCTCCCTCAATTACTGACCCACAAACACGGCAGCAAGCTCGTCTGTTAGCTTCCATGCTGCTGGGCGCAATGTTTGTTATTTTCTTCCTCATTTTACTCTCAACCAGAACCAGTAACGCACTTTCCGGCGCGGGTGTATGGTTCATCGTCAGTATTGTGTTGATGGTGCTGGTCTGGGTTGCTTATTTGCTCACACGCAAGGGATATTATCGGGTCGCCCTGATAGGTCTGCTGGTATTGGGAACAATCGGTGTTGTCTTACCCGCTCTCATCATCGGAGGACGTACTTCATATAACAGTCTGTTTTATCTCATCACCATTACCCTATTGGCAAGTATGTTTTTACAAATGCGTACTGCCATCCTTGTAGCTTGCATCGAGTCGGTTATGGTGCTGATTCTCAGTTCAAGTTTCCCTGAAATTTCTGCTCAAACCATTATCAACGGCCCATTTAGTTTCAATGTATTTTTGTCGGGGTTTATGGTGCTGCTGGTGTATCACCAACGGCGCTCGATTGGAGAACGCCAAGACGAATTATCCGCTAGCGAAGAACGTTACCGCATCGTCAGCGAATTGATTTCCGATTATGCCTACTCATTAAAAGTTACGCCGAAGGGTGACCTTTTACATGAATGGATTACCGAGGATTCATTCAAACGGGTAACAGGTTTCGCCTATAAAGAGTTAGATAACGGCGACAGTGTCAACCTGTCTTTATTTTACGACGAAGATCAGCCGGAACTACGGACTGAACTGGAAGAAACACTGGCGAATAAGCCAACCAATGTTCAGCACCGCATCCGCACCAAAAATGGCGACATACGCTGGTTACAATTTTTGCGTCTTCCAGTATGGGATGCAAAAGAAGGCCGGGTAACGCGTTTCTATGGGGTGGCGCAAGATGTAACCGAGCGCAGACGCGTCGAGACCGCGCTCAAAGCCAGTGAAGAACGCTATCGGCTTCTGACCGAAACCATCTCCGACTTTGTTATACAGTATGATGTCGCCAGTAACAAAATGCTCTATATCAGCCCCTCTTACGAAAGAGCCTTGGGCTATACCCTTGATGAGATCAATGACCTTGATCCCTACCTGCGTGTCCACCCCGAAGATTTGGAAATCGCCACCGCATCCATGCAGCAAGTGCTTAATGGAAAACCTGTCGAGGGCGTTCAATATCGCTCCCGCACGAAATCAGGGGGTTATATTTGGGTCGAGGCCTATTCGAATCCTGTGAAGGATGATAAAGGCACTGTCCAGCAAATTATTATTTCCGCGCGCGATGTAACCTCTCGTAAGCAAACCGAAACCGCGCTCAAAGCCAGCGAAGAACGCTACCGGATTATCAGTGAACTGATTTCCGATTATGCTTATTTCTACCGCTTCAACCCGGATGGCACACGCACCCGCGAGTGGATTACCGACTCGGTGGAACGTGTCACGGGTTATTCGCCGATGGAAATACCGCAGCAAACGAAGGGTCTGACAGACCGATCTTATCTGGGCGATTACGAAGCCGCCCAAAACGATATTGAGCAGATTCACAGGGGCGCACAATTGCACCGCGAATTCCAAACCTATACTAAACAGCGTGAACTGCGCTGGCTGAGTGTCTTCCGCCGTCCAGTGTGGGATGAAAAAGAGACAGAGGTCATCGGTTACTATGGTGTGGCACAGGATATTACCGAGCGTAAGCAAGCGGAACTCGCCTTACAAGCCAGTGAAGAACGTTACCGCACCTTGACCGAACTCACCTCGGATTACGCTTATTTCTTCCGCATCAACGAGGATGGCTCACAGTTCCGCGAATGGATTACTGACTCGGTGAAACGAGTCACGGGTTATTCACCGGATGAAATGCCCCAGACACCGGATGAACTGGCGAAAATCTTTCTGCCGAATGATATAAAAAAAGCCATTGACGAGATTGCACTGCTCAAACGGGGCGAAATGGTGACCAGCGAGTCGCGCTTACATACCAAGGATGGAGAGCTGCGCTGGTTGAGCATTTCGCGTCGTCCGGTGTGGGATGAGCAGCATACACGGGTGGTGGGTTATTATGGTGTCGCCAAGGATATTACCGACCGCAAGAAGGCTACCTTGGCACTCGAAGCCAGTGAACAACGTTACCGCACCTTAACCGAACTGACCTCTGATTATGCTTACTTCTTCCGCATCAACGAGGATCATACGCTCGTTCGGGAATGGATTACCGACTCGGTGACACGGGTTACGGGTTATACGCCAGATGAGATGCCACAGGATCAAGAGGGTTTGGCAAAAATTTTCTTTGCTGGGGATGTGCGGCAAGCGATCATTGAGGTGGAACTGCTCAAACAAGGTCAAGTCGTAGACAATGAGCTGCGGTTCAGCACTAAGGGGGGTGAAATACGCTGGATCAGCTTGTCCCGTCGTCCTGTATGGGATGAGAAGCATTCGCGGGTAGCCGGTTATTATGGTGTCGCCAAGGATATTACCGACCGCAAGCTGGCGGAATTGGCCCTGCGGGATAGCGAACAGCGCTACCGAAAAATTTCCGAGTTGATTTCAGATTACGCCTTTTATACACGCATTAATGAGGACGGCACACAATTCCGCGAATGGATTACCGACTCGTTCTTGCGCGTGACCGGCTATTCACCGCAAGAAATCGGCGCGAATGATGGTCACATTCTCTTCCAGCCCGATAGTTTTATCCAGTTGGAAGCGGATCGTGCCCGTATGTTGATGGGCGAGTCGCTCAGCAATGACTACCGCATCATCACCAAAAAGGGTGTCATGCGTTGGTTAAACCTCGTGCGCCAACCCGCATGGGATGAAGCTCATACGCGCGTGGTGGGCTATTTCGGTGTCGCCCGTGATATTACCGAGCATAAACAGGTTGAAGCCCAAAAAATCAAGTTGATGCTGGAGCAAGAACAATTTGTCATGGTGGGTCATCTGGTAGAAGCGCTGTCACATGATTTCCGCACATCACTAGCAACCATTGAAACCAGCCGCTATTTGACCGAACGTTTAGTGGGTGATGCTGTGCGACCCACCGTGCAGCCCAAATTAGAATCGATCCAACGTTCCGTGAATCATCTGGCAACTCAACTTGAACATCTGCATATGGTATCGTTCCTCGCCGTTCCCTCTCCCATCCCTTGTAACTTAAATTATCTACTGACGGACATCATAAGTGACCAGAATCATAGAGCCGCACAGAAGCATATCAACCTTATTTTCAAGGCTGACGAAGGGCTGCCAATCCTACGAATCGATGCCGTCAAAATTGAAAAAGCCATCCGGCACTTGGTCGCAAATGCTTTAACCCACACGCCCGACAATGGCACAGTTATGGTTTATACACGGCATACGGTAGATCACGCAATCATCGAAGTTCAAGACAGCGGACCAGGAATCGCCCCGGAGGTGATCGAGCGCATTTTTGAGCCGTTCTTCCGCGGAGATCAAGCCCGTACTGTGGATAAAGGCGGCGTGGGATTGGGACTGACAATCGTTAAGATGATTGTCGAAGCGCATGGTGGCACCGTCACGGCACGCAGCGACTCAGGCATGGGCAGCGTGTTTGTCCTCAGTTTGCCTTTGAAGGAAGAGATCGCAGTATCAGCGTAATTTTAAGCGTTCAACTTATCACACCATGAAGCGTTTGCGAGTAGGTTGTTTCCTCTGGTTTATGGTGACGACCTGCATCCTAACTGTCATATGGGCAGCAAGCGTGATACATGCACCCTCTCAAGAGCTTGCTACGATGGGCATCACGCACGATAACAGCGACATTTTCCTGATTGATGTGGTACGCGGCCTCGATATAAACCTCACCCATTCCAGTGGCGACGAGAGCTTTCCGGCATGGTCGCCCGACGGACAACAACTTATCTTCTACAGTGACCGTAACCAGCGCACCGATTTGTACACGATGAATATCAATGAAGGCGAGGCAAAACGGCTGGCAACCAGCGGCGGACCGGGTGCGTCACCCGCATGGTCACCGGATGGGCAATGGATCGCCTACAGCACCATTCACCAACCGACGGCGGGTTTATACATCGTCCGACCGGATGGCAGCGGTACGCAGCGTCTAACCGATTTTCAAGTGGTGACGATTGTGTGGTCGCCGGACAGCCAGCAGATCGCATTCGTGGGCAACTGCGAAGGCAACTGTGATATTTATGTGGTGAATATCAGCACATCGAAGGTGCGCCAACTAACACACAACGGGCTAATTGATGCCTATCCAACATGGTCGCCGGACAGCCAGCAACTGGCGTTTATATCCAATCGTTCGATGTCCTTTGAACTATACGTGATTGCGATTGATTGTGATGAGACACGGCAAGGCGGCTGCACGACTGAACGGTTAACCCAAAACCGCGCGGCTGACAGCTTCCCATCGTGGTCGCCCGATGGGAAGCAAATCGCTTTTTCATCCGACCGCAGCCATAACTATGAAGTGTATACGGTCGCGGCGGATTGCTTCCGCAATGCCAACGGTTGTAACGAGCAGGTCACGCAGCTTACCTCTCGCGGCGGGACAGACATCCTACCGCTTTGGTCACCGGATGGGCAACAGATTGCTTTCTTGGCGGCGGATCACAGCGCCCATTTTGATGTGTATGTGGTGGATGTAGCCGATCAAACGCTGCATTTACTCCAAAGGAAGCTGCCGCACGATGGCACGGTAGCATGGCGACCCCATCATTAGTCGCCAATCGACCGCCAATACGAAGATATGTCTCGTCTAAAATGTGCTTATCGATTTAAAAACGGATCACGTTGCGCCCTACAAAACCCATTTGATCCATTAGGGACACGAATTCACATCAGATAGCTATCAACCGTATTAAGGTTAATGTGCTGCCCGACCAATTCACTGTAGAAAGCCTCGCGAATAATGCCATCCGGGTCAATTAGGAAATCAGCAGGCATACGATAGAAATTGCTGCCCGCTTCCTCGGTCAATTCAAAGCCTGCCGCAGACGCTTCCTTGACTCGCTCTGGCGTACCCGCATCAGCCATCGTCGCCTTAACCTTTTCTTCCGAGGTCTCAATCTCGTACAGGTTATAAAGACGCGCTTCAGGATCGCCAATAATCGGGAACGGCGCGTCCTGCTTACCCACATATTGCAGCAAATTCGCTCTCGGCGATTCAAATATCGCCAGTAGTTCCAGTCCTTTTCGCTGATATTCCGGATACTTAGCGATAAGCTTATGCACTTGCAAATTGCAGATCGCGCAGGCCGCGTTCCGGTAAAACGACAGCAGGAGCCAGCGCCCTTTGTAATCATCTAGGTTAATCGGCTGGTCAAACAGATCAACCGTCTGGAAATTAGGCGCGGGCATACCGACCATCAATTTTGTGGCAGTTTGAGTCATGATATTCCTTTCGAGTTCGAAATACGATTTGCGGTATACTAAACGGAGTTCTTAAATTGGTCAGCCTGACTTACCAATATAGTAAGACAAGCTGTCTATTTTGTCAATAGGTTTAATCGTATGACTCCGGCAAACGATCCCACATCCCAGCCACCTGAAGGCTATAGCGACAATATTGGTCGCCTGCTTCAACTCGCCTTGCGTGACTTCCAATCGCGCTGCGCCGAAAAATTACACGCGCGTGGCTACACCCAACTCAGCGCCACTCACCTCACTATCCTCTCCTACATTGATCCGGCAGGCACACGCATCGTGAACCTTGCTGAACGTGCAGGCATGACCAAGCAGTCGATGGGTGCGCTCATCCGTGAGTTGGAAACGCAGGGTTATGTCGAACGCTCGTCTGATCCCAGCGATAAACGCGCGGTCATGATCAAAATGGTTCAGACAAATACCACCTTCTTGGCTGATGCCTATAACATCATTGCTGAGATACAATCCGAATATGCCGCCACCTTAGGCAGCAGTGGAGCCGAGCAGTTGCGTGGTTTACTCAAAGCGCTCCTCAACCGTAATGCGCCGGATAAATAGGAAGCGAATCGCACATGACCAAACATCTCAACACCCTTTGGCAGGTGGTCAACGCCGCCTCCACCGTTGCCGACTTCACCCGCCAATCGCAGACTTATACCTTTCCGGTTGGTCGTGCCATTAGCGTCTATCTTCGCGCTGAACAGGCCGAAATTCGCCTTGTCCGTTGGGACTTGCCCAGAGTCGATGTGTTCGTCCAGTTGCAAGTGGCCTTTGGCTGGCGCATCGCCACCGATCAAGATGCTGATGGTGTGTATGTCGTTGCCAAACGCAAGATGCTCCTCGGCAGAGCATCTCGTGCCAAATTTACCCTCACCGTCCCTCATGATGCCTACCTCATCCTCAACCTTCATCAGAGCAGCCTGCTCATCACCGATGTCAACGGCACAATCCAACTTCCCCCCAAAGACGATCAAGCTCAGTTGCTTCTGCCCAGCACTATCGCTGAATAAACCCGTAATGGCAGCGCAATCCTAATAAGTGCGATTTTTGTAACTAGATTACAATGAATATAAAGCACTTATTCGGGGGATTTTATCGGTGAAGCGTTTATTACTCAGCTTAATAACTGTACTGTTGCTCTCGGTCGAAGGACTCAGCTTCGCACAGGACTCAACCTTAGCGCCTATAACAGATCAAAATGCGCGTGATTTGCTTCAACTGGAACCAATTGGACGCGGAAACATCAAAGCGCTGCGCTGGTCACCGGATGGACGCTGGTTAGCCGCCCAAACACCGATTGGAATTTGGCTCATAGATAGCATCGACTCAAATCGTGACCCTATTCTATTGCGTGTTCTGGATACACCACAGGCCTTCACCTTCGATGCACACACCAGTCTGATCGCCGTTGCAGGCTGTTACGGGATTGTGCAGGAAACGGTTCAGCAAGAATCGGTCATCTGTGCCGAAAGCCAGACTTCTGTGTGGCAGTTGGATGCGCTTAAAGATAGCAGCATCCCGCTTTATACCATTGATAATGGTCAGACCAACATTAATCGGCTGGAAATCGCTCCAGAACCTTTCCAGAATGCACCGCTTATCGCTGCTATAAAAGACACAGGCATCATCCAACTCTCCAACGGCACACGGAGTTGGTTATTAGATTTCAGGTTAAGTAATGTCAGGCGTATTGTCTTCAGCCCGGATTCCCAACAGATTGCGATTTTGGGTCCTTCTGCTTCAAACGGTAGTATTCGCACGCAGGTATTGGTGATCGATACCGAAACCTATGCCCACGGCGGTATGCGTACAGAAATTGCACAGCTAAAACTCCCCGAGCTATTGGATCTGATCGACCTCGCTTTTTCTGAGGACGGACAGCAGTTAACCGGAATTGGACGCGGTGGATTGTCGCACTGGGATCTAACTCAACGCGGACAGAATCCAGTCTACGAGAGCTACGTTTCACTGGACGTTTTCAAAAGCCTCTTGCCTACGGGCGTCAGTCCGGATTTTCATTATGGTTACACAGGCCGAAACGGTGAACGACGACTGTGGCTAGCTGTAACCCAAATGCCAATCACCGACTCCTCTAGCAGTAATTCAGAAAACGCGAACACAACACCAACGCCTCCTCCGGCAGGAAGCAGCATTCTTCTCAGCGCAGACGACTTTGATTTTGTGGGTTTTAGTCCTACCAGCCGCTATCTGCTCTTGGGAAGCAGCCCGCACCTCCCTTACGATGACAACAGCAGCATTCCGGTTCCCGGCATATTGCGCCTGTATGAAATAAAAACCGGTAAGGTCACGCTCGAACTATCGCCTGCGTCCATCATCTCTAAAGCTGCATTTTCTGCAAATGACGGCAAGCTTGCCTATGTTGATCCCAATCACAATCTTCACTTGTATGACATTACTGCCAACCATGAAATACGTACCACCATTGGCTTTGCCCAAGAAACAAAGGGTCTCGTGGTTCGACCGGATGGTACATTGATTTACAGTACCTGTGACACACGCATTCCTGCCGGAGAAGGATCGCTCTGCAATAAAACAACAACTTATATAGGCGGATTGGCATTGACCGATATTAGCTTCACGACGCGTGCTGTTAGCCCTGATGGTCAACTGCTCATTGACTCCAATCTGGGTCTACACGATGCCCATACTGGCGAGTTGTTGAATCAGATTAAACCCGTAAGTTATGGTATCTGGCAGCCAGATTTCAGTCCCGATGGCATTCGATTAGGGGTAGGCGACTATGGAAAGCCACCGTTTATCGTCACGCTTGCAAATCTGGATGCAGCACCACTTATCCTAGAGATGCCGCCAAATGATTATGGTGATCCGGTAGGGACATCAGCCGTCAAATTCAGTCCCGATGGTCGGCTTATAGCCACAGTTAATGACGATGGCAGCGCACGTCTCTGGGATGCCACAACGGGTAATCTACTAGCCACGCTTCACAGCCCAATTGCTGAGCAAAGTGATCGCCTCACTTCGGGTAATGGCATCGTCTTCAGTCCTGATGGTTCGCAGGTCGCTTTTGGCTCCTGTTATGTGAGTCTGGCTGTAGCCGGCAGCGAATGTGATGACACGCGCGTCTACGTTTATGATGTCGCAACAGCCCTCAAACAACACGAAATGCAATCCGACCAAGCTGATCTGATTTTGACAGGCACTTCGGATTACACCTTCCGTCTGATTTTCAGTCCTGATGGCAGCCTGATTGCTGGCTCAAGTGCGCCAACGGGCTGGGGAGGCAATCCGATTCACCAACTCAACCTGTGGAGCGCCCACACGGGTCAACTTTTAAAGACCCTCACGGCGCTTGGCACGACCGACATCGCCTTCAGTCCCGATGGCACAATCCTATATAGTAACAGCGACGATGGTGTGGTTTACCGCTGGGGTGTGAACACCTTACGTTAAACGTCTTGTTTAATTCGCGTGATTGGTTACTTCATAAAGATTTCCTAAATTATGGTGATGAGAGCAATCTGCTCATCACCGATGTTGACGGCACACTCCATCTCCCCCCCAAAGACGACCAACCCCAACTTCTCCTGCCCAGCACCGTTGCGGAATAAATGCACTCTGCCGATTAGGCAATTAAACTACTTATATATCAAATCTCTGTTCAGGGAAGATTCAGGCTGTTCCGTTGTAAACAGCCCCATGAAATCCCACCGATTGCTATACTAATCTACCCAACAACAAAACCGCGCTCTAAACTCGACCCAATATGCGACAATGACTTAATCACAACCGCAGGAATACATGATGAAACCGGCTATTTGGATATTCAGCCTATTTTTATTAGCGTTCTTTTTCATCCCATATACACCTATCCACGCAGCAGCACCCAATTGGCACTTGCCTGCGCTCCAATGCGATGCAGGAACCTGTGAAGTACGCGTCAGCCCACAGGGGACACTCTACACTTTTTATTGGCCGACGCAGACCCTGTACATCAGCAAAGCCGATGGCTCTATACCGACGGCGCATATTGTAGGAGAACTATCCAAGTTGGCTTACTCTGCTATGGATTTTGTACCCTACGATGATCTTCAAACAGTCATTTTCTTTGCACGACTTGGAAGTGCTGTCTTACTCCGTTTTGACATCCCGACCAATACCACCACCAAAATCAACAGCGTGCTGCCTGATGGCGAATTGATGGCTTGTAATCACTATATGTTGTGGATTTATCTTCCCGGACAGTACATTTCTCGACTCGGAATAGGTGACCAACTGATCATCTGCTCAGGTTCGCCTCAAGAAACTATTCGTGGGCATATACTGGATATCTCAACCCTATCGATTATTCAGACGATTGACCTTGGGGATTATATAGGCGATTATCCCAACCCATATTTTGCTTGGGAAACGATGTTTGGGGGATTGGATGGGAACATCTATTTTGAAGCCAACAGAATATCGGGAATCCCTCAATTTGATAATCAAGTCACAAATCTACCTCTACAGACTGGCGAGATTAGCGTACTTTTTAAATACAACCCGGTAACAGAAACTTGGTCTGCACAATCTCGTACACGATCTCAATATATAACTAATATGTATTCTACCCAAACATGGGGAGCAAAAATCTCCACTATCGTTAGTGCAGACTCTCAAGGAAATGTCTATAGTTACATGAGTTGGGGCGATATTAATAAGCACTGGCATCACGAACTTTCGAAGCAAACCCCTGAAATGGTTCTTATTGCTTTCGCCAGTGATTGTCGAAATGATCCACTTGGCGTTTTTGTGGGAATGACGGCGGATGGCTATGCGGTATCGCGAACCGGAGATGCAATAAGTGATACGGTAATTTCCCAAATCAACGATTATCCGCTCCCAACACTCACCATTCCTGCCACATCGACCAACTAAATAGCGTCCACCCATGTAGGGGTTTGCCGCTGGCAAACCCTCCTCCGTAGCCCTCAATCCACTTCCACAAACCGCCGCCGCAATTCCCCAAACTGGCTATCCGTCACACCACAGCGCATCAAATAATCCCGCACACCACCATAGCGCTCATTCAAATAATGGATCGTATTCGTCATTGTTTGGGGTTCGGATGCCATATCCCGCTCAAAATTTTGCATATTGCGCCCATTTTCAACCGCATAGAGTCGCCGTTCCGCCACCAGATGCGCGATCTGCAATCCACTTTGTGCGTAATCATCCACAATATCATCTGGTGCGACACCTACCGCCCCCAACACTAAAGCCGCAATTAAACCGGTACGGTCTTTTCCCGCATAACACTGAATAATGGTTCCGCCTGTCCCCGCAGCAGCCGCCCCGATGATGGTGGCAATTTGCGGTTTGCACTGCTCAAGGTAATAGGCGTACAGTTCATACAGATGGGAATATGTTTCGCTGGCTGCTTTCCACGCCTCATCTTGTGAAAACCGGTTGCCGATCAGTGGCAAATTGACATACTTTATTTCACTCGCTTGAGCGAATACATTCGGGAAATCCTTCGCCTCCCACTCATCCCGCAGATCAATAATCGTCTTGATGCCATAGTCTCTAACCGTTTGGCAGCCCTCTGCTGTGACCTTATCCATGCCGCCTGAACGAATGAAAACTTTCTGCCGCGTCGAGTGACCATCTTGAGTCAGATAGCCACCCAGATCACGCACATTACAGCTTCCTTCAACATTCAGATTTCGCATCAGCTCTTATGTCCTCCGTTTGAATCCACAAACCTTCGCTACCGATTTCCAACCATCTACCAACCCAATCCTCAACATCCTCGCCTACAAAGTTAGAGCCAACACCTCGAAAGAGTTACAAAATGTTCTTCCAAAATGTAACCCATTGATCTTTCACATCAACTATACTGTGTTGTAGGGGCGGGATTCATCCCGACCGCACACTTCAACAATGCTGTAATCGAGAATAAAAACGGACTTTCTCAACAGCAACAACAACATCGACAGCAACATTTGTGACCGATTAAGCTTACTAACCTTGCCAAACAAGGAAGATAAAAATCCCTTGAAACTTACTTTTAACCCACTCTCTGTATTCCTCCGCGTCTCAGCGATTAATCCGTATTGCATTTTCGGCGGATCACTCCCGCGCACCCGCTGCAACGACACCCGAATCTGCACGCGGCGGCTACACCCGAACAACCCGCTGCACTCGTGCTATTTCAGCGGCATCAACCGAGCCAACCGCCGTGCAAAAATGTCAATTCAGCGGCATCAGCCGAACTTCCCGCCTGCCATTTCAGCGGGAATTATGCAATTTGTGCAATAAAAATGGTTGATGCTCGTATCGCTAAATTTCGAGGTCAAATATGCAAAAAAAGAGACCAAACTCTCCGTCTAGTCTCGGCGATTTAATCTCTGTATTGCTCCCTCCATCGCTTGCGGGGGAGGGTTCTAGATGCAGGTGTTATGCTCTTTCATGGGGTCGCTGCGGTTAAAACACTCTGCCTTGGTCTCTGCGTTGTCAGTGTCTCTGTGGTTAAATTTCTTGTCTTTTGGTTTATCGTCGTCGCTCACGCAGAGCCAACAGCGCATCCGGTGGCGCGGTGTAAGCCCCAATCGGATCACCCGGACGGTGAAAATCCGATCCGCCTGTCATGATCAGATGATGCTTGAGCGCCACCGCCCGCAAGTTCTCCCGCACGGTCGTCGGGTTGCGCGGATGAATGAACTCCACACCATCGAGTCCTCCCGCAGCCAACCGTTCCAGCATCGACAGATAATCGGGAACCAAACCGGGATGTGCCATCACCGCCACCCCGCCCGCCGCATGGATCAGCTTAATCGCTTCTTCGGGCGACATCCGCTTGCGTGAGACATACGCCGTCCCACCATGTCGCAGGTAGTGGTCGAAGGCCGCGTTCACCGAGTCCACATGTCCCGCCTCAACCATCGCCCGTGCCACATGAGGCCGCCCAACCGAACCGCCGTCCGCCAGTTCCAGCACCCGTTCCCAGCTTATCGGCTTGCCCAACGCCGCCAGCTTCTCGACCATACCTTGCCCCCGGCTCAGTCGGTCATCACGGAAGCCAACCAACGCCGCTTGAAAATCTTTGTCATCCGCTGGCACGTAATAGCCCAGCATATGCACGTCAACATCGTTATCGTCGGCGCTCAGTTCAATTCCCGGCACAATCACCAGCGAACCGTCAGCCGCTTGCTGTGCCTCAAGAAGCCCATCAGTCGTATCGTGATCGGTAATGGCAATGGTATTCAGATGATGTTTACGAGCAAGCTTAACGAGTTCCGAGGGCCGGAGCTGACCATCAGACGCTGTCGTATGAAGATGTAAATCAGCTCTCAGCACGGCTACTCTTCAGTACGGTGAGAAACCGTAGTCTGCCGGGGCGAACGGCTGACCCACCCTGCCGGACGGGGTTCAACCGAAAAGCGCACCGCTGTCCGTTCCTGACCATCAATCAACACTTCGGTGAAATAAGGGGTGAACACAATATCAATCTCATCACGTCCCAAATAACCGCGTGCGATTGCCAGTGCCTTCACCGCTTGGTTCACTGCACCTGCACCGATGGCCTGCACTTCCGCGTAATGA
>JBBQLX010000103.1:0-22398 GCA_038328375.1 Aggregatilineales bacterium | reverse complement strand
AACATTTAATATTAGGATATAGGCGAGTAAGTGATCTGTCCTTGATCTACATCAAGTTGAAAATGGAGAAGCTTACAACGCAGCTAGCGCACGCAGCAGGTCTTCGCTCACGACTATGATTCTGTGGCGGTCGAAGCGGATGGCACCACTGTCTTCAAGGGTACGCAGTGCGCGGCTGATTGTCTCGGGGGTAGTGGCAAGGTAAGCAGCAATGGCAACGCGTGTGACACCGGGGGCGCTGAGGGCAGGGTCTTCCGACTGTTTAAGCAGAAAGCGTGCTAACCGCACGACTGCACCGTACAGGGCAAGATCTTCGATCTGGTGGACGAGTCCACGCACACGCCCAGCGAGCAGTTTAATTATGCGGCGTGCTAACGCGAGATCAATGGAAAGCGCCGCGCTGAGGCTCTCCGATTGGATCAGCCAGATGCTCGTTTCGCTGAGCGCAGTGGCATTGGCAGGATTTGTGCCGCCATCGAGTGCGGCGATGTCATTGAAGGTGCTGCCTGTACCGAGTAAGTGCAGGATATGTTCGATGCCGTCAGGATTGACCTTGAAGATTTTGACGCTGCCCGCCTCAATCAGCCAAAGGCCAATCGCTGGGTCGCCCTCATGGAAAATCGCTTCACCAGAGGCAAAATGGCGATGAAGAGCCTGTACCACCAGCAGGTCAATTGTGGTTTGGGAGCATTCTTCAAAGTAAGGCTGCTTGCGAAGCAAATCGGCTAGAACTGGCATCATGACCACTCTGGATCGAAAACAAGTCCTAGATTGTAGCGCACTACTCACATAAGGTTAACAGGGCGGTGTGTTCGGCTGATATTTTGATATAAATGTAAGGTTGGAATTCAGTTAAATGAGTGTTTACAATTTACCATGTTCTATTAATAGCATGGTAACTTGACTTTTACCATTAGCACATTTTAGAATGTAATGAAGACGTTTATTCAGGTTGAGCAAGCAGGGACGACATGTGCAAGTATTCGGTCAATAATCTCCTAACACACCGTGACTACGGACCTTATGGCAATCACATTGCTCTAAGTCTTCCCCGCACTCTTTCCTCTCGACGCCTCAACATCACCTTTCCCCGTGGTGAAATCGCGTGCCGTATTTTTAAATTGGCAAACATCTCCTCAGACTAAATCAATGGACGTAGCTGTACCGCTGTGCATATATCGTCTTGATACCATTCCCGTATCCTCCGTATATCCCATCGCAACTGCCAGAGAATAGTCTGATTTTTGCCGTTTAAGGTCTCTTGATTGGTAGATTTGGTTTGGCATGGCACATTGCTTATTAGCCATCTGTTTTTTTCTTGGATACGTTATTGGCTTGATAATTTTCTTCGTAATTGATCTATATCAAGTTGCGGATGGAATTTTGATGATAATGTGTCGGTAAAACTTCAGTCCTATACGATCTGTGATGCAAAAAGTGGATCAGTTTGATAACAGATGGGGTTTGCGATGTACTGAATAAACAAAAAGAATTGACTGAACAAAGATTACTCGGAACCGTAGATGTAATAAATAAAAACCAGTACATCTATCCAGTTCTCGATGATGAACACATGCGGACTTTATTTCGCTAAGTGTAATTTTGTATATGTGTAAGGAGGCGACAATGATATTCTCACCTACATCAAAAGACGTTGGTGGCTATAGTAACCGTTACGCTGCGGCTGCCTATAACATGGGTGGCGGAGGAAATCCCGCGCGAAATGGATTGGTTCAGAAGCAATATTACATTGGACAAATTCTAGACGGAGGGCGATTCCACGTTCTGAAGCCAGATCGTATGTGTAATATAGCCGAATTCCTAAGTTTCGAACTCGTATCCAAACGGTGGTCTGAACTATCTGAAACGGAACGTTCATTCTTGTTTGCAATATACAGCCAAAAGAAGCTCGCCTTAGACAGCTTATCCACAGAAGTACCGGCAACGACATGGAATGAGGCGGCCTGCCATCTCAATCGAGCAGGCTACATTCGCTGGACGGATGAACTGCAAGTCGTTGAACTAACACTCATTGGTGAAGCGGAAGTTCAGAATCGCCTTTTCAATCTTAGCGCTGGTGACAATGTGGTAGGCACAAATGGAGGGATTCGGGTTCAACATCACGGTGTCCAAGATCACGAAATCGATCTCGGACAATCATCGACTCTCACCATTAATGTGGATGGGATGCTCATTCGCATCTTCACTCTGCCCGGCAGCGGTGCGGTAGTTCGTATTGATCTTGATGGGTCGCAGCAAGTGTATATGAGTCGCCTAGAGCAAGACAAGAACTTCGCTCAAGTCTATATCGACCGTGCTGTTCCCACCTCAAATTATCCGTCTATTAACACTGGAGAAAACACGATGAACAATAAAACCATTTGCATAACCAGCCTCGATATGCAGCGCCTAAAGAGCTTGCTGGATAACCCCGATCTGATGCAGCAAAAACCCTATTTACAGGAATTAGAACACGAAATTGACCGGGCAGTTATCGTGCAGTCAATTGACGTTTCTGCGGATACTATAACAATGAACTCGACAGCGCGGCTCGTTGATCTCAATACGGGTGAAGAGATGATTTTCACGCTCGTCTATCCTGACCATGCCAACATTACCGAAGGTAGAATCTCCGTACTAGCCCCCATCGGTACCGCTATTCTCGGTTGTAGTGAGGGGGAAATGGTCGAATGGGAAGTCCCGGATGGTACCCGATCTTTGAAAGTCGAACGCATTCTTTATCAACCGGAGGCAGCGGGAGAATACGCCCTCTAAGGGCTAAATGCCTCCAAATCAGATTTGAGATAAGAACCAATCGTGAAGCCGGCAGCCAATGTAGGTACATTTGTGCGGCTACCTCATTGGACTGGTGGCTTGTCATGCGATGATATTTTGTCTATAGGAGCATTGTAATGGCACATCAATTTGAATTGAGTAATTTTTATCCCAGCCCGTTTGACCTGACATGTCACTGGTGCCCGCTATCCCAACCCTATGCTGGGGTCGATGCATTGTTGAGGTATCTTGACGGGGGTTGGAAAGCACAGGGCGATATCGCTTTTGATGAGCATTGGTTCGGCGATTCACGCCGTATCTTAGTGTATCGTTTCGTTCTGACCAAACAAAATAGCAGTGTCACAATGCAAGTCCTCTGGAATCCAGTATTAGAGCGCTTGCTGATAGAATTCTTTCAGGGGAGGATATCTCCGAAGACACAGATTAGTAAGCTTGCTTCACGAACAGAAGACCAAACATCTATGCCAGCCCTCGGACAGCACTGTTGACATTGGTGGTACTTAACATTCAATGATCTGGCTGTATTGATTAATCAGCCGCACACTATTTACAGTCTTCAGATGCGTAATCATGAAAACCCGGCACGAGTCGAGGGGTAAATACAAAGATGACAATCCATTTGAAACGAATTTACGAACCGATTGGAGAGCAAGACGGCTATCGGGTTCTCGTTGATCGACTTTGGCCGCGTGGCATAAGAAAGAAAGATGCTGCGATTGACCTGTGGCTTAAAGAAAGCGCACCTTCAACGGCTTTACGTCAGTGGTTCAATCACGAAGCTGCGAAGTGGGAGGCGTTCAAGTCGAAGTACTTTGCCGAACTCGATGCGAAACAGCAGTACCTCCAACCGCTGATTGATGCTGCTAATGCAGGCAATCTGACCTTGGTTTATTCGAGCCGAGAAATGGAACATAATCAGGCGGTCGCCTTGCGGGAGTATCTTGAAACTTTGCTGAATACGTCAGATGTCATCACAGGTTAGCATTCAAGGTGAGTGGGTCTGCTACTCAGTTAAAACGGGTGGGGATTGGATCGCGCTATTCTTCATGAAAGCATACACCTTATGAATTTCGAGAGAACCAATATCATCCTCTATTGCCATAAGTGGATGGAGACAGTCACCTTTTACAGAAATACTTTTGATTTTCCGGTGAACTATCAAACTGATTGGTTTGTTGAATTTCAACTGAGTGGTCACTCCTACCTCAGCATTGCTGATGAAAGTCGAGCTAGTATACAGAGCGTTGAGGGACAGGGGATCACCCTTTCCTGGCAGGTGACGAATCTTCAAGAATTACAGACTACTTTTGAAAAGCGAAATATAACGGTGAGCGCAATTCAAAAGAAGTGGTCAGCATACCTGTTTTATCTACATGATCCTGAAGGTCACCGTATTGAACTGTGGCAGCCAACCACAGACTAGCCGGTAGGTCGTTATACTGATACTTGTTGGCGGTGATCGCCCCGTTTTGCCCTGTTGGCCTGATATAGAACGGATATTGTGACGACCAAAAACACCAGAATCGCGATCACATTGAACATGCCGCCCCACTGACGCAGCACAAACAAACTGGTCAAATCCGCGCTAATGCGCAGCACCAGAGCAGCGTGAAGCAGCAGCAACGGAATGTAGAACCCCCGCCGAAATGGCATGGATACTTTGAGAACCGCAGGGAGGATGATCGGCGCATGTCCGAAAATCATCGAGAACACAAAGCCCAGAAGGATACTGTGCAGTTCAGCATCATAATAAGCCCCCGCGATTTGCGTGCTCAGCACGATGCGAAGGATGCCGCCCACTAACAACCATCCGTAGCCCAGCAACAAGCAAACTGCGATATACCGGGTTAGACCCGATTGTTTGACCGTCCTGCGGGCAATGTCATAGCGAAACAACCATATGCCCAGTACAAAGAGACTAACTCCGATCAAAGGTGTGCCTGCATCAATCTGAAGTGTTATCAAAATGAGCCCAAGTAGATAGGCGCAGACGATACCCATAAAGATTTTCTGAACGGCTGCCGTGTGACGCAGAATGCGCGTCAACTCTAGGCGCTCACCCGCAATCGTGAGTACCAGAAAGGCAATCCACCATTCGACAACCCGGTAAATCGGCTGCCCGGTGAGCCAGAAGATATTTCCAATCAGCCAGCAAAGCGCACCCAATAACATTATCATGGAGAATAGTGCCGGTTGGCGGCGGACTATCACCAGAAAAATGGTGAATAGACCCACACTGCCGAGTGTGATGAACCCAATACTTATCACATGCGGCGCGCCGAGCACTAAGGCCAGTGACCCCAATGCCGAGAATATCGGTGCTGCATATGCCCAGCTTCCATACTTGAAAGATGCCGAAAGAGCCACTGCTCGTTCGAGAGCGATCAGAGTTCCAAGAAAGCCGGAAATCATCAACGGGCCGTGTTCGGCAGCTTGGAAGGGTGGCAATGACCACCCTAACCGAAGCAACCCCGCCCAAGCTGCTATCAGCATGGACAGTAAGGCCGGCACAACCAAGACTCTAGGTAAGCGCGTCTTAAGAGACATCAATCTACTCCTAATCGGTTGAGTTTGGACTTATTTCACCCGACCGATATTCACCCGCCATACCTTCGGACCTTCTTCAACATATTCCCACTTGAATTGATCCTTCCGTTCAGCCTGAAACTGATAAAAGAGCGGCTTGGGGTTATGGTCGTTAACCAGTTGAAATACCTCACCTACTTGGAGATTCTCAAATGTCTGGAAAATCAGAGGATGGCGTTGAGGAGGCAAAATCTGCCGCACATCAATGATCGTTTTGATAATATCCTCTTCGATATTCTCGTGCATTCCATCTAAGATACGCTGCTGTTCCTCGATGGGCAGATATTTCTCAAACAGCGGTAGATAAACTTGTTCTTCTTTCTCCAAATGCAACTTGAATATGGCTTCAAGGTCTAAAATGAGGCGTTCGAGTTGTTTTTTGCTAGCCTCCTGTGACTCGGAATCTGCATGGGTGAGTGCTGCCGCCGCCACTTCTATGCGATGCACATAGTCTTTAATGAACTGATGATCAACCTGCATGGTGGCTGTCGCCTGACCATGTGCTTTTATCAAGTTTTCTACGGCTGGATAGAGATATTCTTCCTCACCACTGGCATGAGATAGCAAATCGTTTTTCAGAAAATTGATGACTTGTGCCGAGTCAAAACTGGCGGGTCGGCTAGAAAGCTGCTCACCATATTTCGTCAGCGTATCCAATAACTCCGCGTGATGATTATGAATTGCTGTGCGTACTTGACTCATTATTTCTCTCCCTTTATTTTGTTGACAGTTCTGAGTGGTCTATGTCCAACCAAGGCGTTCTTTGGCTTGCCAGGACATCATGAGCGGATGCCAGAGCGGCTCCCAGACGAGTTGGATGTCAACTGTCAGCAAGGTGGGGAACTGGTTCTGAACAACCCTCTTTGCTTGGTCGACGAGATGCGAAGCGTTGGGACAAGCTGCTGTTGTCATCGTCATCAGGATCGAAACGTTGTTATCTTGCACCTGAACATCGTAGATCAATCCAAGATCGACAATATTAATCCCCAATTCTGGATCCAGAATAGTTGCCAATACATCGAAAACCTCATCTATTCCCATATGCATCTGCTGATCCCAACCCTTGCAAGTAATCGTCCAATTAGAGCCACTCTATCAACAAAATTGCATCTGCACCTTGATCTAAATCAATTACAAAGGGAATTAACAAGCGGACAATGAATTTTGAAGATTAGTATCTGAATAATGAATCAACTTGATAGGCAAGGCGAAAACAGCCTATCGATTGGGAGGCGTGAAATGGCAAAAATTGGATTGTTCTATGGCAGCAACGATGGACACACAGAGGATGTGGCAGCCCGGATTAAGGCGGCCTTCGATGCCTATGAACTGGATATCGTCTCGGTAGTCAATATCGCACACACCACAGTTGAGGAGATTGCCCAATGGGATAATCTCATCTTCGGTATTCCTACTTGGAATGTGGGACTTCTACAGGATGATTGGGATATTTTCTTCCCTAATATGGATAAACTCAATCTTACAGGGAAGAAGATTGCTATCTTCGGACTAGGCGACCAGTACGACTATAGCTCAACCTTCCTTGACGCTGTCGGCACACTGGCAGAAAAGGTTGTTGAAAGAGGAGGCGATATGATCGGTCTCTGGCCTGTAAAGGGCTACGAGTTTGACGATTCGCTGGCGCTTTTCGGTGAATACTTTCTAGGTCTTGCGCTTGATGAGGATCGGCAACCCGACCTCACCGACGTTCGAATCAAAGCATGGGTTGGACAAGTTTGGGAGGAATTTAATATCACTACCGTTCAACCGATCAAAGAGAATATTTCCAGCGTGTAAAGTGATCACCTCAAATTGTGTGGTTGAAAGCGAACTTTCTATAAGCTCTAGCTGAGTGCAGTATTGATCTGTTGCCTCTTTATTCCATATCGGGTTCAATACCTCGCGGCTTGCCGCGTCTGTTAATTTGTTAAAATAAGCAAGATACTTCGCAGCTTGCTGCGGAGAGTTTCATTCCTTCATTGAGTCGGGAGGAATTTAAGTTCTTCAAAGACTGCACCCAGATTCACCGGTTTTGAGGAAATAATCAATAACAAAGCAGCATTCTCTAGGGTTCATACCGAACGGGACTGGATCCTGTTCACATTCGGAAATGAAAAATGATTTATTCTTGAGTCGCTTTAAGCATCAAGATAAGCGAGACAGGGCGAAACCATGGAGAAAATTGTACCATCAACATTCAAACTCAGTATACCCCGATGCCTATAATAATACCCCAACTGGCGCAAAGCGTTCTAATAATCTTTCTTCAAGGTGCCGAAATAATTGATCGGTGCGGCGGACCGATACAACGTCAACGCAAGTTTACAAGCGCGAGTTTTGCCCAAATTCTTGTTATTGGTTGGCAACCGACCCCAAGGCGAGTCTAAGAAAATACTGAAACAGCAGAGTTAGAGATTAAAGTGTCCTGAAGGAGGTCACCGACAAAACATATTCCCTTATTCCTATCATATTAACGAAAGCGAGTCGGCCAGTACTGCGACGCTTATCGTGATGGGATATACAGGGCTGAAGCATACTTTAATAAGTATGACTGCGCTGGTTGCCGTGAGGGATATTGCATGATGGATATGGAACGCGCTCAAAAACGTGATGTCCGCATCAATCTGTTGGTAATGATTACAGCGGTGTGCGCTGCCGATCAGAGAATACTGTGAAGCGGCAGCGACGTTCCTGTTTATGCTCGGCGCTTATCTCAAAGTCCATACCCTGAGTTGAACATGCAGGGGCTGCTGGATCTCGCACTTGCCAGTGCCGTCGCCTTCGTGAGCGATAGATGACTGATGCTCCCGTGTTGGCAGTCGCTGATATTGGGATTACAATGGGTGCGACTGGCACAGAGGTGGCTATTAATCTTGATTGGTACTTTCGGCAATTCCATTTACCTTGTCAGCTTCTTCAGTGTCCCTTAATGTTTTTGAAAAGCCAATCTCTCACTTTTTCTGAAGAATAGGCAAAATTTACTTCCTTGGGTTCCATATGAATCAGCGTACAGGGGGAGTTGGGCTATCGCAGTTCGATTACATGCTAACCGAATAAGGATGTGTACCAAGCTCAGATTGAATACTTTAGCTCCCATTTAGACGTAATGCTGCGATGAAGTAGTTAATTTCCGGAATGGCTTCCACTAAATTTTGGTCCACATTTTTTGGCATGTGACCTAACCTCCTTGCGTCTGCGTGTCTTACAATTCCAGTGAGTCTTATTAACCTTCCAGTAGCAGTGTCTCAGGGTCTTCGATCAACTCTTTGATTCGCACCAAAAACTGTACCGCCTCGCGCCCGTCAACTAGCCTGTGATCGTAGGTCAATGCCACATACATGATGGGACGTACTTTGATCTCGCCATCGAGGACTACCGGACGGTCTTTGATGGCGTGCAGCCCCAAGATACCGACCTGCGGCGGGTTGAGAATGGGTGTACTGAGCATCGAGCCAAAAATGCCGCCGTTGGTGATGGTAAATGTCCCGCCGCGTAGCGCTTCAATCGACAGTTTGCCATCGACCGACTGTTGAGCATATTCACGCACACCCCGCTCAATCTCAGCAAACGACATACGATCAGCATCACGTAACACAGGCACGACTAACCCTTCTTCCGCGCCAATGGCGATACCGATGTCGTAATAATGCTTGAGGATGACCTCGTTGCCCTGAAGCTCCGCGTTGAGCAGGGGGAACGCCTTTAACGCGCCGATGGTGGCCTTGACGAAGAATGAACTCAACCCTAGGCTGACACCGTATTTCTCTTTAAACGACTCCTTGCGGCGGACGCGCAGCGTCATCACAGCGTTCATATCAATCTCGTTGAAAGTTGTCAGCATAGCAGCGGTCTGCTGCGCCTCGATTAAACGATGGGCAATCGTCTGGCGGCGGCGAGATATGCGGCGGCGTTCCTCGCGTCCGTTGCGCTCTACCGCTGGGGAGGGCGAAGGCGCGGTGGTGGGTCTCTGCTCGTCTGTAGTAGGTGCTTTGCGCCCTTCCTGGTAGCGTTCCACGTCTTCTTTGGTGACACGTTCGCCGTCTTTGGGCGTCACCTGGGCAAGATCGATGTCCTGTTCTTGCGCCATGCGACGGGCGACGGGGGTTATACGCCCTTTAGCGCCATCATTGGCCTTCGCCGTTTCGGGCAGTGGTAGATCCCGTTCTTCGACAGAGGCCTGCTTTTCCTGCTTTGTTTCTTTGTTTTCCACCACCTTCGTTCCTTGCTTGTTCCCCATCACGCTAGCAAGGGAGGCCCCGTTTGCCCCCGATTCTTCGATGATCCCCAAGACATCCCCGACCTTCACATCCTCGCCTGGTTGCCGCTCGATGTGGGCTAAGATGCCGTCGTTCTCGGCGGCCACTTCTAGCGTTACCTTGTCGGTTTCCAGCACTAAGACCGCCTCTCCCACAGAGACTGGGTCGCCCTCGTTCTTCAACCACTCCGTGATAGTTGCCTCAATGACCGATTCTCCCAGATCAGGTACCACAATCTTAGTTGACATGTCACCACCTCCGGTGGCTCGGATAGTTACTCCGCGTTAAACTTCCAAGTAAAGGCAGCCTCGGTAATCATCGACTGGTTCTTGCGGTGCGCTGACAGCGACCCTTCGGCGGGATTGGGACTGCGGCGACGCCCGACATAGTTCACGGGCCAGCGCTCGTTGACCAGCCGCTCCAGTCGCCAACTCATGAACTCCCAAGCTTCCATATTCTTGGGAGCCTCTTGCGCCCAGATAATCTCTTCCATCGCCGGATAAAGATCGAACACGGGGGTCAAGTCTTCCGCAGGGAACGGGTAAAGTTGCTCAATGCGGATAATAGCGATGTGAGGTGACTGTCGGCGATAATCGCTGCTGACGAGATCGTAATAGAACTTGCCACTGCACAGCACTACCCGTCGTACCTTTTTCGCTTCCACCTCCATATCCGCGATGACAGGTTGCCAGTTTTTCTCTGTGAAATCCGAAAGGCGGGAGGCAACGGCAGGATTACGCAGCAGACTTTTGGGTGTCATGATGACAAGTGGCAGGGGATCGGATTTTAAGAGGAGCGCCTGCCGCCGCAGAACGTGGAAATACTGCGCCGCCGTGGTGCAGTTGGCAATGCGTATGTTGGTTTTGGCTGCAAGCTGCAAGAATCGCTCCAAGCGTCCACTAGAGTGATCCGGCCCGGCTCCTTCCCAAGCGTGCGGCAGTAACAATACCAGCGACGGTGTTTGTCCCCACTTCTCGCGGGCAGATACAATAAATTCATCCACGATAGACTGGGCATTGTTAATGAAGTCGCCATACTGCGCTTCCCAGATAACTAGGCGTTCGGGTTCCTGGACATTGTAACCGTATTCGAAACCCAGAGATGCTACTTCAGAAAGTGGGCTGTTGTGGATTTCAAAGGCAGCGCTGGCCTGAGGCAATGCCTGAAGCGGGACATAGTGTTCATCAGTATTGCCGTCATGCAGCACTGCATGACGGTGGCTAAATGTGCCCCGCTCACTATCCTGTCCAGTCAGGCGAATGGCGATATTATCTTCCAGAATCGTGGCTAAAGCCAGTTCTTCCGCTGTCGCCCAGTCAATGGTTGGCTGGTCAGTAGATTTTTCCACCGCTTCCCGGCGACCACGAATAATATTCTCAAGACGGCTTGAGTAGAAGTTGAAATTATCTGGGTATTGTTTAAGCGACTCATTGATAGCGGTGATTCGCTCTGCTGACACTTTGGTGTCAATCCGCCTCGCCAATCCCGGCTGAGGTGATTTTGGTTGCGTCTCGAGCAACTCGGCAGCCTGTTCCTCAATGTCAGAAAGCGAGTCGAGAACATCCTGAAGGTGCTGATTATGCCGCTGCAACATTGCTTGCGCTTCATCTCTGGCGATTATCCCGCGCTCGATAAGTACGTTTGCCCATAACTGACGTATGGTCGGATGGTCTCGCACTATCCGATACAGTAACGGCTGTGTGAAGCCGGGTTCGTCCAATTCGTTATGCCCGTAACGCCGATAACCGATGAGGTCGATTAAGAAATCCTTCTCAAACTTTTCCTGATATGCGAAGGCGATGCGGGCGACTTCAATACATGCTTCTGGGTCATCGGCATTAACGTGGACAATCGGAACTTTAAAGCCCTTCGCCATGTCACTGGCATAAAGAGTACTGCGCCCATCTTCAGGTTCAGTCGTGAAGCCGAGCTGGTTATTGGCAATGATGTGGATCGTTCCGCCTGTCCAGTAGCCTTCCAATTGAGAGAGATTTAACGTTTCTGCTACTACCCCCTGGCTAGGGAAGGATGCATCACCGTGAATGAGAATTTGCAGTGTCAGATCAGGATTGAACTTAGGTGCACCGCGGTGATCTGTTCGGGTTCCGGCCGCCCGCTCCATGCCTACCGAGATGGGGTTGATTAACTCCAGGTGGCTAGGGTTAGGCGGCATGGAAATAACCAATCCGGGCAGTGAGTCGTCGCCCGTTGCGGCTTTACGGATAGTGCGACGGGTACCTTTATGATACTTTACATCACCCGTTGTCCAGCCGATGGCGTCCCGTAATTCTTGAATTTTCAGCGGGTCTTTGAACTCCGCTAGAATCTGCTCATAGGGCATGTTCATGGTGTGCGCCAAGACGTTGAGCCGACCCCGATGTGCCATGCCGATCATAATATTCGTCATTCCCGTCTCCGCCGATGAGATGATCACCTCATCAAGCATGGGCACCATCATATCCAGCCCTTCAATCGAAAAGCGGTACTTGGTGGGAAACGTCCGCTGGAGGAATTGCTCGAAAACCTCAATCTGTGTCAGCCGATCAAGCATACTTTTAAGATATGCTGGGTCGTCTGGCGAGCGGAAGCGGCGGGACTCAGCGGCCTCACGGAGCCATTCGCGCTCTTCTGGCTCTCGGAGATGATCATAATCAAAGCCAATTTGTGCCGAATACACTACGCGCAGTGCCTTGATAGCCTCCAGTGCGTTCTGTGTGCGTGCGGCAATCGGTTCACTGACTAATGTGGAAGGTAGACAGCGTAAATCGTCTTCGGTGAGTTTGTGGTTCTCTAAGGAAAGTGCAGGATCACCGGGCGGTGGCCTACCCAAAGGATCCAGCAGCGCGTCTAAATGCCCATACTCACGGATGGACTGTGCCAGACGGACTGCCCCTATTACTTGATCGACAGCAGTAGGCACGCCATCGTCAGCAAGATTTCCATCAATGGGCGGTGACCATCCGGCAAAAAAAAGCCGGGACGCTTCATCAACTAAATCGGGATTTTGCTGATAGCGTTCGTAGAGTTCAAGTACATAGGCGAGGTTAGGACCTTGAAACTCCGACTTTGATATTATGTCGATCAGGCTCATAATTACAGTGCAATCTGAATTTGTTAATTTATACTTTAACAAAAATATTGTGTTCGGTCAAAGTTGGCAAACTACAGTGAGCATAAGGGACTGCGTCGGAAGGCAATGGTTATCGTATATTGGTTGATGAGTTGTGGCTCCGCGATGTATAAAAGCAGGAGGCGAAAATCAATCTCTGGCTCAAATGGATTGCGCCAAGCACCGAGCTATATAGAGGGTTTAACCACAATCCCAAGAAATGTGGCGAATTTAGGGAACGCTATTATCAAGAACTCGACGGACATCGTGATGTCGCGCTAGATTTGACGATCTAATGAACAAGCGCGAGTACTCCTAGTCTATGGTTCTGAAAGAATAGCTTGAGAAGTTACGCAAGAGTCTAGATATAGCAGTGAAGTTAGCGCATGAATTGGGATGTCACCCGATATGTTGGTGATGGAATTCTTCGGTCTCGCTTTCAGAGTCCCTCTCGGCTGTTATTAGGAGGATGCGTTCGTCTATATGTAGGCGGACGGCGCGGTTGCGCGCGAAATAATCCCAGACCATCGGATCAGTATCGGAACGCGACTCTGAAATTGTACGTTATAGAGTAGGTGGATGAATAGTTGCATCATCATCCAGCCAATCCACCCGTCAGAGCGGAATTCCCCAAGTCTACAACGGCTGATGCTCTGCGGATGACCGCAAATGCTTCGATTATCACGCGTGTACCGTAAGCCGTTGCTTCGATCAACGCTAGTCGCCCTGGTGGTGGAACATCTTACTATTGTCAGTACAGCAGTGACATCAATATTTCTTGCGTCCTTGTTGACACCCAAGTAGCTAGCGCATTGTTTGGCATTCAAGTTGACGACGATCTCAAACCCTTAATTAGAGCGGCTTATACTGCTGAGTTGGCAGAAAAGGTCGGTCACCTTCGACCAAATGAACGTGAAGAAGTCAGACAAGCAATTAAGCTGGTTGACGAAGAAGAAACACGAATGGCACGCCAATTAGCTGCCGGACGCATAAGTGATAAGACTTGGGAAATTTTGTGGGGCGAATGGCAAGATCGTCGACACAGTTTGCAAAAAAATCTTTCAATGTTGGAACTACGTCAAGATGTACACATTGATAATCTCGATGCAGCACTCACTGTTATTGGAAAAGTGGGTATACTATTTAATGAATTAGAGCGAAACACACAACAAGAATTGTTATGTGAGATTGTAGAAAGAGTTATTGTAGACCGCGATGGAAAACTCCGCAGACTGGAATTGTTACCTCCATTTGCCTATCTCCATGAGGTAGCGAATCGGGTGACTAAAGGCAATAGCCAGAAAACAAAAATGAGCCGCAAAAAGGCTCATCAATGTTCGGACTATATCTCCGCTTGTGTGCCTGGAGAGATTCGAACCCCCGGCCCTCTGCTCCGTAGGCAGATGCTCTATCCGCTGAGCTACAGGCACATGATGGAACTACTTTAGCACCATCGTCTGGCAGGGTCAAGATTCAGTTTGATTTCTGAGCTCTAAGTTTAGGCTATAATTCTCCTTATTGACTATAACATACATCGACGAAATGGAAGTTTACACGATGTCACCTTGCCTGATTAACATTCTAACCCCTAACAGTTTGCAACCCGCCGCTTACACAGCCGACTCCTTAGCTGATGCGGTGCAGTATGAACCGCATGATGGGGTATATACACTGGCAAATACCTTTGATGGTGGCAAGGTTTTGAAGTTGGATGCTCACCTGACTCGGTTAGAAGATTCGGCACGGCGCGTCAATATCCCGCTGAAGATTGATCGGCTTGCACTGCGAAAAGCCTTACACCAGATGATCGAGCAATCGAGATATAAAGATGTGCGTTATCGCATCACCGTTCCGCACGACACACCCAACCATATCATCTTGTCGATTGAACCCTTTAGCGGACATCCGGCTGAAATCTACAAGAATGGTGTTCGCGCAATTACCCTGCCGAATGTTGCTCGCAGTAATCCGGTCGCCAAAACAACGGGCTGGATGCACGACCGTGATTCGGTTACCGTACCCGAAGGTATTTTCACAGGATTACTCTTGGACGAATCCGGCAACATCCTTGAAGGGACAAGCAGCAACTTCTATGCCATCCTCAACGGAGAATTACGAACGGCGGGTGAGGGTGTTTTACCGGGGATTGCCCAACAAATTATCTTCGAGATTGCACCCGATATTCTGCCTGTGAAGCGTGAGGCCGTCCATGTAGGCAATATTCCGCATTTTAGTGAGGCTTTCATTAGTGGCAGCAGTCGCGGGATTGTGCCAGTTGTCGAAATTGATGGCATCACACTTGGAGACGGCAAGCCGGGAGCGATCACCCAAAAGCTGCGTGAATCCTATGCTATGTGGCTCAAAGATCATCTAGAAACTCTCTAAATGAATAGAGTCTTAAGGCTTTATCTTTAAGCTTAAGTTTTAACATTGGCATTATATGGACTAACTCAACCTTGAGTAAGCTACAGTTATCCTAGTCAACGAGTCTTCAGGTTACTTTCCCCATGTATGCACTTCGACGTTTGTTACCCTATCTCCGGCGTTACCGCTTGCACATGTTGGTCGTCATTATTTCGTCCGGTTTAATTACCGTCATGAACCTCGTCAATCCGTGGTTGGTGCGCGAACTGGTACAGATTATCCGAATCGAAACGGGTGACACCGCCATGAACCACATCCTACAACTGGCGGGTATCCTGCTAGTTGTATTTGCCCTGCGAGCGATTGCACGTCATCTTTATTTATACATCGCCCATGTCATGGCTTACAGTTTTGTGAGCGATTTACGTGTGGGCGTTTATGACCACTTGCAAAAGTTATCAGCCCGCTTCTTCGCTGACCGTCAGACAGGCGAACTCATCAAGCGCGTCATTAATGATACCCGTGACATCGAACCGCTAATCGCCCACTACATCCCCGATATGACAGTGAATGTGCTGCTGTTGATTGGTGTCGGCATCATTCTGTTTAATTTGAATGCCACACTCGCACTATTAACCTTGCTGCCCATGCCATTGCTGCTGTTTAGTAATCTGTTCTTCGGCAAGCGGATGCAAAATGCCATCAAGGACTCCTCGCGACGCTTGGGTGTTTTGACTGGAATCGTGCAAGACAATCTCGTCGGCATTAAAGAGATTCAACTGTTTACGCAGGAGAAGCGCGAACACGAGCGTATCAATGAATATTCAACCGATACCACCAATCGATTGCTTTATGGGTTGAAAATGCAGGCGATTCTGTCGCCTTCTATCGAATTTCTGACAGGCATCGGCTTGGTAATCGTGGTCTTGTTTGGCGGTCAAGCGACACTCAGCGGGAAAATGGCGGTTGAGGACTTGGTGGCTTTCTTCCTCTACCTCAACATTTTCTACCAGCCGATTACCTTGATGGCGCAAATGAATGAAATGCTGCATGTCGCTGCCACCGGAGCGTATCATGTGGTAGAAGTGCTGGACATTAAACCGGATGTCGATGACGCGCCCAATGCCGTCGATCCGGGACGTTTACGTGGCGAAGTCGAGTTTAAAGATGTCAGCTTTCTCTATAACGAACATGTTGCCACCTTGAAGAATATCTCGTTCAGGATACAACCCGGTCAAACATTGGCGTTGGTCGGGCCGACCGGAGCAGGTAAGACCACGATTGCGAGTTTGCTGCCGCGTTTTTACGATGCGGCGAGTGGAATTATTACCATCGACGATATTGATATACGCAACATGACCGTGAGTGGACTGCGTTCGAATATCAGTATGGTGCTGCAAGATGTGTTTCTGTTTAATGGCACCATCCGCGACAACTTGCGTTATAGCAACCTTGCAGCCAGCGATGAAGATATTATCCGTGCCTCCAAAGCAGCCCGCGCACATGAGTTCATCATGGCGACTCCTGAAGGTTATGATACCCATATTGGCGAACGGGGTGTGAAGCTTTCCGGCGGACAAAAGCAGCGTCTAGCCATTGCCCGCGCTGTGCTGAAAAACGCGCCCATCCTCATCTTGGATGAAGCAACCTCGGCGGTGGATACCGAAACCGAAGCCGAAATTCAGGAGGCACTCAACGAACTGATGAAAGGGCGCACCTCAATAGTCATCGCCCATCGCCTTTCAACCATCAAGAACGCCCATCAGATTGTTGTGCTGGATAAGGGACAAATCGTTGAACGTGGTCGCCATCAAGATTTGATTTACGGTCATGGACGCTACCAACGCCTGCACGAAGCCAACGCACGTATGAATTAAAGGCTCTTGCAAGGTCAAGGCATTATCATCACCTTTAATTAAGTCAACCGAAACTTGATTTAAGATTTGTAGCGTGATATAGTGTTTGTAGTCCGACAATTTCATAGCTTGACGTGCCTTATAAGCACACATCAAGAGCGACGGAGGGAAACGGCCCTGCGAAGTCGCGGCAACCCCCGAAGCATTGGGAAGGTGCCAAATCCGTCAGAGTAAAACTCTGGAAGATGAGCAGCCTGATTACACGGTCATTCGCGCCTCTTCTGTTCCAGAGAGGCGTTTTTTTGTTTTGGAGGAAAGGGTATATGACAACTAAGGAACAGGTTCAGTCCAGTAGTTCAACGTTTATGACTTCGCCCCATTATTTCTTCACTTCGGAGTCGGTTTCCGAGGGGCATCCCGACAAAATGTGCGACCAAGTTTCAGACGCGGTTCTCGACGCAATTCTTGAGCAAGACCCCAATGCTCGCGTGGCCTGTGAAACCGCCACCACCACCGGCCTCGTGCTGGTGATTGGCGAAATCACCACCAGCGCATACGTCGATATTGAGAAGATCGTGCGCCAGACCGTGACCGACATTGGTTACACACGCGGCAAGTATGGCTTTGATGCCGAAACCTGCGCCGTTATGGTTTCCATTAAAGAGCAGTCATCAGACATCGCTCGTGGCGTGGATCAAGCGTTGGAAGCTCGTGAAGGTACGATGACCGAAGCCGAAATCGCCGCAACCGGAGCAGGTGATCAAGGCATGATGATCGGTTTCGCCTGTAACGAAACACCCGAATTCATGCCGCTGACCATTTCGCTTTCACATAAGTTAACACGCCGTTTGGCTGAGGCTCGTAAGGCTGGCGAAATCACTTGGCTGCGTCCCGATGCCAAGAGCCAAGTCACCGTCGAATATGCTTATGGTAAGCCCAAGCGTATTGATACCATCGTTATATCGACACAGCACTCACCCGATGTGAGCAACGATGAAATCCGTGAAACAATCATTGCAGAAATCATTAAGCCTGTCGTTCCGGCTGAGCTGCTGGACTCCAGCACCCGCATTTTCATCAACCCGACTGGTCGCTTTGTGACCGGCGGCCCACTTGGTGACGCTGGCCTGACCGGACGCAAGATCATCGTTGATACTTACGGTGGTGTGGCTCGTCATGGTGGTGGTGCGTTCTCCGGTAAAGACCCGACCAAGGTTGACCGCAGCGCTGCTTATATGGCACGTTATGTCGCCAAGAATGTGGTTGCCGCTGGTTTAGCGACTCGCTTTGAAGTACAGGTTTCCTACGCCATCGGCGTGGCGCAGCCAACTTCGTTAGCTGTCGAAACTTTCGGTACAGGCGTGATCTCAGAAGATCAAATCGTGTCGCTGATTCACAAGCACTTTGACATGCGTCCCGCCGCTATCATTCGTGACCTCGACCTCCGCCGCCCGATTTACAAACAGGTTGCTGCTTACGGACACTTTGGACGTAACGACCTCGACGTGCCGTGGGAAAAGACCGACAAGGCCGATGCCCTCCGCCGCGACGCTGGCTTGTAAGTTTTAACCGCTCCGATGCAGAGATTAATAAAAAATCCCCATCATCGCGTTGGGGATTTTTTATTTGTGGTTATTGGAGGACTATTTGAAATTGCGAGCAATGCGAAATCCCCAACTATCATCTCGATTAAAAGGATCATTCCTACTGCGGTAATCGACACGCATATGGTCTGAATCATTGATCTTCCATGAGCCACCGCGTAGTACACGAGTATCTGCTCCGTGAACACGGTTATCACCCACACTATATTTTGTTAAACACCATTCCCAAACGTTTCCACACATATCCACTACTCCATAAGGACTATCGTCTTCGGCTTTTCCTTCATACTTTATGACCGATGTTGTTCCTTGCGTATTGAAGTTGCACCGCGTTTCGTCAAATCGGTCACCATAAGGATATGCCCATTTCCTATCTCCTTGCGCCGCCCACTGCCACTGATTGTCGGTGGGTAAAGTGATATTCTCCCCAGATGCATTGGCTAACCAAAGGCAATAAGCGATAGCCTCATACCAAGAAACCCCTACGACCGGATAATCTGGCTTATTCCATTTTTCATCATACCAATAGCGCGGATAGTCCCAACCCTCTTTTTCACGTATTTGCCAACCATCATTTGTCCACCACTTTTTTTGATTATAGCCATCTGCTTTTATGA
The DNA here is from genome assembly GCA_038328375.1 of Aggregatilineales bacterium. Classification (GTDB taxonomy): domain Bacteria; phylum Chloroflexota; class Anaerolineae; order Aggregatilineales; family Phototrophicaceae; genus CFX2. The sequence continues at coordinate 3,210 of JBBQLX010000103.1, read as the reverse complement.
ATTTCTCATATTGAGAGTTTGTCAATGGATATTTTGCGATTGAAAAAGCGGATACCCCATAGTAAGTTGCGCTATTTATGTATCCTCCATTTGCGCCTATATTACCACCAAGTGTCACTGTGCCTGCCGGAATATCGATCCAGACAAAGGGTTTTGGTATGATCTCAAATGCTTTAGGTTGCTTAGTAGCACGGCGTACCAGAACTTTTGAAGTTTGGTCTTGTTGAATGGTTGGCCAAAATGCAGAAACCGGGGGTTCAGTAAGCATTGCTTCAAGATTATTTGGGTCGTAAGAAAGTCCATATTTCTGCAAATAAACTCGCCATGCTGCTTTTGCCCCTTTAATCAAAGTTGGATTAGCGGTCATCTTTGCAATTGTCAAATACTCTTGATTGCGGCTAGATTCTTGCTGGATTGCTTCTAATCTTTCGGCCGCAGCCAACCCCCAACGTAAAGGATCTGCTTCCATTACTTCTTGATATAACTTTTTTGCAAGTGAAATATTATTTCCGGCTGCTGCTTCCTCAGCCAACATAAATACTTCCGATACTTGTTCTGGTTTACGCTCCGGCTTGGGTTCTTCTGGACGCTTTGGTAATGGCGCAGGCGGGGGATACTTGCCTTGTATCAATCCAATCCGCACTTCAGTTAAGCCCTGAGCAACAGCGAACAACGTATCACCAAGACTCATATCATCGCGCACTGGTTCGTATTGGATGCGCCGTGATCGAATGTCTTCTGGTACGTCACACTGCTTTAGCATCAGCGGCAAAACAGGCTTATTCAACGCCAAAGCATAATTTAACTCTGCCGAACAATAGATTGATTCGGTTGACTTGGGTGTCATGACACAGACAAAACAGTCACAGGTTTCAATATTCTGGATAATACCATCCCACCAATCCTGAGCGGGAAGGAGTCGTTGGTCAATCCACGCATCATGATGCGCTCGATCTCGTAATGCCCGCCACAATTCATAAACCCATGCTTTATCATCGCGTGAATAACTGATAAACAATTTCATCGACATAAGCAATCAATAATCCGATATACATAGTGTTGTGTATTGTTCATTCTTACATAAGACGATAACCACTGCAACACACTATCAACTAATCAGCCCTCCCTACGGTTAATCGCTGAATTTCAATTCTTCCAAAAGTTTGTAAACTCGAACCGAAATCACTTTACAGAGTTGAACTTTTGTTCTAAAATGGAGTCGCATACATATTCAAATCAATGTCGAACTGATTTGAATGCCGTTCTTTAACTTCCACTTAAACTTGTCTCTTAACGAGTTCTCGAAAATTCTGTGCCTATGAATCTTTGTATTGGTATGGTTCCCTCCCTGTTACTACGGGGAGGGTTAGGGTGGGGTCGACTTGAAACTTGCCTCTTGCAACCACAGCAGCGGCATATGGCGGAAATGTCGGCGGTGGCATCAGCCGAGCCACCCGCTGCAAATGTGTCATTTCAGTGGCATTACGGGAGCAACCCGCCGACACAAAATGCTGATTCAGCGCCTAGCTCCCTCAATCTCGCCCGTCAATTCAGCGGAAGTATTGCAGTTTTTGCAGAATTTGCCGCATAAATTGCAATTTGTGAAGATTACCCTCTTGGTATTAGTTCCGTTCCCTCCATCGCTGTGCGAAGCCTCCTGTGGATGCGGGGGAGGGCTAGGGTGGGGGTTAGTTTTTTACCTCAAGCCGAGCAAACCGCTGGTGCTGACGTAACCCATATATACCAGTGCCGCAATCAACAGGGCGCGTCCCAATGTCTCAGGCCGTGCAGCTAACGCACCTCTAAAGAAACGGTGCAACAGCATAGGCAGAAACAACAGTCCAAAAGGCAATAAGTTAATGGGAAGGATTCCCGCCAAGATGTAATAGGTAAACAATATAAGCAATGTACCCGAAGTCAGCTTCAACAAAAAGGCGCTGGTGGGTGCGCCAAAGGTCGTCGTAAAGTTGCGGTCGGTCTGCAAATCCACCGCGTAATCCCGGATTTGCTGTTCAAGCTGTGCCGATAACGAAGTCAGAATAAACACCGAGAGTAGAGCCGTATCGAGGCGTGTCCATTCGAGTCCCAACAGCACCATACACGCGATATAAGGGAAGGTCTGCACGAAGATCATGTGCATCACGAGGTCGAAAACCGGACGGCTCTTTAAGCGCAAGGGTGGGGCGGAGTATGCCCAAATCGCCAATAAGCCGCTTGCTACCACAATGACTCCCTTGAGTCCAAATGTCGCAAACAAGATCGTTAGTGTGATGCTGATCAAACCAAAGAATAGAGTCGCTTGCATCCGTGTGAAAGGAATGTGGACGAAGAAATTGCCGCGTCCTTTTTTTGCATCCTGACCATCAAAAGGCGCGTCAAAGTAATCGTTGACCGCAAATCCCAACCAATAACAAAACGCCAGAATCAACGGTATGCCGATCATTTCCAGCTTAAAAGGTGGATGGATAATCAAGGCCACCATGCCAATAATGAGGGTAATTCCCCAGGCGTCGAGATGATTCAGGATGAGCTTCGGCAGATATTTGACAAACATGTTTGCTTTATTTCCGTAAGTGCGTTCGCGCAGTCCTTAATCATCAAGCACCGATTATTAAATGTCCAGTGAACATTTTCGAGAGTGTCAAGGGGTTTGAAGCCATTTGCCATCGGTTGCAACGGATTGAAACCTCAAAGGTTAGAAAATCATTTGCTCGTTAGGTTATGCGCGTTGTATAGTGAGAATTGCATTAAGACACTACCCGGCGAAGGAGCCACCCCATGCGCGCTTTGAAGGCAATCGGAAAATATTTCTGGCGCTTTATGATTGTATTTTCGTTCATTGTGAACATCATTTTGGTCATTGTGCTGCTCGTACTCGGATTGACCATTTTTGATATTAAAAAGAACATCGCACAGCCGCTTATCGAGGGCTTGCACAGCAGTTTCGTCGGACTAAACGATGCCACCATCGACTGGACAATTCCGGTCAAAGATACCATCCATGTTGATCGTGCCGTTGCTCAACTCGACACCACGATCCCCATTAATGTGGGTGAAACAGTGGTTATCCTCACTCAGCCTGTGCCGCTCACTGTTGCCGCCAACATTACTGCTCCCGGGTTGACCGTCAGTAACGCCTCTGTAAATCTAACACTTCCAGCAGGTACACGCCTACCAGTGTCTTTGGCGTTTGATCTGCCTGTACAACAA
>JBBQLX010000102.1:0-22457 GCA_038328375.1 Aggregatilineales bacterium | reverse complement strand
CCCTTTCAGTCGTTCGTCTAAGCCTTCGATGGCTTCTAATGACAGTCCCCAGCGTTCCATCTCACTTGTTTTTTCGTCGTTTTCATCCCTCTATTTTTACCTCATCCCTTCTCATTTCCCTAATCTGACTTTGTCGAGCCTGTTACTACGGGGGAAGGGTTGGGGTTAGGGGTATTGGCTTATATTTCGATTCGCCACATGCCCTAACCTCAATAGTCCGCTATAATCCGATCATGAATTTAAATGAAAAAAGGATTATTTAAACTATGGGCATTACTGGCGCACATCATACCAGCTATACCGTCGCAGATACCGAACGTTCCATCAAATTTTATCGGGATTTACTCGGCTTTGAGTTAATCGTAGATCGTCCCGAAGTCACACTCGACTATTTCCGCACGATTATCGGTTTCCCCGACGCGATTGTGCATAACGCCGTTCTCCGTATCCCCGGCACAACCCATTTACTCGAACTGAATGGCTATAAGCATCCCAAAGGCACAACCCAAGACCTCACACCGAATAATCCGGGCAGCGGTCACATCTGTTATTTTGTCGATGATCTTCAGTCGTTTTATGAAAAACTCAAAGCGGCTGGTGTGGAGTTTATCAGTACCCCCACCTATCTCGATCAAGGACCAAATAAAGGCGGTTGGGCGCTCTATATGAAAGACCCCGATGGCATCGTCATCGAACTTATGCAGCCCGCCCAAAAATCCTAAACTATTTATCACTGTTTAGGAATTTATTCCCTCCCTCGTTTACGGGGGAGGGCTAGGGTGGGGGTTCTTCTCACCCCAACTTTGGATACTTCACAGCCAACCCCGCGATTTCCACAGGCGCAGTGACCAGATTCCAACCGCACAGATTAGCGATGACAAGGGTTTTTAAATCCGTCCCAGCAAACGCGATGTTGGTTGGCGCAACCAACATTAACTGCTCCCAATCGTCATACAGCGTCACCAGTTTTCCATCCGTGCCAAAGCGATAAATGACATTCGGGTTGTAGCAGGAAATATACAGGTTGCCCTCTACATCGACTGCCACGCCATCCGGCACGGTATGTGGCAGTTCGACCACCACACGACGCGCCCTCGGAGAACCATCAGGGTTAAACTCGATTTTTGAAATCAGCGGTGGGCTTGATTCAACAATGTATAACGAGCATCCATCCGTCCCTAAGCACATGCCATTAGTGAAACCCGTAGCCTGCTGATCCCAGATTTCAGTCTTTCCGCCGGGTCGAATACGCCAGATGAAACCGTTCTGTGCGCCCCAATCGCCGGAGTCCGAGATATAAAGATCGCCGTCCGCATCAAACACCGGATAATTCGGTACACGCATCTTTTGTTCGCTGTTGCCATCACTGTAAGTCGAAACCTCACCCGTCGGGGTGATTTTCACGACCTGCTTGCGAACTTGGTCACAGGCATAGATATTACCATCCGCATCGTGTGCCAAGCCCAGCACAAACCCGCCTGTATTGGCAATCACCTCGCAACTGTTATCAGCCAGATCGAGGCGATAAATTTGTCCGCCCTCGCCACCTGCATAGACTTTTCCGTCTGGCCCCCATGCCACCCCTTCAGGATGATCCAATCCCGGCGGCAGCACCGTCAAACTCAAAATATTTTCGCTCATCGTAAAAATCCTTTTTGCAAATCCAGCTTCTAATCTTTCTTGCTCGTTCTTTATGAAAATGGCCTATCTCATACCCTGTGTTGCTCCCTCCCTCGTTTACGGGGGAGGGCTGGGGTGGGGGTTCTGATTGCCTTATTTTCATTCCTTTGACGCGTTGTTTGCCATCATCCATAACTCCCCTAAAAATCGGCTTCTGTAGGGGCGCAACATGTTGCGCCCTGAAGGTTCAAATAAATTGCCTTGACTTTCCCGTAGGGGAGGGTCTGTGACCCTCCCACTCTCATCCTCCTGCATAATCTCCGTTTCCGTCTAGGTTTCCCCTGCCGTCGCGAAGGCCGTTTCATACGGATAAAACAGGTGATAAGATGTCCAGCCGCCATCCACTTTCATGACCTCACCGGTCATGAAGGAGGCTTCGCTGCTGGCGAGGAAGGTCACCGCTTCCACCACCTCGTTCAATTCACCCAATCGTCCCATCGGAATCCGGCTGAGATAGGCTTGCTCGGTCACTAATCCTTGGTCGATGCCTTGCTGTACCAGATCAGTCATCACCACACCGGGAGCAACCCCGTTGACCCGCACACCCTGTTCCGCCCATTCCGAGGCTAACACTTTGGTCAGCATAATCAATCCGGCTTTGGCGGCACAGTAAGGCGCTCTTGCTTTCTGGGCGAAGAAACCGTTGACCGAGGCCACATTGACCATCGACCCTTTGCCCTGTTTGAGCATCACTTTGCCTACGTAATGAGCGCAGTAAAACGCACCAGAGAGCATCACCCCGATGTCCGCATCCCAATCTTCCGGTTCAATATCCACCGCCAAACCTTTGTGGGCTACACCTGCATTATTAACCCACACATCAATTTTCCCATGCTGTGCGACGATACGATCAACAACATTTTTTACCGCCTTCGAATCGCGCACATCCAATTGTTCGAAGGAGGCATTGAGTTTAGCCGCCGCGTCTTTTCCAGTTTCCGCATTAATCTCGGCGATGACCACCGTTGCGCCTTCTTGGGCAAAGCGCTCCGCCAGCGCGTAACCGATGCCACGTCCCGCGCCTGTCACCACCACTACTTGATTTTCAAATCGCATATTTTCTCCTACGAAAATAACCCACCATATATCCTGTATGACTCCCTTCCCCCACAACTTCTTCTCAACCACTTGTCTTGGTTCCCCTCCCTGTGTTTTGGGGAGGGGTTAGGGGTGGGGTAGAATCGTTCAACCTACAAAGTTGTCGTCGCGTGAAGTTACTAAGGGTTAGGGGTCTCTCCCTATAAAGGTAAATTGCCCCATGCCGTCCAGCCGCCATCAACAGTGACTGTGGTCGCCGTGATATAACTGGCGCGGTCGCTCACCAAAAATTGCACCACACTGGCGATTTCATCCACTTCGCCCACGCGTCCCATCGGCGTTCGCTTGTTGTATTGATCGAGCGACGCAATCCCCTCATCCACCATCTGCTGCAAGATGGCGGTGCGCGTTACACCCGGCGCGACACTCACCACCCGCACACCACGCCGCGCCCATTCTGTACCGATATTCTCGGTCAGACTGATAACCGCTGCTTTGGCACTGTTATAAGCCGAACGCATCGGCCACGCACCCAAGCCACCAATCGAGCTGATATTGAGGATCACACCTTTACGCTGCTCCAACATCACCCGTCCCACCGACTGGATGCACAGGTAAACGCCGTTGTACATCACATCGACCTGCTTATACCATTTGTCCAACGGAAAGGTTTCGGTCGGGCCGATTTCCGCCAATCCTGCGTTATTGACCAGAATATCAATCCGCCCGAACTTCGCTTTTATGGCATCGGTCAATGCATTTACGCTCTCAGCGTTGGTCACATCCGTCTGGTGAAAATGTGCGCTGAATCCTTCACTCGTCAACTTTGCCACCGCTTCATTGCCAGTTTGCGGGTTGAACTCGGCGATCACCGCCGTCGCTCCAGCCTTACATAACCGCGTCGCAATACCAAAGCCGATACCGCGTCCTGCGCCTGTCACAATTGCAATCCGTCCGTCTAATTCGCCCATAATTCCCTGTTACTTTCCCTATTGAACAATGTGCCGCCCTACCTCGTCTTTTGTCTCTCACTCAGTACTCGGCACTCAGAACTCAGTACTATTTTTTAGGTTTACTTTAGGTTTGTCGGCATACCAATTTCTAACCCACCACCAACCTCACCACCACATATCTCGCTTGCAAAGTTAGCGCCAACCTCACCAAAAAGTTACAAAATGTTCTTCCAAAATGTAACCCGTTCTGTTTCAACCTGTTGTACGATAGTCATCAGCCCATTTGCATTGCTCCCTCCATCGCTTGCGGGGGAGGGCTGGGGTGGGGGTACCTCACGCACCTTAACATTATTCTGGAAAATCCGGTACAAAATCACCCATTTGGCATTGCCGCCTGTGCCGCTGATTTCGCCTATTGTCATTTCCGACATTGACGACTAAGACGACATTTCCGACAAAACTGCACTTCCGAAACTGCTGCAATTGCAGAATCTTCCGCAGTTTCGGCACTTCACTCCCTCAAATCCGCTGTCCAATAGCGTTATAACAACAACATCAACTGCAACAACTGCATATTCCGAATCAAAACGTACTCATCAACCCACCATCCACCACCAGCAGTTGTCCCGTCATATAACGGCAGTAACTCGATGCCAGAAACACCACCGTGCCGGATACATCTTCGGGCAAACCAGTACGTCGCAGCGGCACTTTGCCCCGTTTGACATACCATTCTAGGAAATCCGGCATGGTCGTCTCATCCTCACCGTTGATGACCGACATCGGCGTTCGCATGAAACCCGGCGCGACCGCGTTCACCAGAATGTTGTATTGACCAAGTTCCACCGCCATCGACTTGGTATAGGCGATGATACCGCCTTTAGCCGCGTTATAAGCTCCGGCATCACCGCTGGCTGCAAAACCCTGTATCGAAGCGATGCTGATGATGCGTCCGTACTGCCGCTCGACCATGTGCGGCGCGACCAGCTTGGAACCCATATAAACCGCTTCTAGATTGACATTGATTTGCTTGCGCCAGTTATCCAACGTGTCGTTCAAAATCGTGCCGTACAGCGCAATAGCGGCATTGTTTACCAGCGCGTCAATCTTGCCTTTCCATGCCACCGTGTCTTTGACGACCTGCGCGTAAGCCTCGTAATCAGTAATATCCAGCGCGAAGGCTTTGGCCTCCCCACCTTCCGCCTCGATCTGTGCGCGTGTGGCCTCCACCGTTTCGGGGTTGCGTTCCAACAAGGCGACTGCCGCGCCTTCACGGGCAAACTCCAACGCAATCGTTTCGCCCAACCCTTGCCCCGCGCCAGTCACAAGGGCGACTTGTCCATCGAGCAAACCCATAATTTCACTCCGTATCCATAAATGTTGTCATCATCATTTGTCTTTAACTGACCCGTGCCTCAACCCGTGTTGATAAGGACTCGCCCGGTTGCAATACCCGCGCATCACCTGATGCCACCGACTCGCCAAGTGGATTTTGCGCGATCCACGGTTCAATGCCCAGCGCGTAGGGCAATCCCTTAAACGGAAGCGCTTCAGCCCCACCATAAGGTTGCCAGCTAATGATCCACTTGAATACCGCCGCGTCCCAATATAAGCCAAAGGTTAGCTTTAGGCGCGGATTAGTCACCGATACCCAACCCTCGGTCAAATCCGTCAGGTACACATCATCATGGCTGTGAACTTCCGGCCCCGGCACAACCCGCAAATCGACTTGTTCGCCGGTACGTGTCAGTGCATAAGGCCACGCTTCATGCTGACCCGCAGCCAACCGTGCCGTTTTCTCCTCATAAATTTGGTCGATAGTGGTGATGGTTTGGGCGGCACTTTGTAACTCGCAGCCTGCCTCCAACCACGAGCCACCGACGACACAATGATGCCCCCATACAAAATGTTCTGCTACCGTACCAATATTGGTCACCTTTTCATCCAGTATCAGCCGCATCGAGCCGCGTTCTAGCCGCATCGTTCGCTCTAGCTGGAAGCTGGTTAAGCGGGTTTCCACCTGAAAATGAACCGCTATTGCATCGTCAGTCTGTGTTTCAATCTGGTACTGCCACGGCAGCATGACCACTTCCCCGTGAAAGGGAATGGTTTGCCCGTTGTAGGTCGTTGGCCCATTACAACTCGGAAACAACTCCTGCCAGCAGCCCTCGTAATTTTGTAGGAAGCCCATATCACCACTGCCATCATGTGGTGGTGATCCCGGAGGCCATAACCCAATCGGGTTTTTCCAGAGGAAGTCGATGCCGCTGGGTTTATGCAGAAAGGCGTAAATATCCGCGCCTTTTTCGGGCAGCACCGTAATCCGAATCAGATCATTTTCGAGGTAAAGGGCTTTATGTCCGGCTTCTGATCCGGTTGTAATCTGACAGGTCATAAATAATTCCTATGTTGCTTAAAAATGCATCAATTTTCCAAAAGAAATGTTTTCTCGTAGGGGAGGGTCTGTGACCCTCCCGAATAGTCTTCGTTTTCACTACCCCTTCACCGCCCCCGCCACCAAGCCGCGAATAAAATAACGTTGGAACACAATATAGACAATAATCATCGGCGCACTTGCCAGCGCCATTCCTGCCATACTCAATGGGATATTTTGCAGGAAGCGCCCTTGAAACACACTGACACCGACCATCAATGTTCGTAAGCGTTCGTCGGGTAGGAACAGCAGGGCAATCAGCAGGTCATTCCACACGTAGAGCAAATTGACGATGAACAACGTCACCAGTGGCGGGCCAGAAAGCGGCAGGATGATGCGCCACAACACGCCCATAGTCGAAGCCCCATCAATCAGAGCCGCTTCCAGCAGTTCGGTTGGGATGGTGCGGAAAAATGTCACCAGCAGATACACCGAAAATGGACACATCAGTCCAGCGTAAATGAGGATCACACCCTGATATTTGCCCAGCAAGCCAATCTGCGAGAACAGCACAAACAACGGCACAACCATCACGACCGGTGGCACAGCCATCAGCGAGGTAGAAAGCGACATCAGGAACTCGCGTCCGAAAAATCGCATCCGCGCAATCGCGTAAGCTGCCAGCGCTGAAATGACCGTACTCAGCAGCACCGATCCGACCGAGATCAATGTGCTGTTACCCATCCACAGGAAAAACGGATGCTGCGTCAGAACCGTGTTGTAACTGTCGAACACGATTTGTGCCGGAAACCCTATCCGGTCATCGAGATAGGCTTGTGGCGTTTTGAGCGAGGAAATCACAATGAAATAGGCAGGAACCAGCGCAACCACCGCTGCGATCAACAATAAGGTTTGCAGCGAAATATTGACTGCCGAGAACCGTGCCTTAGTCGCATTGTTTTTGCCTTTGCGAGCAGCTTGCGAGGCCGAGATGCTTTCGCGACTCATTATTGCAACTCCTCGGCTGCGGCGTTCCGGCGGATGTAAAAGAGTGCGAACATCAGCGTGGCGGTGACGAGGAACAGTAAGACCGAAGCTGCCGACGCGATCCCCGGCAGATGCTTTTCAAACGCCCAATTGTAGATATACAGTTCCAGCACCATCGTGCCATTAGCGGGCGCACCTTTCCCCGGCACAATATAGACGTAGGCAAAGACCGAGGCCGCCATCGTAATCAGGCCAATCACCAGATAAAACTCGATCACCCCTTTAAGCTGTGGGATGACGATAAAGCGGGTTCGCTGCCACCAGTTGGCTCCGTCGAGCTGCGCCGCTTCGGTCAATTCTTCGTTGAGTGACAGCAGCCGCGAGACAAATAGGATGATGCCAAAGGCCGACTCACGCCAGACGATCATCGCCAGCACTGTCCAGATGGCGATGTTCTTATCCCCCAGCCAATCCAACGCAGCGCTATTTAAGCCTGCCGCCCGTAAAATCTGGTTGACTGGCCCATTGAACTGGAACATGTTTTTCAGCACCACACCCACAATCGGCACAGCAATGACGTAGGGTAGGAATACGACGGTGCGGAAAAACCGCCAGCCCCGCAGACGCTCATATAACGCAATCGCGATAATCAGAGACACCAGCAGCAGGGGAATCACCGCCAGCAGCAGTTGCAAGTTATGGACAATCGCCGCGCCAAATACCGGGTCTTTGAACAACGACTCGAAGTTACCCGTTCCGATATAAGGCCCGTCAAACCCACGAATGCGTTTGAAGCTAAAGTCAAAAATCTTGACCAGTGGATAGCCAAAGATCAGCAGCAGAATGGCAACCAGTGGGGCAATAAATAAATAAGGGGTAATTGCTTTTGTACGAACCATTTTTTGCTACTCAGTAAAAAACTAGAATTGTCACGTCCCACCTCTTCTGCATGTTGCTCCCTCCTCGCTTGCGGGAAGGGTTGCGGCGGGATTCCGGCTTATTTCTTCATCAAACCCAGTGACTCGAAAATAAACAAGTTAGAGGTCAGCCCACCGTCAATCGTGATGTTCTGACCATTCAAATAAGGCGCTTCATCCGATGCCAAAAACGCCATAACCGCCGCACATTCTTCGACTGTTCCCAAGCGCCGCATCGGCACACGGTCAAAGCGGTTCGATAAATAGTCGAGTTCTTCAGAGGTTACCGCATTACTGGTCATCTCGGTCATCGTGAAACCGGGAGCAACCGCGTTAGCGCGGATGTTGTGCGGTGCGAGTTCAAATGCCATGCAGCGCGTCAAGTTGACCAGACCCGCCTTAGCCGTACAGTAAGCTGAATAAGGGCCATCCGCTGCCGTGGCATCAATCGAAGTAATGTTGATGATGCTGCCGCTGTTTCCTTTAGCAATCATGGCTTTAGCGACTCGCTGCGCCATGAAATAACAGCCGCGCAAATTCGTTTCCTGAACATGATCGTAGTAATCAGGCGTAACTTCTAAAAATGCGCCTTCACCCGGTACACCCGCGTTATTAATCAGTACGTCGATGTGTCCACTGTGAGACACCACTTTATCTATCAGCGCTTGAATCTGATCAATGTCGCGGACATCGCAGGGATGTGACCACGCTTTGCCGCCTGCATCGGTGATTTCTTTGACGATTTTTTCGAGTGGTTCTGTTCGCCGCCCACTGACCACGACTTCCGCACCTTCATCGGCAAAACGGAGCGCTGCGCCCCGTCCGATGCCTGTGCCACCGCCAGTCACAATCACGACCTTGTTTTCAAATCGTTTTGACATCTTCACTCCCACTTCAAGTCCATGAAACGCAAACACTATCCCCTCTTAGCATAAATCTAAGAGGGGATAGTCTATCAATCAGCACATGATTCTTTTAGGTGATGGACTTCGCCAGTTCCTCAGACCACTGTTGGTATTTTTCCAGCAAGTCCGGGTTGTTATCACGCCACTGCTGCACAACGCCAGCGTTTTGCGCGCCTGCTTGTTCGCCGGTCATGTTGCCGCCTACGATTTCCTGTGCGGCGACAAACATCGCGTCCGTCCAGAATTGAGTCGGCATCAAGTCAGGGATATAGACGTTGGTTTTCCCGCCAACCCAAGTGTCATAAAGCTGTTTCAAAGTTTTATCTTCGATGACACTAGGATCCCAAGTACTGTTGATCGGGAAGAAGTTGTGCATTTCCCAGAAGGCCGTCAGTCGTTCCGGCGATTGCATGAATTGCAGAACATTCGCCGCTTCTTGCTTATGCTTGGCGGCGCTTGGAATACCCCAACCCTGCGAGTCGCTGATCGGGATGCCTGCCAACTTGCCTTCACCGAATACTGGCATGACCATCATACCAACGCGGTCGCCCCTTGTAGGAATATGGCTAGCAGCCACGGATCCAACAACCTGCGTTACCGCTGCCTCGCCTGTTGTCACTTTGTTAATCGCTGTAAAGAGGTCAAGCGACAACATATCATCATTCAAGAATTTGTTTTTAACCATGTCTTCCAAGCGTGACCAGAAAGCATAGTATTTCGGATCGGTGAAATCTTTATCACCGATGAACAGCCCAATCGCATCACCGGGGCTGTCGAGGCTTTGGGTCAGCGCATTGCCCAGATACCACTCGCCCCAGAAACCATCGCTCAACCCGCCACCCATCGGAGTAATGCCAGCGGTCTTGAGTTTGTCGCAGGCTGCCATCCACTCGTCCCATGTCTTGGGTGGGTTGTCGGCATCCAATTTGGCTTTGTCGAAGGAATCCTTGTTGTATTCCCACAACAGCGGCACGGGATACCAGCCTAAGCGGTACTGTTTTCCATCGAATACACTTAAAGGGCTGGCGTTAGAGTTCTTACGAACGTCTTCAGGAATTAAATCGTTCAGCGGTTCCAAATAGCCTTGCCAGACATTTTCGATGTGGTAAATACCGTTGAAGAAAAATTGGACATCGGGGGTTTCGCCTGCGGCTGCGGCGGTCGAGAACTGCGAAATCACGCAGCAAGTATCTTGTTGTAGTGTCGAGATGCTAATACCCGCATTCTGCTCACCGAACTTTTTGGCGGTGTCTTCGACCCATTTGCCATACGCAGGATCATCTGCCCACCACCACAGGCTCATATCGAGCTTGTCTTGAAAGGCAGCACTCGCGAAGGAAGGCAAACCCCTCATCAATCCTGCGCCTATTCCAGCCATACTTGCAGCTTTTAGAAAAGAACGCCGTGAAATCTTTTGCGAACTCATATGATGACTCCTTTATTAAACAAAATTTTTGCAGGCAATATTTTGAACATCTTGAAATCAAGTGACGTTTAATTTACCTTGTTTATTCCAATTGACAAAATATGGTCTAATCGCCAAAAGTTCAGAAGATTGAGTGACGAATAATCCAAGCGCCCGCGCCTAAAAGTAAATATGTGGTAGTGGCGCGGTATGTTGCGCCACTATCCAACCCGACATGAGAAATTTCTGTGAGGTCGATATGCTAAGGAATTAGAGTACCTTTTCCAAACCACTCATGATCTCGTCAACCGCTTGCTCAACCGTTGCATCACCCACTAACACCTTTTGGTAGGCCGGTAACACAGTATTTGTTGACCATTCCGCGTAACCGACGAATGACTCACGCACACGCCCGATTTTGAGCGAGTCAAATGCCGCCGTATAGAGTTCGTTGCCTGTGACGCGTTCGTCATTGGCAAGCACTGAGGATGCCGGGAAGTAACCCGTCTTTTCGAGGAAGGCCAGCCCCGGATCAGCTTCACCCCAGAAGCTCACCCAATCCCAACCAGCTTCCAGACTATCGGCTTTCGAGACACCATTATATTGATAGCTGAGGTAGCTAATCGTATTTTCGGGGCCTTTTGGCAAAACGGCGGTCATCACCTTGTCACCCAATGTGGTACTGAGGTCAGTTAGTGAGCCAGTATGATGGAATACCATTGCCGTTTGACCGACCTTAAAGGCTTCCATGATGCCGCTGAAGGAATCGCTGGGCGCGCTGGGCGGTACGACTTTGTGAACGGTAAACAGTTCCGACCAAAACTTGATGGCTGCTATCGCTTTGGTTTTGTCGATAGCGGCCTTGCCATCCACTACAATCGGTGAACCGAATGCCTCAAGCATACCGATGACATAACCTTGTCCACCACCACCGCCGCGCAGACCAAAACCATAACGGTTCTTCGAGGCATCGGTCAATTTGATGGCGGCCTCTTGAAATTCTTCAAAGGTTGTTGGTGGTTTGTCGATTCCAGCTTCTTGGAAATAATCGACACGGTAGTACATCCAGTCGATGAAAGAGAAAGCCGGTACACCGTAAATCTTTTCATCGGCGGTAATCCCCACCCACGCATTATCAGGGAAGTTCTTCTTTAGATCCCAACTATTAACCTTCTCTGTCAGGTCAACCAAGCTCTCCATACCGTTCATGTCGGGGAAGCGTTCCGCAGCCACCATGGTTGTGCTGGGGAGTGAACTGGCGGCAAAAGCGGCGGTGAACTTCGCCATAAAATCGGCATTCGGGATGTTTTCTTGAGTGAGCTTAATATTGGGATATTTTTTGGCGAATAACTCCATGACGGCTTCTAAGCCCTGAAATTCTTGGTCACTGGTGAAGTGATGCCAATAATTGATGTCGCCGGAAGCATCCGACTGCGCGAAAACGGGCATCATAATATTTGCCAGCGCGAGTGTTCCACCTGCTGCGGCAACTACCTTGAGGAAATCACGACGACTAAGACCTTTTTTGGATTGCATGAACATCTCTCCTTAGTAAACTATTTATGGCAATAAGTAACCAAACGAATAGTGCCGGTTAGCCCTTCATAGCGCCGGCAGTAATTCCACGAATAATGGATCGCTGAACGATGGCGAAAAAGATGATGATGGGAATGATGCTGATGATGCCGCCTGCACTAAATGTTCCCCACGGCAGTTGGAATTCACCGATCATCAATTCTAGACCCACCGGCCATGTGCGCGATCCTTGGCTGGTCGTCAACATCAGCGCGAACAAAAACTCGTTCCATGAGGCGATGCCGATAAACACAGCCGTAGCCACCAATCCTGAGCGAACCAACGGCAGCGCAATCCGTATCAGCGCGCCCAAACGGGTGCAGCCATCGATACGTGCCGCTTCTTCCAGATCAACGGGTATCGAGTCGAAAAAGCCCTTCATCATCCAAACACAAAAGGGCAGCAAAAAGGTGGTGTAGGCCAACGCTAAACCAAAGCGCGTATCTAATAAACTCAAACGCCGCATAATCACAAACAGCGGCACGATCATCAACACCACCGGAAACATGCGAATGACCAGATAGAATTGCAAAATCCAGTTGCGACCACGAAATTGGTAACGCGACAGGCTGTAGGCCGCAAGCGTACCGATTATCATGGTGGTTGACAGCGTGAACACCGTCACAACAGCGCTGTTAGTGATGAGAGTCGGAAAACCAGAACGATTCCAGATAGCGACATAATTATCGAAGGTGATACTTTGCGGAAGATATTGAAGGTTGATAGTGATAATATCTTTTTCGACCTTCAACGATGTCAGGAACGTCCAAATGATGGGAAAGAGCGCAAAGCCGACGACCCCGATAATGATGATATAGGTTATGACATCCAACACGCGTTCGGTTTTACGTTGATCTTGGAACATACCGATTTACTCCTTTGTAATACCGGAGACGCGGATGTAAATGACCGAGAAAACCATCAAAATGATGAGCATGACCACCGACAACGCTCCCGCATAACCAAAGTCGAAACTCTGGTAAGCGGTTTGGAAAGCATACGATGACAGCAATTCTGTGGCATGTCCCGGCCCACCGTTGGTGAGGATGACGATCAGATCAGGGGAGTTCACCATGCCAATCACCCTCAAAACCACCACCGCAACGATGATTGGTCTGAGCAGAGGCAGTGTGATGTGGATGAACTGCCGCCAACGGGTCGCGCCATCAACCGAGGCCGCTTCATACAAGTCTTCAGGAATACCTTGTAGACCTGCCAGCAGCAGCAGCGCGAAAAACGGAAAGCCTTGCCACAAGGCGACCAATAAGGCTGCCGGAAAAGCGGTGTTCGGGTCAGCAAACCATGCTTTATAACTTTGAAGGATACCCAGTTTGACCATGATGTCATTCAGCACACCCAAGCGCGAATCGAGCAGCAGCACCCACATATTGCCTGCTACAACCGACGGCAAAAACCAAGGGATAAGTACCAATGTTCGTGCCAATTGCATTCCGCGCAGCTTGCGGTTTAGGGCGAGTGCGGTAATCATCCCTAGCAGGAACTGACTCACAACGCCACCCACCACCCACCACAAGGTATTAATGGATGCTTTCAGAAACACAGTGTCTTGCAATAGTTCGGCGTAATGTTCCAGCCCGATGAAGCCACTTAATTTGGGGCGGTTTAGCCGCATCTCTTGGAAACTGAGCAAGATACCCGAAAAGATGGGGTAAATAACAATCACCAGTACGAGGATCAGGCTGGGGGCGATCAACAAGTAAGCCCAATGGTGACTCTCTGAAAGTGCTGCAAGGTAATGGAATGGATTGAGATTCAGCCGACGAGGTAAAACAGGTTCCTGCAAATCTTGTTTAATAATACCCACTTATTTCTCGCCTAATAATCAAAAATTCGATTTATAATTTATAATTCAGACTGTACCATGATGATCTTCATCATGCAACCTACTTTAAGAAAATAGGTTGCAGAGCCTGCTTATGGTTTCAATGAGCAGGCTCTCATGACCTCGTTTAACGGGTGAAAAGCGCTCCGCGTAAATAATCGGCTTCATCAGAAATCATAAAAGCGATGATCTTGGCAACGCCTTCGGGAATGCCATAGTTTTGTCTCGCCTTCTCCAATGCCGCTTCGACTGATGTGCCATCACGCTCGGCGGCTGCCACTTCGACTGAGAGTTTCATTTGGGTGACGATGTTGCCGGGGCAAAGGGTGTTGACGCGAACGTTGCGGTCTTTAAGGTGATTGGCTAAGGTCATTGAGAAGCCATTTGCGCCGCCTTTGCTTGCGCCATAGGCCAGTGATGAACTCGGCCCGATGACTCCTGCTCCGGATGCCACGTTAACGATCACAGCCGAGTCACTTTGAACCAACAGTGGTGTGGCATATTTGGCGCATAAAAATGAACCTTTGACGTTCACATCCATCGTTAACTCGAACTCTTCCAATGGCAGTTCTTCCGGTTGCAGCCAAGGGCCACGTAACACGCCTGCCGCACATACCATTTTATCCAAACGTCCGTGCTTGTGCTTGATGGTGTCGATTAAGGCACTGACACTTTCAGCACTCCGCACATCGGTTTGGATGAATTCAATTTGTCCACCTTGTTCGCGGATGGCTGCCGCGCTGCGTTCGCCTGCTTCAGCGTTCATATCGGCGGTGATGACTACCGCGCCGCGTTCGATACATAACTTTGCGGTCGCCTCACCGATGCCATTTGCACCGCCTGTAATGAGTACTACTTTACTTGTCAGATCAAGAAGTGTTGCCATGAGCGATAATCCTTAGTGTAAATTGAGATGCGAATAATCTTTCACTTTAAAATTGGAATATTGAGTTGCTTTAATTTCTCGCGAACAAACACATTCGCCTGCGGGATTTGGCTCTCGGGTAGATGTTCGATGAAGCCATAACCTTGTGGAAGTGTCTCTTCAAAACGGCGGAAAAGAGTGTCGAAATCGAAGATACCATCACCCGGAATAGTCTCACTGATATGCACGACATGCCGATCTTCCACATACACATCTTTGATATGAGCAGCGGCGACATACGAACCAAGAACATCAAAAAGTTCGTTTAATAATTCAGTCGTATGATGAGCCGTGCGTAGATCAGGGATGAAGTTGACAGGATCCATGTTGACTTTAATCCACTTTGATCCGGTGGCTTCGATAATTCGCCGTACCGATGTGGCACTGTTTAAGGTGGAGGTGACATGGCATTCCAGTGTAATTGGTACACCATTCGTTTCGCAGACCGACGCGATTTCGCGCAAGCTGCGGATGAGGCGCTCTTCTGTAACCGGAGAGTCATTGTCAGGATGAGGCCACCATGCCCCACGCGGGTTCAAACTGGTTGGGCGAATCCCCACCATATCCGCGCCTAAGCGGGCTGCCAACCGAATAATTTCTTGCGCGGTCTTCACACCGGATTGCCTGACAGATTCATCAGGACTAATGATCGAATTGTAGAAACCCCAAAACTGGATAATGCGAATGCCCTGCTCCTCCAAAATGGATTTCGCACGGTGGCAAGTCTCCGCTGAAACCGCTCGTGGATCACCCGCTAAATGTGCGCCCACTCCTGTAAAACCGAGTTCAGCGATTTTTCGAGCAAGCCGTTGGTCGACATCATCGAGATTACTGGGCATCATGCCCGTTACACCTAAACGCATGTGTTTCTTCCTATTTTGGTAACAAAATTTTTAAGACAACCTCGCGCCCGCATCAGCTACCACAATACTGCCCGTGATAGCACTACTTTCATCACTGACGAGATATAAGCCTGTTGCTGCGAGTTGTTCGGGCGTGGTCAGGTAGCCGCGCTCGCGCATATGATCAATAGCGCTCAAATCGCCGCCGCGTACCACACACAATATCAGTATGCAGTGCAGGGGTATCGACCGCGCCGGGACACAAACAATTGGCGCAGATACGATTTCGGCTAGATTGGCCGGCACAAAGTGGGCTTGCTGGTTTTGAGCCCGAATCTCCGCTGCCTCACGATCCACGAGAACGACTGCTGCGAATCGTTGAGCAATGCTCAAACCGATGCCGCTGGCTGCTTCGGTGATTAATGCTGCTTTATCTTTAAGCTGCACAGTTGAGTCCCTGCGCTTTCCTGTTTCCAATGGATTCAAAATGTGGTTACGGCGGACAAAATGCCATCGACCACTTGGATTGGAAAACCAAAATGATGATTAATGTGATGGAGTGATTACCCGACTGGCTGACAACAGTATGGTTGAGGGACTATCTTTTGAGACATAAATGTTCTCCTAAATGAAAGTGTTTTGCTTATAATTTGCAGTGCTAAAAATGATTACAGCCTGTTTCTGATTGTCTATTCAGATCAGACTTTCAATCTCGATTTCAATCTGACTTTCCGGACTGACCACGTTGTTTAAACTGGTATCAATATGATCCAACATCATTTTGCGGGCGGCCTCCGCGTCGTGATGGGCGATAGCTAAGGCGATGGCTTTATGCTGCTGAACCGCCACTACAAATCGATCTGGTGCGGGTTCTGGCATCTTATTGCTAATTGCGTTCCATACGATACCGATGATCACGGCAATCAGGATACCCAAAACAGCATTTTGACTGGCCTCTGCCAGTAGTTGATGAAACTCGCGATCCAGCTTGCCCCATTGCACCAACGATTCTTTGTTTCGGTCAGTTCCACTTTCAAAAGAAATTTTCTCAAAATTATTGGCTAATTCGCTCAACCGACGAATTTGCGGCAGTGTCGCATTTTGTGCAGCCAATGCTGCCGCTTGCGGTTCCAATAAACCACGGACGCTGTAAATATCTTCAGGTCGGATTTGTGAGCGATGAAAGGCCAACAGTAGAGCGTCAATAACGGGTTCTGTGAAATCCGAAGCCACAACCGAACCTTGTCCCCGGCTGATCGTGACCAGCTTGCGCGAGGCGAGTAATTTAATCGCTTCGCGAACCACCGCACGACTGACTTGATAATCGTCTTGCAGTTCACGTTCAGAAGGCAGCAGTGTGCCGCGTGGAAACTCTTCCGACACAATGCGTTGGAGCATATTTTGGGCGATCTTGGTTGGCAGCGTGTCGTCGTGTTTAACCACTTTACGTCCTAATTTGCCTCGAGTCATTGAGATGGTATCACAACTGGTCTGACAAGACAACTGACCAGTCAAATCACCTCATTTGAGGGGGAATCTCCCTGATTTTCGAAAGCTCATCCTTCAATTGGTTCTATCGCTGAGCATTCAAACAACTCAACCACTTGGTTGCTTTGGATGCAGTTGACTCAGCCTGTGGAATAGCAATTGAGGCATCAACCCGCGCTGCTAGTAAATGTTCAGCATTGGGTGGGCAAGCCACCGTGCTATTAAATTGAAGTGTTCCATCTAAATAGTCGGCACGATAAAAAACCTTCGGCGGAAAAAAGGGCGCTCTTACAGCCGTTTCGGATTCCGGTGCGCCAAAAGCACCCCAAACGCCTGCAAACGAAATCACCAGCGGAATTTCTATCGAGTAGACCAAGCCGTTATGAAACCAGATTCGTCCGTCACGTTCGCTGTCAACCATAGCGGGCTGCTGACCGTTCCACTTCCAACTGATATAACTATCGTTGATGACAATGCCTTGAATCGAATACAAGCTCGTCACCCAAGGCAGCGACCGTAGCGTATCAACGGCGGAGATGCTGTCTGTAACGCCGGGGCGGATACCCTGCCAACAGGGTGGGGCGCAGTCTTCGACCGGATACAAAAAGTCGCGAACCTCATGATAATCCCCACCTGCATGAGCCAGCGCATAGGCTGACACTGCAAAATATGACAGCATCAGCGCCAGCCTGAAAGCGAGTCGCGGCATTATAGCTTGTAAAATTCAGCCGCCGAGTTCCCCAGCATGGCATCCCTATCCGCCTGCGAATAATCCGCGATAGACTTGTTGGTTTCCGTCCACACTTGATTGTAATCACCCGCGAGGATGCACACCGGCCAATCACTGCCGAACATCAAACGCTTGGGACTGAAGGCTTCTACCGCGAAATCAATGTAAGGTTTCAGGTCATTGCTCGACCAATCAGCCGCTGCTGCTGTATTCAAACCGGAAACTTTGGCGTAGACGTTCTGGTTTTCTGCGGCTGCTTTCATCTGGTCTGACCAAGGCGACATGACCTTGTCTTTAATCGGTGGTTTTGCTAGATGGTCGATTGCCATTTTGAGGTTGGGTACTTTGGCGGAGAGCGTCGGAATATGCTTGAGGTGGTTGGGGAAGACGGCTACCACTTCAAAAATCATATCGTGGCTGGCTAACACTTTAAGCGACTCAATCACCACATCCTGAATCACCCAATCGTGATTCTTTTCCTCGTGAATCAGGTGGCGCATCCCACGAAACTTTGGATGCTTTTTGTACTGTTCCAGCCGTTCATTGGTTGCATCAGGATTCAGCAAATCTACCCAACCCACCACCGCGCCAATCCAATCGTTGTAATTGGCGTGAACCAGCATCGAAGCTGTGTCTTCATAAGAGTTGGCGCTTTGCACCACGACCGTTTTATCAATGCCTGCCGCTTTAACTTGTGGTGCAAGCTGACCCGGTTCAAACGTAGCATAAATCGGGCCGTAGGCCGGGATTAACCACGGGTAAGCCACTTCGGACAAGTTCCAAAAATGTTGATGTGTGTCGATCTTCATAAAAAATCCTTAAACATATTTGTCGAACGAATAGTTTTGGATAAAGGCATGTTCGGGTAAAGGGGCTTTTCACCACCTTGGATTAAAGTATTGCACAATCCGATACAGAGTGTTAAATTATAATTTATAAACTACACTGCCGCCAAATTTAATATTCCGGCACATTTTTACGAAAAGATTTCTCCAATGACCTACCAGTTGCCCTTCACTGTCGATTACAAACCACATTTGGGTAAAAAGATTGATTACGGTATCGCCTTCTGTGGCACAGGGGGCATCGTTCAATACGCACATATCCCCGCTTATAAAAAAGCCGGTTTCAACATCGTCGGTTGTTATGACCAGAATATTGAAACCGCCAAAAAGGTCGCTGCTGAACATAGTATTTCCAATGTTTACACTACGCTCGATGAACTGCTAGCAGATCCGGCAGTTGAGATTGTAGACATTGCCGTACCGCCGTGGGAACAATTGAAGGTGGTGGAGAAAGTCGCTGCTGCTGGTAAGCATATGCTGTGCCAGAAACCGCTGGCAGATAATTTCGCCAACGCGGTCAAGGTGGTGGAGATTGCCAAGAAAGCGGGTGTGAAGCAGGCCATCAATCATCAGATGCGCTGGGATTCGGGTATCCGCGCCAGCAAGCACCTGATCGAAGATGGCATTATCGGTCAACCCACCGACGCACAAATTCAGGTGAGCTGCCTCACCCCTTGGCATATGTGGCCTTGGTTGGCAGCCGTTCCGAACTTGGAAATTTTATTCCACAGCATTCACTATCTCGACTCGCTGCGCTATCTGTTTGGTAATCCGGATTGGATCACCAGCCGTCATACCCGTTATCCCAACCAAGCGCCCGTAAAAGGCGAAACCAAAACGATAACAGTGTTGGACTATGCCAATGGCTTGCAAGTGCTGTCCTCCGTTAACCACTACAACGAATGGGCAGATGACTTTGCGACCTTCCGCTTCATCGGTACAGAAGGCGCAATCGAAGGTACAATCGGCCTGATGTACAACTATCCAGCAGGGCAGCCGGATACCATTCAAATCACCTCAAAACAGTTCGGTAAGGGTGTGAAGATTACGCCTACGCTGGAAGAATATTGGATACCGGATGCGTTCGTGGGCACGATGGCCTCATTGATGGAAGCCATTGAGAATGACCACATCCCCACTGATAACAGCACTGAAGACAACTTGAATACCCTGCGCGTGGTCTATGGCGCTTATCTATCGGCTGCCGAAAATCGCTCGGTGCGCCCATCGGAGGTCAAATAACATGCCAACACCCAGCGTAAACCGTCATCAAGGGAAAGTCGCCATCGTTACTGGTTCAGGTCAGGGGATTGGACGCGGTATCGCCCGATACTTGGCACAAGAAGGCGCACATGTTGTTATTGCCGAGTTCAACAAAACCAATGCCGAAGAAGCCGCCCACGAAATATCAGCATTTGGTGTAGAAGCCTTGGCTTATCCGGTAGACATCAGTGATACCGAACGGGTCGGACAAATGGTCACGGATGTGGTCGCCAAGTTTGGCAAAATCGACATGCTGGTGAACAACGCCGGACTGAGCCGTCCGATGCCCATGTTTGACCTCACACCCGAAACATGGGAACCCGTCATCAAAGTCAACTTGAATGGCTTGTTTTTTACACTGCAACTCGTCGCCAAGCAGATGGTCGCGCAAATGCCTGATGCGGTGAAGCAGGCCGGACGTGCGCCTCACAGCTACGGCAAAATCGTCAACTTTTCGTCGGTAGCGGGGCGTTCCGGTCGCCCGTATGATGCAGCTTATTCGGCAACCAAATGGGGTGTCATCAGCATCACCCAGAGCGCCGCAACTTACCTTGCTCCCTACAACATCAACGTCAATGCGGTTTGCCCCGGACTTGTGCCGACTCCGATGTGGGACAACATCGACAAAGTGCAGGGACAGAAACGGCAGGGTTTGCAACCGGGCGAATGGATGCAGAAGTCGATTGAAGCCATTCCACTTAAACGGGCTGCCACACCGGAAGATGTTGCAGCCGCTGTGTCCTTCCTGTGTTCGAGCGATGCCGACTACATCACCGGACAAGCCCTCAATGTCGATGGCGGAATCGAAATGAATTGATCGCAAAAGCTAACAACCAGACGGCATATCTTGTATTTCTCCCTTCCCTTATTGCTATGGGGGAAGGGTTGGGGTTAGGGGTCTGATTTTTCTTTCCCAGCCTAAATTTTCTGAAAATAGAACCTTTAACCTTTATCACCAGCAACAGAGAAAAATATGACCCCTTATCAAAATATGCCGCTGTTTTCCACGCAGGTTATCCACGAGAAGTTGAAGGCAATGAGCGTAAGGACTAAACTTGTCTGCAATGAATTCGGAAATCAATAGAAAGTTTAGTGAACCATGCCTAGCCATTATGAAATGAATGTGTTTGTCAAAGCCGTGATCGCCGAAGCCAAGCTCGATGGACGTTCGCAGGATATTACTCTCGAGGTGTTTAACGCCATTCGTGATATTCCAGTGCTGGATGAACGCTATGTGGCTTTGGGCGGCGGATTGGACTCACCCTTAAACCCCAAAATCGCCAAAGCCATTGCCAGAATACTGCACAAAGAAAATCTGAAACAAGTCGGTGTGACCCATAAATACTTGAAGCGTTATATGCGTTTCAAACCGCAAGAATAAATAGGCTACCGTTTGGGTTGAATGATAAGTGATTTAGAACAAGGATAAATTTTATGCCAACCGTAATTGTCTACTGGTCACCCGGACGAGCGCCTGCACAGAAGAAAAAGGTCATCGAAGAGATGACGGAAGTGCTGGTTGAACATGGTTCAGCCCGACGGGAAGATGTGCTGATTATTTTTCAAGATATTCAACCGGGCGATGCGGGGCGCGGTGGAAAAATGATCGAAGGGCCGTTGGAGAAGTCCAATACCAACCCTCAACCGTCCGATTAAACTGACCTCATCACACTAAAGGAAATATATTCATGAAAATAGGTCTTCTCGGTCTCGTCCACAGTGATTGGACGGACGTAGATTACAACAAGATTCGCTATGCGGCAGAGTTGGGTTTTCACGGGGTGGGCGCACATTTGAGCGTTCCTGCCAGCACGATTACGGACGAACTGGCGCATCATGTGAAGTCGGTTTATGACGATCAAAAAATGCCCTTTCTACAAATTTGGGGGCCATATCCTTCCATCGTGACAGCGGATGAAAGCATCCGTAAGGCCGGTGTGGAAGGGGCGCGGGACTTGGTGCGGCTGTGCGCCAAGATCGGTGTGCCGGAGTCGGGTGTGCGACCCACGAGCATGAACCCGCGCGGCGATTGGTGGCCTCATCCCGATAACTATAAGCCGGAAACCGAGGAGCGACTGTTCAAGAGCTTGATGGAAATCCTCGAAACGGGCGAAGAGTTGGGCATCGATATTGTGCTGGAAACGCATGTGACCACGACGCTCAATACGGCTGAACGGATTCGGCGGATGATCGAGCGGACGGGTTCGAAGCGGCTGAAGATCAATCTTGATCCGTGTAATTTTGTGGGCGACCTGCAAATTGCCTGCAACCCCGCACCGATGATCCACGAGATTTTTGACCTGCTGGGCGAGTATATCGCGACGGTTCACCTGAAGGATTACTACACCGAGGATCGGTTCACGGTGCATATCGCGGAGACGGTGATCGGCACGGGTATGATGGACTTCGACACGATTTTAAAGCGTGTGCAGCAGGTGAAGCCGGATGGTTATGTGGTGATTGAGCACCTGCCGATTAACTTGATTGCGCTGGCGAAAACCAACCTGACCGCGAAAATTAAGGCGCTGGGTATTCCGCTGGGGTAAGAAAAGTACTGAGTTCTGAGTGCCGAGTACTGAGTAAAATGCAATTGATGCAGTTGATGTTGTTGTTACAACATGATTTTGACGGCGGAATTGAGAGAGCGAAATGCCGAAACTGCGGAAGATGCGGCAGTTTCTTCAGAT